>NZ_JAYEZL010000001.1:0-1008058 GCF_037031165.1 Halobacterium yunchengense | reverse complement strand
CCGAGCGGAGCGAGGCGAGCGGCGAAGCCGAGAGCAGCGTCGCCGAGCGGAGCGAGGCGAGCGGCGAAGCCGAGAGCAGCGTCGCCGAGCGGAGCGAGGCGAGCGGCGAAGCCGAGAGCAGCGTCGCCGAGCGGAGCGAGGCGAGCGGCGAAGCCGAGAGCAGCGTCGCCGAGCGGAGCGAGGCGACGGCGGACGCGAGCGGCGAGCGCTCGGAGGGTGCGAGCGACGCGGACGGCGGCGACCGCGAGGGGGTCGAAACCGGGGCCGGCGACGCGAGCGCGGCGGACGGCGAGGCCGGCGGCGACCAGCAGGCCGGCCTGACGGACTTCGAGGCCCCGGACCCCGAGGACGTCGAGGGGGGCGGGGACGGCGACGGCGTCGCGGCGCGCGCGGCCAGCGAGGGCGACGACGACCCCGTGGAGGTCGTCGTCGACCAGCGCGAACTCGACTCGAACGTCGCGCGCGACCTCTCGAAGCGCGAGGGCGTGGCGACGCGCCTGGAGACGCTGGCGGTCGGCGACTACGTGCTCTCGGACCGGGTCGCCGTCGAGCGGAAGACCCACGGCGACTTCATGGACACCCTGCTGGGCGGCGACCGGTCGCTCTTCGAGCAGGCCAAAGACCTCACGCGGCACTACACCCGACCCGTGTTGCTGCTGGAGGGCGACGGCGACCTGTACGCCGAGCGGAACGTCCACCCGAACGCGGTCCGGGCGGCGCTGTCGTCGCTGGCGGTCGAGTGGGGCGTCAGCGTCCTCCACACCAGAAGCGAGGACGACACCGCGGAGATGCTCCACACCATCGCGGACCGCGAGCAGACCGACAACGACCGCGAGGTGAGCGCGCACGGCGAGAAGGCCGCGAAGACCCTCGGCGAACAGCAGGAGTACGTCGTCTCCGCGATCGCGGACGTCGGGCCCGTGACCGCGCAGTCGCTGCTCGACGAGTTCGGGAGCGTCGAGGCCGTGATGACCGCCAGCGAGGCCGACCTGCAGGACGCCGAGGGCGTCGGCGCGGTGACCGCCGAGCGCGTCCGCGAGGTCGTCGCCAGCGACTACCGGCCGGACTGAGACCGGCCGTACCGCCGGACCGCCGCGCGGCTCAGTCGACGCGCGCCGCGAAGAACGGCGGTCTCGGCGGTTCGTCCGGGCCGGTGTCGGGCGCCGGCCAGTACTCGGTGACGCGGAAGCCGGCGTCGCGGAGGTGCTCGCGCGTCCGCTCCGTGCCCGCCATGTGCCAGGCCATCTCGGCGCCCGCGCCGAGCCAGTCGTCGTGGGAGCGCTCGAACGGCGCCGGGGCTTCGGAGACGAGCAGACGGCCGCCCGGCCGGAGGACGCGAGCGAACTCCGCGAACGTCGCCGCGTGCTCGGGGACGGGGACGTGGATCACCGAGTCGACGGCGACGACCGCGTCGACGGCGTCGTCCCGCAGCGGGAGCGCGGTCACGTCGCCGTGGACGAGGCGGGCGTCCGGAGCGGCGTCGGCCGCGACGTCGAGGAGGTTCCGGGCGAAGTCGAGGCCGACCGCGGTCGCGTCCGCGGCGAGCCGCCGGAGGACCGGCGAGCCACCGCCGCAGCCGGCGTCGAGGACGCACTCGAGGCCGCCGCAGTCGCCGAAAAACGAGTCGAGGATGGCGCGCTCGCGGTCGTCGGTCGAGCGCGCGGCGGCGTACCGTTCGGCGTGGGTCTCGTAGCCGCGCCTGACGTCGCGGTCGGTCACGGGATGACGGTGACGGGCACGCGGTCGGCCCGGAGGACGGTCTCGGCGGCGCTGCCGAGGATGGCGCGCTCGAGCGTGCCGGCGCCGTGGTGGCCCATGACGACGTGGTCGTAGCCGCGGGCCGCCACGAGCTCGAGGATCTGTTCGCCGACGCTGTCGCTGGGGCGGAACTCGGCGTCCGCGTCGGCGCTCACTTCGACGTCGGCGTCGACGCCCTGGGCGTCGAGGATGCGGTTCGCGCGGTCGACGACCGCGTCGGCGTCGGCCGCGTCGCGGTCGGCGAAGTGGACGACGTCGACGCTGCCGTCGTAGCGGTCCGCCAGCTCGGCGGCGAACCCGAGCGCGCGGAAACTGCAGTCGGAGTCGTCGACGGGCGCGAGAACGTGCATGCCGGGAGCGACGCGGGTGGACGTGTTACGTGTTGTGGCGGAGCGCGGCGAGCGCTTCGGCGGCCTCGCGGGCCGCTTCGAGGTGTTCGCGGGCGCGCCGCGGGTCGTCGCTGCCGGCGGCGCGGCGCGCGAGCGCGGCGACGGCGGCCTCGAGCGCGTCGGCGGCCTCGCCGTGCTCGCGGCCGCCGGCGCTCGCAGGCGCCGGGGTCCGGTCTGGGCCACGGGACTGCGGCGCGGACTGCGCTCGGCCGTCGTCACCAGTCGCGCCCTCGACGGCAGACGCGTCGACGTCCGCCGCGAAGCCGGCGTCCGCGTTCGCGGCCGCCCCGGCGTCGGCGGCGTGCTGGCCACCGTTCGCGCTTCCCGCGTCCTCCTGGTGCTGTCCGCCCTGCTCGTCCTGCTGGGCCTGTGGGGACTGCGAGGGCTGCTCGTCCTGCTGGGCCTGCCGGGCGGCGTGCTGGCAGTTCGGGCAGAACGACTGGCCGTCGTACCGGAAGATGGGCGAGCCGCAGGCGTCGCAGTGCTGGTTCGTCATCGTCGCGCCCTGCAGGAGGAGTTCGCTCATTCGCTCGGTCTCCCCGCGGTCGTCGTTCTCGTACTTCTCGCGGAGCTCCCGCCGCACGGCCTCCTCGTCGAAGCCGTCGTCCGTGTCGCTCATGGGCGTACGAAGGGCGCCAGGCCTCGAAAAGCCTGCGGAGCGACGCGGGCTCGGCGGTCGTCGACCGCCGGTCCGGCGCGCGTCGCCGTCCCGGCAGCGTCCCGCGGTATCGGAGTCACCGAAGGGCTTAACGGCGTTCCCGGCGGTGGTGTACGTGACATGACGAAGGTCAGCATCGTGGGGGCCGCCGGCACGGTCGGCGCCGCCGCAGGCTACAACCTCGCGCTCCGCGACGTCGCCGACGAGCTCGTGTTCGTGGACATCCCCGAGAAGGAGGACGAGACCGTCGGGCAGGCCGCGGACGCGAACCACGGCGTGGCGTACGACGCGAACACCGAGGTGTACCAGGGCACCTACGAGGACACCGCGGGCTCGGACGTCGTCGTCGTCACGGCCGGCATCCCGCGCCAGCCCGGCCAGACGCGCATCGACCTCGCGGGCGAGAACGCTCCCATCATGGACGACATCGGGTCGTCGCTGGCCGAGCACAACGACGACTTCGTGACGGTGACGACGTCGAACCCCGTCGACCTCCTGAACCGCCACCTCTACGAGACCGGCGACCGCGACCGGCACGAGGTGATCGGGTTCGGCGGCCGCCTCGACTCCGCGCGGTTCCGGTACGTCCTCGGCCAGCGCTTCGACGCGCCCGTCCAGAACGTCGAGGCGACCATCCTCGGCGAGCACGGCGACGCCCAGGTGCCGGTGTTCTCGAAGGTGCGCGTGAACGGCGCGGACCCCGAGTTCAGCGACGACGAGAAAGCGGAGATCCTCGGCGAGCTCCAGGCGTCCGCGATGAACGTCATCGAGAAGAAGGGCGCGACCCAGTGGGGGCCGGCGACGGGCGTCGCGCACATGGTCGAGGCCATCCTCCGGGACACGGGCGAGGTGCTCCCGGGGAGCGTCGTGCTCGACGGCGAGTACGGCCTCGACGACGTCGGGCTCGGCGTCCCCGTGAAGCTCGGGAGCGGCGGCGTCGAGGAGGTCGTGGAGTGGGACCTCACGGAGTACGAGCGCGACCAGCTCGGCGAGGCCGCCGAGAAGCTCGGCGAGCAGTACGACGAGATCGCGTAGCGCCGTTCAGCCGCGGCTGTTCGGTCGCGCGCCGATCACCGGCCGTCGTTGCGGCCGGTCACGCCGGCGCGGCTTCCTGTTGGACGTCCTCGACGTCCTCGGCGTCGTGTTCGGCCTCGGCGTCGAGGTCCTCGACCGGGAGTTCCTCCCAGTGGTGACACATGCCAGCAGGACGTATGCTAGAGAGTACCATAAGTCCTTCTCCGGCCGGACCGCGGCCGAGAGGGCGGCCAGCGCGCGCGGTCAGGGGATGATCTGTTCGCCGTCGTCGTCGTAGACGGTGATGGCGTCGACGGGACACGCCCGCGCCGCGAACTTCGCGTCCAGTTCCGCGTCCCCGGGAATCTCGCGGCTGAACAGGTCGTCCTCGACCTCCTCGCTGTCCGCGAGCACCGCCTTCCCGGCGTCGGTGTCCTTCTCGAAGGCGTCCCACTCCGCGACGCACTGGAACATCCCGATGCAGACGTCGCGGTCGTACTCGATTCGCATACACGGGGCTGGCACGCGGACGCCTATAGGGTTGCCGGGCGACGCCGCCGGGGAGCCGCTCCGGTCGCCGGACCCGCCGTCCGCCGGCCCGACAGTTTAAACCGCGGGACGCGCCTACCTCGGTGCAATGAGAGTCGCGGACGTCGACGGCGTCCCCGAGTGGGCCGTCGACCACCTCGAGGGCGAGGGCATCGAGGAGCTGTACCCGCCGCAGGCCGAGGCCGTCGAGAAGGGCGTCGCGGACGGCGAGAACCTCGTCGCGAGCGTGCCGACGGCGAGCGGGAAGACCCTCGTCGCCCAGCTGGCGATGCTGTCGGCGGTCGAGCGCGGCGGGAAGGCCCTCTACATCGTGCCCCTGCGAGCGCTCGCCGGCGAGAAGGCCTCGGAGTTCGCGGCGTTCGAGGACCACGGCGTGTCGGTCGGCGTCTCCACGGGGAACTACGAGAGCGACGGCGCGCGCCTCGCCGACGAGGACGTCATCGTCGCCACCTCCGAGAAGGTCGACTCGCTCGTGCGGAACGGCGCCGACTGGATCGACGACCTCGCCTGCGTGGTCGCCGACGAGGTCCACCTCGTGGACGACGACCACCGCGGCCCCACCCTGGAGGTGACGCTCGCGAAGCTCCGCCAGCGCGTCCCCGCCCTCCAGGTCGTCGCGCTCTCGGCGACGGTCGGGAACGCCGACGAGGTCGCCGACTGGCTGGACGCCGCACTCGTGGACTCGACGTGGCGGCCCATCGAGTTGCGGACGGGCGTCCACTACGGGCAGGCCGTCCACTACGACGACGGCACGCAGGCGGAGCTGGCGACCGGCCGCAGCGACAGCCAGACCGCCGCCATCGTCGACGACACGCTCCAGGACGGCGGGTCGACGCTCGTGTTCGTGAACTCGCGGCGGAACGCGGAGGCGGCGGCGCGCCGGCTCGCGGACGTGACGAAGACGGGGATCACGGACGCGGAGCGCGAGCGCCTGCAGGCGGTCGCCGACGAGATCCGCGGCGTCAGCGACACGGAGACCAGCGACGACCTCGCGGACGCCGTCGAGAAGGGGGCTGCCTTCCACCACGCGGGCCTCGCGCGCGAGCACCGCGAACTCGTCGAGGACGCCTTCAGGGACCGCGCCGTCAAGGTCGTCGCGGCGACGCCGACGCTCGCGGCGGGCGTGAACACGCCCTCGCGGCGCGTCGTGGTGCGGGACTGGCAGCGCTACGACGGCACCGCCGGCGGCATGCAGCCGCTGTCGGTGCTGGAGGTCCACCAGATGTTCGGGCGCGCCGGCCGGCCGGGCCGGGACCCCTACGGCGAGGCGGTGCTGCTGGCGAGCAGCCACGACGAACTCGAGGAGCTGTTCGACCGGTACGTGTACGCCGACCCCGAGCCCGTGCGGTCGAAGCTCGCCGCGGAGCCCGCGCTGCGCACGCACGTCCTCGCCGCCGTCGCCACCGGCTTCACGGCCACCGAGGACGCGCTCCTGGCGTTCCTGGGGGAGACGCTGTACGCCACCCAGACCGACGACGCGAGCCGCCTCGAGGACGTGGCACTGGACGTCCTCGCGTACCTCGACCGCAACGGGTTCGTCGAGCGCGAGGCCGGCGCACTGCGCGCGACCACCACCGGCCACCTGGTCAGCCAGCTGTACGTCGACCCGATGAGCGCGGCGACGCTCGTCGACGGCCTCCGGGACGCGGCGCGCGCGGCCGGCCAGCCGGCGACCGCGGAGCGGGCGAGCGCCGACGGCGAGCCGGGCTTCCAGACGGCCAGCGAGATGCAGGCGGACGCGCCGGCGTCGGACGGCGACGCGAGCGCGGACCCGTCGCCGCTGGGCCTGTTCCACCTCGTGAGCCGGACGCCGGACATGTACGAGCTGTACCTGCGGTCGGGCGACCGCGAGCGGTACACCGAACTGGCCTACGAGCGCGAGGACGAACTGCTGGGGCGGACGCCCCGCGAGGAGGCGCCGGACTTCGAGGACTGGCTGTCCGCGCTGAAGACCGCGAAGCTCCTCGAGGACTGGGCGTCGGAGCTCGACGAGGACCGCATCGCGGAGCGTTACGACGTCGGCCCGGGCGACATCCGGGGGAAAGTCGAGACCGCGGAGTGGCTGCTGCACGCGGCCGAGCGCCTCGCCGGCGAGCTCGACGCGGACTGCGCGACCGCCGTCAGGGCGGCCCGCAAGCGCGTGGAGTACGGCGTCCGCGAGGAGCTGCTGGACCTCGCGGGCGTGCGCGACGTCGGCCGGAAGCGCGCGCGGCGGCTGTACGAGGCTGGCATCGAGTCGCGTGCGGACCTCCGGAACGCGGAGAAGGGCGTCGTGCTGGGCGCCGTGCGCGGCCGCGAGAAGACCGCCGAGCGCATCCTGGCGAACGCCGGCCACCCGGACCCGGAGATGGACGGCGTGGACGCCGACGCGGACGCGGTGGCGGCCGCAGAGGAGGGGGACGCGGCGGGCGCGAGCGGCGGCGACGGGCAGGCGAACCTGGGTGACTTCTCGTGAGGCTCGTCGTCGGGACCGCGCGCGTCGGCGACGTGGACGAGTTCGTCGCGGCCCTCGGCGCGGTCGGCGACGAGCACGGCGCGGCGGTGCAGGCGTTCGACGCGGCCTACGTGGCGGACCGCCGGCACCTCGCGGCGGCCGTCGAGCGCGCCGACCGCGCGTTCGACCGCGGCGAGAACGTCGCCGGCGACCGCGCCGTCGAGGTCCTGCTGTACGCGGCCGGCCGCCGCCAGATCCGCGAGGCGCTCGAGATGGGCGTCGGCGAGGGCGAGCAGCGGGTCGTGGTCGTGGTCCACGACGCGGACGGCGAGGGGGACGAGACGGGGGCCGCGGCGGCAGTCGCGGACCGCCTGGTTGACGCCGCCGTCCTCGGCGACGACGAGGCGCTCGCGGCCGCGCTGGACGGCGACGGCGGCGTGGCCGGCGACCCGGACGCGCTCCGGGCGTTCTTCGCCGTGAGCGACGCGGAACTGGCGGCGGCGGCGGGCGACCTCGCGGGCGTGGTGCGCGAGCGCGTCGCGCTGCTGGACGTCGAGAAGTAGTCGCTGGCCGCCGGGACGGAGTCGGCCGGCACGCATTTCGGCGGCGAGGCGGTTCGGCTAGCCGTGAGCGAGGACGACTACGTACCCGAGGCGGAGACCGGTGAGTTCCCGAGCGAGCACGAGCGCGGCCCGGCCGAGCACGTCGAGGGGACCCTGGCGGCGGCGGAGGCGGCGGTGCAGGGGTCGAGCTACCCGACGGACGCGAGCTCGCTGAAGGCGCGGTACGCGACCGAGCGCGACGAGGTGGTCAACGAGACGGAGGCGCCGGCGGACGCCAGGGAGGCGATTCTGGGGGAGATGACGGGGCGGGCGGGCGTCGAGCGCGGCGACGTCGCGGAGTACGACCCCGAGCGCGAACTGGACGCGATCGAGGTGCTCGACGGGGCGGAATGAGTGTCGGTAGCACACCCCGTTCCAGTCGAAACGGAGGGGTTGGATAGCGGCGCCCGCGTGCGGTTTCGCGCTTCGAAGGTAGTCCCCGAGAGCGGCGAACGCGGAGCTGTCAGCGATTCTTCCAGTCGAAACGGCGCCCGCGGAGAGCAGTCGCGCGTCTGACGCCCGGCGGACAGTCGGTCACTCGAAGACGACCGCGGCGACGGTGTCGCGGTCGTAGCGCGCGTCGCAGTCCGGGTCGCCACAGGAGTACGCGTCCCCGCGGAGGTTCCGCATGCCGCCGTGGCCGCAGGGGAGCGTGTCGCGGTCGGTGCGGACCTCGCGGGCGACCTCGTAGGCGCCCGGGTCGGTGCGGTACGTGTGCGCGCCGTCGGCCGCGCGGCCGGCGCGCTCGACGACGCCGTGCTCGCGGAACCGCCTGAACACGCGCGCCACCTCGTCCGGGAGGTCGGCGCGCCGGAACTCGTCGGCGGGCGACGGCAGGCGCGCGGTGGCGTCCGGGTTCGCGCGCAGGACGCTGCGCGCGCCGTTCGGCACGGCGTTCGTGCGGGGGTCTACGGACATCGGTCACCCCCGCAGGTCGCTGCGGTCGTAGTGCCGGTCGCAGCTCCGGCAGTAGTAGCGGCCGTCGCGCTGGCGGCGCAGCCGCGTGTGGCCGCGCGGGCACTTGACGCGCCAGCCGGCGTCCGTGTGGTCATCCATGCGTCACCTGTCCGCGTCTGACGCGCGTCCGCCACAAGAACCGAATCCTGCCGCGCGGTGAAAGTGAAAGTGACGCGGGCGAACCCACCGGACCGGGACGCAGGCGTCGCTGGACGGTCACCGAACCGGGAGCAGTGGTCCGTCCTGGATTCGAACCGGAGTCGGACGTGCTCGCGTCGCTGCGCCCGTCCGACAGGGCTCGAATTCACACGATTCGCTGCTCGCGTCCGCTCGCAGCAGAAGTAGTCCATCCTGGATTCGAACCAGGGTCGAAGCCCCCAGAAGGCTTCAGGATTGGCCACTACCCCAATGGACTGCTCGCACAGGACGAAAGGCGATTGTGCTTTATCAGTGTTGCGAACCCCGGCGACGAGGGGCGTCCGGCGGCCGAACGTGCATACTTCGACGGCTATTTGCCCACCGAGGATGCACGTTCTCGCATGTACGTCGGACGGTTCGTCGTCGTGGGTCCCGAGGTAGCAGCGTACCGAGTGTCCTCGCGGTCGTTCCCGGACCGCAGGGTGATCGAGCGCGAGGGCGCGTTGACCGTCGCGCCGACGCCGGACGCGCCGGAGACGGACAACCCCTACGTGTCGTACAACTGCTACCGGGAGGCGGCCGGACACGCCGTCGTCGGGAACGGCAGCCACGTCGACCCGGTCACGGAGAAACTCGGGCTCGGGTACCCGCCGCGGGACGCGCTCGCCGAGTCGCTGCTCGCGCTGGACTACGAGAAGGACGACTACGACACGCCGCGGATCGCGGGCGTGCTCGCGGACGACGGGAGCGCGTACGTCGGGACGGTGCGCAAGGACGCGCTGCTCGTCGAGGCGGTCGAGGAGCCGACGCTGGTCGCGACCTACGAGAAGGCGAGTCCGGAGCCCATCGGCTTCGACGCGGCGTCCGCACCGGACGCCGCCGCCGAAGCGTACAGCGCGGCGTTCGAGCACGCGGTCTGCGCTGTCGGCGTGGTGCGCGACGGCGACGGCGGGTACGAGACGGCCGTCGAGAACGGCGACCGGTGACGCACCCGAGAACGGCGGGCGTGGGGCGCCGCCGGGTCAGTCCTCGGCGGGGACGCCGTCGACGGACTCGACGTCCGTCACGGTGATGCGGCGGGCCTCGATGTCCTCGTAGGTCGCGCCCCAGCCGCCGACCGTGTGGCAGTCGGTCCCGTCGTCGACGACGAACGTCGCGGTGCCGGTGAGCGCGAGGACGTCGGAGCTCAGCGACCCCGCGGCCGTGGAGCCGCGGTCCGTGTCGACGATGGGGCCGGAGACGGTGACCTCGCGGTCGTCCTCGGTGTGGCGGCCCGTGACCTCGACGGTGATGGTCGCGTCCTCCCGGAGCAACCGGAAGTGTTCGAGGAGGAACTGGCGGATGTCCGCGTACCGCTTCGGGGCGTCGACGTCCTCGGCGTAGACGGTCGGCGACGGGAGCCACGCGAACAGCAGGAGGTGCCAGAAGAACACGTACGTGAACGACCGGTTCTGGAGGATGAGGCCGTACTCCTCGATGGCGGCGGGGTTCGGCGCGAACGCGGTCCGGCGGAGGTCGGAGGTGACGATGAACGGCGAGGGCCGGTGGAGGCGGCGCACGGCGCTGACGGCGCCCTCGTAGTCGACGCTGTCGATGGGGGTGTCGTCGTCCTGGGCGAGCAGCGTGACGTTGACGGTGACGCCGCGGTCGTGGGCGTCCGCGAGGTCGTCGCGGAGCGTCTCGAACTGGTCGGGCGTGAGCGTCGCGTGCACCTGTATCTCGGCGTCCCTGACGAACGACCGCGCGGCCTCGACGACGGTGTCGAAGCGCTTGACGATGCTGACGGTCTGGGTGTCGAGGGTCGGTCGCTCGTAGCGGTCCTGGATCTCGTCGGCGGCGTCCTCGAGGGCGGTCGCGCGTTCGGTGAGGCCGTCGACGATGGTCTCGGGGTCGGTGGCGCGCGCCTGGAACGTCTCCTGTTCGTACAGTTCCACGTAGCCGAGGTCGTCGAGGTCGCGCAACACGTCGTAGATCCGGGCGTCGGGGACCTCGCTGGCGTCCGCGACCTCGGTGGCGGACGCGGTCCCCAGCTCCAGGAGCGCGACGTACGCGTTGGCCTGGTAGAACGAGAGGTCCGCGGCCTGCAGTGTGTCCAGCAGTTCCTCCGTCTCCATGCGAACGAGTGACTACGCGAGTGTATAAAGCGTACTGGACGCGGCGAGCGGCCGCGACGCCGCGACCGCGCTCGGGTCCGGTCGGAGGACTCGTCCGGCGCGTCCGGACGGCCCACTCGACGCCTGCGTCCCGCGTCGGGCGACCGAATCGGCGTCCGCGTCCCGCGTCGGGCGACCGAATCGGCGTCCGCGTCCGGCATCGGGCGACCGAATCGACGCCTGCGTCCGGCATCGGCCGGCCTACTCGACGTCCGCGTCCGACGTCGGGCGGCCTACTCGACGTCCGCGTACGGGACCGGGCCGTCGAGCAGCGGGTCGTCGGTCGCCGCCATCCACTCGCGGAGGTCCGACCGGAGGCGGTCGAGGACGTCGACGTACTCGGGGTGGGGGTCGCTGGCGTCCGCGGCGGTCTCGAAGGGCGTCCGGTCGGAGGCGAGGTTCCGGCGTTCGTGGGGGTCGCGTTCGAGGTCGTAGAGCTCCTCGGCGGGGCGCTGTTCGACGTGGAACTGCTCGTGGACCGCCCGGCCGGCGGCCGTCGGCACGACGTCCAGGGGCACGAACACCCGGGGGAGCACCGAGAAGTTCCGGACGTACCGGTAGCGGTCGGTGCGGACGGACCGCACCGGGTTGTAGCGGTCGTGCCAGGTCATCTCGCCGTAGACCCGGTCGCGGTCGTGGGCGGCGCCGTCGCGGAGGAGGTCGGCGAACGAGCGGCCGGCGACGTCGGTCGGGGGGTCGACGCCGACGAGGTCCAGCAGGGTCGGCGCGAGGTCGACGTTGCTGACGAGGTCGTCGTGGACGGCCCCGCCCTCGACGACGCCGGGCTGGTGGACGAGCAGCGCGGTCTCGAGGCCGGCGTCGTAACAGGTGCCCTTCGCGCGCGGCATGGCGAGCCCGTGGTCGGTCGTGAACACGAACAGGGTGTCCTCGGCGAGGCCGGCGGCCGACAGCGAGTCGCGGATCGCGCCGACGGCCGGGTCGAGCGTCCCCGCGACGAGCGACTGGAGGTCGGCGACGTCCTCGCGGACGCCGGGCTCGTCCGGGAGGTACGGGAAGTCCCCGAGGTCGACCTCGTCGGGGCCGGGGTCGTCGTACACCGAGTCGGGGACGTACTCGCGGCGGAACGGCCGGTGGGGCTCCTCGATGCCGACGGAGACGAAGAACGGGTCGCCGGCCGCGGCGTGGGCGTCCGCGGCGGCGCGGTCGGCGAGAAAGTCGTCGACGACGTCGACGAGGTCGAGCGCGCGCTTGGTGGTGGTGTCGACGTGGTCGTAGCCCAGCCGCGTGGGGTCGTCGGGGACTTCGTGCTGGAAGCCGAGGAGGTGCGTCGAGTAGCCGGCGTCCCGGAGGTACTTGGGGAGGGTCGCCCAGTCGTCGTCGAGCGCCCAGCCCATGTGCGCGAGGCCCATGACGCCGTTCTCGTGGGGGTACGCGCCGGTCATCATGCTCGACCGGCTGGGCGAGCACTGCGGGGCGGTACAGAAGCTGCGCTCGAGTCGGACGCCGTCGGCGGCGAGCCGGTCGAGGTTCGGGCTGTCGACGTCGGCGCCGTAACAGCCGAGGTACTGCCCGAGGTCGTGACAGTGGACGAGCACGACGTTCGGCCGGGCCGCCGTCGCTGCTCGCGAGGTGTCTTCGACGGACACGCGTGCATCGTCCCGGGCGTGGAGCCATAAATCGCGCGGTGAGCGCATCGCCGACCGGCCGAGCCAAGAGTAACTATAGCGGTAATTAATAACCAAATTTGAAGTAAATGGACTTTCATTCGGTTAGTGCAATGGCAGACCGCACACACCGGTCGAGCAGAACGCGGCGGAACGTCCTCAAGGCCACCGGCGCTGCGTCGGTGGTCGCGACGACCGGCCTCGCCGGCTGTCTCGGGGGCGACTCCGACGGCGACGGGAACGGCGACGGTGACACCACCGCCGACTCGGGGGATTCGACCACCGACGGCGGTGGCGGCGGCGGAGGCGGGGCGTCCAGCATCGAGGTCACCGGCGTCTGGTCGGGCGAGGAACAGGAGTCGTTCGGCGAGGTGATGAGCTACGTCGAGAGCGAGGCCGGCGTCGAGATCGAGTACTTCCCGCGGGACACGGACAGCCTGCTGACGGGGACGCTGATGGACTACGAGTCCGGCGTCGCGGCCGCGGACATCGTCGTGATGCCGTCCCCCGCGCGCATCGTCAGCGACGCCCAGAACGGCCACCTGGCGCCGGTCGGCGACGCCTGGAACCCGGACGACTTCGCGGTCGACCCGTCCCGGGTCACCGTCGACGGCGAGGTGTACGCGGCGCCGTTCAAGATGGACCTCAAGCCCGGGTTCTGGTACCGGCAGTCGTTCTTCGACGAGCACGGCCTCTCCGAGCCGTCGAACTACGACGAGTTCACGTCGCTGCTGGACTCCATCGCGAGCATCGAGGGCGTCGACGCGCCCATCGCGTCCGGCAACGGGACCGGCTGGCCGCTCAGCGACCTCATGGAGGGATTCTTCATGCGCCAGGAGGACGGCGCGCAGCTCCAGCAGGGACTCATCAACGGCGAGGCCTCGTTCACCGACGACCGCGTGCGCGCCGCCTTCGACGAGGTGAAGGCCCTCCACGAGGAGGGGTACTTCAGCCAGATGCGGGACTTCGGCGTCCAGTACGAGTACTTCTGGGACGGGTCGACGCCGCTGTACTTCATGGGGTCGTTCACGACCGCCCAGGACGCCGTCGAGGACGCCTCCGACCTCGGCGTCTTCCGGCTCCCGGGCGTTGAGGGCATCGCGTCGAGCGTGAACTGGTTCACGGTGCCGACGTACTCCGAGAGGGTCGACACCGCGCGGGACGCCCTGAGCTCGTTCGTGTCCGCGGAGGGCCAGCGGCAGTGGGTGGAACTCGGCGGCTTCGTCCCGTCGAACACCCAGGTCCCGTCGGACGCCTACCAGAGCGAAGTGATGTCCCAGCTGCCGGAGCTCGCCGCCGAGGTGACCGTCGTCCCGGACCTCGACGACGCGCTCGGGAACCCCTTCCAGCAGGAGTTCTGGTCGGTGCTCAAGGGCCTGTGGGCGTCGCCGGACACGCCGACGTCCGACATCGTGTCCGCGCTCGACGAGGCCCACGAGAACACCCTGGAGGCGTGAGGATGGCCTCGACGGGAACGTCCGACGAGCCCTCAGACGGCGGCGCTCGCGGCGTCCGGCAGGCGCTCGACCCCGAGGAGCTCCGGCGCCGCAACTCGCTGTCGCTCGGGATGGACGCGCTCATCCTGTTCACCACGGGGTTCCTCGCCATCCTGTTCACGAAGGGGGCGTGGCCGGCGGCCATCGCCGCCGTGCCGACGGTCGCGCTCCTGTACTTCGGCTGGGCGTCCTCGCGGGCGTTCTTCCTCGCCCAGCTGCTGGCCGTCGCGGTCGTGGTGCTGGCGACCGTCGCCGGCCCGCTACCGTACTGACCGCGACGCCGCGACTGCGCTGCTTTTCGACGCGCCGGCGACGAGCGGACAGCGGCGAGCGACCCGGCGAGGGGGAGTGCGGCAGCGACGAGCACGACAGCGACGACGGCGGCAGCGACGAGCACGACAGCGACGACGGCGGCAGGCCGCCCGCCGCGGCGCCTAGTCGGCGACCGCCGCGACCATCCCGCGCTTGTAGTACTTCTGGAGCGCGAGGAACAACACGATCGGGACGATCATGGTCAGCACCGAGCCCGCGGCGACCAGCCCCCAGTCGATCTGGAGGCGGCCCTTCATCAGCGGGAGCACCTGGGGTGCGAGCTTCTTGTCCGTCGAGCGCATGAACACCAGGGGGAAGAAGAAGGAGTTCCAGACCCAGGTGAACTGGATGACGGCGACGGACACCAGCGCCGGCATCGAGTACGGCAACACGATGGACTTGAAGATCTGGTAGCGGGACGCGCCGTCGATGCGCGCGGCCTCCTCGAGCTCCTCGGGGAGGCCCAGGAGGTAGTTCCGGAGGAACATCACGACCCAGCCCATCCCCCAGCCGATGTGGACCAGAATCAGGCCCATGTAGGTGTCGAACAGGCCGGTCTCCCGGAGGGTGTTGTAGTTGCCCATCGCGACTAGCTCCGGCGGCGCCGCCATGACGACGATCAGCAGGAAGAACAGGCCGGTCTTCACGGGGAAGTCGAAGCGAGCGAACGGGTACGCGACCATCGTCCCCAGGAGCGTGACGGCCAGCACGGACGGGACGGTGACGATGGCGGTGTTGAACAGCGCCTGCCGCATCGGTCCCGACTTGAACGTCCACGCCGCGCTGTAGTTCTGGAGGGTGACGGTCATCCCCTCGAGGTGCCACCAGCCCTGGATCACCTGCTCGAGGGGGCGCACGGACGCCATGACGAGCCCGATCAGGGGGACGACCCAGAGCACGGCGACGGCGACGGCGACGGCGTACCTGGCGGCTCGCGTGCCGGTCGGTAGCGACGTCAGCAGTCGGTTGCGGGTGTCCTGGAACTCCGCCGGTGCCGTCTCCGGCGGGTCGCGGCGGACGCGCGTCCCGCCGTCCGCGTGCGCGTCGTCGGTGTCGGAAGCGGTCGTGTCGTCGGGTGTGTGCTCGGTCATTGTGAGTCAGTCCATTCGCGCGATGTACCACGCCATCGGGAGCGTGATCACCAGTTCAATCAGCGCGACGACCATCGCCTTCCCGTACTCGATGGGGACGGAGAACGCCGCCTGGTAGACCTCCAGGCCGAGCACGGAGAACACGCCGTTCGGGCCGCCCGAGGGGCCGCCGGCCGCGTACACGATGGCGAAGATGCGGATGACCCAGATGGTGCTCATGATGACGACCACGGCGGTCACCGGCTTGACGAGCGGCCAGATGACGTCCTTGAACCGGCGGAACGGGCCGGCGCCGTCGATGCGCGCCGACTCGAGGAGCGCCGGGTCGATGCCGGCGAGCGCGGAGCTGTACACGAGCATGCTGAACCCCGTCTGGACCCAGACGCCGCCGGCGATGAGCGCGTAGATGGCGATCTGTGGCTGCTGGAGCCAGTTGCGGACCTGGCCCTCGAGGCCGACCGTCCGGAGGAGTTCGTTGAACACGCCCGCCTGGGGGTCGTAGACGAACAGCAACACGAGGCCGATGACGACCGTCGGCGTCGTGAACCCGAGGAACACCATCGACCGGAGGACGCGGCGGCCGCGGAGGTCGGCGAACAGCAACGCGAGCCCGAGGCCGAGGAGCGTGCTCAGCGGGACGTGGACGACCATCCAGATGAGGTTCTGGGGGAGCGCGCCCATCGGGTACGTGAACGACGCGAGGTTCGACCAGTTGACGATGGCG
Organism: Halobacterium yunchengense; assembly: GCF_037031165.1. NCBI lineage: Archaea > Methanobacteriati > Methanobacteriota > Halobacteria > Halobacteriales > Halobacteriaceae > Halobacterium > Halobacterium yunchengense. The sequence continues at coordinate 992,158 of NZ_JAYEZL010000001.1, read as the reverse complement.
TCGTCCGTGAACGTCGCGACCCACGCGTCGAGGCCGACGAACTGCTGGACGGTGAAGCCGTCCCAGGCGTAGAAGCTCCCCCACGCGGAGTACAGCATCGGGCCGACGGAGAAGATGGCGAACAGGGTGAGTCCCGGCGCCATGAAGACGAGGATGGCCATGACCTTCTCCCAGTCGACGTCCCGGTCGACGCGGCCGTCGAGGAGGTTCGTGACCGACATCGTCTCAGGCGACGAGTTCGCCGTCCCCGTCGTAGAGGTAGACGTCTCCCCGGTCGACGCTGACGAACACCTGCTGGCCCGACTCGAGGTCCGAGTGGTCGACCTTGGCGTTCACCGTCGCGTCGCCGACGTCGACGTTCACGAGCACGTACTCGCCGAGCGGTTCGACGGTCTTGACGCGCCCCCGGAGACACCAGTCGGTGTCGGGTTCGGTCGCGGTGACGGCGAGGTCCTCCGGCCGGAAGCCGACGGAGACGTCGTCCGGCGGCGCGTCGTCGGTCGCCGGGACGGCGTTCTCGTCGTCGACGTGGATGGCGCCGTTGCGCCGGGAGCCCTCGAGGAGGTTCATCGGCGGCGACCCGATGAACTCCGCGACCCAGGCCGTCCGGGGTCGCCGGTAGAGCTCCTCGGGGTCGGCGACCTGCCGGATGGTCCCCTCGTTCATGACGGCGATGCGGTCGCCCATGCTCATCGCCTCCTCCTGGTTGTGCGTGACGTAGACGGTCGTGATGTCGAGTTCGTTCTGGAGGCGTTTGAGCTCCGAGCGCATCTCCAGGCGGAGTTTCGCGTCGAGGTTGCTGAGCGGTTCGTCCAGCAGGAACACGGACGGTTCGCGGATGATGGCTCGCGCCAGGGAGGTGCGCTGGCGCTGCCCGCCGGAGATGTTCGCCGGGTCGCTGTCGAGCTGGTCCTCGATGTGGAGGAGGTCCGCGATCTCGGCGACGCGTTCGTCGCGTTCCTCGGGCGGGACGCCCCGTATCTTCAGGGGGTACTCGATGTTCTCCCGCACGCTCATGTGGGGGTACAGCGCGTAGTTCTGGAAGACCATCGCGACGTTCCGGTCGGCCGGCGCCATGTCGGTGACCCGGTCGTCGTCGAAGTAGATGTCGCCCTCCGAGGGCGTCTCCAGTCCCGCGATCATCCGGAGCGCGGTCGTCTTCCCGCAGCCGGACGGTCCGAGAAAGACCAGGAACTCGCCGTCCCGTACTTCGAGGTCCAGTTTGTAGTTCGCGATTATATCACCTCCGTCGAAGAACTTGCTGACCGACTGCATGCTAATGCTGGTCATAGACGTACCATGGTGTACTGATTTACTGCACTTATAATTAATCATCCAGAATTGAAATGGAACTCTCGCGGAGCGGCCCCCAGTCCTCGTATTTCCCGCCCGAGACAACACTTACTTACTAATCCTATCACAAGATAGGGTGGATGAGCACCCGCGCGTTCGACTACAGGCGCTACCCGCAGGTCGCCGGCGAGCTGTTCCGGTCGGTCCAGGAGCGCGGCCTCTTCGAGGACTGCAAGCACTTCGTCGACGCCGAGCCCAGGGTGCCCGCCGCCCGCCTCCGCGAGCGCTACCTCGCGGCGCGAGACGACCCCGGGTTCGACCTCGCGGCGTTCGTCGAGCGGAACTTCCGGCTGCCGGACCCCGTCGCCGCCGACCCGGACCCGACGCGGACGACGATGGAGTCCCACGTCGAGTCGCTGTGGGGGCCGCTGACCCGGTCGTTCGACGTCGACCCGGACGCGACGTCCACGCTGGTGTCGCTGCCGAACCCCCACGTCGTGCCGGGCGGCCGGTTCCGGGAGATGTACTACTGGGACAGCTACTTCGCCGCGGAGGGGCTCGCGACCATCGGCCGCGTCGACGCCGTCGCGGGGATGGTCGAGAACGTCGCGTCCCTCGTCGACCGGTTCGGGTTCGTCCCACTCGGCAACCGCGTCTACTACGACAGCCGCTCGCAGCTCCCGCTGTTCTACCGGATGCTGCGGATCCTCGAACGCGAGCGCGGGTTCGACGCCGTCGCGCCGTTCGTCGACGCCCTCGAGACCGAGTACGCCTTCTGGATGGACGGCCGCGAGCGGGTCGGCCGACCGGACGGCCCCGACAGCCACCGGCGGACCGTCTCGCTGCCCGACGGCCCGGTCGCGAACCGCTACTGGGACGACCGCACGCGGCCGCGCCCGGAGTCCTACCGGCAGGACCGCGAGCTCGCCGCCGCGGTCCCGCCGGACGACCGCCCGCAGCTGTTCCGGGACGTCCGGGCGGCCTGCGAGTCTGGCTGGGACTTCAGCTCCCGGTGGTTCGCGGACGACGACGACCGGGCGACCATCCGCACCACCGACATCGTCCCCGTGGACCTCAACGCGGTCCTCTACGGCGTCGAGTCCGCGCTCACGGAGTGGCTCTCGCGGCTCGACCGACCGGAGGCCGCCGGGCGGTACGCCGACGCCGCCGACCGACGGCGCCGCGTCGTCGAGCGCTACTGCTGGGACGACGACCGCGAGTTCTACGTGGACTACTGCTGGGCTGACGGGGAGCGCGTCGCCCGCCCGACGCTCGCCGGCGTGGTGCCGCTGTTCACGGGCGCCGCCGACCCCGAGCGCGCCGACGCGGTCGCGCGGCGGCTCCGCGAGGACTTCCTCTACCGCGGCGGCCTCGTGACGACGCTGTCGACGACCGGCGAGCAGTGGGACGCGCCGAACGGCTGGGCGCCCCTGCACTGGATGGCCGCGGTCGGCCTCCGACGGTACGGCCACGACGACCTGGCCGCGGAAGTGACGGACCGCTGGCTCGCGCTGAACCGCTCGGCGTTCGCCGAGCGCGGCCGGATGGCCGAGAAGTACGACGTCCAGTCGACGGCCGTGGCGGCCGACGACGGCGAGTACCGGCTGCAGTACGGCTTCGGGTGGACCAACGGCGTGGTCACCGCGCTGGGGAACGGCCGCGGCGCGGACGCCGCCGAGACAGCGCCGGGGTTCGGGCCGTGACCGGGAGCCTCGACGCGCCGAAGCTCGCCCGCCTGGACGACCTGCTCGCCGAGCGCGGCCTGGAGGCCGTCTGGCTGGCTCGCCCGGGCGGGTTCGCGTGGCTCACCGGCGGCGACAACGTCGTCGACAGGGACGGCGACGTCGGCGTCGCGGCCGCCGGCTACGACGGCGACGGCGTCACGGTGGTCGCGTCGAACGTCGAGGCGGCGCGGCTGCGCGAGGAGGAGGTCCCGTCGGCGGTCGACGTCGCCGAGTACGACTGGCACCGCGAGGGGCTCGCGGCGGCCGTCGCGGAGCGGACGCCGCGGCCGGCCGCGGCCGACTTCGACGTGCCGGGGCTCGCGACCGTCGACGTCAGCGACCGCCGGCAGCCGCTCACCGAGCGCGACCGCGCCCGCTACCGCGACCTCGGCGAGCGGGTCGCCGCCGCCGTCGAGGACGTGGCGGCCGGCTTCGAGCGCGGCGCGACGGAGCGGGCCGTCGCCGCGCGGCTCCGGCAGCGCCTCGAGCGCGAGGGCGTCCGCGCGCCGGTCGTCCTCGTGGGCGGCGACGACCGGGCGCGGCGCTACCGCCACTACACGCCCAGCGACGCGGCCGTCGACGAGTACGCGCTCCTCTCGGTGACCGCCGAACGCGGCGGCCTGTTCGCGAGCTGCACGCGGACGGTGGCCTTCGACGCGCCCGGCTGGCTGGCCGAGCGCCACCGCGCCGCCGCGCGGGTCGAGGCGACGGCGCTGGCCGCGACGCAGTCCGCGGCGGCGGCCGGCGGCACGGCCGCGGACGTCTTCGCCGCGATACGGGACGCCTACGACGCGGTCGGGTTCCCGGACGAGTGGCGCGCACACCACCAGGGCGGCGCCGCCGGCTTCGCCGGCCGGGAGTGGATCGGGACGCCGGACGGCGGCGAGCGCGTCACGGCGCCGATGGCGTACGCCTGGAACCCGACCGTCCGGGGCGCCAAGAGCGAGGACACGGTGCTCGTCGCCGGGGACGACCTCTCGGTGCTGACCGCGACCGGCGACTGGCCGACGCTGACCGCGTCCGCGGTCGACGCGGACGTCGACCTGCAGCGCCCCGCGGTGCTGGAGCGCTGACCGCGCGAGCGAGCCACGGGGCGGGAGCCGGACACTGAAGTCCGGGGGCGACCGACAGAGGGGTATGAAGGTCGGCGTCGTCTCCGACGTGCACGCGAACCTGGTGGCGCTGGGCGCGGTCCTCGCGGACCTGCCGGACGTGGACGCCGTCGTCTGCGCGGGCGACGTGGTCGGCTACAATCCGTGGCCGGCGGAGTGCGTGGACGCGCTGCGCGAGCGCGACGTCCCGACGGTGATGGGCAACCACGACCGGATGGTGGCCTCCGGCCGGAACTTCCGCGGGAACGGGATGGCGCAGGCGGGCGTCCGGCACGCGCGCCGGGAGCTGAACGACGTCCAGCGGTCGTGGGTCGAACGCCTGCCCCGGGAGCGGACGCTGTTCGACGGCCGCGTGAAAGTCGTCCACGACCACCCCGAGGTGCAGGACAGGTACACGTACCCCGAGGCGTTCGGCCCGCACCTGCTCGGCGACGAGGACGTCCTCGTGCTGGGGCACACGCACGTCCAGTACCACGAAGCGTACGACGAGGGCGTGGTGCTGAACCCGGGGAGCGTCGGCCAGCCCCGCGACCGCGACCCGCGCGCGGCGTACGCGGTCCTCGACCTCGATTCGCTGGCCGTGACCGAGCACCGCGTCGAGTACGACGTCGAGCGCGTCGCGGCGGCCGTCCGCGAGGCGGGGCTGCCGGAGGGGACCGCACAGCGGCTGTCGGAGGGACGGTGACCGCGGCCGCGACCGCCTACCGGGAGGGCGTCTCGGCGGCGTCGACGGGCCGCAGCTCCGCGGAGAAGTGCCGGAGCTCGGGCATCGCGGGCTCGGAGACGACCTCGAACCCGGAGACGGCCTCGCCGCGCTCGCAGACCGCGGCGGCGGTGTCGGCGACGTGCTCGAGGTGGTCGGGGCCGTACGTGCGCCGGGGGACGGCGAGCCGCACGAGGTCGTCGCGGTCGGTGCCGGGGAACGCGAACCGGCCGAGTTCCACGGCGCGGACGCCGCCCTCGCGGTAGAGCTCGCAGACGAACGCCTGACCGGGGTAGTCCCCGCGCGGGATGTGCGGGAGCGCGTCGTTGGCGTTCACGTAGACGGCGTGGCCGCCGGCGGGCCGGTAGACGGGGACGCCGCGGTCCGCGAGGGCGTCCGCGAGGGCCTCGACCTGGGCGACCCGCTCCGCGACGTACGGCGGGTCGACGGCCTCGCGGAGGCCGACGGCGAACGCCGCCATGTCGCGGCCGGACATGCCGCCGTACGTCGAGAACCCCTCGTAGAGGATGCCGCGCTGGCGGCACTGTTCGTACAGGTCTCCCCGCTCGCGCAGGCCGACGAAGCCGCCGACGTTCACGAGGCCGTCTTTCTTCCCGCTCATCACGCAGGCGTCGGCGTACGAGAGCTGTTCGCGGGCGACAGCGGCGACCGAGCAGTCGGCGAACTCGTCCTCGCGGCGCCCCACGAAGTGAGCGTTCTCCGCGAAGCGGCACGCGTCGACGACGAACGTCGCGTCGATTTGGTCGGCGAACGCGGCGACCTCGCGGGTGTTCGCGACGCTGACCGGCTGGCCGGCCATCGAGTTGTTCGTGACGGTGAGGACGACCGCGGGGACGTTCTCGGCGCCGACGTCGTCGACGACCTCGCGCGCGGCGTCGACGTCGAAGTTCCCCTTGAAGGGGTGGTCGCTGTCGCCGTCCCTCGCCTCGGGAACCGGGCAGTCGACGGGCTCGCCGCCGTTCGCGGCGACGTGCGCGCGCGTCGTGTCGAAGTGCGCGTTGTTCAGGACGACGTCGCCGTCGTCGACGAGCGCGCCGTAGAGGACGTTCTCGGCGCCGCGTCCCTGGTGGGCGGGCACGAGGTGCTCGAACCCCATGACGTCGCGGACGGCGTCCCGGAGCTCCCGGAAGCTGTCGCTGCCGGCGTACGCCTCGTCGCCCTCCATCAGGGCCGCCCACTGGGCGGTGCTCATCGTGCCGGTGCCGGAGTCCGTGAGTAGGTCGACGAACACGTCCGCGCTGTCCAGGTTGAAGACGTTGAAGCCGGCCTCGCGGAGCGCGGCCTCGCGGTCCTCCCGGGCGAGCAGCCGGACGGGCTCGACCATCGCTGCCTTGTAGGAGCGCACACCGACGAGGACGGCCGGAACCGCGAAAAACGTGGCGTAGCATCCGTGTACGGCGGTGTACAGGGCTGTACGACGGTCGGCGGCTGCGTCCGTCGGCGGTCAGGAACCGAAGTGCTCCTGGACGATCTCCAGGGTCTGCTCGCGGTCGCTCCAGTCGACGAAGACGGCGACGGACGTGGCACTGGAGATGATGTCGATGACGTTGATGCCGGCCTCGGCGATGGGGTCGACGATGCGCCGCAGGACGCCCGGCTGGTTCGGGAGCTCGCCGCCGAGCACGCGGACGACGGCGACGTCGTCCCGGACCGTGATCGAGGACAGCTCGTCGACCTCGATGACCTCGCGGTGGAGGACGTTCTCGGCGCGCTCGGCGACCGTCTCGTCGACGTAGAACGTCATCGAGTCCATGCCGGAGGCGACCGCGTCGACGTTGATGTCGCTGTCGTACAGCGCCGTCGACAGCGTCGACATGATGCCGGGGCGGTTCCGGATGGCGCGGCCGGCCACGGTGAGGCAGGCCAGCGGCGACTCCCGCATGTCGATCATGTTCTCGAACTGACCCTCGATCTTCGTGCCGCCGGAGAGCAGGTCGCCGTGCTGGTAGTGGATGACCCGCACCGAGAGGGCGTCGTCCTTGAACGAGAGCGCCGACGGCGCGACCACCTCCGCGCCGCGGAACGAGAGGTTCCGGAGCTCGTCGACGGTGATCTCGCCGACGTTGCGCGCGCCCTCGACGACGTGGGGGTCGCCGGTCATCACGCCCTCGACGTCGGTGACGATGACGACCTCGTCGGCGTCCGCGTACCGGCCGAGCATCACGGCGGTCGTGTCGCTGCCGCCGCGCCCGAGCGTCGTGACGTTGCCGTCGTGGTCCTCGGCGAGGAAGCCCGTGATGACGGGGACGACGTCGTCGAGCTTGTCGGCGAGCGCGCGGACGCGCCGCCGGGTCTCCTCGGTGTCGACCTCGCCGCGGTCGTTCGCGACGACCGGCCAGTCCTCGTGGCCGGGCTCGAGGAAGACCGCGTTCACGCCGCGGGCGGCCAGCGCCGCCTTCAGCATCCGCACGGACGTCCGCTCCCCCATCGAGACGATCTCCGCGCGGTCGGCGTCCCCGGCGTCGAACGTGATGTCCTCGAGGAGCTCGTCGGTCGTGTTCCCCATCGCCGACGCCACCACCGCGATCTCGTGGCCGGCTGCGACGGCGTCCGCGATGGAGTCGGCGGCCCGCTCGACGCGTTCGCCGCTGCCGAGGCTCGTCCCGCCGAACTTCGCGACTACGCGCATCGCCGCTCACCGGTCGGCTGTGCCGTGCTCATTGCCGGGCCGTACGGACCGACGCGGTGATAACTGCTTGCATGGATGAAACCGTTGCCAGCGGTGCGACGGCGCCGCGGCCACCGGGTTCGCGGCCGCGCGGGGCCCGAGCGTTAAGTCGAGCGGCCGCGTACTGGGGGTATGCAGATCCGAGACGCGACCGTCGACGACGCCGCGGCGCTCGCGACGCTCGCGGACGACGACCTTGACGCCGTCCGCCTCGTCCGCGACCGCAGCGTCCGCGTCGCCGAACGCGAGGGCGACGTCGCGGGGTTCGTCGCGTTCGACGCGTGGCGCGGCACGGTCCACGTCACGCGCGTCGACGGTGACCCCGACGCAGTCGGCCGCCTCCTCGACGAGCCGTGCGCGTTCGCCGAACGCGAGGGGCTGCCCGTCGAGGTGGTGCTCGTGGAGGGCGACGGGCTCGCGGACGTGCTCGACGACGTGGGGTTCGAGGAGGTCGGCCCGGGCCCGATGTTCGACGGCGACCGGACGCGGCGGTACCGCTGCGAGCCGGCGGCCGACTAGAGGTCCGCCCGCGAGAACGCGACGTAGCCGACGGCGGGGACGACGACCAGCCACGCGAGCAGGATGGCCAGCGACGCCCACCCCGTGAGGTAGACGGGGACGGTGTCGTACGCCGGCAGCAGCGACGCCGCGCTGTCGGTGAACGACTGGGTCGCCGTGGAGAACGCGGTACTCGGGGAGAGCCGCTGCAGGAAGAAGAACCAGCCGGGCGCGTCGAGGTACGGCGCCCCGTCGGCCGCCTGGGCGACGTCCGGCGAGAACGACCCCTCGACGACGTAGTGGACGGCGTTCGGCACGAACCCCCAGACCACCTCGAAGACGACGAAGAAGCCGGCCGCGAGGATGGTGGCGCGCCCGGAGTCCTTCGTGGTCGCGGAGATGCCGACGCCGACGGCCGTGTAGACGACGCCGAGCAGCAGCGTGAGCGCGGCGAACGTCCCGAACACGGCGGCGTCGAAGACGTCGTACAGCGCGAGGACGACGACGAGCGCGGACAGCAGGCCGACGAGGATGGACGCCGCGAGCACCGCGCCGCGACCGACGACCTTCCCGAGGACGGCGTCCCGGCGCGTGTGCGGCAGCGACAGCAGGAACTTCGCGCTGCCGGACTCGACCTCGCCGGCGAGGGACTTGTGGGTCACGACGAGCGCGGTGATGGGGATGAGGAGGGCGGCCGGACTCGCCAGGAAGGAGACGTAGTCGAGACTGGAGAGGACGGTGTCGCCCTGGTCCTGGGTCTGGAAGAGCGTGAACAGGTACGCGAACCCCGCCATGAACAGGACGAACAGCGCGGTCAGCCCCCAGAGGGCCTTCGAGCGCGCGGCGTCCCGGAAGTCCTTCTTCGCGACGACCGCCCAGCTCATGCTCCCACCCCGTCGTCGGTGTACGCGGCGAACACGTCGTCGAGCGACGCCTCGCGCGTCGCGAAGTCCACGACCTCGCCGCCGGCGGACTCGGCGGCGTCGAGGATGTCGGTCTTCGCGGCGCTCTCCGCGGACACCGTGAGCGTGTCGCCGTCCGTGGAGACGCTGGCGACGCCGGGCACGGCCTCGACGGCCTCGACGACGGCGGGCGTGAGTTCGTCGACGGTGACCGAGAGCGTCGTCCCGGTGCCGGCGGCGTCCCGCAGGCCGCGGATGGTGTCCTCGGCGACGAGTTCGCCGCCCTTGAGGATGCCGACGCGGTCGCAGACGGCCTCGACCTGCTCGAGGATGTGACTCGAGAAGAACACGGTCGCGCCGCGGTCGGCCTCCTCGGTGATGATCGACCGCATCTCGCGGGCGCCGTTCGGGTCCAGGCCCGTCGAGGGCTCGTCGAGGACGAGGAGCTCGGGGTCGCCGACGAGCGCGATGGCGAGCGCGAGCCGCTGGGCCATCCCCTTCGAGAAGCCGCCGGCCTTCCGGTCGGCGGCGTCCGGGATGCCGACGCGCTCGAGGAGGGCGTCCGGGTCGTCGCTGACGCCCTTCGACTCGATGGCGAACTCGAGGTGCTGGCGGCCGGTGAGCCGGTCGTAGACGTGGAACCCCTCGGGGAGCACGCCGATCCGCCGGCGGATGGCCAGCGACTCCGCCTGGGCGTCGTGGCCGAGCACGCGCGCGCTGCCGGCCGTCGGCCGCACGAAGTCGAGGAGGACGTCGATGGTGGTGGACTTCCCGGCGCCGTTCGGGCCGAGGAACCCGTAGATCTCGCCGTCCCGGACCTCGAGGTCCAGGTCGCGGAGGGCGGTGACGTCGCCGTACCGCTTGGTGACGCCGGAGAGCTCGATTGCTGCCATGGCCGGCAGGTGACGCGCCGCTCGTAAATCCATTGTGGTGGTTCTCAACGAAAGCGACGGCGATTCTCGGCGTTTCAGAGCTCCACGCGCCCGAATCTGCGCGCGGCGAGCGCGAACCCGACCGCGGTCCAGGCGGCGAGCACGAACGCCCCCACCACGGCGTCGCCGACCGCGGTGGCGGGCGGACCGCCGGCGCTGCTCGCGGCGCTCGCGTACGCGTAGACGGGGCTGGCGAGCACCGCGGCGTCCGGGACGCCGGCGCCGAGGTGGCTACCGGCGAGCGAGTCGCCGAACTGGACGGCGGCCGGCCAGGCGTACGCCGCGACGACGAAGCCGACGGCGGCGGCCGCGGCGTACGTCGTGGACGTCGAACGCGCGGTCAGCGCGAGGGTCGCCGCGACGAACGCCGCGGCCAGCAGCGCGGCGAGCGCCAGCGTCGCGAGCGTCCGGACCGGAGCGAGCGCGCCGCCCCGGACGGCGTAGACGGCGGTGGCGACGGCCGCGGCGGCGGCGACACTCCCGAACGCGGCCGCGAACCGCGCGACGGCCGCGCCGCCGAGGAACGCGCGCCTGCTGTGGGGCAGCGACAGCGTGAGGCGCAGCCGACCGCTGGCGAGCGCGCCCGGGACGGCCTCGTGGGTGAGCGCGCTCGCGACGAACGGCACCGCGAGCAGGCCCAGAAGCGACAGCGTCGCCGCCAGGGACGCTCCGCCCCGGCCGCCGGTCGCGTCGTAGGCCGTCACGGCGGCGAACAGGACGAGGAAGCCCGGGTAGACGAGGAGCGCGTCGTCGGCGCGGAGGACGCGGACGTCGCGGCGCGCGATCACCGGCCAGGTCACGGGACGACCACCGCGGGTTGGGGGCGTGCGGGCACGACCGGGTACTCGCGGCCGGCCGTGAAGTGTCTTCGGCGGCGTCGCGGCCGCTGCGAACGAGCGGCCGGCGCGCGCCGGCGGCGTTCAGACGCGCTCGTCGGGCCCGTGGTCGTCGCGCATCCGCGAGGCCTCCTGGCCGTACCGCTTCCGGTCCGCTGGGTCCTCGACCGGCTCGAGGTCCGCGGGGTCGGCGTCGACGGCGGCGGTCGGGTCGCCGGCGTTCAGCGACCGCTGCCTGGAGAGGACGCGGTCGCCGTCGGGCGTCGCGTACGTGAGGTCCAGCAGGCCCTTGTCGGTGTACTCGCGGTAGACCAGCCAGACGCGCTCGGTCTCGTCCTCGGACATGCGTCGTGGTTCGCGCGCCCGCGGTTCAAGGCTGGCGGTTCGGCCGCCGGTCAGGCGACGAACCCGCCGATCAGGCCGCCGACCGCCGCGAGGACGGCGTCGACGGCGACGTACACGAGCACGCCGAAGGCGACGAACCCGACCAGCGCCGGCGCGCCGGCGGCGACGGCGCCGGCGGCGACCGCGCCCCAGACGACGTACGCGGGCGCGCCGAACAGCACGCCGGCGAGCGCGCCGTCGACGAGCGCGCCGCGGTCGGTGAGGTGGCCCGCGACGGCGCCGCCGGCGACCTGGACGAACGGGACGAACGCCAGCGCGGTCGCGAGCGCGGCGCCGAGCAGGACGGCGTGCCAGCGCGGCGGGCGGCGGCCGTCGGCGAGGCGGTCGCGGACGCGGCCGCGGTACCGGTAGAACCACGCGGCGGCGGCGACCAGGAGGACGCCGGCCGCGGCGAGGCCGCCGCCGCCCCAAGCGACGAGCGTCCGGATGGCGTCCGCGAGCGCCTGCTCGGAGTAGCCCAGCGGCAGCTCCCCGCTCGCGGCGGCGTCAGCGGCCACCCGCTCGGCGAACGAGCGGACGTCGGCGGTCGCGACGGTCGCGCCGAGCGCGGCGACGACGAGGCCCTCGACGACGAGGAGGGCGACGAGCAGGTAGTCGAGCAGTCGGTCGTAGAACAGCGACGACGGGGCGTCCGCCGGGGACTCGGTGGGAGCGGGCATCGGTGGGGGGTCTCGCCGGAGCGAGGTAAGGCCGGCGACGGTTCGCGCGCGGTGACACGAGCCCGGGGAGACCGCGAGCGGCGGGCCTGGGCCGCGACCGCGCAGTTGAAAGCCGCGGCGGCCCAACCCTGGACCGATGGACGCGGACGCGGTCCGGGAGCGCGCGAGCGACCTGCCCGCGGAGCCGGGCGTCTACCAGTTCGAGGCGGCCGACGGCACGGTGCTGTACGTCGGGAAGGCGGTCGACGTCCGCGACCGCGTGCGGTCGTACGTCGACCCGCGGAGCGAGCGCATCCAGCGGATGGTGCGGCGGGCGGACGCCGTGGACTTCGCGGTGACGGACACGGAGACGCAGGCGCTGCTGCTGGAGGCGAACCTCGTGAAGCGCCACCAGCCGCGGTACAACGTCCGGCTGAAAGACGACAAGTCCTACCCGCTCGTGCAGTTCACCGACCACGACGTCCCCCGGGTCGAGGTGACGCGGGACCCCGACGAGGGCGCCGCGGCGTTCGGGCCGTACACGGACAAAGGCGACGTGGAGACGGTCGTGAAGGCGGTCCGCGAGGTGTACGGCCTCAGAGGCTGCTCGGACCACAAGTACCGGCACCGCGACCGGCCGTGCCTGGACTACGAGATGGGGCTGTGTTCGGCGCCTTGCACGGGCGAGGTCGGCGAGCGCGAGTACGCGGCGGACGTCGAGACGGCCAGGCGGTTCTTCGAGGGGGAGACGGGCGCGCTCGCGGACCCCCTCGAGCGCGCGATGGACGACGCCGCGCGGGCCGAGGACTTCGAGCGCGCGGCGAACCTCCGGGACCGCCTGGACGTCGTCGCGTCGTTCCACGAGGGCGGCGGCGGTGCCGTCGCGGGCGGCGACGAGGCGGCGACGACGGACGTGCTCGGCGTCGCCGTGGCGGGCGAGGAGGCGACCGTCGCGCGGCTGCACGCCGAGCGCGGCCAGCTCGTCGAGCGCGAGCGCCACCGCGTGGAAGCGCCGGCGGTCGAGCGGAGTGCGGCCACGGAACGAGCGAGCGGGGAGGAACGACCCGCGAGCCGCGTGGCCGAGGTGCTGTCGGCGTTCCTCGTGCAGTTCTACGCGGAGCGAGAGCTGCCGGACCGCCTGCTGTTGCCCGAGCACCACGGCGACGACGACGTGGCGGCGTGGCTGGACGCGGCGGGCGTGGAGGTGCGCGTGCCGGGCGCCGGCCGTGAGGCGACGCTCGTCGACCTCGCGCTGAAGAACGCCCACCGGCGCTCGGGCGGCGGCGACGAGCTGGCGGCGCTGGCGGACGCGCTGGGCATCGACCGGCCGGCGCGCATCGAGGGGTTCGACGTGAGCCACGCGCAGGGGAAGGCGGTCGTCGGCAGCGACGTGTGTTTCGTCGACGGGAGCGCGGAGAAGCCGGACTACCGGCGGAAGAAACTCGACGACGAGAACGACGACTACGCGAACGTGCGGCGGCTCGTGGCGTGGCGCGCCGAGCGCGCGGTCGAGGGCCGGGACGACCGCCCGGACCCGGACCTGCTCCTGATCGACGGCGGCAGGGGACAGCTGGACGCCGCGCTGGACGCCCTCGAGGACGTCGGCTGGGACGTGCCGGTGGTGGCGCTGGCGAAAGACGAGGAGGTGGTGGTGACCCCCGAGCGGACGTACGACTGGGACGGCGACGCGCCCCAGCTGCACGTCCTGCAGCGCGTCCGCGACGAAGCGCACCGGTTCGCGGTGGCCTACCACCAGACCGTCCGGGACGAGGTGGCGACGGCGCTGGACGGCGTCGAGGGAGTCGGGCCCGAGTTGCGCAAGCGGCTGCTGCGGCGGTTCGGGAGCGTCGAGGCCGTCCGCGAGGCGAGCGCCGAGGCCCTCCGGAGCGTCGAGGGCGTCGGCGAGGCGACAGCCGAGACGATCCAGCGGCGGCTCTGACTACCCGAGCTCGGAGCGGCGGAAGGAGAGGTAGCCGACGAGCATGGACCCGGCGCCCCACACGAACATGACGAGCGCGTTGAACCAGAACTGCGCCTGGAGCTCGTCGGACGTGTACGCGCCCTCGAAGTTCTGGGCGATCATCGGGTAGGTGTCGTGGACGCCCTGGTAGACGATCTTCGTGCTGAACAGGTACGCCGTGGCGGGCGACAGCGACCGGATGAAGCTCTGGGTGTCACTCGAGACGTTCACCCCGAGCAGGTCGGCGGCGGTGTTGACGAGCGCGGGGAGGCCGACGACCGGGAGGAACCCGAACCAGAACGGCACGAGGAAGAAGTACGCGCCGAACACGCCGAGCATCGCGCGCGACCGGCTCGCCGTGACCGCGGAGATGCCGACGTAGATGCCGATGAACGAGAACGCGAACAGCAACATCAGCCCGGTGAACTTGGCGAACCGGTCGAGGGCGGGCGCGTTGGTGTACGACGCGAACCCGATGGCGAGCGCGACGAGCATCCCGACGAGCACGGCCGCGAGCGCGACGCCGAGTCGCGACACGAGCTTCCCGAACACGTACTCGGCGCGCGTGTTCGGGAGTCCCATCACGTACTTGATGGCGCCACCGTCGCGGTCGCCCGCGATGGCGAGGTACGCGAGCGGCGCGACGATGATGGGGAACACCAGGAACAGGAAGAACGACACGTCCAACAGCGCCCGGTAGAAGTCGGGGTGGTGGCCGCTGTCCATCCCGACGATGAGCGCGACCAGCGCGGTGAACACGCCGACGACGCCGAGTACGGCGTACGACCGGCGGGCGTTCGTGAAGTCGTCGCGGGCGACGGTGCGGAGGCTCACGCCGCGTCACCTCCGGTGGCCGCGGCGACCTCCTGGGGGGCGTCCGCCTCGGTGGCGGGCGCGCCGCCGTTCTCGGTGTACTGCTCGAACAGCGCCTCGAGGGACGCGTCCTCGATGGAGACGTCCCGGACCTCCGTCGCGTCGTCGACGGCACGCAGCGCTGGCATCTTCGCGGTCGGCTGCGTGCACGTGATCTCGAGCTTGTGCGGGGAGGTCGTGACGTCGCGGACGCCGTCGACCGCTGCGATGGAGTCCGTCGACGGGACGGACGCGACCTCGACCTCGACGGTGGACTCGGTGCCCATCTGGTCGCGGAGGTTCTCGATGGTGTCGACGGCGACCATCTCGCCCTCGTGCATGATGCCGACGCGGTCGCAGACCTGCTCGACCTGCCCGAGGATGTGACTGGAGAAGAACACGGTCGCGCCGCGGTCGGCCTCCTCGCGGACGATCTGTCGGAGGAGCTTCGCGCCCTTCGGGTCGAGGCCGCTGGAGGGCTCGTCGAGGATGAGGAGGTCGGGGTCGCCGACGAGCGCGATGGCGAGCGCGAGCCGCTGGGTCATCCCCTTCGAGTAGCCGCCGGCGCGCCGGCGCGCGGCCTCGGGGTCGAGGCCGACGCGGTCGACGAGTTCGTCCGGGTCGTCGCTCGCGCCCTTCGTCTCGATGGCCGAGACCACGTGCTCGCGGCCGGTGAGGTTCTCGTAGAGCTCGAACCCCTCGGGCAGGAGGCCGGTCCGCTCGCGGACCTGCCGGGACTCGCTGGCGGCGTCGTGGCCGAGCACGGTCGCCGTTCCCTCGCTCGGCTGGAGGAAGCCGAGGAGCACGTTGATGGTGGTCGACTTCCCGGCGCCGTTCGGGCCGAGGAAGCCGAACACCTCGCCTTCGTTCACGGAGAGGTTCAGGGCGTCGACGGCGACGAGGTCGCCGAAGCGCCTCGTCAGGCCGTCCGTCTGGATGGCGGGCATACTACCGAATCGCGGAACCACCGACATGAAAGTACCTCAATGTTCACACGAGCTGCGACAGCCGGACGTGGCGGTTCGCGCGCCAGGGCGCCGCTACGGGCGGCGCGGGCGTCGCCGGCGACGACGACTGACGCCGGTGCGGTCCCCGTGGCCGACGCCTCCGTCGGCGGCCGAGCGGCCTACCACTCCTCGGCCTCGGGCGCGACCGCGGCGTCGTCGGCGTCGCCGCCGTCGAGGTCGTACTCCTCGCGGAGTTCGCGGATGCGGTCGCGGATGTCCGCCGCGAGCTCGAACTCGAGGTTGTCGGCGGCCTCGGCCATGCGTCGCTGGAGTTCCTCGACGAGCACGGCGGCCTCCTGCTCGTCGCTGGGCCCGTCGCCCGTGACCGAGGACGTGTCGGTCTCAGCGCCCGGGAGGTTCGTGTCCCCGACCGCCTTCTCGATGGTGGTCGGCGTGACGTCGTGTTCCTCGTTGAACGCCTGCTGGATGCGGCGGCGGCGCTGGGTCTCCTCGATGGCGTCCTGCATCGCGTCGGTGGTCTCGTCGGCGTACAGCACGACCTCGCCGTTGACGTTCCGGGCGGCCCGCCCCATCGTCTGGACGAGGCTGGTCTCCGACCGCAGGAACCCCTCCTGGTCGGCGTCGAGGATGGCGACGAGACTCACCTCGGGGATGTCCAGGCCCTCCCGGAGGAGATTGATGCCCACCAGGACGTCGAACTCGCCGAGGCGCAGCCCCCGGACGAGTTCGTGGCGCTCGAGGGTGTCCGTCTCGTCGTGCATGTACTCGACGGCGACGCCGGCCTCCTCGAGGTACTCGGTGAGGTCCTCGGCCATGCGCTTGGTGAGCGTCGTCACGAGCACGCGCTCGTCGCGCTCGACGCGGTCGTCGATGCGCGCCATGAGGTCCTCGACCTGGCCGGTGGCGTCGGTCACCGAGACGGCGGGGTCGACGAGGTACGTCGGGCGGACGATCTGCTCGACGACCCGGTCGGAGACCTCGCGTTCGTAGTCGCCCGGGGTCGCGGAGACGTACAGCGTGCGGTCGGTCTTCGCCTCGAACTCCTCGAAGGTCAGCGGGCGGTTGTCGTAGGCGGTCGGCAGGCGGAAGCCGTTCTCGACGAGGCTGTCCTTCCGGGACTTGTCGCCCTCGTACTGGCCCTTGATCTGGGGCACCGTGCGGTGGGACTCGTCGATGACGGTGAGGAAGTCCTCGGGGAAGTAGTCCAGCAGCGTGTAGGGGGCGTCGCCGGGTTCGCGGTCCGAGAGGTACACCGAGTAGTTCTCGATGCCCGAGCAGTAGCCGGCCTCCGCCATCATCTCGAGGTCGAAGGTGGTGCGCTCCTCGATGCGCTGGGCGGCGACGAGGTCGCCCTGGCGCTCGAAGTGCCGGACGCGTTCGTCCATGTCCGCGCGGATCTCCTCGATGGCCTGCTCCATCTCCTCGTCGGGCACGGAGTAGTGCTCCGCCGGGTGGAAGAGGACGGCGGGCTCCTCGCTCTCGACGGTGCCCTCGAGGGGGTCGAGTTTCGCCATGCGGTCGACCTCGTCGCCCCAGAACTCCACGCGCACGGGGTAGCGGCCGTACATCGGGAACACCTCGACGGTGTCGCCCCTGACGCGGAACGTCCCCTGCGTGAAGTCGACGTCGTTGCGCTCGTAGTTCAGGTCGACGAGCCGGCCGAGGAGGTCGTCGCGGTCGACGGTCTGGCCGACCTCGAGCCGCAGGCTCATCTCCTCGTAGTTCCGCGGGTCGCCGAGCCCGTAGATGGCCGAGACGGACGCGACGACGACGACGTCGTCACGCGTCAGCAGCGACCGCGTCGCGGAGTGCCGGAGGCGGTCGATCTCGTCGTTGATGGAGGCGTCTTTCTCGATGTACTTGTCCGTCTGTTCGACGTACGCCTCGGGCTGGTAGTAGTCGTAGTAGGAGACGAAGTACTCGACGGCGTTGTCCGGGAAGAGCGTCCGCAGCTCCTCGTAGAGCTGCGCGGCGAGGGTCTTGTTGTGCGCGATGACCAGCGTGGGCTGCTGGAGCGCTTCGACGACCCACGAGACGGTGTTCGTCTTCCCGGAGCCCGTCACGCCCAGCAGGGTCTGCTTCTCGGCGCCCCGCTCGTACCCCTCGACGAGCTGTTCGATGGCGTCGGGCTGGTCGCCCGCCGGGTCGAACGGCGCGTCCACGCGGAACGGCTTCTCGGCGTCCGGTCGGTCCGGCTGCAGGGGGCCGCTGGCGTCGCTCATTGTCCGGGTCTAGGGGCGCGAGTACTTGAGCAGCGTGGGCGAGCAGAGCGAGCCCACGGCACGGCGAGCGGCGACGGCGGAGCCGCGAGCAGCGTGGCGCGCCACCGGCGCGCCACGATACAGTGAGCGGGGAGCGCGGCGACCCGCGAACAGCGTGGGCGAGCAGAGCGAGCCCACGGCACGGCGAGCGCTGGCGGCGAGGCCGGCAGGTGCTGCGGGAGCGTGCAGAGAGCGCGGCGGGGGCCGGGACGGCGGGCGGCGGCTACTGCTCGACGTCGACGGTGACGTCGGTCGAGATCCAGCCGTCGGGGTTGTCGGACTCGGTGAAGACGGTGCGTTCCGGCGAGGACTGGAACGCCGCGACTGCCTCTTCGGGGGCCTGGGCGTCGTCTTCGCGGTCCTGCGTGACTGCCATCGACACCTCCTACGGACCCCACCACGAATATACGTTTTGGTCCGCCTAAATCACCGGCGCCCGGCGGGAACGCGCCGCCGCGGCGGCGAGCGCGCGGCCCCCGGGCCGGACGTTTATACGCCGTGGCGACCAATCCACCCCCATCGTGGCCGCGAGCGACTCCCCCGACTACCTCCGGTACTTCCCGAAGCCGTCCCCGTACGACAACCAGCGGGAGGCGATGGACGGCATCCGGGACGCCCTCGACGCCGGCCGCGACGTCCTCTTCGAGGGGGCCTGCGGGACGGGGAAGACGCTCGCCGCGCTCGCGCCGGCGCTCGCGCACGCCCGCGAGACCAACAAGACGGTCGTCATCACGACGAACGTCCACCAGCAGATGCGGCAGTTCGTCCGCGAGGCCCGCGAGATCCACGACGCCGCGCCCATCCGCGCGGTCGTCTTCAAGGGCAAGGGGTCGATGTGCCACATCGACGTCGACTACCAGGAGTGCCAGGTGCTCCGGGACAACACCCACGAAGTCGTCGACGCCGAACGCGACAAGCGCCAGCTCGAGGAGCGCCAGCAGGCGCTGCTCGAGGAGAGTCGGGCCGGCGACGGCGAGGCCGCCGAGGCGCGCGAGGCGGTCCTCGACGAGCTCGCGTCCGTCGAGGACGAACTCGAGGACCTCCGCGAGGGGAACGTCTGCGAGCGCTACTACGAGAACCTCGTCGGGGACACCGACGACTTCTACGAGTGGCTGTACGACGGCGTCCGCACCCCCGAGGACATCTACGAGTACGCCGAGGAGGCGGGGCTCTGCGGGTACGAGCTCCTGAAGGACGGCATCGAGGGCGTCGACCTCGCGGTCTGCAACTACCACCACCTGCTCGACCCGGGCATCCGCGCGCAGTTCTTCCGGTGGCTCGGCCGGGACCCCGAGGACGTGGTCGTGGTGTTCGACGAGGCGCACAACGTCGAGGACGCCGCCCGCGACCACGCCGCGAAGACGCTCACCGAGAACACCCTCGACAGCGCGCTCGCCGAACTCGAGGCGGTCGAGCGGACGGGCGCCGACGCCGCCGAGCGCGTGCTCGCCGCGTTCCGGGACGCGCTCGTCGATACCTACGAGTCGGCGTTCGGCCCGGGCGGCGACGGCCCCGCGGTCGCGCGCTCCGAGGTGGGGGCGAACTGGCTGGACGTCCCGGTCGCGAACGACGACCGGCGCGACGACCTGACGCTGGCGTTCCTCCAGTCGTACACCGGCCCCGGCATCCGCGAGGACCTCGACGACGCGCTCGCGCTCGGCGACGCCCTCGACGAGGCGTACGACGAGGCCTACCGGAGCGGCGAGACGACGACGCGCCGCGAGTGCTTCGTCCAGCAGGCCGCGGAGTTCGTCGAGTCGTACGTCGAGGACGGCGGCGAACTCGGCCAGTACCCCACGGCGGCCGTCCGGCGCGACGAGAGCACCGACGACGTCTACGGCCGCGCGGAGCTGTACACGTGCATCCCCCGGGACGTCACCACGGACCTCTTCGACGCCGTGCACGCGAGCGTCCTGATGAGCGCGACACTCCGGCCGTTCGACGTCACCGCGGACGTCCTCGGGCTGGACGACCCGGCGACGATGGCGTTCGGCCTCCAGTTCCCCGAGGACCGCCGCCGCACGTTCGCCGTCGACACCGAGCCGCTGTTCTCCTCGAAGCGCGAGGACCCCGGCGTCCAGCGGGAGGTCGCGGGCGTCCTCCGGGACGCCGTCGCGTTCACGCCCGGGAACTGCCTGTTCTTCTTCCCGAGTTACAGCGAGGCCGAGCGCTACCACGGCCTCCTGTCGGACGTCGACGCCGCCCGCTACCTCGACGAACCCGGCGTCGCCGCCGACGACCTCCGCGAGTCGTTCGTCGCCGACCGGAACGGCGTCCTGTTCACGTCGCTGTGGGGGACGCTCGCGGAGGGCGTGAGCTTCGACGGCGACGACGCGCGCACGGTCGCGGTCGTCGGCGTCCCCTACCCCCACCTGGACGCGCGCGCCGAGGCCGTCCAGGACGCCTACAGCCGCACCTTCGGGTACCGCGACGACGGCCGCCACGGCGGCGAGGACGCCGGCTGGCGGTACGCCGTCGAGATCCCGACCGTCCGGAAGACCAGGCAGGCCGTCGGCCGCGTCATCCGCTCCCCGGACGACTTCGGCGTCCGCATGCTCGTCGACCGCCGGTACACGAAGGCCAGCCGCACCGAGATGCGGAAGTACTCGGTGAACCCGACGTTCCCCGCGGAGGTCCGCCGCGAGCTCGTCGACATCGACCCGGAGAGGCTCCGGGTCTCGATGCTGAACTTCTTCACGGACCTCGACGCCTACGACGGCAGTCCGCCGAGTCCGTGACCTGGGTTGCTCCGCGCGTAGACGGGCTGCTGCCGGCTACGTCGAGACGTACCGGTCGTCTCTCGCGACGACCTCGTCGCGTTTCCGGTCGACGAACAGGGCGTCTCCCCACTCGCCGTCCCCAGCGCCGGTTCCATTCGCGTCCCCACCGCCGGTCCCATCCGCGTCCCCACCGCCGGTCCCATCCGCGTCCCCACCGCCGGTCCCATCCGCGTCCCCACCGCCGGTCCCATCCGCGTCGCCAGCGCCGCTTTCGTTCGCGTCCTCGAGGTCCTCGAGGCGGGCGACGGTGTCGAACCGCGCGGCCGACAGCGACCGGTGGACGCTGTCGCCGACCGCCTCGAGTTTGTGCCGCGCGCCGCCGGGCAGGTAGACGAACTCCCCCGGACCGACGTCGAGAGTCTGGTGGCTGCCGTCCGCCCGCTCGAGGGTGTACCTCGCCCGGCCCTCGAGACAGTAGTTCACCTCGTCGAGGCCGGGCGCGTGCGTGTGCCAGTCGATCGTCTCGCCGGGCTCCATCTCGAAGTACAGCAGCCGGAACTCGTTCGTCCTGACCACCAGCGGGGTGGACCGGACGGCTCCGGCGTCCGAATCGCCGTCGGCCGCGGTCCGGACCCTGTACATCGTCTGTTCGGGGAGGTGCGTGCGGTCCAGGTTCTCGGGCGTCAACGCCGGCCGGTCGGTGTCGTCGTCGCTCATTGCTCCGTTCGTCAGGGGCGGGGCCGGCGTCCTAAGCGTTTCCCGGGCGGCGGTCGGAACGGCCGGCAGCCGCGGCGCGGACGGGAGGCGGCTCCGGTCACGCCGGCAGCGAGAGCGAGTCGACGCGTTCGCCGTACTCGGCGTCGTAGAGGTGGAGTTCGTCGATGGTCCACGTGACGGGGCCGACCTGGCGGCCGTCGACGTTCTCGACGGCGCGGCGGCCCCGGAAGCCGTCGGCGTCGCGCGCGAGCGTGACGTGGGGGTCGTAGTCGTCGCCGCCCTCCATGACGGGGACGGGGTCGAACACCTCGCAGAGGCGGTCGTGGAGGCGGTGGAGGCCGGGGCTCTCGACGGCGAGGTAGACGACGGGGCTGGAGCCGTTCGGCGGGTTCCGGAAGGTGTCGACCTCGCTGACGCGGGCCTCGACGGCGGGCGCGCCCGCGAGCGCGTCCCGGGCGGTCCGCCAGGCGGTGCGGAGTTCCTTCCGGGAGTCGGCGGGGACGCGTTTGACGAGGAGCGTGCGCTCGCGCCACTCGCGGACGCGCCGGAACCCCGTCAGCGCCGGCTGGAGGTCGGCGGCGACCTCGTTGACGGCGTCCGGCACCGGGGCGTTGACGCTGTACACACCGGCAACTGGGGGCCGGACGGTGAAAGCGCTGACGTTAGATCTCGTCGAGCAGCCACAGCACGAGCAACACGAGGATGACGACCGCGACGACCGGCTGGGCGAGCCCGAGGACGCCGGCGAGCGTGTCCACGATGGCGCCGACGACCTCGAGGACGAGCCAGACCACCACGAGCACGAGGATGATCTTCAGGAGGTCCTCCACTTCGAGTGCGCCGCGAGCGCGGGTCATGGCCGCGAGTTGGCGAACTACCGGGAAAAGCGTTCAGGCCGCGCGAGCGACGAGTTCGGGGCGTCGGCGAGCGAGCGCGTCGCGTGTCCACCGCGGCACGTCCGGTGCCGCGTCACGTGCCACCGCGACCCGCCGTTGGGGTGCCGTGTCGCGTACCACCGCGGCACGTCCGGTGCCGCGTCGCGTGCCACCGCGACCCGTGGGAGCGGCGGCGAGCCGCGGCAAGTCGGCCGTCGAGCAGCAACGCTTAAATCCGCGGAGGCAGTTGTGGGTGGTAACGATGCAGTCGCCGGTCACCACAGCGCGCTCGCCCGCCGCGAGCCGCTGGACCGGCTCCCGTCGCGTGCCGCGACGACCGGGGTCGTTCTGACCCCTCACTAGCCTCATCCTTCGATTCCGGTCGGTTGCACCAGCGTTCGAACGTCGCGGCACACACACGAGACACACACAGTACATGACGGGAGGAACCGTCGCGCTCGCCTTCTCGGGCGGGCTCGACACGACAGTCTGCGTACCGCTGCTGAAAGAGGAGTACGGCTACGACGACGTGATCGGCGTCACGGTCGACGTCGGCCAGCCGGACGCGGAGTTCGCGGAGGCCCGCGAGACCGCCGACGCGCTCGGCGTCGAGCACCACGTCGTCGACGCGAAAGCCGACTTCGCCGACCGCTGCTTCGACGCCGTGCAGGCGAACGCGAGCTACCAGGGCTACCCCCTAGGGACGGCGCTCGCGCGCCCGGTCATCGCCGGGGCCATCCTGGACGTCGCCGAGCAGCAGGGCTGTACGGCGCTCGCGCACGGCTGCACGGGGAAGGGCAACGACCAGCTGCGCTTCGAGGCGGTCTGGCGGGCCAGCGACCTCGAGGTGGTCGCGCCGGTGCGCGAGCTCGGGCTGACCCGCGAGTGGGAGATCGAGTACGCCGCCGAGAAGGGCCTGCCGGTGGAGGCGGGCAACGACGGCGAGTGGAGCATCGACACGAACCTCTGGAGCCGCAGCGTCGAGGGCGGCCAGCTCGAGGACCCGGGCTACGAGCCGCCGGCGGACATCTACGACTGGACGGACGCGCCCGGTAGCGAGACCGAGACGGTCACCATCGAGTTCGAGGCGGGCGTGCCGGTCGCCGTCGACGGCGACGCCATGGAGCCGGTGCCGCTCGTCGAGTACCTGAACGACCTCGCCGGGAGCTACGGCGTGGGCCGCACGGACATGATGGAAGACCGCATGCTCGGCCTGAAGGTCCGCGAGAACTACGAGCACCCGGCGGCGACGACGCTGCTGACGGCCCACGAGGCGCTCGAACAGCTCGTCCTGACGACCGAGGAGCGCGAGTTCGGCGAGCAGATCAGCCAGCAGTGGTCGGAGAAGGCCTACGAGGGCCTCGTCGACCACCCGCTGATGGACGCCCTGGAGGGCTACCTCGGGGCGACCCAGCAGAAGGTCACCGGCACGGTGACCGTGAAGTTCGAGGGCGGGCAGGCGCGCCCGGTCGCCCGCGAGAGCGAGTACGCGGTGTACTCCGCGGACGCCGCCTCCTTCGACACGGAGACGGTCAACGGCATCGAGCAGGCCGACGCGACCGGCGTCGCGAAGTACCACGGCTTCCAGAGCCGCCTCGCGAACGCGTCGAAGCCCGAGCTCGCCGCGGACGGCGGCAGCGAGGCGGACGACGGACTGCCGTCCGGCGACGAGGACAGCGACGAATGAGCGGCGGAGAGGGCGACGGCACGGTGGTTCGCCGCGACCGCTTCAGCGGCGGCCCCGCGCGGTCGTTCCTCTCCTCGATGGACGACGACGACCGCATCTTCGCGGCGGACCTCGCGGTCGACCGCGCGCACGTCGTGATGCTCGCCGAGCAGGGCGTCGTCAGTGAGGACGACGCGGCGGCGATTCTCGGCGCGCTCGCGGACGTGGAAGCCGCCGGGTTCGACGCGCTGCCGGACGGCGAGGACGTCCACGAGGCCGTCGAGACCGCGGTCGTCGAGCGCGTCGGGCGCGTCGGCGGGAAGATGCACACGGCGCGCTCGCGCAACGACGAGGTCGCGACCTGCATCCGGGTCCGCCTGCGCGAGGACCTGCTGGGCGCGCTGGAGTCCGTGCTGGCGTTCCGCGAGGCGCTCGCGGACGTCGCCGGGGCCGAGGCGGAGACGGTGATGCCCGGGTTCACGCACCTCCAGCCCGCCCAGCCGACCACGGTCGCGCACTGGGCGCTCTCCTACGAGGGCGCGCTGGCGCGGGACGCGGGGCGCCTGCTGGACGCGTACGACCGCGCGAACCGTTCGCCGCTCGGCGCGGCGGCGTTCGCGGGGACGACCTTCGACGTGGACCGCGAGCGCACGGCCGACCTCCTGGGGTTCGACGGCGTCGTGACGAACGCGATGGACGCGTCGGCGAGCCGCGACTTCCTGCTGGAGGCGGTCGCCGCGCTCGCGTCGGTCGCGGTCACGGTCTCGGGGCTGGCGGAGGACGTGGTGTTCTTCGCGAACCGCGGGTTCGTGGCCCTCGACGACGACTACGCGTCGACGTCGTCGATCATGCCCCAGAAGAAGAACCCGGACACGCTGGAGCTGGTGCGCTCGACGGCGGGCGACGCGCTCGGCGCCTACCAGGGGCTGGCGACGACGCTGAAGGGGCTGCCGCGCGCGTACAACCGCGACCTCCAGAACGCCACCGGGCACGCGTGGACCGCCGTCGACGCCGTCACCGAGGCGGTCGACGTCGCGGCGGGCGCGGTGGCGACCGCCGACTGGCCCGCCGAGGCCCTCGAGGCCGCCGCGGGCGAGGGGTTCTCGACGGCGACCGGCGTCGCGGACGCGCTCGCGGCGGCGGGGCTGCCGTTCCGCGAGGCGCACGAGATCGTCGCGCTGGCAGCGGAGCGCGGCGCGGACCTGGACGCCGTCGACGCGGCGGCGCGCGAGGCGACCGGCGAGCAGCTGGCGGACCTCGCTGACCCAGCGGTCGTGGCGGCCGCACTCGACCCCGTGGAGAGCGTCGCGCAGCGCGACTCCGCGGGCGGGCCGGCGCCGAGCGCGGTCGGCGACGCACTCGAGGGCGTCCGGGCCGGCCTGGAGGACGACGAGGCGGCCGTCGCGGAGCGCGAGGCGGCGCTCGCCGAGGCGAGGGACGCGCTCGCCGCGGAGGTGGCGTCGTATGACTGACGCCGTCGCGGTGCCGGTCGGCGTCGCCGGGCCGCTGCGACCGCGACGACCGCCCCGTCCGGGGCAAATAGACAACAATCCATCAGTGGATACGGTCTCGGCGGAACGCTCGTTTTCGCGCTTCTCGCGCTACCAGTCGCTACTGTAGTTTATTTTGTTCGTCTGACAAGTCCGATTAGCTTAAGTGTGATGCGGTCGAAGGAGGGACTGCTATGAGCACATGTCCCGAGTGCGGAGCCGACCTGGCCCTGCACGACGACCTCGAAGTCGGCGAGATCGTCGACTGCGGCACCTGTGGCACCGAACTGGAAGTCGTCGACGTCGACCCGCCGGTCCTCGAGGAGGCGCCCGACCTCGCCGAGGACTGGGGGGAGTAGCGTGCACGTCGGCATCCTGTACTCCCGGATCCGCCAGGACGAGAAGCTCCTGTTGACCGAGCTCCGGGAGCGCGGCCACGACGTCGAGAAGATCGACGTCCGCGAGCACGGGTTCGGCCTCGACGGCTCGGACGCCGCCGTCGCGGACTGCGACCTCGTGGTGGACCGCTGTCTGGCGACCAGCCGCAGCAAGTACGCCACGGAGTTCTGCCGGCACTACGGCGTCCCCGTCGTCAACAGCCCCGAGACCGCGGCCGTCTGCGCGGACAAGGTCCGGACCAGCCTCGCCCTCGCCGAGGGGGGCGTCCCCACGCCGGACACCACGGTGGCGTTCACGACGGAGAGCGCGCTCGAGGCCGTCGAAGACTACGGCTACCCCTGCGTGCTGAAGCCCGTCGTCGGGTCGTGGGGCCGCCTGATGGCGAAACTGGACTCGCGGAACGCCGCGGAGGCCGTCCTCGAGCACAAGGCGACGCTGGGCCACTACGAGCACAAGGTGTTCTACGTCCAGGACTTCGTCGCGAAGCCGGGACGGGACATCCGCGTGCTCGCGGCCGACGGCGAACCCATCGCCGCGATGACGCGCTCCGGCGACCACTGGCTGACCAACGCCGCGAGGGGCGCCGACACCGCGCCCTTCGAGGTCGACGGCGAGGTCGAACAGCTGGTGGCGGAGGCCAGCGACGCGGTCGGCGGCGGCCTCCTGGGCGTGGACCTGATGGAGACGGGCGACAGCTATACCGTCCACGAGGTCAACCACACCGTCGAGTTCAAGGCGCTGAACGAGGTCAGCGAGGTGGACGTCCCGGCCGCCGTGGCGGACTGGCTGGAGGAGAAGGCGGACACCCAACTGGAGGTGCCGGCGTGATGGCGGCCACCGATGCCACCGACGCCGCGGACGCGGCGACAGCGACGGCGTCCGTCGTGGGCGCCAGCGGGTTCGCCGGCGGCGAACTGCTGCGCCTGCTCGCCGGCCACCCCGACTTCGCGGTGGCGCAGGCGACCAGCCGCGAGTACGCGAACCGGACCGTCGGGAGCGTCCACCCGAACCTCCGCGGCCTCGACCTCCGGTTCTCCGAGCCCACCGACCTCGAGTCGGTGGACGTGCTGTTCGCGGCGGCGCCCCACGGCGTCGCCATGGAGCACGTCGACGAGTGGCGGGACGCCGCGGACACCGTCGTCGACCTGAGCGCGGACTTCCGCCTCGACACCGAGGCGCAGTACGACGACTGGTACGACGGCCACGCCGCGCCCGAGCACCTCGAGGACGCCGTCTACGCGCTCCCCGAGCTCTCCCGGGAGGACCTGCCCGGCGCCGACCTGATCGCGGGCGGCGGCTGCAACGCCACCGCCACCATCCTCGGCCTGCTCCCCTTCCACGAGGCCGGCCTGCTCGACGGCGCGGACGTCGTCGTCGACGTGAAGGTCGGCTCCTCGGAGGGCGGCGCGGGCGGCGGCGCGGCGTCGAGCCACGCGGAGCGCTCGGGCGTCGTGCGGCCGTACGCGCCCACTGGCCACCGCCACGAGGCCGAGATCGAACAGGAGCTCGGCGTCTCCGTGTCGTTCACGGCGCACGCCGTCGACATGGTGCGCGGCGCGAGCGCCACCGTCCACCTGTTCCCCGACGAGCCGGCCACCACGGGCGACCTCTGGACGGCGTTCCGCGAGACGTACGACGACGAGCCGTTCGTCGAGACGGTCGCGGGCGGCAGCGGCGTCTACCGCTACCCCGAACCGAAGGCCGTCGCCGGCACGAACGCCGCGGAGGTCGGCTTCGAGGTCGACCCCGGCAACGAGCGCGTCGTCGCGTTCTCGGCCATCGACAACGTGACGAAGGGCTCGGCGGGACAGGCCGTCCACGCCGCGAACGTCGCGCTCGGCTTCGAGGAGACGGCGGGACTTGACATGCTGGGGCTGCACCCGGTGGGGAGTCCATGACCGGCGTTCCCGGAGGGTGGTCGGCGTGACCGTCGTCGTGAAGATCGGCGGCGCGCGCGCCGTCGACCCGGCGGGCGCGGTCACGGACGTCGCACACCTCACGGTGAACGACGAGGACGTCGTGGTCGTCCACGGCGGCTCCACCGCGGTGGACGACGCGCTCGAAGCGGTCGGGAGGGAGCCGGAGTACGTCGAGTCGCCGTCGGGCGTGACGGGGCGGTTCACCGACCGGGAGACGATGGACGTCTTCGAGATGGCGATGGGGAAGGTGAACACCGACCTCGTCGCGGCGTTCGAGAACGCGGGCGTACCGGCCGTCGGCCTGAACGGCGTCGACGGCCAGCTGCTGTCGGGCCCGCGGAAGTCCGCGGTGCGCGTCGTCGAGGACGGCAAGCGGAAGATCAAGCGCGGCGAGCACTCGGGTCGCATCGACTCGGTGAACGCCGACCTCCTGGAGGCCCAACTGGACGCGGGCTACGTGCCGGTCGTCTCGGTGCCGATGCTCGGCGAGGACGGCGGCGACCTCGTGCCGGTGAACGCGGACGCGGACCGCGCGGCGGCCGCCATCGCGGGCGCGCTCGACGCGACGCTGGTCGTCCTGACGGACGTCGAGGGCGTCTACGCGGACCCCGACGACCCGGACTCGCTCATCGAGGAGGTGCTGACGCCCAGCGACCTCGACGGCGCGAGAGACGCCGCGGAGGGGTTCATGACGAAGAAGGTGCTGGCGGCGACGGAGGCCCTCGAGGACGGCGCCGAGGAGGTCGTCGTGGCGGACGCGAACAGCCGCGACCCCGTCGTGCGCGCGCTCGGCGGCGCCGGCACGCGCTTCAGCCCGGACGCGCTCGCCGACGACGCGAACGGCAACGGTGAGGCGGCATGACCGGCGACACGGCAGTGTCGTCGGGGTCGCACGGTGAGGGGTGGTCGCGGTGAGCGGGTTCGTGTTCGGCGAGAAGCCCATCCAGGTCGCGTCCGGCGACGGCGTCCACGTCTACGACGAGTCCGGCACCGAGTACCTGGACGCGGGGGCGTCGTACGCCTGCGCGCCGGTCGGCCACTGCCACCCCGCGGTCGTCGACGCCGTCGAGTCGCAGGCGAGCGACCTGCTGTTCGTCCAGGGGTCGTACCCCACCGAGACGCGGACGGCGCTGTACGACCGCCTCGCGGACCTGGCGCCCGGCGGCGTCGAGAACGTCTGGCTGTGCAACTCGGGGACGGAGGCCAACGAGGCGGCGCTGAAGTTCGCGCGCCACGCCACCGGCCGCGAGACGGTCGTCGCGGCCAAGCGCGCGTTCCACGGCCGCACGCTCGGCGCGCTCGCGGCGACGTGGAAACAGCAGTACCGCGAGGGGTTCGCCGTCCCCGGGAACGTCGAGTTCGTGGACTACGGGGACGCCGACGCGCTCGCCGAGGCCGTCGACGAGGAGACGGCGGCCGTGCTCCTCGAGCCGGTCCAGGGCGAGGGCGGCGTGAACCCGGCGCCCGAGGGCTACCTGCAGGCCGCCCGCGACGCCTGCGACGACGCGGGCGCGGCGCTCGTGTTCGACGAGATCCAGACCGGGCTCGGCCGCACGGGGTCGCTGTGGGCGTGCGAGCAGGCGGGCGTCGAACCCGACGCGCTCACGGTCGCGAAGGGGCTGGGCAGCGGGCTCCCCGTCGGCGCGACGCTGGTCGCGGACTGGATCGCCGAGGACGCCGGCGACCACGGGTCGACGTTCTCGGGCGGCCCGGTGCCGTGCGCGGCGGCGCTCGCGACGCTGGACGTCCTCGAGGACGAGGGGCTCGCGGCGAACGCCGCGGACGTGGGTGACTACCTCCGGGCCGGGCTGTCGGCGCTGGACGTCCGCGACGTGCGCGGCGAGGGACTCATGGTCGGCGTCGAGGTGAAACGGGGGGCGAACCGCGCGCTCAGGGCGCTCGCCCTCGAGCACGAGATTCTCGCGCTCCCCGCGGGACGCACCGTCGTGCGGCTGTTGCCGCCGCTGACCGTCGACGAGCGCCACGCCGACCGCGTGGTCGCCGCGCTCGACGACGTGCTATGACGCCCCGGGACCTCCTCCGCGACCTCGTCGCCACCCCCTCCGTTTCCGGTGGAGAGGCCGAAGCTGCGAGCGTGCTCGTCGACTACTTCGAGGCCAGCGGCCGCACCGCGTGGACCGACGACGCCGGCAACGTCCGCGCGCCCGCCGACGACGGCGTCCTCCTGACGAGTCACGTCGACACCGTCCCCGGCCACATCGACGTGCGCGAGGAAGACGGCGAACTCTGGGGGCGCGGGAGCGTCGACGCGAAGGGGCCGCTCGCCGCGATGGCCGCCGCCAGCGTGGCGACGGGCGCGTCGTTCGCGGGCGTCGTCGAGGAGGAGACCACCTCGAAGGGCGCGCGCCACCTCGTGGCGGACCGCGAACAGCCCGAGGCCGTCGTGAACGGCGAGCCCTCGGGCTGGGACGCGGTCGCGCTCGGCTACCGCGGCATGCTCGCCGGGACGTACACCGTCGCCACCGAGAGCGGCCACTCCTCGCGCCCCGAACCGAACGCCGTCCAGCACGCGACCGCGTGGGTCGAGCGCGTGCAGGCCGCCTTCGACGCGAAACCGACCGGCGACGGCGGCGCCGCGGACGCGCCGGTGTTCGAATCGGTGACGGTGAAGCCCGTCTCGTTCGACGGCGGCCTCGCGGCCGACGGCGAGCGCGTCGAGGCCGCCGTCGACGTCCAGTTCCGCCTGCCGCCAGGGACGACCGCCGGCGACGTGCAGGCGACCGTCGCCGACTGCACCACGCACGGCGAGCTCGCGTGGACGGAGTCGATTCCGCCCGCGATGGCGAGTCCGCGCACGCCGGTCGCGGGCGCGCTCCGCGCGGGCATCCGCGGTGCGGGCGGCGACCCCACGCACCTCCGGAAGACCGGCACGAGCGACGCGAACGTCTACGCGGACGCGTGGGACTGCCCCGTCGCGACGTACGGGCCCGGCGACTCGTCGCTGGACCACGCGCCCGACGAACGCATCGACCTCGCCGCGTTCGACCGCGGCGTCGAGGTACTCACCACCGCCGCAGACCGCCTCTGCGGCCGTTGACCACCCGAACATGCACTTCCTGACAATCGACGACCTTACGACCGACGACCTCGCCGCCGTCCTCGAGGACGCGGCGGCGCTGAAGCGCGCGCAAGCCGACGGCATCCCCCACGAGGCGCTGCCCGGCCGGACGCTCGCGATGCTGTTCGAGAAGCCGTCGACGCGGACGCGCGTCAGCTTCGAAGTCGGCGCGACCCAGCTCGGCGGCCACGCGGCGTTCCTCGGCGAGGACGACGTCCAGTTAGACCGCGGCGAGCCCCTCTCGGACACGGCGGCCGCGCTGGGCCTGTACGCGGACGCGGTGATGGCCCGCGTGTTCAGCCACGGCGACCTGGAGACGCTCGCCGCGAACGCCGGCGTCCCGGTCGTGAACGGCCTCACGGACGACGCCCACCCCTGCCAGGGGCTGGCGGACCTCCTGACGCTCCGCGAGGAAGTCGGCGACTCGGGGACGGTGGCGTGGGTCGGCGACGGCAACAACGTCGCCGCCTCGTTCGCCGTCGGGGCCGCGATGCTCGGCTACGACGTGCGCGTCGCGACGCCGGACGGCTACGGCCTGAGCGAGGACGTCCTCGACCGCGCGAGCGGCCACGCCTCGGCGTCGGGCGGGAGCGTGTCGGTGACGAGCGACCCCGGCGCGGCCGCCGACGGCGCGGACGTCGTCTACACGGACGTCTGGGTGAGCATGGGCCAGGAGGCCGAGCGCGACGAGCGCCTCGCCGCCTTCGAGGGGTTCCAGGTCGACGCGGACCTGCTCGGGGACGCGGCGTTCATGCACTGCCTGCCCGCGAACCGCGGCGAGGAGGTACCCGCAGACGTCATCGACGGCCCCCAGTCCGCGGTCTGGCAGCAGGCCGAGAACCGCCTGCACGCACAGAAGGCGCTGCTCGTCCACCTGCTCGGCTGACCCCGGACTCCGGCGGCGTCGAGCGAGTCGGCGTCGAGCGAGTCGGCGTCGAGCGAGTCGAGGCCGTCGGTCGGGAGGGCCGTGTCGTCAGTCGAGGGCGGCGTACACGACGCCGGTGACCGCGCCGTAGACGACGTGGCCGACGAGGCTCGGCACGCTGACGGTCGGGACGCTCGGCGCGCCGCCGAAGCCGACCGCCTGCAGCCACACCGGCATCACGAGCACCGCGAGCACCGCCCACAGCACCACGCCGTAGCCGAGACCGAGCGCGGTCGTGCGCGCGAGGTCGCGGGTCCCCGCGGCCGTCGCGGCGCCCGCCGCCGGGCCGGCAAAACACGCAGCACCCGGCCGGTATTTGTGTGTCCGCCACGGAGTGGGGGACATGAGCGACCTCTCGCTGGGCGGCGAACCGCCGGCCGTCGCCGACGACGGCGTCTGGCTGGCGTGCGTGGAGTGCGGCGCGACCGTCGCGCCGTTCGACGACGTGGTGTACCGGTGTCCGGACTGCGACGGCCTCCTCGAGGCGCGGTACGCCGACTACCCCACGTTCGACGACTTCGACGGCAGCGGCGTCTGGCGGTACGCGGCGGCGCTGCCGTTCGACGAGGGCGTCTCCATCCGCGAGGGGGACACGCCGCTGTACGAGGTGCCGGACGTCGCCGCCGCGGCGGACGTCGCGGACGTCCGCGTGAAACACGAGGGCGCGAACCCGACGGGGAGCTTCAAGGACCGCGGGATGACCGTCGGCGTGAAGGTCGCCGACCGGCTGGGCGTCGACCGGCTGGCGTGCGCCTCCACGGGGAACACGTCGGCGGCACTGGCGGCGTACGGCGCGCGAGCGGACACGCCCGTCCTCGTCCTCCTCCCCGCGGGGAAGGTCGCGGCGGGGAAGGTCGCACAGGCGGCGCTGCACGGCGCGCGCATCTGCGAGGTGGACGGGAACTTCGACGACTGCCTGGACGTCGTCGCGGAGCTCGCGGACCGCGGCGAGGCGTACCTCCTGAACTCCCTGAACCCGTTCCGCCTCGAGGGCCAGAAGACCATCGGGCTCGAGGTCCTCGAGCAGTCGCTGGCGGCGACCGGCGAGTGGCCGGACCGCGTCGTCCTCCCGGTGGGGAACGCGGGGAACACGGCGGCGCTGTACAAGTGCTTCCGCGAGCTCGTCGCGGCCGGCGCGATGGACGAGACCGAGGTGCCGAAGCTGACGGGCGTCCAGGCCGCGGGCGCGGCGCCGCTGGTGGAGGCCGTGGAGGCGGGCCGCGACCACGTCGAGCGCTGGGACGACGTGGAGACGAAGGCGACCGCCATCCGCATCGGCAACCCCGTGAACGCGCCGAAGGCCCTGCCGGGCATCTACGAGACCGGCGGCACCGCGGTCGCGGTCTCCGACGACCAGATCACGGCCGCCCAGCGCACGCTCGCCGAGGACGGCGTCGGCGTCGAACCGGCGTCCGCGGCGAGCGTCGCCGGCCTGCTCGAGCTCCGCGAGCGCGGCGCGGTCGGCGCCGACGAGCGCGTCGTCTGCCTGACGACCGGCCACCTCCTCAAAGACCCCGACGCCGCCGCCGACGCGGGCGGCGAGCCGACGCCGGTCCCGGCGGACGCCGACGGCGTCCTGGACGCGCTGTAGCCCCGGCGAGCGCAGCGCCGTGGTCGTCGCGGCGCGACCCACGCGGCGGACGCGACCAGCGCAGCACACGCCACAGGCGTGGCGGACACGCCCAGCGCAGCACACGCCACCAGGGCGGCTCAGGCCTCCGCGTCGAGCGCCTCGTCGCGGAGGCGCCGGTCGCGCTCGGTCTCGACGTCCAGGGAGGGAATCGTCGTCGGGTGCATGTCCTCGTCGACGGCGACGAACACGAACTGCGAGGTCGTCGTCTGCTCGCGCTCGCCGGTGCGGGGCTCCTCGCGGAACGCCCGCAGTCGGACGCGCACGCTCGTCCGGCCGGCGGCGTACGCGTACGACTCGATGACGCACGTGTCGCCCTGGGGGATGGGGCGCTCGAAGTCCAGGCCGTCGATGCGCGCGGTGACGCACGTCTCGCCGGCGAGCCGCATCGCCGACATCGCGCCGACCTCGTCCATCCACTTCACGACGTTGCCCCCGTGGGCGGACGCGTAGTTGTTCGTGTCGTTGGGCTGGACGCGCACCCGGTTCTCGATGTAGGTGTCGGTGACGGTTGGCACGCCGGAGAGACGGCCGCCGCCGGCAAAATTGCTCGCCCGACTCGGGGCGCGTCGGAGCCGCCTCGCCGCCACTACCGTCGTGTCGGGTGCTCTGAACATGGTTCCGCCAACGCCATTTTTCCGTCCGACAATCCTGCGTTCGGGACGTCATGGCCACCGCAGAGACGTACGGCGCGATCAGTCTGGCCCCGGCGCTGCTCGCCATCGCCCTCACGCTGTGGTCGCGGCAGGTGTTGCTCTCGCTGTTCGCGGGCATCTGGATCGGCGCGACCGTCCTCGTCGGCTGGAACCCAATCGCGGGCGCCGCGAAGAGCCTCGACCTCCTGGCGGTCCAGGTCACCGAGCCGTTCAACGTCAGGCTGCTGTTGTTCACGTTCCTCATCGGCGCGATGCTCGGGATGGTGTTCCTCTCCGGCGGCATGAACGCCCTCGCGAACCGCATCACCCGGCGAGTGAAGACGCGCAAGCAGGCCGAGCTCGGCACCGGCGTCCTCGGGATGCTCATCTTCGTCGACTCCTACGCCTCCACGATGATCACGGGGTCGGTGATGCGGCCGATCACCGACCGCTACGACATCTCCCGGGAGAAGCTCGCGTACATCCTCGACTCCACGACCGCGCCGACCGCGTCGGTCGCCGTCGTCTCGACGTGGCTCGGGTTCGAGGTCGGCCTCATCCGCACCCAGTTGCAGAACGCGGGCGCTGGCGTCGACCCGTTCGTGTTGTTCCTGCAGTCCATCCCGTTCCGGTTCTACAGCCTGCTCGCGATGGCGCTCGTGTTCGTCGTCGTCCTCGGCGACCTCGACTTCGGGCCGATGAAGGAGGCCGAACGCCGCGCCCGCGAGGAGGGGAAGCTCGTCCGCGACGACGCGACGCCGCTCATCGAGACCCAGGAGGACGACATCGACACGCCCGACCACGTCGAGGGCGAGTGGTGGTACTTCGCCGCGCCCATCCTCGTGATGGTCGGGATGACCGGGTTCTCGTTGCTGTACTCCGGGGGCTTCTTCGGCGGCCGGGGCGTCGTCGACGCGCTCAGCGAGGCCAACACCGCGAACGCCATCCTCTGGGCGGCGTTCGCGAGCGCGGCGACCATCCTCGCCATCCTCGTCGGGCACGCGCGCGTCGAACTCGAGGACGTCAGCGACTCCATCTTCGAGGGGTTCAAGATGGTGATGTTCCCCGTCGCCGTGCTGTCGATGGCGTGGACCATCGGCGCGGTCAGCCAGCAGCTCGGCGTCGGCCCGTACGTCGTCAGCATCACGGAGGGGCTCGTCACGCCCGAGCTCCTGCCGGCGGTCATCTTCGTGAGCGCGGCGCTCATCTCGTTCGCCATCGGCACGTCCTGGGGGACGATGTCAATCATCTTCCCGGTCGCCGTCCCGCTCGCCGTCGAGATCGGCGGCCCGCTCCCGGCGGCCGTCGGCGCCATCCTCACCGGCTCGCTGTTCGGCGACCACTGCTCGCCCATCTCGGACACGACCGTCCTCTCGAGCATGTTCGCGGCGAGCGACCACGTCGACCACGTGAACACCCAGATCCCGTACGCCGTCCTCGCCGGCAGCGTCGCGACGCTGCTGTTCCTCGCGGCGGGCTACGGGACCCCGGTGTGGGCGGCGCTCGCAGTCGGCGTCGTGGCCGTCGTGGCCGGCGCGTACGTCCTCTCCGAGCAGGTGGACGTCGGCGCCGTGACCGTCTACGAGAACTAGGGTCGCGCGCGTCGCGTCGAGCTGCCGTCTCCGCGTCCACGCGCGTGCCGCCAGGGGGAGCGTATCTAGCCCGGGACGGACGTTCGACCGCGCCACCCCAGGACGGACGTTCGACCGCTCCACCCCAGGACGGACGGGTTCCGACCGGGCCGCCGGCGGTTCACTCGCCGTTCAGCTCGATGGCCTTCGCGTCGATGATGCGGTCGTCGGCGAGCAGTTCCTCGACGACGCCCGCTGGCACCGGCGAGTCGAGGTTGTAGACGGTGAGCGCCTCGCCGCCGATGGTCTCGCGGGCGTTGAACATCCCCGCGATGTTGACGTCGTTGTCGCCGAGCACGGTGCCGATGAAGCCGATGACGCCGGGCTCGTCGCGGTTGCGCGCGGCGAGCATGTGGCCGTGCGGGACGGCGTCGACGCGGTAGCCGTCGATCTTCACGAGCCGGGGGTCGTCGCCCGCGAACAGCGTTCCGGAGACGGTGAGTTCCCCCTCGCCGTCGCCGACGGTGACCGAGACGAGGCTCTGGAAGTCCTCGCTCTGCCGGGACTTCGACTCGGTGACGTCGATGCCGCGCTCCGCGGCGACCCGGGGGGCGTTGACGGCGTTGACCTGCCACTCGAGGGGCTCGAAGACGCCCTTCTGGGCGCTCGCGGTGACGAGTTCGAGGTCCTCATCGGCGATGTCGCCCTCGTAGCTGACCTCGACGCGCTCGATGCGGCCGTCGAACAGCTGGGCGGCGACCTTGCCGGCGGTCTCCGCGAGGTCGATGTACGGCTCGATGCGGCCGAACGCGGACTCGTCGACGCTCGGCGCGTTCAGGGCGTTCAGGACGGGCTCCTCGCGCAGCGCGGCGACGACCTGGTCGGCGGTGGTGGTGGCGACGTGCTCCTGGGCGGCCTGCGTGGACGCGCCGAGGTGCGGCGTGAGGACGACGTCCTCGACGTCGAGCAGCGGCGAGTCACGGGGGAGCGGTTCCTCGGCGAACACGTCGAGGGCGGCGCCGGCGAGCACGCCGTCCGCGACGGCCTCGGCGAGCGCGTCCTCGTCGACGACGCCGCCGCGCGCGACGTTCACGACGTAGCCGCCCTCGAGCTGGGCGAGTTCGTCCTCGCTGATCAGGCCCTCCGTCTCGTCCGTGAGGGGGACGTGGACCGTGAGGAAGTCCGCGCGGGCGACGCACTCGTCGAACTCGACGAGTTCGGCGCCGAGCTGGTCGGCGCGCTCCTCGCCGATGTAGGGGTCGTAGGCGACGAGGTCCATGCCGAGGCCGCCGAGGCGCTTCGCGACCTCCTGGCCGACGCGGCCGAGGCCGACGACGCCGAGGGTCTTCCCGTTGAGTTCCGTGCCGAGGAACTCGCCTTTCGCCCACTCGCCGTCCCGGAGGCGGGCGTGGGCCTGGGGGATGGAGCGCGCGGCGGCGAACGCCATCGCGACGGTGTGTTCGGCGGCGGCGCGGACGTTCCCCTCGGGGGCGTTGGCGACGACGACGCCGTGTTCGGTGGCGGCGTCGATGTCGATGTTGTCGACGCCGATGCCGGCGCGGCCGACGATGACGAGGTCGGGCGCCGCCTCGAAGACGGCCTCGGTGACCTCGGTGCCCGAGCGCACGACGAGCGCGTGCGCGTCGCCGACGGCGTCGAGGAGGTCGTCGCCCTCGGCGTCGTAGGCCGTCTCCACGTCGTGGCCCGCCTCGCGGAGTCGGTCGAGGCCGGCGTCCGCGATGGGGTCCGTCACGAGTACCTTCATGCAACAGGGGTCGGGGGCCGCCGCGGATAAGCGTTTCCGCACGTGCATGAATTGTCGACTGTCAGCTCGGCGTACGATGTGCACGTTCGTGGGATTCGGGGCGCGGTTCGCGGCGGGACTGTCCACGCCCGCGCGTGCAATCGGCGGCGCTTGCCGCACCCGCCTCGCGCGAGCGTGCTCGGCGCCACGCGACCCCGGCGTCACGGACGACCACCCACGGCGTCAGCGACCACCCACGGCGTCGCGGACGACTGCCGCCTCCGCCTTCCGCAGCAGTTCGCCGGCGGTGCTGGTCGCGCAGTCCAGCGCAGCCGCGACGTCGGCGACGGACCCCGTGCGCGGCACGTCGTAGTAGCCGCAGTCCAGGGCCGCGGCGAGCGCCTCGCGCTGCCGGCCGGTCAGCGCCGCCGGCGCGTCGCCGTGCTCGAAGTCGCGGACGGACGCGACGCGCGCGTCCAGGACGGCCGAGAGGTCCTCGTGGAACGCCGCGAGCGCCGCGGAGTCACCCACGGCCTCGAAGCGCGCGGTGCGGTCCGCGCGGAACGTCAGCGGCGGCAGGAACGCGGCGTCCGCGGCCGCGACCAGGTCCAACAGCGGGGCCGCGAACCCGTACTCGGTCTGGCGCGTGAACGCGAAGGTGCCGTCGGGGTCGGCGACGAGACTCCAGTCCGCGACGGCGTCCACGCCGGCCAGCACGTCGCGGACGACGTCCTCGCCGGCGTCGAAGACCGTCAGCGTCGTCGCGCTCCCGACCGGCCCCCACGTCAGCACGGACACCCGCGAGAGCGCGTCGCGCTCGACGACCGCGGCGTGGACCGGGTGCGTGTACTCCGGCGGGTACGCGGCCTCGAAGGTGACGCGGTTCACGCGCCGAGACACCACGCCCACCAATTTAAAACACCGGATGTGTGCGGCGACGGGCACACCACCGGCGGCCGGCAATCGTCCACCATGAGCGCCACGGCGAGCCCGCGTGAACGCACCGACGACGCCGAGGAACCGCCGTGCGACGGTAGGTCGTCGCCACCCCGGACCACGTCGGTCGGCGGCGCGAGCGTCGCGTACGCCGAGTACGGCGACCGCCGGGGCGAACCGCTGGTCGTCCTCCACGGCACGCCCGGGTCGCGGCTGCTCGGCGGCCTCTACCACGGCCCGGCACGCGACGCCGGCGTGCGCGTCCTCTCCGTCGACCGACCCGGCTACGGCCGCAGCGACCCCCGGGACGACTACTCGCCCGCCGACGCGCCCTCGCTGGTGGCGGCCGTCCTCGACGACGCCGGCGTCAAGTCCGCGGGCGTCGCGGCGTTCTCCGGCGGCGCGCCGCACGCGCTCGCCACCGCTGCGGGCCTCCCCGAGCGCGTTCGCGGCGTCGACGTCGTCGCCGGCGGCGTCCCCGGCCCGGAGCGCGACGAGACGCCGCCGCCCCTGCGCCTGCTCGGCGCGCTCGCCGCCCGCGCGCCGCGCCTGCTCGGCGGCCTCCTGCGCGGACAGGCGTGGCTCGCGCGCCGCCGCCCCCCGGCGTTCGTCACCGCGCAGTACACCGCCAGCGACCGCGGCGACCCCGTCCCGGACGACGTCGCGGCCGCCGTGAAGCGGGACTTCCTGGAGGCGCTCTCGCGGTCCCGGAGCGGCGTCGTCCGGGAGGCCGCGCGGTCCGCCGACGACTGGGAGGACGCGCTGTTCGCGGTGGACTGTCCGGTGCGGTGGTGGCACGGCGAGCGCGACGACAACGTCGCGCTCGCGGCCGCCGAGCGGACCGCCGACCGGCTCCCGGACTGCGAGCTCCGGCGCGTCGACGCCGACCACCTCGGCGCGCTGGTCGCGACGCGGGCGGCGGTCTGCGAGCGGTACGGTCGCGCGTGAGGACGGCTACAACGTCTGCCACGGCAGCGACGCTTTTCCCTGCGCGTCGCCTACGGCGCGGTGATGCTGGTCGCGTTCGACTTCGACGGCACGCTCGCGGACTCCGAGATGATGGACCGGCTCGCCGCCCGGCGCGGCGTCGGCGACGACGTCAGCGCCATCACCGAGCGCGCGATGCGCGGCGAGCTCTCCTACGCGGAGAGCCTCCGGGAGCGGGCCGCCCTCGTCGCCGGCCTCGACAGCGAGGCCGCCGCCGAGGTCTACGACGGCGTCCGGCTGCGGGACGGCGCCGGCGACCTGCTCGGGACGCTCGCCGACGACGGCGTGTGCGTGGTCGTGCTCACGGGCGGCTTCGGCCGCGGCGTCGAGGCCGCGCTGGACGCCGCGGACGTCGCCGTCGACCGCGTGGTCGCGAACCGCCTGCCGGAGGCCGACGGCGAGCTCGCGGGCGACGTCGAGGGACCGCTCGTGGAGGGGACGAAAGACGACGCGCTCGTCGACGTCGCCGACGACTTCGGCGTCGACGTCGCGGACACGGTCGCCGTCGGGGACGGCGCGAACGACGCGCCGATGCTCGCCGAGGCGGGCCTCGGCGTGGGGTTCCAGCCGAAACCGGGGGTCGCCGAGCACTGCGACGTCGTCGTCGACTCGATGGGAGAACTCGAGGAGCTGCTTCGCGGACGGGGCGTCCTCGACTAGGCGAGCGTGCGGTCCGTCCACGCCGTCGCGACGCTCAGCACGGCCGCGCCGACGGCGACCGCCACGCCGTTGAAGGCGACGTTCGCGAGGTCGACCGTCCCGGGCTTGCCGACGACCTGCTGGCCCTCGACGCTCGCCGTCCCGAAGCCCATGGAGACGAGGAACGCGCCCGCGACGACCAGCAGGAACGCGCCGACCGCGGCGCCCGCGCCGGCCGCGACGAACAGTTCGCGGTCCCCGACGTCGAGTTCGCGGGCGGCGTACAGGCCGACGTAGGCCGCGACCGCCGCCGCGAGCACCGGGAGCACGTAGATGGCGAACTGCGCGCTGGTGTTCGCGAACTCCGTGGCCGCCATCGCGGCGGCCCCCTCCTGGCCGCCGGTGCCGGACGACGAGGACGTCACGGCGGGCTTCCCGAGGTACTTCAGCAGGACGAACGTCACGCCGAGGCCGACCGCGACGCCGCCGTTGACGCCGGCACTGAACTTCGCGAAGCGCTTCGTGAGCGGCGACGTCAGCAGGTCGCCGTACGACTGCCGGGCCGCCCCCGCTGGCTGTGCCGCGCCGGCCGCCTGGGTGGTCGGCTGCGATTCCACGCCGGTGTCCGCGTCTTGACCTGACATCACTGATGGACTGACACCTGCGGGACTTATAGCTTCGCCACAGTTGTCAGCCGAACAAGTAGTGTGTGACCGCCCGACTGCGCCGCGACCGCGGCGGTTCAGTTCGTCGGAGCGAGTTCCCTGCTGACGTACGCCGCGCCGACGCTGACGACGGCGACGCCGACGCCGACGGCGGCCGCGTTGAACGCCAGCGTCTCGAACGCGAGTTCCGTCCCGCCGATGTACATCGTCGACAGGCTCGAGGAGACCGCGTCGCTCGCGGAGATGCCCGCCTGGGAGAGCGCCGCGCTCGACGTCCCCGTGCCGGCGCTCTCCAGGGCCTCCTCGGGGACCGGGATGTCGGCGATGGCGACCGACGCGAGCGCGCCGACGACGAACACGAGCACGAACGCGCCGACGCCGCCGCCGAGCGCGGACGCCACGTAGGAGTGGCGGTCGCTGCCGTCGAGGTTGCCGGCGACGTAGAGCCCGGTCGCGACGCCGAGGACGCCCGCCGCGACCGGCGCGGTGTTGATCGCCTGGAACGCGAGCCGGTTGACGTACAGCTGGTCCATCGTCGGCCCGACGTCGACGCTCGCCCCCGACATCTGGGCCAGCCCGTTCAGCGACGACACCAGCGACGACGACAGCGGGTTGCCGCCGACGAACCCGACGAAGACGACGCCGAGGCCGACCGCCACCCCGACCAGTCCGAAGCACGCGACGGCGAACTTCACGTACGCCCTCGTGGCGGGGTCCGACACGAGGTCCCCGACAGACGGCTGGGCGCGTCCTGCCGCCTGCTGACCGCCCGCCGGCTGGCCGGCTGCTTGCTGGCCCGCTGGCTGCTGGCCCGCTGGCTGGTCGTCCGTCCGCAGTTCGCCCGGCGACTCGGCGTCGTCGTTTTGACCTGACATCGACCGTACGGTTCCCCTCACCGGTGTTAAAACTTACAGGTAAATTCCGCGACCACTCCGGCGCGAACGAGCACCGCCCCGCCGCCGTCGGTCGTCGTGCTGTCTATCGTCGGTCGTCGTCCTACCGTCGGTCGTCGCTCGGCCGCCGCTCGTCGACCGGCTGTCGGGAGCGTGTGACGGAAAAACCCGCGACGGGTGGGGTCGCGGGGTTCCCGGGTCGAACGGCCAGGGCACACTGAGCGGACTCGACCCGGGCGGTCGCACCTAGGTGGGTCCGTCCCTTGCTTAATTGGGCGTTAACACCGTTTCATCGCGCGGTTTTCTGTCGGGGACGCAACGAGAACGTTGATTTGGGGCGCGCGGCTACGGTCGGACAGTGGTGGGGGAACACGCGACCGACGACCGGCTCCCGGAGGCCGAGATCCACGACGTCCTCCGGAACGACCGGCGCCGCATGGTCATCGAACTGCTCGGCGACGCCGACGGCCCGCTGACCGCGCGCGACCTCTCGGAGACCATCGCCGCGCGGGAGGCCGGCGAGGACCCGCCGCCGCGGAAGGTCCGCCAGAGCGTCTACATCTCGCTCCAGCAGACGCACCTCCCGAAACTCGAGTCGCTGGGCATCGTCGACTACGACGAGAACACGAAGGAGGTCCGGCCCGCCGAGAACGCCCCCGAGGTGGGCGTCTACATGGAGGTCGTCCCGAAGTACGGGCTGTCGTTCGGCGAGTTCGTCGCCGGGCTCGGGGTGCTCGGCGCGCTGCTCGTCGCCGCCGCGGAGACCGGCGTCCCCGGCGTCAGCGCGGTCGGGGCCAGCGCGTGGGCGGTCCTCGGGTTCGCCGCCGTCGCCGTCGCCGGCGCCTACCGGACGTACAGCCAGCGGAGCTCGCTCGTCCACCGGCTCCGCCGGTAGGCCCGCTCACTCGGTCGCCGCCTCGATGGCGTCCGCGAGGTCCGCGACCACGTCCGCCGGGTCCTCGATGCCGACGCTCAGCCGCACCATGTCGTCGCGAACGCCCGCGGCGGCCTGCTCCTCGGCCGTGAGCTGCTGGTGCGTGGTGCTGGCGGGGTGGATGACCAGCGTCTTCGCGTCCCCGACGTTCGCCAGCAGGCTCGCCAGGACGGTGTGCTCCGTGGTCCGCCTGGCGGCCTCGTAGCCGCCCTCGAGGCCGAACGCGATCATGCCGCCGTACCCACCGTCGAGGTACTCGCTGGCGTTGTCGTGGGTGGGGTGGTCCTCGAGGCCCGGGTACGTGACCCACGCGACGTCCTCGTGGTCGGCGAGGTACTCGGCGACCCGCTGGGCGTTCTCGCAGTGCTTGTCCATGCG
This sequence comes from Halobacterium yunchengense, assembly GCF_037031165.1. Lineage (NCBI taxonomy): Archaea > Methanobacteriati > Methanobacteriota > Halobacteria > Halobacteriales > Halobacteriaceae > Halobacterium > Halobacterium yunchengense. The sequence goes on along the minus strand of NZ_JAYEZL010000001.1, from coordinate 949,583 downwards.
CAGCGGCAGCGACTCGAGCTTCTGGAGGGTCTGCCAGGCGTCGTACGGCGACTGCTGGTTCCCGAGGTCGCGGAGGCCGCGCGCGATGCCGGCGTACGTGAACGCCGCGTCGCCGAACGCCTCGGCGAAGTTCACGCCGTGGTAGGCGGGGTTCTCCGCCCCGATCTCGGGGTACCTGTCGGCGTGTTCCGCCCAGTCGAAGGTGCCGCCGTCGACGAGCGCGCCGCCGACGGTGGTGCCGGCGCCGTGGAGCCACTTCGTCGTGGAGTGCCAGACGACGTCGGCGCCGTGCTCGATGGGGTTACAGAGGTACGGCGTCGCGAACGTGTTGTCCACGATTAGCGGCACGCCGGCCTCGTCGGTGATGTCGCCGAGGCGCTCGAGGTCCGGCGTCGTGAGACTCGGGTTGCCGATGGTCTCGACGAGCACGTACGCGGTGTCCTCGTCGACGGCGTCCTCGTAGGCGCCGTAGTCGAGGGCGTCCACGAACCGCGTCGTGACGCCGCGGCGCTCGACGCTGTGCGTGAGGTAGGTGTACGTGCCGCCGTAGAGGTCGCTGGACGCCACGACGTTGTCGCCCGCGCTCGCGAGCAGGAACGTCGCGAGGTCCAGGCTCGCCATCCCGGAGGCGGTGGCGACCGCGCCGACGCCGCCCTCGAGGGCCGCGAGGCGCTCCTGGAGGGTCTCCACGGTCGGGTTCATCAGCCGCGAGTAGATGTACCCGGGCTTCTCGAGGCCGAACTGCGCGGCGGCGTCGTCGCTGTCCTCGAAGACGTACGAGGTCGTCTGGTAGATGGGCGGCGCGCGCGACCCCGTCGCGGGGTCGACGTCCTGGCCCGCGTGGACGCTGTTCGTGTCGAAGCCGTAGTCGTCAGCCATACGCACAGGGAGGGACGCAGGACGATAAGGCGCGTGGGCACCTGCAGTTCCTGCCGGTCGCTGTGACGCGGCCGCCGGTCCCGACCGGCTACCCCGAGAAGAGGCTGTTGTGGACGGGCGCGTACTGCGTCCGGCGGTCCTCGTCGTGCTCGACGGTGTCCGTCACCGCGCGCCCGGCGACGCCGTCCGCGAGGAAGTCCCGGACGGGCGGCCCCACCGACTCGGGTTCGACGAGGAACGCGTCGTGGCCGTGGTCGGAGTCGACGACGTGGTGGGAGACGGGGACGTCGCGCTCGCGGAACGCCGCGGCGAGGCCCTCGCTCTGCTCGACGGTGAAGTGCCAGTCGCCCGTGAACGACACGAGCAGGGCCTCGCCCGCGAACGCGCCGACCGCGGCGGCGTCGGACTCGTAGCCCTCGGCGAGGTCGTAGTCGTCCATCGCCCGGGTGAGGTAGAGGTAGCTGTTCGCGTCGAAGCGGTCGGTGAACTTCTCGGCCTGGTAGTCGAGGTACGACTCCACGTCACGGTACGGGAAAAACCCCGCCGCCTCGTCGACCGGGAACGCGTCGCCGCCGGCCTCCCGGCCCGCGGTGCGGCGGCCGAACTTCCGCTCCATGGAGTCCTTCGAGAGGTACATCAGGTGGCCGAGCTGGCGCGCGAGAGCCAGTCCCTGCTCGGGGCCGGCGGAGTCCGCCGGCGAGTCCCCGTAGTAGTCGCCGCCCTGCCAGTCCGGGTCGCCGCGGATGGCGCGGCGCGCGACGGCGTTCAGCCCGAGGCACTGGGCGTCCAGTCGGGGCGCGGCGGCGATGGCGGCGACGCGCCGCACGTCGTCCGGGTAGCGGCGCGCCCAGTCGAGGGCGTTCATGCCGCCGACGCTCCCGCCGAGGACGGCGTGCAGTCGGCCGACCCCCAGGTCGTCGAGGAGGCGGCGCTGGACGCGCGTCCAGTCGCCGACCGTCACCGGCGGGAAGTCCGTGCCGTACGGCTCGCCGTCGGGGCCCTCGCTGGCGGGCCCGTCCGTGCCGTAACACGACCCGGGGACGTTCGCGCAGACCACGTGGTACTCGTTCGTGTCGATGGCCTTCCCGGGGCCGACGACGTCGTGCCACCAGCCCCGTCCCTGGCCGTCGCTGCGGCCGCGGACGTGCTGGCTGCCGGTGAGCGCGTGGCAGACGAGGACGGCGTTGTCCCCGTCGAAGTCGCCGTACGTCTCGTAGGCGACCGTGAAGTCCGCGAGGGTCTGCCCGCACTCGAACTCGAAGCGGTCGAACGTCGTCGTCGGCATCAGGCGCCCACCTCCGGTCGCGCGGCCGCGGCGGTCCGGGCGACGGTCATCGGTGCGCCTCCGCGAGCGCGGCGTCGAAGTCCGCGAGCACGTCCCGTTCGTCCTCGATGCCGACCGACACGCGCACCATGTCGGGTTCGACGCCGGCGGCGCGCTGCTCGGCCGCCGAGAGCTGTGCGTGCGTGGTGCTGGCGGGGTGGATGACCAGCGTCTTCGCGTCCCCGACGTTCGCCGCGAACGACGCGAGGTCGACGGTCTCGCAGAACCGCTTGGCGGCGTCGAAGCCGCCCTCGGGTCCGAACGTGAGCATGCCGCCGTAGCCGCCGCCAGCGCCGTCCCCGCCGCTGTCTAGGTACTCGGTGGCGTTGTCGTGCGTGGGGTGGTCCTCGCGGCCGGGATACGACACCCACGCGACGCCGTCGTGGTCGGCGAGGAAGTCCGCGAGCGCGGCGGCGTTGCTGCAGTGTCGGTCCATCCGGAGCGGCAGCGTCTCGACGCCCTGCAGGGTCTGCCAGGCGTCGAAGGGGGCCTGGCCGGTGCCGGTGGCGCGCACGGCGCGCTGGCGGACCGCGGCGGCGAACGCGCGGTCGCCGAACCGCTCGGCGAAGTCGAAGCCGTACGCCGGGTTCTCCCCGGAGAGTTCGGGGAAGTCGGCGTCCGGGTGGTCCCAGGGGAACGTGCCGCCGTCGACGACGACGCCGCCGAGCGTGGTGCCGGCGCCGTGCAGCCACTTCGTCGTGGACTCCCAGACGACGTCGGCGCCGTGCTCGACGGGGCGGCAGAGTTCGGGGGTGGCGAACGTGTTGTCCACGACCAATGGGACCGCGTTGTCGTGGGCGACGTCGGCGAGCGCGTCGAAGTCCGGGGTCACCAGCGAGGGGTTCGCGACGGTCTCGACGTGCACGAACGCGGTGTCCTCGTCGACGGCGTCGGCGACGGCGTCGGGGTCGAGGGCGTCGACGGTGCGCGTCTCGACGCCGCGCTTGCCGGCGATGTGCGAGAAGTACGTGGCGGTGCCGCCGTACATGTCCTCGCCGGCGACGACGTTCGACCCGACGTCGGCGAGCACAGTCGTGACGCCGTCGATGGCGCCCATGCCGGCGTTCGTGGCGACGGCGCCGACGCCGCCCTCGAGGCTGGCCAGGCGGTCCTCGAGGACGGCGACGGTGGGGTTGGAGATGCGCGAGTAGACGTCGGCCTCGGAGTCGAGCGCGTACCGGTCGGCGGCGTCGTCGGCGTCCGGGAAGACGTACGACGTGGTCTGGTGGATTGGCGGGGCGCGCGCCCCTGTCGCGGGGTCGACGTCCTGGCCCGCGTGGACGCTGCGGGTGTGGCGCCCGCCGCTCGCGTCGGTCATGTATCGAGGTAATAGAGTCGGGAGAGAATATGCGTGCCAGTTACGGCAACGCTTGCCCCGGGCGGCCGGGTCGGCGGAACCGCCAGCGGGCCCGGGGCCGGACGCGTCCGGCGGGGCGTCCGATTCCGGCGCGTTCTTCACACCCGCCTCCCAACGCGGCGTATGGTCACGCGGGAACGCGGCGCGCTCGCGAGCGTCGTCTTCACCGTGCTGTTCGCCCAGGTCCTCCTCTACCCCGGCGCCGCCGACGTCGTCGCGTCGTTCGGCGCCACCGACACCGAGACCGCCAGCCGGTGGTTCCTCGCCGCCGAGTTCGGCGCGTTCGTCGCGTTCGCCGGCGTCTGGGGCGTCGCCAGCGACCGCGCCGGCCGCCGCGTCCCGTTCATCGTCGCCGGCGCGCTCGCCGGCAGCCTCGGGTACGCCGCGCTCGCGCTCGCCGACGTCTCCTTCGGCGCCGTGCTCGCGCTCCGCGTCGCCCAGGGCGCGGCCACCATCGGCGCGTTCTCCCTGGCGATGACGATGCTGATGGACCTCTCCGACGACCACGGCAAGGACATGGGCGCCGCCGGCATCGCCATCGGCTCGGGGACCGCGCTGGGCGCCCCCGTCGGCGGTCAACTCACCGAGCTCGACCCGCGTGCGCCCCTCGCGGCCGGCGCGGTCGTGCTCGCGGTCGCCGCCGCCCTCGCCGTCCGCATCCCCGACCGTGCGCCCGACGGCCACGGCGACCCGCTCCGGCGCGGCCTCCGCACGCTCGCCGACCGGCCCGCCCTCGGCGTGCCCTACGCGTTCGGGTTCATCGACCGCTTCACCGCCGGCTTCTTCGCGCTCGTCGGCACGCTGTACTTCCGGAACGCGTTCGGCCTCGACGCCGGCGCGGTCGGCCTCACCCTCGGGCTGTTCTTCGCGCCGTTCGCGCTCCTCCAGTACCCCTTCGGGCGGCTGTCGGACCGCGTCGGCCGCACCGCCCCCATCGCCGCCGGCTCCGCCACCTACGGCCTCGCCGTCCTCGGCGTCGGCCTTGCCCCCCACCTCCGGGTCGCCCAGGGCGGGATGGTCGTCGTCGGCGTCCTCGGCGCGCTCATGGCGCCCGCGACGATGGCGCTGGTCACCGACCTCGCCGCAGACAGCGAGCGCGGCGTCGCCATGGCCGGCTTCAACGCCGCCGGCTCCCTGGGCTTCCTCGCCGGCATCGTCGGCGGCGGCTGGGTCGCCGAACAGCACGACTACCTCACCGCGTTCCTCGTCGCCGGCGGCGCCGAACTCGCGCTCGCGCTGCTCGCGCTCCCCGCGCTGGTGCGCCTCGACCCGGACGCGTAGCGGCCCGGCGCCGCCTCAGCGCAGCCGGTCGCGCGCCGCCTCCACGCCCGCCCGGGCGTCGACGTCGACGTCGACCTCGGTGAACGCCTCGCCGACGGTGCGGACGCCGCGCAGGATCTGCTCGCTCGTCAGGCCGCCCATGTTCGACACGCGGAAGATCTCCCCGCCGAGGTGGGCCTGCCCGCCGCTGATGGAGACGCCGCGAGCGGCCACGGCGTCGTGGAAGTCGTCCGCGGCGTCGCCCCGGACGGCCTCCGGAAGGCGGACGGCGGTGACCGTATTCGAGAGCGCGGAGCCCTCGGCCACCTCCGGGAACGACTCGAGGCCCATCGCCCGGAACGCCTCCCGGAACGCCGCGGCCTGCCGGCGGTGGCGCGCGATGCGGTCGGGCATCCCCTCCTCGCGGATGTCCGCGACCGCCGCCGCGAGCCCGCGGAACAGCGGCACCGCGCTCGTGAACGGCGTCTGGTTCGACTCGGCCTTCCGGAGGTGCCAGTCGAGGTCCTCGTAGAACGGCGCGCCCTCGCCGTGCACGTGGTCCGCGGCGGCCTCGGTGACGTAGAGCGCGCTCACGCCCGGCGGCCCCGCCAGCGCCTTCTGGCCGTCCGTGACGGCGACGTCGACGTGCCAGTCGTCGACGCGGAACTCGTCGCCGCCGATGCTCGTCACGCCGTCCACCACGAAGCGCGCGTCGTGCTCGGCGGCGAGCTCGCCCACCGCCTCAACGGGGTTCAGCAGGCCCGTGCTCGTCTCGTTGTGGACGATGGTCACCACGTCCGTGTCGTCCGTGATCGCGTCGGCGACCGCGTCGACGTCGACGGACGTCCCCCAGTCGAAGTCCACGCGCGTCGCGTCCGCGTGCCGGTCCGCGATGCGCGCGAACCGCCGGCCGAACTTCCCGTTCACCACGGAGACGACCTCGCTGTCGCGGTCCGTGAGGTTCGCCACCGCCGCCTCCATCCCCATCGTCGCCGTGCCGTTCAACAGCAGGGCGGTGCCGCCGGCGGACGTCGACGCCCCCCTCGGCGTCGAGTGCTCGAACACGTACTCGAGGTGGTCCTGGGCGCGCTCGTAGACCGCCTCGAAGGCGGCCGAGCGGTGCGACACAGCGGGTTCGGCCATCGCCGCGCGCGCCTCGCGCGTCATCGGCACCGGCCCCGGATTCAGCAGTAGGAAGTCCTCTCGCATACCGGGACGTCGGCGCGAACGCGGATAAGGTGGTCGGATCCATGCAACGCCTGCCGGTCTGCGAGTGGCTCCCACTCGCGGTGGAGCGTCACTCGGTGCCGGTCGCGGACCGCCGTTCGCCACCGCTCTCCCCGGCGTGCCGTTCCCCCACCGCTACCCCGGAGTGCCGTTCCCCCACCGCTTACCACGGATGGCCGTGTACCCCACCGCATGGCCGACGCGGACGGACGCGACGACGTCCACGACGAACTCGACGACGCCCCCGAGGACAACCCCTACGTGCGCGACCCCCACACCGACTTCGCGCCCCTCGGGGACGTCACCGAGGAGGCGGCCGAGACGGAGGCCGAACTGCTGCGGGAGGCCGTCCGCTACCACGACTACCGCTACTACGTCCGCAACGACCCCGTCGTCTCCGACGCCGCCTACGACCGGCTGTTCGAGCGCCTCCGCGAACTCGAGGACGCATTCGACCTCCAGACCGCGGACAGCCCCACGCAGCGCGTCGGCGGCGAGCCCGTCGAGCGCCTCGGCACCGTCGAGCACGTCGCGCCGATGCTGTCTATCGACGCCAGCGGCGACGCCGACGACGTCCGCGAGTTCGCCGACCGCGTCGAACGCGGCGTCGGCGACGTCGACTTCGTCTGCGAGCCGAAGTTCGACGGGCTCTCCCTCGAAGTCGTCTACGAGGACGGCCGGTACGTGCGCGCGGCGACGCGCGGCGACGGCCGGACGGGCGAGGACGTCACGGAGAACGTCCGCACCATCGAGAGCGTCCCCCAGCGGCTCCGCGGCGACCCGCCGGAGTTCCTCGCCGTCAGGGGGGAGGTGTACATGCCGCGGGACGCGTTCCAGGCGTACAACGCCGAGCGCGTCGAGCGCGGCGACCAGCCGTTCGCGAACCCGCGGAACGCCGCCGCGGGCACGCTCCGCCAGCTCGACCCGAGCGTCACCGCCGAGCGGCCGCTGGACTGCTTCTTCTACGACGTCCTCGCTGCCAGGGAGGGAAGCGGGGGCTCGGAAGGCGGATCTTCCGGCGTCCTCGCCGCCGACGACGGGAGCGAGAGCGACGTCGACGCGGACGCCTCCCGCGGCGGGCTCGACGTCGGGCTGGCGACCCACTGGGCCGAACACGAGGCGCTGCCCGAGTGGGGGCTAAAGGTCAACGACCGCACCGAACTCGTCGACGACGTCGAGGCCGCCGTCGCGTACCGGGACGCGCTCGGCGAGGACCGCGAGGCCCTCGACTACGAGGTCGACGGCGTCGTCCTCAAGGTGAACGACCGCGCGGCGTGCGTCGACCTCGGCACCACGTCGCGGCACTACCGGTGGGCGTTCGCGTACAAGTTCCCGCCGCGCGCCGAGGTCACGACCGTCACGGACGTCGTCGTCCAGGTGGGGCGGACCGGGCGGCTGACGCCGGTCGCGCTCCTGGAACCCGTCGAAGTCGGCGGCGTCACGGTGTCCCGGGCCAGCCTCCACAACCGCGAGGAGATCGCGGCCCTCGGGGTCGACGTCGGCGACGAGGTGCGCGTCGAGCGCGCCGGCGACGTCATCCCGTACGTCGCCGATGTCGTCGAGTCCCACTCCGCCGGCCACTTCGAGCTGCCGGCGACGTGCCCGCGCTGCGGGAGCGACGTGGAGTACGACGGCCCCATCGCGTTCTGCACGGGCGGGCTGGCGTGCCCCGCCCAGCTCGTGCGCTCGGTCGGCTACTTCGCGGACGTCCTCGACGTCGAGGGGCTCGGCGAGGAGGCCGCCGAGCAGTTCGTCGAGGCGGGAATCGTCGAGGACGACGTCGCGGACCTCTACGACGTCTCCGAGGCGGAGCTCGCCGCGCTCGAGGGGTGGGGCGAGCGGAGCGCGCGGAACCTCCTGGCGGAACTCGAGGCCGCCCGCCACCCGCCGCTGGGGGCGTTCCTCGCGGCCATCGGCATCAAGGAGGTCGGCCCGACCGTCGCCCGGGACCTCGCCGCGCACTTCGGAACCCTGGACGCGTTCCTCGACGCCGACGAGGCCGACTACCGCGAGGTCGAGGGCGTCGGCGACGTGGTCGCCGGCCACATCGCGGAGTTCCTCGCGAACGACCGGAACCGCCGCGTCATCGAGCGCCTCCGCGACGAGGACCGCCTCGGCGAACCCCGGTCGCCGTCCGCGGCGGGCGGCGACGAGCTCGCGGGACTGGCGTTCGTGTTCACGGGCGGCGTCGAGGGCTGGACGCGCGACGACCTCCGGGGCCTCGTCACGCGGCACGGCGGCGACGCGCCCTCGTCCGTGTCCGGGAACACGGACTACCTCGTCGTCGGCGAGAACCCCGGCGCACGCAAGCGCGAGGCCGCCGACGAGCACGGCGTCCCTCAGGTGTCGCCCGCGGAGTTCTTCGACCTGCTCGCGGAGCGCGGCGTCGACGTCGACCAGTAGCGGTCGCGGCGCGACGATATCGGCGCGGCGACCAGTAGCAGTCGCGGTGACCAGCAGCGGTCGGGGCGCGACGACAGCTGTCGCTACGGGACGTGAGTGCGTGTGCTCCGCGGACGCGTCGCTGTGCGCCGCGAGAGCGGGAAAATACCGCTTTAGTTCAGTACGCCGAGATCAGGCGCGAACGACGTTCGTCGCGCGCGGGCCCTTGTCGGCCTGCTCGATGTCGAATTCGACTGCCTGGCCCTCCTCGAGGTCCGGACCGCCAACGTCCTCCATGTGGAAGAAAACGTCCTCGTCCGCGTCCTCAGTCTCGATGAAACCGTAACCGCCAGTGTCGTTGAAGAAGTCAACGTTGCCTTCTGCCATTGCATCAGTAGGGAGGTGTGTTGTACGGATAAGACTTCCGAGGGTCGCGTTACCACGGACGTCGGGCCCCGAAACCCGGAATTTCGGATAGACTGTCAGCCACACAGAAGTGCCGATAGCGTCCACGGGACGTACAGCGGCCGCGAGAGCGATGTGGGAGTCCGCATTTCGAGGGTCGACGCGTGACCGTTCACGCGCTCAGGCGAACTTCCGGACCGTGACGTCGAGGGTGTCGAGGTCGAGGATGGGAGCGGTGGCGACGTCCGGGTCGATGTTCACGGACTTCTGGAAGGCGGTCTGGTGCTGCCAGCACCCCGAGTTCACGAGGCGGACGTTGTGGTAGCCGCCGACGCCGAGCTTGTGGACGTGGCCGGTGTGGAAGACGTCCGGCACCTCGTCGACGACGAGGTAGTCGCGGTCCTCGGGCGCGACCCTGGTGCGCCCGCCGAACTGCGGGGCGACGTGGCGCTTCTTCAGGAGCTGGGCCATCGCCCGGTGGGGGGCGTCGTAGGAGACGGCCTCGCTGGGGTTCTCCGCGATGATCTCGTCGATGGAGACGCCGTGGTACATCAGGACGCTGACGCCCTCCACGGTGACCGTCGAGGGGTTGCCGGTGAAGCGGGCGTCGTGAGCGCTCATGATCGAGCGGAGCTCCTCGTCGAAGGCCGGCTGGGGTTCCGCGAGCCGGACGGCGTCGTGGTTCCCGGGGATCACCACGATCTCCACGTCGCCGGGGACGTCCTTGAGGTGCTCCGCGAACGTCTCGTACTGCTCGTAGATGTCGACGATGTCGAGTTCCTCGTCCTGGTCGGGGTAGACGCCGACCCCCTCGACCATGTCGCCCGCGATCAGGAGGTACTCGACGGGGTCGGCCTCGTCGGTGTGCAGCCAGTCCGCGAACGCCGACCAGGCGTCCGCCGCGAACTCCTGGCTGCCGACGTGCACGTCGGAGACGAGCGCGGCCTGCACGTGGCGGTCGGCCGTCGACGGCCGGTGCGTGCGCGGGACGTCGGGGAAGTGGAGCTCGTCGGCGAACAGGATGCCGCCGTCGTCCGAGAGCGTCCCCTCGACGGCGACGACCTCGTCCAGGAGGAGTTCGTCGACGTGCTCGGCGATGTCCCGGTCTTTCATCACGAGCGCGGGGAACACGCCGTTCGTGTCCTCGAGTTCGACGAGCCAGTGGCCGCTCGCCGTCGAGCGGACGTCGTTGACCATGCCGACGACGGCGGCGTCGCTGCCGCCCGGCATCGAGTCGAGTGCGTCCGTCGGCCGGTGGTTGACGCGGCCGCGGAGCTTCTTCGAGAGGCGGTCGTAGCGGTCGCGGAACGTCGCGACGAAGTCCTCGTACTCGCCGGTCCCGGTCGACTCGCCGGTGATGTCGCCCTCGATGGTCACGCTGCGGTCGGCGGACTCGGCCTCGTCAGCAGCGCGGCCGCTGCCGTCGCGGCCGGCGCTGTCGCGGTCGGCATCGTCGCGGCCGGCGCTGTCGCGGTCGGCATCGTCGCGGCCGGCGCTGTCGCGGTCGGCATCGTCGCGGTCGGCATCGTCGCGGTCGGCGTCGTCGCGGTCGGCATCGTCGCGGTCGGCGTCGTCGCGGTCGGCGCTGTCGCGCTCCTCGTCCACCCGCTCGCCGTCCCCTTCGGCGTCGTCGAAGTTCGTCGCGGAGTCGCCCGGTCCGGGGTCGGTCTCCACGCCGCCAGTCCCGACCCCCTTCGTTTCTACTGGAGATTCCGTCCCTGTCTTCGTTTCATTCGTCGATTGTGCTCCAGTAGAAGCGGTGGTTTCCGGCGTTCGTCGAGTGTCCGGTCCCGTCGCCGACGCGGCGGCCCTGGACGTCTTCGAGTCGGTCCCGGAAGCGCCGTCCGCACCGTCGGCGGTGTCCGTGGCGACCGCCTCCGCGCCAGGACTGGCGGCTCCGCCCGTCCCCTCGCTCCCCGTTCCTGGACCACCGCCCCCAGCGGCACTGTCGGCCGAGCCAGCGTCGAACTCGTCGGCGGAGCTGTCGAGCGCGTCGTCGAGTACCTCGCGGACGTGCGCGGTCGTGAGCGTGAGCGCGTCCTCGGGCGCGTGCTCGACTGCGCGCTCCACCGCGTCGACGGGGTCCGTGGCGCCCGCCAGCAGCGTCACCGCCTCGCGTTCGGCGTTGTACCCCCGGCTGGTCAGTTCACGAACGACCCGAACTGGGGGTTCTCGCGGCACACCACGTCCGCACGGCGACCGCCAGCAAAAGGATGGCGGTCCCGGGGTCGACGGAGTGTACGGTGCCGACGTGGGACGCGGCGCCCCGCTGTCTCCCCGACGACACGCAGAGGGGAAGGTTGAAACGCGACACCACCGAACCTCGGGGTAGATGACGAGTGGCGACGACGTGCCCGACCCGTGCGGCGGCCTGCGGGACGCGGTCGTCTGGTTCCTCCGCACCGACCACGCGGGCGTCCTCTTCGTCCGGGAGGCCGCCAGCAGCGCGCTCACCGTCGCCATGGTCGGCGTGTTGCTGTTCGCGGTCAGCGGCGTCTGGCCGCCGCTGGTCGCCGTGGAGAGCGGCAGCATGCAGCCGAACATGCAGCGTGGCGACCTCGTGTTCGTGATGGACGAACAGCGGTTCGCGCCCGAGTACGCCGAGGGCGACACCGGTATCGTCCCCCTGCGTGCGGCCGAGGACTACGGCTACCGGCAGTTCGGCGGGTACGGCGACGTCGTCGTCTACGAACCCGGCGGGAACGGCAGGGCGACGCCGGTCATCCACCGCGCGCACTTCTGGGTCGAGGACGGCGAGAACTGGTACGAGGAGGCCGACCCCGACTACGTCAGCGCGGACAGCTGCGAGGAACTCCGGAACTGTCCCGCCCCCCACGCCGGCTTCATCACGAAAGGCGACAACGAGGTCACCAACGACTACTACGACCAGGCCCGGGGCATCTCCTCGCCCGTGAAGCCCGACTGGATCCGCGGCACCGCCGAGTACCGCATCCCCCACCTCGGCTGGGTGCGGCTGACCTTCGGGAGCGCCGTCGCCGCCGACGCGTCCGACCCGGGAACGGCCGTGCAGTCGGACTCCGGGACGACCGTTCGATCCGACCCGGGACCGAGCCCTGGTGACGGCCCGGGCGGCGACGTCGGAGTCGCGGTCGCGCCGCTGACGTAGCCGTTCGCTGGCCGCTGCCGTACGCGACCGCTGCACGGAGACGGACGCGTCCGCTCGTCGCGAACCTACGTCGTCTTCGACGAGCCGTTTCGACGCCCGGCCGTCCGGAGCTCTCGTTTCCTCGACGCAGCGTCACTCGACGCGGCGTCACTCGACGTCCTGCCGCTCGACGCAGCGTCACTCGACGCAGCGTCACTCGACGTCCTGCCGCTCGACGCAGCGTCACTCGACGTACAGCGAGTAGACGATGACGGCGAAGCCCACGACCGTGAGCGCGCTCTCGATGAGCACGGCGTTCGTCCGCTGGACCGCCAGCGCCTGGTCCGCGATGCCGGCGAGCAGCGACCCGAGCGTCACGAACCCGAACCCGACCGCCAGCGACCGCAGCGCCGGGGACCCGGTGCGCTGCCACGCCTTCACCGCGAAGTACGTGACCGCGCCGCCCAGCAGGAGCGTGATCGACTTCAACGCCACCAGCGCCGTGTAGTGTGTCATGTTTCCTTGCTCACCTCCGCCCAGAGCGTCTCGAGGCGCTCGTCCGTCGACGCCGTCGGCCGCGTGACGCCGACGTCCAGGGTCCGGTCGTCGTCCAGGCGGATCACCACCTCCTCGAACACGAGGTCGTACTCGGTCGTGTGGTGGCCGTCCGGCTGGAGGACCGCGCGCTCCTCGAGGAGCGCGGCGTCCGTCAGCAGCTCCAGCTTCCGGTAGGTCGTCGACAGCGGGATGTCGCACTCCTCGGCGAGCTCCTTCGCCGTCGACGGCTCCCCGAGCGCCTCGATGATGCGTCTGCAGCCCTCGTCGTCCAGCGCGTCCAGGACGGCCTGGAGGTCGGGCGCGTCGTCCATCCCGAGCGGAGCACGCATCACCCCTACTCTCGGTGATGCCGCGGGTTAACAGCCGCTCACGTTCCCAGCCTCTGGGAACGTCGAACCGCCGCGCCGACAGTCGTTGGGAGCGTCGAAGCGCCCGATTCTCGGTCGCTGGGAACGAGTCCTACCGCGCTGGAATCGCGGGCACGTATTACCTACCGGTGTGCGGTAGGTCCACCTGGGTGACAGACAATGACCCAAACGACGGCCGGGACGACGGACGCGAACGTGTTCGAGTCCCGCCTCGGCGGCGTCACAGTCCGCGGGCAGGCCCACAGCCTCAGCGCGTGGTTCGTGCTCGCGCTCCGGCTGATGATGGGGTACGCGTTCCTCTCCTCCGGCGTGGACAAGGTCCTGTCCGGGAGCTTCAGCGCGGGCGGCTACCTCGCGAACGTCGCGTCCACGAACGGCAACCCCCTCGAGGGGATGTTCGCGTGGATGGCGAACACGCCGTGGTTCCTCGACTTCGTGAACGTCGCCGTCCCCTGGGGGGAGACGCTCATCGGACTCGCGCTCCTGCTCGGCGTGGTGACGCGGTTCGCCGCGTTCTGGGGCGCGTTCATGATGCTCCTGTTCTACTTCGGGAACTGGAGTGTCGGCCACGGGTACGTGAACGGCGACTTCGCGTACATGCTCACGTTCCTCGCGGTCGCGGCGTTCGGCGCCGGCCGCATCCTCGGCGTGGACGCCTGGCTGGAGGAGGCAGAATTCGTCCGACGGAACGGCTGGCTGCGCTACCTCCTCGGGTAGCGTCGCCCCCGTGGTTTCGCGTGGAGGAGGACCGGTACGCAGCCACACCTTCTCGACTTGAAACGAAGGGGGTGGTAGTGGGGCGTGTAGCGACAGTCGGAGGGAGTGAGTGGCGGGAGTGTGCAGTGACCGTTGGCGAGAGTGTGGCGCCGGTCAGTTGTCGAAGCGCGCCTGGACGAACGGCGTCACGTTCTCGATGTCGCTGAGCCGGGAGTCCGCCTCGAGGACGGCCTCCGTCTCGTCGACTGGCACCGACAGCGAGATCTCCTTCGTGCGGCCGTACCGGCCCTTCGAGACGACGACGGCGTTCACGATGCCGAGCATGTCGAGTTCGCTGATGAGGTCGGTGACGCGGCGCTGCGTGAGGACGTCGGCGTCCAGCTCGTCGCACAGCGTCTTGTAGATGTTGTACACCTCGCCGGTGTTCACGTTGTGGACGCCGTTGTCCTCCAGGAGGAGGATGGCGTACAGCACGAGCTTCGACTGGGTCGGGAGGGTGCGGACGACCTCGACGACGCGGTCGAGTTCGATCTTGTCCTGCGCGCGCCGGACGTGCTCCTCGGTGACGCCCTCGGCCTGGTCGCGCTCCGCGAGTTCGCCCGCCGTCCGCAGGAGGTCGAGCGCGCGCCGCGCGTCCCCGTGCTCCTGGGCGGCGAACGCCGCGCAGAGCGGGATGACGTCCTCGGAGAGCGCGTCCGCCTTGAACGCCACGTCCGAGCGGTGCTGGAGGATGTCCCGGAGCTGGTTCGCGTCGTACGGCGGGAACACGATCTCCTCCTCGCCGAGGCTCGACTTCACCCGGGGGTCGAGGAAGTCGGTGAACTTCAGGTCGTTCGAGATGCCGATGATGGAGACCCGGGAGTTCTCCAGCTCGGAGTTCATCCGGGAGAGGTTGTAGAGGGTGTCGTCGCCGGACTTCTCGACGAGCTTGTCGATCTCGTCGAGCATGATGACCGCGACGCGCTCGACGTAGTCGACGGCCTCGAAGAACCGCGTGTACACGCGGTCGGTCGGCCACCCCGTCATCGGGACGTCCTCCATCTCGGATTTCTCCTGGAGGAGCGCCTCGATGCGGTCGTCGACGGCGTCCACGGAGTCGAAGTCCGCGTCGCCGGCCGCGAGCGCGCCCGGGTCGCTCTCGGCCTCGTTGCGGAGGTCCTGGAGTTCCTCGACGCGGTCGTCGACGAACCCGCGGTTCTGCTCGATGAACGTGTTCGCGAGCTGCGCGAGCACGCGGTACTGGGTGTCCGTCACCTCGCAGTTGATGTACTCGACCTCGCAGGGGACGTCGTACTTCTGGGAGGTCTTCTCGAGTTCCTGGCTGACGAACTTCGCGCTCGCGGTCTTCCCCGTCCCCGTCTTCCCGTAGATGAGAATGTTCGACGGCGTCTCGCCGCGCAGCGCGGCGACGAGGATCGTCGCCATGTTGTTGATCTGGTCTTTGCGGTGCGGGAGCTCGTGTGGCGTGTACGACGGCCGCAACACCTCCTTGTTCTCGAAGATGGGTTCGCCGCTGAGCAGGTCGTCGAAGAGCCCCTCATCGCCCTCGTCGTCCTCGAGGACGTCGTCGAGGTCGACCTCGAAGTCCCGGTCGGCGGTGCGTCGACCGTCCGTTTGCGGTTCGTCTGGCATGTGTCGAGTTGCAACCCCCTCGTTTCGAGTGGAGAGCGCCGCGCGTCGAGAGAACGCCACAGACCGTCGAGAACCCGGCGTTCAGAGCGGTTCTGTGACGGGGCGCTCCAGTTGATGCAGATGAACCAATGGAAACGAGAGTGACTAATAAGTTTCGATGGTGCCGAACCGGAGAGGCTCCTCCACCTGCAGCGGGGGTCCCGGCGGAGAGTTTCTGGGGTTCGAACAGTAGGGTCGTCCTAGATCCGAGCTCGGAGCGCTCCACGGATCGGTTCGACCGGGTTTGTCGAAAGTCACCGGCGCTGTGAGTTCAGAGACGGTACTGCGAGACAGTTTCTGACGCACTTCGAGTGAGGTAACTCGTGTGAGGTAACTCGTGTGAGGTAACTCGTGTGAGGTCCCGCCTGAGACAGTCGCGGGGAGTCAGTCGCGGAATGCTGGCAATCGTGGGATGGCAGCGACGAGTTTGGATGGAGTTGCGCTGGGTTGACGGGAAGGGGAACGAGAGCGGGAACGGCGTCATCGCCGGAGCCACTGACCGACGGTGCGAGCGGAAGCGGCAGACACGATCGCCGTCGTGTGAGAGGGTCGATGCCGACGGTGCTCGGAGACTCCCTGGCGGTTAAAGAGCGTTGGCTCGTCGAGTACCTCGGTTTCTGTCCTAGGGTTCCAGGGGAAACGGAGGGGTTAGGATGAGGGTGAGGGGGACGCCCCCTACCCCTTCGTTTCAACTGGAACGCCGAGGGGAGAGGTGGGCGAGAAACGCAGTTACGCGATGCAAAAGACTAAGTGCAAGCTGTGAAAACAATAACCGCAAACTACTCCGGCAACTTCATTGTATTCGGTGATTGGTCTAGGAGAATTCTCGTTCGGTCCGATTGCTCTTTCGTCGTCGGACCCGCCCGTGGCTCCCTCCCACTCCACTCGAAACGAAGGGGTGGGGGCCTCGTGGGACGCGGCTGCTGACCTCCTCGACCCCGGAGTTCTGTGTCGTCTCCACTCTTTCAAGTCTCACTCCCAGCATGAACTCTCGGTAACTCCCTCCCACAGTGAACTCTTGTCCTGCCAGTCGCGGTAAGATTCGCTTACTCTCGCTGCTCGAGCTGCCGAGTACCGAACCAATCTACCGGTCGGTGGTGTACTCGCCCGGCTGGCGTTTCGTTCGATCGCCTCCGATCTGTCGGCGATCGATCTCGGTGGTGTGCCTCCCTCGAAACCGCACCGACCACGGTCGGATACGTCCCGATCGCCGCTGCCCGGGATCCCTCTCGCCCCGTCTCGACGCCCGTACCGTGCTCTCCCACCCGAATCGCACGTCTGACGTAGGTTTAAGTCGCTAGGCCGGCTCTACCCTCCCAACCGTCCGTGCTCTGCGTCAAGCATACAAGGCGCGGGGTGCGTATGGAGGCCAAGGATGGGACTGTTCGCAGAACTCAGAGACAGCATCTCTCGAGTCACGGCGAGTCTGTTCGCCGACGACTCGGAGCCGAAACGAATCGGGATTTACGGACCGCCTAACGCCGGGAAGACGACGCTCGCGAACCGCATCGCCCGCGACTGGACCGGCGACGCGGTCGGCCCGGAGAGCCACATCCCCCACGAGACGCGTCGCGCACGCAGAAAGGAGAACGTCGAGATCAAGCGCAACGGCAAGACCGTCAACATCGACATCGTCGACACGCCGGGCGTCACGACGAAAGTCGACTACTCGGAGTTCCTCGAGCACGACATGGAGAAAGACGAGGCCGTGCGTCGCTCCCGCGAGGCGACCGAGGGCGTCGCCGAGGCGATGCACTGGCTGCGCGAGGACGTCGACGGCGTCATCTACGTCCTCGACTCCACCGAGGACCCGTTCACGCAGGTGAACACGATGCTCATCGGCATCATCGAGAGCCGGGACCTCCCCGTGCTCATCCTCGCGAACAAGACCGACCTCGAGGACGCGAGCATCAAGCGCGTCTCGAACGCGTTCCCCCAGCACGAGACGATCCCGCTCTCCGCGCTGGAGGGCGACAACATGGACGAGGTCTACGCGAAGATCGCGGAGTACTTCGGGTGACCCACCATGCCTGAAACGACAAGCGAAGGCGGTTCGCCCGACGGCGTCCAGATCGACCTCATCAGCGCCGAGCGGATGTCCGGGCAGACCTCGATGGAGAAGATCCGCACCATCCTCGACAGCGTCCGCGACGGCAAGATCGTCGTCCTGGAGGCGGGGTTGACGCCGGACGAGGAGTCGAAGCTCATCGAGGTGACGATGACCGAGATCAACCCGGACGGGTTCTCCGGCATCGAGATCGAGAGCTTCCCGCAGTCCGACGCCAGCGACACGAGCCTGCTCGGGCGCCTGATGGGCAAGCAGTCGACGTCGAAGCTGACGGTCATCGGGCCGGCGAACCAGATCCAGTCGCTGCACAAGGACGAGACCCTCATCAGCGCGCTCATCTCACGCAAGTAATGCCACACCAGTGTACGAACTGCGGGCACGTCTTCGAGGACGGCTCCAAGGAGATGCTGTCGGGGTGCCCGGACTGCGGCGGCAACAAGTTCCAGTACCACCCCGGCGACGTCCCCGACGACCAGCCGTCGACGGACGCCGAGCCGCCGGAGCAGACGGGCGGCTCGGTCACTGGCGCGGTCGGCCGCGCCGCCAACAGGGTCCGGGACGCGGTCACCGGCGACGACGCGGCGCCCGCGGAACGTACCGGTGGCGGCGAGCGCAGCGACGAGGACGCGTCCACGGCGTCGACGACAGCCGACGCGGTGACGGCGGCGTCGTCGGCCGACGTCGGCACGGACGACAGCGACGCACTCGACGACGACAGCGACGCACCCGAAACCGGGGGCGACAGTGCGGCGACCGCCGACCGGCCGAGCCCGGAGTCGACGGCCGACGCGACGGACGCCGAGGTCTCCAGCGGCGGCGTCGACGCGGCGACGGCGGACACCGAGGACACCGCGCAGGCGTCCGCCCGCAGCGAGGTCGTCGACCGGGACTCGCTGCCGGACGCCCCCAGCGACGGCCGCGTCGTCAAGGAGCCCGACGACCCCGACGACCGCCCCGACCTCGAGGAGCTCCGCGACGAACTCAACGACCAGTTCGAGTCCATCCGCATCGTCGCGCCCGGCCAGTACGAGCTCAACCTCATGGAGCTGTACGACCGCCAGGAGTACATCATCGCACTCCAGGAGGACGGCCAGTACGTCATCGAGGTGCCGGACGCCTGGGAGGCCGACACCGTCGACGAGTGAGTCAGCGAACAGTCCCCTCTCCTCGTTCGTCGACGAGTTCCTCGCGTTCCCGTCAGTTCCACGTCGGCGACACTCCAGTGGTCCCGGTCTGTCCGCCCACCGTTTCCAGTCGAACCCGCCCCCTCACCGAGTGTCGAAGTTGTTTTCCCGGTCGGCCCGTCCAGTCCGGTAGATGACGCTTCGCGGCCACGCGCTGGCCGTCCTCGCCGCGCTCCGGCGCCGCGTCGAGGCCGTCGTCGCGGCGTTCCCGGCGGTGCTCGCGCGGCTCGGGCTGGTCGACCGGCGGAAGGGCGAGGAGGCGTTCGACCTCGCGCTCCCGGCGATGGTGACCGGCGGCCTGCGGACGGTGCTGCGGACGACGGACTTCCTGATGGTGAGCGTCGCGGCCGGCGAGGTCGCGGTCGCCGCCCTCGAGTTCGGGTTCCAGTTCTACTTCGTCCCGTTCGGTCTGGCGCTCGCGCTTACATCCGGCACCATCAGCGTGGTCTCCCGGCTGAAGGGCGCCGACGACGACGCGGCGGCCGACTTCGCGATCAAGCAGTCGCTGTGGCTGTCGCTGCTCGTCTCCGTCCCCATCACCGCCGGCGCGTGGCTGTACGCCGACCCGCTCGTCGGCCTGCTCGCGGGCGACCCGCGGACAACCGCGCTCGGCGCGGACTACCTCCGCGTCGTCATGCTCTCCGTGGCCTTCCGGTTCTGGAGCATGACGGCCGCCCGCGCGCTCGCCGGCGCGGGCGACACGCGCACTCCGATGTACGTCCGCCTCGTCACGCTCCCGACGAACATCCTGCTGAACGCCGTGCTCATCTTCGGACTGCTCGGGTTCCCGGAGCTCGGCGTCGTCGGCGCCGCGTGGGGGACCGCCCTCGCGAACACGGTCGCGGGCGTGGTCTTCTTCGGCGTGCTCCTGTCCGGGCGGTGGAGCGTCCGGCTCCGACTCGGCGGCAAGCAGTGGGACTGGCGCGTCGCCAGGGAGATCGTGCGCGTCGCGCTCCCACTCGCCGGCACGCGGCTCTCGCGGACGTTCGGCCGATTCCCGTTCCTGTTCGTGCTCGGCGTGCTCGGCACGCACGTCGTCGCGGCCTACGCCATCGGACGGCGCGTGATGCTGCTCGCGCTGATGCCGGCGTGGGGGTACGCGACGGCGTCCTCGACGCTCGTCGGCCAGCGCCTCGGCGCCGGTGACCCCGACGAGGCCGCCGACTACGGCTGGCAGACGCTGCGCATCGCGCTCGTCACGCAGCTGCTCATCGGCGCCGCGCTCGTCGTCGCCGCGCCCCCGATTGCGCGGCTGTTCGGCGCGAGCAACCTCGCGCTCACGGTGACGTTCATCCGGCTGTTCGGCCTGAGCGTCGCCGCGTTCTCGGTCTCCCGGACGCTCCGCGGCGGCCTGCGGGGCGCGGGCGACACGCGCTGGCCGTTCTACGGCGGCGTGCTGGGCACCTACGTCGTCCGCCTGCCGCTGGCACTCGCCGCGCTCCCGGTCGGCTTCGCCGTCGGGCCGTTCGCCCTCGGCGCGGTCACGGTCCCCGCCGTCTCTCCGGGGCTCGGCCTCGGGCTGGCCGCCGTCTTCGCCGCCATCCTGGGGGACATGTACGCGCGCGCCGCGGTCAACTTCCTGCGGTTCCGCTCGGGCGCGTGGCGCGCGTACGGCGCTCGCACGCCGACCGACGCGGACTGACAGCGAGGCCAGCGCGTTCGCGGCGGATCGAGTGCGCACAGCACGTCGAATCGACTGCGTGGCGGCGCGCCGAACGACACCAATTTAAGTCACAGCGGCCGAATCTCCGTCCATGAGCACGGCAACGAAAGTCGTCATGGGCACGCTCGGCATCGCCGTCGTCGTCTCCCTGATTATCGTCGCGAACGTCGCGTAGATGTTCTCGGAGCGGACGCTCTCGGGGGACCTCGACGCGGTCCGCGACGCGTACGCGCCGGGCGCGCTCGTCCTGGACTGCCAGCGGGACTTCCAGACGCTGCCGCCCGAGCACCGGGACGACCTCGCGCTCCTCACGGACGCCATCACGCCCCACGAGTACAGCGCGGAGTGGCTGCCAGCGGACGCGCCACAGATTCTCCACCGGCTCGCGTCCGGGGACCTCGTCGTCGGCACGCCGGGCGACGGCGCGGTCGCGTGGACGACCCAGACCGACCCGCCGGTCGTCTTCGTGAAAGCCAGAGTCGAGGGGACGCCGGAGGCGTTCGCGGACTTCCTCGTCGCCGAGGCGCTCGTGGAGGCCGGCCTCGACCTCCCAGAGCAGTTCCTCGGGTTCTTCCGCGAGCGGTACCGGGACTTCGACGCCGCGGTCGACGCCGCCCCCGCGACCGTCTACCAGCTCGCCGCCGCCTGCTTGGACGCCTACCGCGGCGTCCACACGCGAGCGGAGTTCGAGACGTGGGCCGACGACTACCCGGCGCTCTACGACGCGTGGACCGACGCCGGAGACCGCCTCACGGGCCGTCTCGCCGGTCTCAGCGGCGAGGTCGCGCGCGGCGAGACGTCGTTCTCGGACGCCGCGGAACTCGCCTGCGGCGCGGTGAAACACGACGTCGACGTGCCCGCGCCGTTCGCGGCGCTGGACACGCTCGCGTACCGGCGCCACGGCGCCGACTACGCCGTGACGTGGGCGGAGAAGGTCTTCGAGGCGTCCGACGTCGACGACTCGTAGACGGTACAGGGGTGCGGCAGTCGTACGGTGGGCGTCGACAGTCGAAACCGGCCAGTGGTCGGCGCTGTGGTTCAGTAGTCGGCGACGAGGTTGCCGTCCTCGTCGAGTTCGACGACGACGTCGCTCTCCGCGCGGAACGCCTCGATGGTGTCGGCGTCGTGGACCTCGTCGGAGACGTGGACGAGCGCCACCGCGTCGTGTTCGTCGAGCAGGTCGCCGAGCCGCGAGAGGGCGTCGAGCGCGCGGTCCTCGTCGGCGTAGTACGCGAGCTCGGTGAGTGAGTCGAGGCTGATGCGGCGCTTCCCGGGGTTGTCGGTGAGGAACTGCTCGACGGCGGCGAGGATGCCGTCGACGTCGTCGGGCGCGGAGACGTAGTGGACGTGGCTGGCGCCGCGACGCGAGTATCCGCGGTCGACGGAGAGCGTGTCCAGGATCTCCGCGCTGTCCTCGTCGACGTCGTAGTACTCGAGTTTCTGCGTGACTTCGCGGGCGGTGGTGCGCGTGGACACCACGAGGAAGTTGTCGGTGTCGGTCTTCAGGAAGTCGGTGTCCACGCGGTCGGTCTCGCCGGTGCTCGGGTGGAGCAACAGCACGACGGTGCCGCCGGGGACGGAGTCCGGCGCGCCGTCGATGGCGAGGTCGTAGTCCATACCGCAGGCAAGCGCCCACGCCGTCTTAACCTTCCGGGTTGAGTGGTTCCGCGCGCTCGCCCGACCGCGGACGGAGTACTCGCGACCGATTGCGGACGAAGCACTCGCGTTCGACCGCTGACGAAGCACTCGCGTTCGACCGCTGACGAAGCACTCGCGTTCGACCGCGGTCAGAACACGCTGTCGGCGGTGGCGGCGCCGACGACGCTGAAGATGGCGCCGACGGCGGTCGCCTTCGCGGTGAGCGGCACGAGTACCGGCGTCTCTGTGCCGAGGTCCAGTTGCGTCGCGAACGTCCACGGCGCGTTGAGCGCGAGCGCGAGCACGAGCACGGACCCGAACGCCACCGCCATCAGGGAGACGAAGCGGACGGGGACGCCGGCGACGTCGGCCTCGCGGTCGGGGTCGCGGTCCACGTCGGCCTCGTAGAGCGCGCCGTACCCGATGCCGAACACGACGAGCGTGGTCGCGAGGGTGTGCGGCCACGCCATCTGCGAGGCGAGCAGCCAGACCTCCTCGGTGACGACGAACGGGCCAGCGAGCAGGAAGCCGCCGACGACCTGCTGGGCGGTGTCCGCGAACCGGTAGCGGCGGCGCCGGCCGACCATGCCGGCACGCTCGTGGACGAGCGCCAAAACCGCTGCGGTGTGTGAGGCGTCCCGGCCGCCCCCGGAGTGTGAGGGACACCCTCTCGCCGTGTCGGACCCTCTCGCCGTGTCGAACCTCCTCGCTGTGTCGGACACCCACTCGCCGTGTCGAACCTCCTCGCTGTGTCGGACACCCACTCGCCGTGTCGGACACCACCTTCGCTGGGGTTTTTGCGGCCCGCCGCGTGCCGTCGAGCATGAGCGTTCGCGAGGAGTTCGACGAGTGGGCGGCGTCCGGCCGCGACAGGGGTATGGAAGAGCGACACTGGCACACGGCGAAGCACGTGCTCGCGCGGATGCCCGTCGAGGCCGACGACTACGTGCTCGACCTCGGCACGGGGAGCGGGTACGCGCTGCGGGCGCTCCGCGAGCGCGGCGTCGCGCGCGGCTACGGTCTGGACGGCGCGCCGGAGATGACACGGAACGCCAGCAGCTACACGGACGACGACCGCGTCGGCTACGTCGTCGGGGACTTCGGGAGCCTGCCGTTCGCCGACGACGCGGTCGACCACGTGTTCTCGATGGAGGCGTTCTACTACGCCAGCGACCCCATCGAGACCCTCGAGGAGGTCCGGCGAGTGCTCGCGCCGGGCGGGACGTTCTACTGCGCGGTGAACTACTACGAGGAGAACGTCCACAGCCACGACTGGCAGGACAGCATTAGCGTGGAGATGACGCGCTGGGACCGCTCGGAGTACCGCGCGGCGTTCCGGGAGGCCGGGCTGTACGTCGCCGAGCAGGACAACGTCCCGGACCGCGAGGTGGAGATCCCGCCCGCGAGCGCGTTCCCCCACGAGGGCTTCGAGACGCGCGAGGACATGGTCGAGCGCTACCGGACCTTCGGCACGTTGCTGACGGTCGGCGTGGGGCCCTGACGCGGAGCAGTACGCCGGTCACAGCAGCGTCGCGTCCCCGGGCCGGAACCCGACCGTCGCCTCGCCGGTCGGCGGGCGCTCGCGCGTCTTCACGAGGACGTCGCGGCCGTCCCAGTCGCAGTGCGCGCGGTAGGCGTCCCCGAGGAACTCCACGCTCTCGACGCGCACCGGGAACCGGTTCGACTCGCAGTCGAAACTGAGGTTCTCCGGGCGGACGCAGAGCACGTTCCACTCTCTAGACGAACTCTCGACGTCGAATTCCTCGCCGTCGACTACGACGGAACACCCCTCTGTTTCTACTGCAGTCTCGGCGTCGAAGACGTTGTTGTCCCCCACGAACTCCGCGACGAACCGCGACGCCGGCTCGCGGTAGACCGCCTCGGGCGTTCCCACCTGCTCGACGCGGCCGCCGTTCAGCACGGCCAGCCGGTCCGAGACCGACAGCGCCTCCTCCTGGTCGTGCGTGACGTAGACGGTCGTGATCGCCAGCTCGGACTGGATCCGCTTCACCTGGACGCGCAGTCGTTCGCGCAGCCGCGCGTCCAGCGCGCTCATCGGCTCGTCCAGCAGGAGCACGCTCGGCCCCGGCGCGAGCGCCCGCGCGAGCGCCACGCGCTGCCGCTGGCCGCCCGAGAGCTCGTCGGGCTCGCGGTCCCCGAACCCGGCGAGGTCCACCAGTTCCAGCAACTCCGAGACGCGCTCCTCGCGGGACCGGTCGCCCGGCGGCTCGCGGAACCGCAGCCCGTACGCGACGTTCTCCGCGACGCTCATGTGCGGGAACAGCGCGTACGACTGGAACACGACGCCGACGTCCCGGTCCTCGGGCGGCACGCCGGTCATCGACGCGCCCGCGAACCGCACGTCGCCGCCGTCCGGCGACTCGAAGCCAGCGATCAGGCGCAGCGTCGTCGTCTTCCCGCAGCCCGACGGCCCGACGAGCGTGAAGAACTCGCCGTCCTCGACCGAAAGCGACACGTCGTCGACGGCGGTCGTCGCCCCGAACTCGCGGGTCACGCCGTCCAGCTCCAGGCGCGTCATCGCCGCCCCTCCCCGCCGACAACGCCGGCGACCCAGTTCACGGCCGGTACCTCCCGCCGACGCGGTCGATGACGAGGAAGCTGGCGGCCGTCACGACGAGCAGGACGGTGCCCATCGCCGCCGCGGGGCCGACGCTCGGGCCGGCGGTGCGGTCGACGAGGTAGCGCTTCAGCGCGACCGGCATCGTGTACGCCCGGTCGCCCGCCAGCAGCACGGTGGCGTCGAACTCGCCGACGCTGATGGCGAACGCGAACGCCGCGCCCGCGAGCACGCCCGGCCACACCAGGGGGAGCTCGACGTCCCAGAGGGCTCGCGCGCGCGTCGCGCCGAGCGCGCGAGCTGACTCCACGAGGCGCTCGTCGACGGCGGTCAGCATCGGCGCGACGTTCCGCACGACGAACGGGTAGCCCGCGACGGCGTGCGCGGCGACCACCACGGCCGGGCCGACGACGCTCACGCGAGTCGCCCCGAGTTCGACGCCGAAGACGAGCGAGCGCAACATCCCGAACCCGACGACGATGCCCGACACCGCCAGCGGCGCCATCAGCACGGCGTCCGCGACCTTGCGGCCGCGGCCGCCCTTCGCGGAGAACGCCGCGATGCCGACCCCCATCGGGAGCGCGAGCGCGAGCGCGCCGACGCCGAACAGCAGCGAGTTCCGGACCGCGACGGTCGGCTCGGTGCGGCTGCCCTGCCGCTCGAGGAGGAACCGCCACCACTCCAGCGTGGGGTCGGTGGCGCCGCCGACGCTCGCCAGCACCATCGACGCCAGCGGCGCGAGGAACACGAGCGCGACGACGACGCCGTAGACGCCGACGCCGGCGCGAACGGCCCGCTCGCGGACGCCGCCCGCCACCGAGAACAGCCGCTGCCGGGGGAGCGGGTTCCCGGTGCCGCTGGCGGCCCGCCGCGCCTCGTACCGGAGGTAGACGTACGTCAGCGCCAGCGAGACCACCGTCTCGAGGGCGGCGAGCGCGGCCGCGCTCTCGTAGTCGAGTTGCTGGACGCGCGCGTACAGCCACACCTCCACGGTCGCCAGCTGGAGGCCGCCCAGCCCCAACACGATGGGGAACGTCATGAACGTGAAGATGAACGTGAGCACCGCGCTCGCCGCCAGCGCGGGCAGCAGCTGGGGGGCGACGACGTCCCGGAACGCGGTCAGCGGCGGCGCGCCCAGCGACCGCGCGGTCTCGACCGCGCTCGCGTCGACGTTCTCCCACGCGGACCCGACCATCCGCGTCACGAGCGGCGCGTTGTAGAACGCGTGCGCCAGGACCACCACCTGCAGCGTGTACAGCCACTCAACGCGGTCGAGGCCGAGCGCCGTCAGCACCGCGTTCAGCGTGCCGTTCGAGCCGAACGTCGCGACGAACCCCACGACCACCATGATCGAGGGCAGCACGAACGGCAGGATGGTCAGCGACCGCAGGGTCTGCCGGCCGGGGAACTCGAATCGCGCGAGCACGTACGCGCCGGGCAGGCCGAGCGCGACGCTCGCGAGCGTCGACAGCGCCGCCTGGTAGGCGGTGAACCCGAACAGTCCCTTCCGCACCTCCGGGTATGACACCCAGACGTTCGGCAGCACGCGCAGCCAGGTCCACGGACGGGCGGCGTCGACGCCAGCGACCGCCCACGCGGCGTGCAGGCGGACGGCCGCCAGCCACGCCAGCACGTCGCCGGGCACTGCGGCCGGGTGCGCGAACAGGCCGTGTGCGGCGCCCATGTAGAACTCGCTCGCGAGGACGTCGCGGACGGGCGCCGCGGCGTTCGCGAACGCCTCGGCGAACACGGTCGCGACCGGGTAGTAGAACACGACGGCGAGCACGACGAGCGTGGTCGCGCCGACGAGGGGGAGCGCGTACCGGTCGGCGGCGCGGACCAGCGCGGAGCGCGCGGCGGCGGTGGCGTCGGCCACGCGCGTCAGTTGCTCGCGACCAGCTGGGCCCACGCTTCGGTCCATCCTTCGACGTTGCCTGCGAGTTCCTCGTACGTAAACGTCACCGGCTCCGGCGGCTCGTAGGCGTACTGGGTGTACTCGGGGGGCAGTGACGCGGTCGTCGTCGCGGGGAACTGGACGTTCTTCACGGCGACGTTCCGCTGGGCCTCGTCGGTGAGCAGGAAGTCGACGAACGCCGCGGCGTCCTCGGGCCGGTCGGCGTCGGCGAACCGCGCGACCGTCTCCGGGTTGGCGTAGCCCTGGTCGTTCAGGAAGCCGACCTGGTGGTGGGGGAGTTCGTCCTCGTCGTTGTAGTACACCTGGTCGGTGGAGTACGAGACGACGACGGGGCGTTCGCCCTCCAGGAACGCGTTGTACGCGGGCTGCCAGTCGTCGAGCACGCGCACGTCGTTCTCGACGAGCCCCTCCCAGTAGTCGAGGTAGTCCTCCGGGCCGTGCTCGTGGACCGTCCAGAGGAGGAACGCGAGTCCGGGGTCGCTGGACTGGGCGTTCTGCGCGAGCAGCGCGCCCTCGTACTCCGGTTCGAGCAGGGCGTCGAACGTCTCCGGGTTCTCGACCTCGGTGCCGTCGTAGACGAGCGAGATGTACCCCGTGTCGTAGGGGACCGCGCGGTTCTCGGGGTCGACCTCGAGTTCGGGCTTCACGTCGTCGGCGTGCTCGAGGTCCGCGCGCAGGTCGTCGAAGAGGTCGGTGTCGGGGAGTTCCTCGTCGACGCGCACGAGGTCCGGCGTGTTCAGCCCGACGAACAGGTCGGGGTCGATGCTCGCGCCGTCCTGCTTGCGCGTGATGTACTCGTTGACGCCGGCGTCCGGCGCGACGAACTCGACGTCGACGTCGTGGTCGTCCTCCCACGCCGACCGCAGCCACTCGCCGGCGGTCCCGTCGTCGCCGAAGAAGGAGTCGTAGGTGGCGATGGTGAGCGGGCCGCTGGCACCGCCGCTGCCGCCGAACTCCAGGCAGCCGGCCGTCGACAGGCCGACCGCGGTCGCTCCCGCGGCTCGGAGGTACGCCCGACGTCTCATCACTCGGTTGTTTCGCCCGGTAATTGAAAAGCCCGTCGCTCCGCGTCCCGCCGTCGGGCGCTCGGCCGCCTGGCCACGCGTCTCGCCTCGGAGTTAAACGTTCGTCCGCCTGGCCACGCGTCTCGCCCCGCCGTCGGGCGTTCGGCCGCCTGGCGAGCCGGCGAGCGAACGTTTTTGCCACTCCTCTCGGTACGTCCCGGCGTGGCCCGCTCCCGCTCGAACGTGCTCGCCGTGCTGCTGGTCGCGTTGCTCGCGGCGGCAGCGACGCTGCTCGGCGCCGTCTTCGCGACGGTGTTCTTCGCCGTCACCGTCGCGTACCTGCTCATCCCGCTGCACGGCCGCGTCGAGCGCCTCGGCCTCCCGGCGTGGTGGGCCAGCGCCACGACCGCCACGCTCGCGTCCTTGGCGGCGGTCGTCCCGCTCGGCGTCGCGCTGTACGTCGCCGGCGACCGCGTCGGCGACCTCGTCGACGCCATCGAGAACGCCCCGGAGACGTTCCCCGTCACTGTCGCCGGCTACACGCACGTCTTCGACGTCGGCGACGCGACCGACGTCGTCGTCTCCTACCTCGCGACGGTCGCCGTCGACGTGGCGAGCGCGCTCCCCGAACTCGCGCTGAAGCTCACGCTCTTCGGCGTGCTCGTGTTCGGCCTGCTGCTCGCCCACGAGGACGCCGAGCGCGCGCTCATCGCGACCATCCCCGAGTCCTACCACGACGTGGCGCGCGCGCTCGCCGACCGCGCGAGAGCCACCCTGTACGCCATCTACGTGCTCCAGGCGGTCACCGCGATCGCCACCACCGCCATCGCCGTCCCCGTCTTCCTCGCGCTGGGCGTCCCCTACACCGTCACGCTCGCCGTCGCCGCGGGCGTCCTCCAGTTCGTCCCCATCGTCGGCCCGTCGCTGGTCGTCGCCGGGGTCGCGCTCTACCGCGTGAGCGTCGGCGACACAACCGGCGCGCTCGTCGTCCTCCTCGTCGCCGGCGTGCTCGTCGCCTGGCTGCCGGACGTCCTCGTGCGGCCGCGGCTCTCCCGCCAGACGGCAGACCTCCCCGGCAGCCTCTACTTCGTCGGGTTCACCGGCGGCCTGCTCACTGTCGGGCCCGTCGGCGTCATCGCCGGCCCGCTCGTCGTCGCGCTCCTCGTGGAGGCCGCCAGCCTGCTCGCGGCCGAACACCGCGACAGCACGCAGTCGCTGCTCCCCGACGACTGGGAGGCCCGCGAGGAGTGACGCTGCGGCGTCCCCGCCGCGCCGCTTCACTCCGTCTCGACGGGACGTCCACGCTCCTCCCAGTCCGTCAGACTCCCCTCGTAGAACGCGACGTCCTCGAAGCCCAGCCACTTCAGCACGACGAACGTGTGGCTGATGCGGCGCGCGGTGTTGCAGTACAGGACCACGCGCCGGTCCCCGGTGACGCCGCGGTCGGCGAGCAACGCCGCCACGTCCTCGCGGGGTTTCAGGCCGCGCGTCTCGTCGTCGACGACGTCCTTCCAGTCGACGTTCACCGCGCCCGGCAGGTGGCCCTCCTCGAACTCCCACGGCTCGCGCGTGTCCACCACCACCGCGTCGGGGTCGTCGAGCGCGCCGGACACGGCGTCGGCGTCGACGAACACGTCCCGGCGCGGCTCCCCGGCCTCGTACTCGGTCGGCGCCGCCGCCACGGACTCCGTGGACGCCTCGTGGCCGCGGATCCACGCGCTGTAGTCGCCGTCCAGCAACCGGAGGTCCTCGTGGCCGTAGTACAGCGCCGTCACCAGGAACCGCGCCGCGAACACGCCGTGCGTGTCGTCGTAGGCCACGAGCGTGTCGCCGTTCTCGACGCCCGCCTCCCCCAGCAAGGTCGCCCACTCCCCGGGGCTTGGCATCATCCCCTCCGGGCCGCCCTCGCTGCGGAACGAGTCGAACGGCACGTTCACGGCGCCCGGGACGTGCCCGATGCCGTCGTACTCCCACGCGTCGCGGACGTCGACGACGACGACGTCGTCGTCCCCCAGGTGGTCGGCGAGCCAGTCCGCGGACGCGACCCATTCGGCGCTCATCGCGTCCGGCTACGGCGGCCCGGCCCTTAGCCTCCCGGCCGTCGCCGCGGCTCCGAGATACCGGCGACAACTGCCGGTTCTCTCGGCCGAAGGCCGGCCCCGCGAGCGCCAGCCAGACCGGTCGCGGCGAACGTCGCCGCTACGCTCGACGGCCGGGGGTACCTGCCGGCGTGACCGACAGTTATGGTGGCCGCTGCCCTACACGTTCCCATGGCAGAATACGCCAACGACGTACTCGTCACCGCCGACTGGGTCGAGGACCACCTCGACCAGTTCCAGAGCGACGACCCCGCGTACCGGCTCGTCGAGGTCGACGTCGACACCGAGGCCTACGACGACGAGCACGCGCCCGGCGCCATCGGGTTCAACTGGGAGACCGAGCTCCAGGACCAGGTCCAGCGGGACATCCTCGACAAGCAGGACTTCGCGGACCTCCTGGGCAGCCACGGCATCAGCGACGACTCCACGGTCGTCCTCTACGGCGACAACTCCAACTGGTTCGCCGCGTACACGTACTGGCAGTTCAAGTACTACGGCCACAGGGACGTCAAACTCCTCGACGGCGGCCGCGACTACTGGCTCGAACACGACTACCCCACCACGGACGAGGTGCCGGAGTTCCCCGAGGTCGACTACGACGCCCGCGGCCCCTTCGACGGCATCCGCGCGTACCGCGACGACGTCGAGACCGCCATCGACCGCGGCATCCCCCTCGTGGACGTCCGGTCGCCCGAGGAGTACCGCGGCGACGTGCTCGCGCCGCCGGGCCTCCAGGAGACCGCACAGCGCGGCGGCCACATCCCGGGCGCAGCGAACATCTCGTGGGCGGCCACCGTCAACGACGACGGCACGTTCAAGAGCGCGGACGAGCTCCGCGAGCTCTACGAGTCCGAGGGCGTCACGAACGACCAGGAGGTCGTCGCGTACTGCCGGATCGGCGAGCGCTCCTCGATCGCGTGGTTCGCGCTCTCCGAGCTCCTCGGCTACGACGACGTCACCAACTACGACGGCTCCTGGACGGAGTGGGGCAACCTCGTCGACGCCCCCATCGAGACGGGCGACGGCGACTGACTCCACGAACGGCCACAGGCACTGACTCCACGAACGGCCACAGGCACTGACTCCACAAACGGCCACAAGCGGTTTATTCGCGCCGCACGTCCCCCCGCTCGTGGGCGAGCGCACTCGCCCCACTACCCCCATCGTCGGTCGGCACCCACCGACGTCCCCCCCTCTCCCCTTTCGCCGCGACGACAGCTTACAAGCAGGAGCCGACCGTACGTCCACGCATGACACCCAGCGAGTTCCTCGAGGCCGTCCGCGAGGACAACGAGACGGCGCTGTCCCGTCTGGGCTCCTCGAAGTCCCTGTACGCCGCGACCGGCGGCGAGCTCGACGCCCGGCACGTCCTCGAGGCCGCCGCCGACGCCGAACACGTCGCCGCCGAGACCTTCCAGTCGTGGGCCGACGACGAGCCCCACGACCGCGCCCAGCGCGTCTTCGCCGACGCCGCCCGCGACGAGCGCGACCACTACGAGGCAGTCGCCGCGGAACTCGACGACTACGACCCCGACGAGACGCCCTCGGCGATGCAGGCGTCCCTCCGCGACCGCGAGGACACGGTCGAACGCGCCGGCGCGCTCCTCGGCCGCGTCCTCGCCACCGAGAAGTCCAAAGAACAGCTCACCGCGTTCTTCACCGGGCAGGCCGACCCCCAGACGGCGAGTCTCTTCCGGGAGCTCAAGGCGGACCTCGACGACCAGCGCGACGCCGCACTCGGGCTCCTCGAGACCGTCTGTGAGACCGACGCCGACTGGCAGACCGCCCGGGACGCCGCCGACGCCGCCGTCCAGGCAGCCTACGACGAGTACACCGAACAGCTCGAGTCGATGGGCGTCAACCCGAAGCCGGTCTGCTGAGCCACGTTTTCCGAGCGACGGCGCCACCCGGACGCGGCAAAACGCGGCCTAGACGCCGTCGACGGTCTCGCGGTACGCGCGGATGCTGTCCTGGGCGTCCCGGATGCTCTCCGCCGCGTCCTCGGTCGTCTCGCCGGCGATGTCGTCGAGCTTCGCGGTGATGCGCGCGAGCCGGCCGTGGTCCGGCCCGTGGTCGGCGGTGGCGAGTTCGGCGAGCGCGTCGGAGTGGTCGTAGAGCCGTTCCTCGTGGTCTGAGTCGCTGGCGGCGACCGCCGCGGCGCGCAGGTGGTCGCTCGCAGCGCGCAGTTCCTCGCGAACCATACGTGAACGTCTAGCAGACTCCGGGAAATACCTAGGCTCGAACTGGCCGACCGAGCCGTGCGGCGGCGCGGTCACCGGCGTCCAGTGACGCTACCGGCGTCGATGTGGTTCCGGTGGCGCTACCGGCGTCGGTGTGGTCCCGGTGACGCTACCGGCGTCGGTGTAGTCCAGTGAGGCCACTGCTGTCGGGACCGACGGCGTCGACGCTGCCGGTGGAGGCGACCCGACGTCGACGCCGGCGGTGAGAGTGACGCCGACGCTGCCGCCGACAGCGACGCCGCCAGCCCGCCGAGCCGACGGCTACGCGGTCGGCACACGCGGCAAAAACACGGTGTTCGAACGGACGGGACGTCCCGTCCCGGGACGAGGGGACAGCGGCGGCCGAGCGGCCTACTCCGCCGGGACTGCGCGCTCCCAGCGCGTCTACTCGGTGACGACGAGCGTGTCGTCCTCGAGGTAGTGCTCGACGTGGTGGGCGTCCTCCTCGACCTGCACGAGGTTCTCGCGGAGGATCTCGGCGGTCGCGTGGTCGCCGAGGTTCTGGGCCAGGTCGACGTGCTCGCGCAGCGTCTCGATGACGTCGCCGTACATCTCGAGGTCGTTCTCGAGGGACGTGCGGATGTCGTAGACGTCCTCGTCCTCGGGCTCGACGGGCGACGCATCCTCGAGGGTCCCCATGCTGGCGTGAGGGACGCCGCCGAGCGCCTGCGCGCGCTCCGCGAGCTCGTCCGCGAACTCCTCGGCGTTCTCGGCGGCGTCGCCGAGGAACAGGTGGAGGTCGCGGAACTCGGCGCCCTCCACGTTCCAGTGGTGCTTGCGGAGCTGGTGGTAGAGGACGTACGTCGCCGCCAGGTCGGTGTTCAGCGCGTCGACGACCTGTTCGGCCTTCTCCTCGTCCATGCGGAGGCCCTCGGAGCCTTCGACGTCGCCGGCGTGCTTCAGCACGTGCTTCTGGGTGCTCATGGCAGTTACGTGTTCGACGGCCAGCCACTTAAAGATTCGCCACGAAGAAAAGATAATTCGTGAATCGAAAACACAACTTCCTGATTCCGTGAGATCCTGTCAGGGAGCGCTCGTCTCCCGGCCCGGGCCGGTCGGCGCTTCCCTCCCGGCTCGTGTCAGTCGGCGGTCCCCCGTTCGCCCCGGTCGACGCCCGTCTCCGGTTCGACGTACACCTTCGACAGCGCCGGGTTCGCCTCCCGGAGCGCGTCCTCCAGCGCCGAGATCGCCTCGTCCATCGACGCCGTGTCCAGCTCCGACCGGAACGCCACGTCCGCCGTCACGACCACGTCGTTCGGCCCGAAGTAGACGGTCCGGAAGTCGACGACCTCCGAGACCTCGGGCCACTCGGCGATGACCCGACGCAGCTCCTTCTCGTCGGCCTTCGGGAGGCTCTCGCCGAGCAGCAGGCGCTTGTTCTCCCACGCCAGCGCCACCGCGAACCCCATCAACAGGAACCCGATGAGCAGGGCCGCCCCCGCGTCGTAGACGTGGTCGCCGGTCTGCTCGGTGAGGAAGATGCCCACGAGCGCGAACACCAGCCCCAGCAGGGCCACGGTGTCCTCCGTGAGCGCGGTCAGCGTCGTCGTGTCGCTGGTCCGGCTGAACGCCTCCCGGAACCCGCTCCAGCCGTGCCGGTCGATCTGGCGTTTCATCTCCGCGTACGCCTTCGCGAACGCGTACGACTCGAAGGCGATACCCCCCAGGAGCACGCTGTAGTTCACCCAGACGCCCGGGAACTGGTAGCCCAGGAGTGACGCCTGCCGGGACAGCACGCGGCCGTGGCCGGTGAGCGCCTCGAAGCCGTGCTTCGCGGACTCCCAGCCCGCGATGCCGAACAGCATCACGCTCACCAGAAACGAGTAGAAGAACTGCGCCTTCCCGTACCCGAAGGGGTGGGACCGCGTCGGGTCCTTCCCGCCGTACCGCAGCCCGATCAGGAGGAACACCTGGTTGCCGGTGTCCGAGATCGAGTGGTACGTCTCCGAGAGCATCGCCGGGCTCTGCGTGAGCAGGAACCCCCCGAATTTCAGCACGGCGATCGCGCCGTTGGCGAACAGCGCGGCGAGCACGACGGTCTTGCTTCCGGCCATCGCCTCCCAGTTCCCGGGGCGCGTACAAAGTCGTTCCCACCGCGACGACAGCACACGAGGTCGTTCCCACCGCGACGACCGGTACGTACACGGTGGCTGCCCGACAACCACGCCGCATGGCCGACTACCAGCCGGGCGCGTGCAACATCGGGGCCGCGGAGCGACGGAAGCGCTACCGCACGGGCGTCGCGAGCTTCGCCGCGGCGGCCCTGCTGGTCGTCGCGGTCCTCCTCGTCGACGCGCCCGCGTTCTGGCTGCTCGCGACAGTGCTCCCCCTGTTCGGCGGCTTCCTCGGCGTCATGCAGGCTCGCGCCGGGTTCTGCGTGGGGTTCGCGATGGCTGGCGTCTACGACGTCAGCGACGCCGGCGGCAGGCGCCGCGTGGCGCCGGAGAGCGGCCAGCGCGCCGACCGCAAGCGGGCCATCGTCCTCCCGCTGCAGGCGCTCGCCGCCGCGACGGCGTGCGCGCTCGGCGTGTACGCCGTCGGCGCCGTCGCGCTGTGAGCCGACCCAAACAGTCACGGGCGCCCACCCGGAACGACCACGCATGATCGCCGTGCTGTCGGACACGCACAGCAGCTCGGGCCACGAACTCCGGGGGCGCGCGCTCGCCGCCGTCCGCGAGGCCGACCTCGTCGTGCACGCCGGCGACTTCACGAGCGAGGCCGCGCTGGAGGCCTTCTCCGACGCCAGCGACCGGCTGTTCGCCGTGCACGGGAACGCCGACGACGCCGCCGTCGCCGACCGCCTCCCGGCGGCGCGGACGTTCGAGGCGGCCGGCCTGCGGTGGGCGGTCACCCACCGCCAGCGCGGCGGCGCGACGGGGCTGTCGCTGTTCGGTCGCGAGCGCGGCGCGGACGTGGTCGTCTCCGGGCACACGCACCAGCCGTCGGTCACGGAGACGGACGACGTCACGCTGCTGAACCCGGGGAGTCACGCCGACCCCCGCGGCAACCCGGCGTCGCACGCCGAGGTGGAGGGCACCGCGGACGGCCTGCGGGGTGAGCTCCGGGCGCGCGACGGGCGCGTGCTCGGAGCGTTCGAGGTGGAGGGCCGGTAGCGTCAGCGAGAGCACCAGGCTTCGCCAGCCTGTACCACGGGGTACGACACCGGGTATCAAGTAGACGACGTTGGCTCAAAGAGCGATTTTAGCCACTGGAACGCGCCCTCTCGCGCTCACTCGCGGACGTACCACGCCGCCGCGACCAGCGCGAGCACGACGACGCCGCCGAGGAAGAACAGCGCGCCCGCCGGCAGCGCCGCCACGCCGGTCGCGGTGGCGTCCGCGGCCGTCTGGGTCACCTGGTCGCCCTCCGCGACGAGCCCCGACACCTCGCTCGTGGACGGCCCGCCGCCAGCGGTCCCGACGTCGCTGCCGGGCGCCTGCAGTCCCGTGCCGAACAGCCACTGGACGACGAGGCTCGCCACGCCGAGCACGCCGAGCGCGCCGAGCAGGCTGGTGAGCGCCGTCCGGACGCTCTCGCTCTCCTCCTCGTCGCCGGCGAACAGCACCACGGGCGCGTCGGCGGGCGCGTACACGCTCATCTCGCGGCCCTTCGCGGAGTAGCGCGTGTCGCACTCCTCGATGAGGTCGGCGTCCTCGAGCTTCCCGAGGTGGTACTGGGCGTTCTGCAGTGACGTGTCGGCGTCCTCGGCGAGCTCGGAGGGCGTGGCGGGCCGGTCGTGGAGGGCGGCGTACAGGTCGCGTGCCGTCCCGGAGGAGAGCGCGGACAGCAGCTGGTCGGCGTCGTCGGAGTCCACGCCGACCACGCGAGGCTCGCCCTCGGGGTCGGCCTCCGACGTGGAGGGCAGCAGGCCGGACATAACACCCGTTTAGGATTGGAGTACAATGAGTTTTATCTTGACACGCAGGGAATGCGACCGCCTCGCGCCGTCACCGGGTGCGTGAGGCGGGGCAGCCGCCGGACGTTCCGCTCGGCGTCTGGTCGCCGACTGGACGAAACGACTATCTGCCGTCGGCCGGACTGTCACGTATGGTGGAGTTCGGTCCCGAGTTCTACGTCGTCGCCGGCCTCATCCTCCTGTTCGTGTTCTTCCTGTTCCTGTTCGTCCGCCGGACGCTCACGGGCTTCAAGGAAGGCGTGGAGAGCGGGAAACGCGACTAGGTCGTCGCTACCGCGAGAGCGCGCGCTCGACGGCGTCGACGGCGGCTTCGACGTCCTCGTCGTCCACGTCGAGGTGCGTGCAGAACCGCACGGTGTACTCGCCGAACTCGGACCCCTGGACGCCCTCGTCCTCGCAGCGGTCCAGCAACTCGGCGGCCGTCAGCCCGGCGGCCGTCGTGTCAACGAGCACGATGTTCGTGTCCGGCTCCGGGGCGGATAGGTCCCCCAGCGCGTCCAGCCCGGCGGCCAGCCGCTCGGCGCGCTCGTGGTCGACGTGCAGGCGGTCGCGGTTCCCGAGCGCCACCAGTCCGGGCGCGGCGACGATACCGGCCTGTCGCATCCCGCCGCCGAGGAGCTTGCGGACGCGGCGCGCGTCCTCGACGAACGACTCGGTGCCCGCGAGCATCGAGCCCACGGGCGCGCCCAGTCCCTTCGAGAGGCAGAACATCACGGAGTCGACGGGCGCGAGCAGGTCGGCCGGGTCGACGTCGAGCGCCGTCGCGGCGTTGAACACGCGCGCGCCGTCGACGTGCACGGGCACGTCGAGGTCGTGTGCGGCCTCGGCCGCGGCAGCCACGTCCTCGCTCGGCGCCGCCACGCCGCCGTTCACGTTGTGCGTGTTCTCCAGGCAGAGCAGGCCCGTGCCCGGCCGGTGCAGGGACTCCTCGACGAACCCCTCGCGGACCTGCTCGGGCGTCGGGCAGCCGTCCGCGCCGCCGTCGTACGTCCGCACCTGCAGTTCGGCGTGCTGGGCGAACCCGCCGAGCTCGTACCGGTAGACGTGGCTCTCGCGCTCCACGAGCGCCTCCTGGCCGCGGTCGGTGTGGACGCGGGCCGCGATCTGGTTGCCCATCGTGCCCGAGGGGACGTACAGCGCCGCGTCCTTGCCGACCGCGTCGGCGGCCGCGGCCTCGAGTTCGTTCACGGTCGGGTCCTCGCCGTAGACGTCGTCGCCGACGGCGGCCTCGGCGGCCGCCCGCCGCATCTCGTCGCCGGGTTTCGTGACGGTGTCGCTGCGGAGGTCGATCACGCCTCGGTGTCGGTGCTACAGCGGCAAAAGTGGGACCGTCCCGGCAGGCCCGGGGCCCGCGGTTCCGAAAAGGCCTTCCGGGCGTTGGCGCGAACGGTCCCGTATGGATTCCCGCGTCCAGCGGCACGCCGAGATCATCGTCGACCGAGCCATCGACCTCCAGCCCGGCGAGAACGTCGTGGTGAGCATGCCACCCGTCGCGGAGGACCTCCGCGTCGCCCTCTACGAGGAGATCGGCAAGGTCGGCGCCAACCCCGTGATGCTGGCGCGCGGCGACCGCGGCATCGGCACCGACCGCGCCGCCCGCGCGTACCTCCGGCAGGTCGACCCCGAGGACCTCTCGGAGCCCGAGCACCTCCTGCAGCTGTTCGAGCACGCCGACGCCGCCGTGGTCGCGCGCCCCCACGAGAACGTCAGCGAGCAGAGCGACGTATCGACGGCGGTCGGGTCCGCGTTCGCAGCCGCGTACCGCGAGGTCCTGAACGCGCGGCTCGCGACGAAGTGGTGTCTCACGCACTACCCGGCGCCCGCGGACGCCCAGCTCGCGGAGATGAGCACGGCGGCCTACGAGGACTTCGTCTTCGACGCGATGCTGAAAGACTGGGACGCCGTCGAGGAACACCAACAGCAGATGGTGGAGATCCTCGACGACGCCGACGAGGTCCACATCGTCTCCGGGGAGACGACGGACGTGACGATGAGCGTGGCGGGCATGCAGACGCTGAACGACAGCGGGACGAACAACCTCCCGGCGGGCGAGGTGTTCACCGCGCCCGTCCCCGATTCCGTGAACGGCGAGGTGCTGTTCGACAAGCCGGTCTACCACCAGGCCCGGGAGATCCAGGGGGCGTGGCTGCGCTTCGAGGGCGGCGAGGTCGTCGACTTCAGCGCCGACCAGAACGAGGACGTCCTCGAGGGCATCCTGGAGACGGACGACGGCGCGCGGCGGCTCGGCGAGCTGGGCATCGGGATGAACCGGGAGATCGACCGGTTCACGTACAACATGCTCTTCGACGAGAAGATGGGCGACACCGTCCACATGGCCCTCGGCCGCGCGTACCCGGCGACGGTCGGCGAGGGCGTCGAGCAGAACGACTCCGCGAAGCACGTGGACATGATCGTGGACATGAGCGAGGACTCCTACATCGAAGTCGACGGCGAGGTCGTCCAGCGGAACGGGACGTTCGCCTTCGA
This sequence comes from Halobacterium yunchengense, assembly GCF_037031165.1. NCBI lineage: Archaea > Methanobacteriati > Methanobacteriota > Halobacteria > Halobacteriales > Halobacteriaceae > Halobacterium > Halobacterium yunchengense. The sequence goes on along the minus strand of NZ_JAYEZL010000001.1, from coordinate 911,537 downwards.
GGACGGCTTCGAGGACGCGTAAGGCGTCCGGGCTCGCCGGAGTGTCTGGGGCCGGTGGTCGTGACGCAGCGGCGGTCGCGGCCGGCGCTGGCGCTGCCACAAGACGTTTATCGGCGGTCGTGTGCCGTCGTGGGGGTGGAACGCCCGCCAGTCGGCGGGAGCGCGACGCTCCGACGCCGGCGTGCTACCACGTACCAACCCTCGTTTTAAGTCGACGGCGTGTCTACTCGTGACACGTGCCAAAGCTCGACTGCCCCGACTGTGGTCGCGACATCGCGATGCACGAACTCGAGACGCGAACCGTCGCACAGACCACGGGATTCGAGACGAGCTACCGCTGCCCGTTCTGCCGCGCCGACTTCGACGAAGTCGCCCAGCTCATGTAGCTGCGACCGCGAGTCGCGACGACCAACTCGACACGGCGTGCGGGTACGGATTCGTCACCGGACCACGAAGACTGTGGAGTGGCGACGTTCTCCCGAACTCGTCGCTCGCGTTCGCTCGCGACAGCATGCGGGCACGAGGGGAGTCCCGCGAGCGACGCGAGCGGGACGCCGGGAGACCGCAGGTCTCCCGGAATTTGAACCACGGCCAGACGCGCTCGCTTCGCTGCGCGCGCCTGGCCTGCTTCGGAATCCCTCGTGCCGCTTCGCTCGTCGCTTTCCTCCTCGCTGCACGGGCACGAGGGGATTTGAACCGGAGGCAGACGGTCGCCTCGCTTCGCTCGGCGCTGCGACTGCCGGGGTTGAAATCCGCTCTCGCCGTTCGTCAGCCTCGCCGACGCTCGGCAGAACTCACGGGCACGAGGGGATTTGAACCCCCGACCGACGGGTTAGAAGCCCGTCGCTCTGTCCGAACTGAGCTACGTGCCCTCGAGGGGAGATAGCGCCGCCGCGAGTAAAAACCGACGGGTTGGCTGTGGCGCCGCGTGGAAGTCGAAGCACACACGTAGCGCCGTCGCCTCCCCCCTAGCAATGAGAGTCATCGGTACCGTGGGGATGCCGGGCAGCGGCAAGAGCGAGGCCGCCGCCGTCGCCAGGGAACTCGGCGTCCCGGTCGTCGTCATGGGCGACGTCATCCGGCAGGAGTGCCGGGACCGCGGGCTCGACCCCGCCGAGCACCACGGCCGCATCGCGCAGGCGCTCCGCGAGGAGAACGGCCCGGGCGCCATCGCAGAGCGGTCGCTGCCGGTCATCCGCGACCACCTCGCGGACAGCGACGTCGTGCTCGTCGACGGCATCCGGTCGGGCGTCGAGGTCGAGGCGTTCCGCGAGGCGTTCGACGGCGCGTTCACGCTCGTGGAAGTGCACGCGCCCTACGACCTCCGGCGCGAGCGCATCGAGGGGCGCGGCCGCCCGGGCGACGTCGAGGGGGAGTCCCTCGCGGACCGCGAGGAACGCGAGCGGGGCTTCGGCATGGAGGACGCCATCGCGGAGGCCGACGTCCGCATCGAGAACGCGGGCAGCCTCGAGGCGTTCCACGAGCGCGTCGCCGACCTCCTCGCGGACGCCCGCGACGCCGACGACTGCGGCGGCGGGGACGGCGGACCCGGGACCGCGGACGCCGGAACGGAGGCGTCGACCCGTGAGTGACGACGGACGCGGCGTCGTCTACAGCGTCGACGTCGAGATCTCGGCGCCCGTGCGGCCGACCGAGGTCACCGACCGCGTCGTCGACGCGGTGACCGGCCTCTTCCCGTCCGCCGCGGTGGAGACGCACGGCAGCCGCGTGACCGCGACGGCCCACGACGTCGAGACGCTCCGCGAACAGCTGTTCGAGCAGCGCATCCTCGATACGGCGCGCACGGAGTTCCTGCGGAACGCGACCGCCGACGGCTTCAGCTTCGACCTGAAGAAGCAGGCCGCCTACGAGGGGAAGGTGAACTTCTCCGTGGGGAGCCCCGACGAACTCGGCGACGTCCACGTCGACGTGCGGGTCCGGGAGCCGGGCGTCGAGTCGTTCATCGACTACCTCGCGCCCGAGACCGAGGACGGCCAGCCGGTCGACCCGCCCGAGTAGTCCGCGCCGTCGCGCGCGGCGTCACACTGCGAGGAGCACGACGCCGCTGGCGACCACGGCGCCGAGCACGACCGTCACCAGCCACCCGAGCCGCCGAGTGCCGAGCAGCCACGCCAGCGCGACCTTCACGAACGTGTTCGAGATGGCCGCGACGACGATGCCGGTCGTCGCGACCGACCGCGACACCGCGCCCTCCGCCGCCAGGCGGCTCAGCGTGATGGTCATCGCGTCGACGTCCGCGAGCCCGGAGACGAACGCGGTCGCGTACACGCCGGACGCGCCGAACCACTCGTTGGCGGACTCCGAGACCAGCAGGACGGCGGCGAACACGGCCCCGAAGGCGAGCGCCGGCCGCAGCCGGAACGGGTTCTTCACCTCCTCGACCTCGACGGCCTCGTCGGTCGCCGACCGCCAGTACAGCGCGACGGCCGCGGCCGCGCCGACGACGGTCATCGCGCCCAGCGGGACCGCGACGCTCGGCGCGAGCCGCGGGTTGACGACGGCGACCTCGACGAGCGCCCGGGGGAACATCACGATGGAGGCCGTGACGACCGCGAACGCGCAGACGTGGTGGAGCGCCGGGTTCTGGGTGGCCTTCTCGGCCATCGAGACGGTCGTCGCCGTCGAGGAGACGAACCCGCCGACGACGCCGGTGACCGCGATGCCGCGCTCCGGGCCGAGCACGCGGCCGAGCAGGTACGCGGCGAACCCCAGGCCCGTGACGAAGACGACCATCAGCCAGACGAACCGGGGGTTGAGGCCGTAGAGGGCGGGCAGCGACCGGTCCGGGAGCGCCGGCAGGACGACGAGGACGACGAGGACGAACTTCGCGGACGCCCGGCGCTCCGTCTCGTCGATCTGGTCGACGAACTCGTGGACGGGGTCTTTCGCGGACAGCAACACGGTGACTGCGCCGCCGACGACGACGGCGACCAGGACGCCACGCCAGGAGTGCATCGTCGCCGCGCCCAGCACGGTGGTGACGAGCGCGGCCGTGAGCGTCGTCAGGCCGATGTCCCGCTCGAACCAGACCTTCGCGGCGTACGCGGCCGTGAGCGGGACGACGAGCACGGCGAGCGCCACCGGGAGCGCCTCCGGGAAGAACGCGGCGACGAGCGCCCCGTAGAGCGCGAACAGGGGGAACGTCCTGCTCCCGGCGAACGACCCGCCGGACTCGCTGTGCTCGCGTTCGAGGCCGACGAGCGCGCCGAGCGCGACCGCGACGAGCAGCCGGAGGAGGACGTCGCTCAGTGGCGCGGCGTCCAGTCCGGTCATCGCCTCGCACCCGTCCCTGGCATCTCGTCCGTCGTTACTCCGCTGGCGGACTTAAACGCGGGTGTCGAACCACCGCGGCCGTCGCCGCTGGTCGCCGCGGTCACGCGAGCAGCAGGACGACGGCGGCGCCGATGAACGCGACCTTCGCGGCGACGTTGACCGCGATGACCTTCGACCCGAAGCGCGCGCCCCAGATGCCGTACTGGAAGGGGATCGAGCGCTTGAACGTGGAGACGGCGAACGAGACGATACCGCCGACGAGCATCGTCGCGACGGCCTGCCGGGACGTGAACGTCCCGGGGATCTGGGGGGCGACGAAGATGGCGCCCGTGGTCGTGTCGACGGCGAACGTCGCCACGGCCGGCACGCTCGCGGAGGGCAGCCCCACCGCGTCCGTGATGGGTCGCGCGAAGGCCGTGTACTCGGTGACGTCGTAGCGCGTGGTGAGGTAGACGACGAGCGCGTAGACGACCGCGAGCCGCGGCACGAGCGTCCGCAGCTTTCCGGCGGTCTTCGCGAGCGCGTCACGGACGGCCTCGCGGCGCGGCCGGTCGTCGCCGCCGGGCAGGTCAACGTCGGCGTCCGCTGGCGACCCGACGTTGCGCTCGGAGAGGACGAGCGCGCCCGCCGCGACGCCGGCGAGCGTGATGGCGAGGCTGACGGCGGCTCGCGCGCCGACGTACATGAGCCCCACCTTGAGGCCGAGAATCGGGATCAGGACGGGCGCGTAGAACGTGAAGATGTGCTGGACGAACCCGAAGAACGTGTTGATGGTGACGGCGACGAGAGTCGCGCGGTCGTCGAGCACGCCGGCGTCCCGGTACTCCTTGAGCATGCCGTAGCCCGCCGTGGGCGACGCCGTCGTCGCGAGGATCGCGGTGCCGACCTCGTCGGGGAGGTTCGCGGGCCCCGTGAGGGGGCGCGCGAGGCCGGCGACGTAGCGCACCGCGCCGAACGCCACCGCGAGGTTCGCGAGCGTGAGGCCGACCGCGATGGCGGCGGCGACGACGGCGACGCGCGGGAGGACGTCCGCGAGCAGGGCCGGGAGTTGCACGGCGGGCGTTGGTCGCCGCGCGGATTATCGCTGTCGGTCCGCTACACGAGCACCTGGACGGCGGCGAACAGGACGACCACGCCGAGCACGTCGCAGACGTTCGTGACGACGGGGATCACGACGTCGTCGGGGTCGAGTTCGAACCGGTAGGCGGCGTACGTCGCGGCGAGCGTGACGGCGACGGCGAGCACCGCGAGCGCGGCGCCGGACGCGAACGCCACGGCGACGACGGTGGGCAGCGAGAGCGCCGCGCCCGCCGTGAGCGCGGTGAGCGCCCACGCGCCCGCGCCGACGAGCGGGAACAGCGACAGCGCGAGCGCGACGGTGGCGGCGGTGTTCCCGGCGAGCTCGTCGTCGCGCGGGTCGAACGAGAGCGTGCCGAGGTGGAACGACGTCGACAGCCGAGACGCCAGGATGCTGCCGAGGTTGCCGGCCGTGCCGACGGTGACGGGGACCAGCACGAGCAGCGACGGGTACCGCAGCAGCGTCGCCTCGAAGGACCCGAGCACGAGGCCGCTCCCGACCTCGACGACGGTGAGCGCGAGCAGCACGGGCAGCGTGGCGCGCGTGATGGCGGCGACGGTCCACTCGCGGCGCATTCACGCGCCCCCCGCGACCAGCCGCACCGCCAGCAGCAGGAACGCCACGCCGAACACGTCCCCCGTGGTCGTCACGAGCGGGCCGACGAGCGTGTCGGGGTTGCGGCCGCGCCGGAACCCCTCGAAGACGACCAGGAGGACGGCCGCGGTGAGCGCGAGCCCGGAGAGCAGGCCGGCGACGAACGCGACGCCGACGAGCGTCCAGACGCCGGCGACGGGCCGGCCGAGGGCGGCGAGCACGCCGAACGCGACGACGGCGGCGAACACGCTCGCGAGCAGGCCGTTCGCCGTCGCCGCCGCCACCGCCGCTCGCAGCCGCCGGTCGCCGACCGCGACGCGCGGCTCGACGACCCCCTGGTGGAGGCCGGTGGCGAGGCGCGCGCCGAACGCGCCGTAGACGTTCCCCCGGGTCGCCAGCAGCGCCGGCACGAGCACGAGCAGTCCGTCGACGGCGCGGAGTTCCGCGCGCATCCCGCCGAGCACGACGCCCGCGAACAGGCCGCCGACGACGCTCGCGGCCAGCGCGGGCACGGCCTCCCGGTAGGCGCCGACGGCGACCCCGCGGATGGACATGCGCGAGTTCACGAGTGCGCCCGGGAAAAAACCCGCCGGCGGCCGTCTCGCGCCGGCCGCGCGGCCGTCACGCTCGCGAGGCCGCCGAGGCGTTCAGACGCCGTCGGTCCGCAGGAGGTAGACGAGCGCGCCGGCGCCGCCGAGCACCGCGGCGCCCGCCACCCACGCGAGGCGGTTCGGGGGGCCGCGCTCGTGGCGCGCCGACCGGCCGTCCAGCAGCACGGCGACCGGCGCGAGCACCCACGCGTGCGCGAACACCGCCACCGCCGCGGCGGACAGGGGGCCGACCGCGGCGGCCGCGAGCGCGACGGCGAACAGCGCGGCGTCGGCGACGAGGACGTCCCGCCAGACGCGGTCCGCGTGGTCGGGGTCGCTGACAGCGACGGCCTTCCTGACGAGGTACGCGACGCCCACTGCGACGTTCACGACCGGGACGGCGCCGCCGGCCGCCCACGCCGTCGCGCGCGGCCGCCAGGACTCGCCCGCGGTGTGGCGTGCGTCCACGCCGAGGGAGGCGGCGAGCGTCGCCGCGGCGGCGGCCAGCGCCACCGAACCGGCGGCCAGCGACCAGGCGATCGCGAGGAACCCGCCGGCGAAGCCGGCGAGCGCGCCGACCGCGACGGCGACCTCGGTCAGCGAGTGCGCGTCCGCGCTCGCCGCGGCGGCCCGCTCGCGGTCCCCGCGCGTCGCCGCCACGTCCACGCGGTAGTGGCCGTCCCGGGCCTCGAGGACGACGCGCTCGCCGGCGAGCGCGGCCGGGTCGGTCGCGCCGTCCGCCGCAGCGTCGAGCAGGCGCGCGACGCGACTCCCGGCGTGGCCACCGCTCGGCCACGTCTCGAACGCAGGCACGGCCTCGGCGTCGCCGCCGTCGGCCGCCGCGCCGTCACCGAGGGCGACCTCGAGCGCGAGCGCGTCCCGCGCGTCGACGCGCCACGGGTACTCGTCCGGGACGCTGTCGGCGGGCACGCGCGCCGCTCGCCGGACGCGACCGACGGCCGACCCACGCGCGCCGCCCCGCATGCTGCACCCGGGTTCCGCGAGCAGCAGGAAAACTGTACTGGTCGGCCGAACTGCCGTCCCGCCAGGTCGGCCGCTCGGAGGCGGCCGTCAGAACATCCCGCCGAAGCCGCCGCCACCGCCGCCGCCACCGCCCTGCTGTTGCATCTTCTTCATCATGCGCTGCATGTCGCCGTCGCCCATCCCCTGGAACTGCTTCATCGTCCGCGCCATCATCTTGTGCTGGTCGAGCAGCTCGCGGATGGTGTCCTCGCTCTTCCCCGAGCCCCGCGCGATGCGGCGCACCTGCGAGGCGCCGATCGAGCGCGGGTTCTCCAGTTCCGCCTCGGTCATCGAGTCCATGATGACGTCGAAGTTCCGCATGCGCTCCTGGGTGACGTCCATCGCGTCGTCGGGCAGCTGGTCCATGAGGCCGCCGCCCATCCCCGGGATCATGTCCATCACCTGGTCGAGGGGGCCCATGTTGTCCATGGCCTTCATCTGCTTGCGCATGTCCTTCAGCGTGAACTCCCCCTTCATCAGGTCCTCGGGGTCCCAGTCGTCCTCCTCGGCCTGGGTCTCCTCCATCGCGCGCTCGACGCGCTCGGTGAGCTGCTTGAGGTCGCCCATGCCGAGCAGCCGCGAGATGAAGCTGTCGGGCTCGAAGCGCTCGATGTCCTGGACGGTCTCGCCGGTCCCGAGGAACGCGATGGTCGAGCCCGTCTCGTCGACGGCCGTCAGCGCCCCGCCGCCCTTCGCGGTGCCGTCGAGTTTCGTGATGGCGACGCCGTCGATGCCGACCGCGTCGTCGAACTCGCGGGCCTGGTCTTTCGCGCCCTGGCCGATGGCGGCGTCCAGCACGAGCAGGCTGCGGTCCGGCTGGACCTCGGCCTCGATCTCCTCGATCTCGCTGATGAGGTCGTCCTCGAGGGCGTGCCGGCCGGCGGTGTCGACGATGTGGACGTCGGCGTCCGCGGTGGCCTCGAGGCCCTCCCGTGCGATCTTCACGGGGTCGTCCTCGTCGGGGTCGCCGTAGAACTCCACCTCGGCGCGCTCGGCCATCTGCCGGGCCTGGTCGTAGGCGCCCGGGCGGAAGGTGTCCGTCTGGATGACCGCCGGTCGCAGGCCCTTCTTCGAGAACCACCACGCCATCTTCGCCGCGGTGGTCGTCTTCCCGGAGCCCTGGAGGCCGGCGAGCATGATGGTCTGCTCCTCGAGGGGGATCTCCGTGGAGTCGCCGACGAGGTCGACGAGCTCCTCGTAGACGATGCGGAGGACGTGGTCGCGCGCGGACGTGCCGCCCGGCGGCTCCTCCTCGAGGGCGCGCTCCTTGATGGAGTCCGAGAGGTCCATCACGAGGCTGACGTCGACGTCCGCCTGGAGCAGCGACCGCTGGATCTCCTTGACGATCTCGTCGACGTCTTCCTCGGAGATGCGGGACTTCCCGCGGAGCTTGTCGAGGGTGCCCCGCAGGGAACTCCCGAGGTCGTCGAGTACCATTGTTGGCAACCGATAGGCGGTCGGCCCGTAAGAGCCTTTATCTGCGTGCCGGCCGCCAGGCCGGCAGGTTTACGCGAGCGCGGAGCGGCAGCGATGCGCGAGCCGCGTGCTCGCCGGGAGGCGAGCACGCTATCGCGAGCGGGACGCGAGAACAGCCGGTACGGCTAACCGCGTCGACGCCGTAGCCGGTGGCGTGTCCACGTACGCGACCCGGGCGCTGGTGTCCGTGCTCTGCGAGCTCGCCGCGGACGCCGACCCGGACTCGGTGTCGGTGCGGCTCGCCGCGACGCCGGCGGGGGAGCTGGAGCCGACGGACGGCCCGCTGAGCGGCATCGACGCGGCGACGCCCGTGCTCTCGGACTTCTACTTCCCGGACGCCGGCGCGTCGCTGTCGGGCGTCTTCGGGATGGACCTCGCGGCGCCCGCCGGCCAGACCGCCGGCCGGTTCGTCTCCCACCCGGACTGCGACCCCTCGGTGTCCGTCACCGACGACCTGCACGCGACGGTGCTCGTCGCCGTGCCGCCGTGGACGCCGGCGGACGTCCGCGCGTACGACCGGAACGGGACGCGGCTGGACCTCGTGCTCGTCGACGCGGAAGCCGAACAGCCGGACACGCCGGTGTAGGCCGCGAGGAGTCGAGACGAACCGGGCGGTCAGTCCGCGAGCAGGTCGTCGACCAGGCCCTCGGGGTCGAACTTCTGGAGGTCGTCGTACCCCTGGCCGGTGCCCAAAAACAGGATGGGCTTCCCGGTGACGTGCGCCACGGAGATGGCGGCGCCGCCCTGGCTGTCGGCGTCGGCCATCGTCAGGATGGTGCCGTCGATGGACGCCGCCTCGTCGAACTCGCGGGCGCGGTTGACGGCGTCCTGGCCGGCGACCGCCTCGTCGACGAAGACCGTGTAGTCGGGGTCGACGACGCGGTCGAGTTTCTCCAGTTGCTGCATGAGGTCACTGGACGTGTGCAGGCGGCCCGCCGTGTCGCCGAGCACCACGTCGACGTCGTTGGCCTTCGCGTACTCGACGGCGTCGTAGACGACTGCGGTCGGGTCACCGCCCTGCTCGTGGCTGATGAGCTTCAGCCCGAGGTTGTCCGCGTGCTCCTGGAGCTGTTCGTTCGCGCCGGCGCGGTAGGTGTCGCCGTTCGCCAGCACGACCGAGTACCCCTGGTCCTCGAGGCGCTTCGCGAGCTTCGCGATGGTCGTCGTCTTCCCGACGCCGTTGACGCCCGTGAACACGACCGTCACGGGCTTCGCCGACGCGGCGATGGCGTCCTCGAGGTCGAAGCCGTCCACGTCGATGACCGCCAGCAGCGCGTCGCGGAGCGCCGCCTCGACGAGCGCGCCAGTCGACTGCGTGAACTTCTTCTCCTCGCCGACGAGGTCCTCGCGGATGCGGTCGAGGATCTCCTCGGCGACGCTCATCTCGACGTCGCTCTCCAGGAGCGCGAACTCCAGCTCGCGGAGCGGCCCCTCGAGGTCGTCCTCGTCGATGACGACGCGGCCGCGAGCGAGCGAGGACGCCCGGCTCACGAAGCCGCCGGAACTCGACGCCTCGGGCTCGTCGTCGACCGCGTCCGAATCCGCCGCCCCGGCGGCGTCGGCCGCGGACTCCCCGTCGGCGGCTGCGGAGGAGTCGGCGTCTGTTGGTGCGTCGGCTTCCGCTCCGGTCTCGGCGGCGTCCCCGTCGTCGCTGTCGATCGCTTCCGCGTTCTCCTCGGCGACCTCCTCGGCGTCCTCGCGGAAGCTCGAGAGCTTGTCCTTCAGCCCGTCGAACATGTCCTCACTCGTCGCCCTGCGGCTCCTGCTGTTGCTGCTGGGCCTGCATCTGCTGTTGCATCATCTGCTGTTGGGCCTGCTGGGCCTGCCGTTCGAGCTGGGACTGCTCCTCCTCGAGCTCCGCGATCTCCGAGCGCACGTCGTCGATGCGGTCGTCGAGGGCGTCCTGCTTCTCGTCGAGCACGTCGGCGGCGTCGTCGGCGTCCTGCTCCGCGGCGTACCCGCCGCCGAGGCCGACGACGACCTCGTCGATGTCCTCGACCTCGGCGCGAACGTACGCGTCGCCGCCCAGCGGCACCTGTACCGTCGAGCCGGTCTCGAGGACGTCGAGGGCCTCCTGGGCCTCGTCGATCTCGGTCTTCTCCGCCCGGAGCTCCTCGACCTCCGCCTCGAGCTCCGCTTTCTCCTCCTCGAGCGCCTGGATTTCCTGTGACAACTGCTGGAGCTGCTGTTGACCGCCGCCGCCTCCAAGACTCATGGTCCGAAATCCGAGAGCGAGCGGGAAGTATCTTCCCATCCAGGCCCTCGCGGGCGCCTGCGGCGAGCGCTCGCCCTTGGGGATTCCACCAGGCTATCGGGCGTGTAGTTGGGAGAAGACCATCGAATGGCGGGAAAAAGTGGAGAAACTACAGTTCCGTTCGGGCCGCGTCGCGGCGTCCGGTCGGTCTCGACGCGTCAGTCGATGTAGCCCAGCGCGTCGTCGATGCGGCCGAGCTCCGGGCCGGTGGTGTCCTCGCCGACGACGTAGCCGTTGTCGTTGGCGACCAGGCCCGACCCCACGAGCGGCGCGCCGTAGTTCACGGTGCCGACGTCGGCGTAGACGCCGAGTGCGTCCTCGATCGCGTCGAGTTCGCTGTCCGTGGCCTTCGGGTGGCAGAGCACGCCGCTGTTCGTCGCGACGGCGGCGGTCCCGACCGTGTTCACGCCCGCCAGCCGTCCCCTGGTGGCGGGGACGTCGAGGGCGTCCTCGACGGCCTGCACGGCCTCCCGGGAGAGCTCGCTGTGGACGTACGCGCCCGTGTCGTTCGCCACCACGACGTTCCCCGCGGCGTTCACGCGGCCCGGCAGCTCGCCGACGGGCACGTCGACGGCGTCCCGGATGCGGTCGCGCTCGCGCTGCCGGATGCGGCCGCTCACGAGCAGGCCGTTGGCGTTCCCGGCGACCAGCGACCCCACGGTCGCTGAGCCGCCGACGGTCGTCGGCACCGCCGGCACGTCGAGTTCCCCGGCGACCGACTCAACGAGGTCCTCGGAGAGGTCCGGGCGGACGAGGACGCAGTCGCCGGTCGCGCGTGCGAAGACGCCGACGTACGGAGACCCGAGGAAGGCAGCGCGAAGCAAGCTTTACTCTTCGTACTCGGCTTCGACGACCGTCTCGCCGTCTTCGACGAAGCGCGCGGCGTGCACGCGGAGCTTCCGCGGCGGGTTCTTCTGGCCGCGCTCCCAGACGGCCTCGTTGATGGAGGGGTCGAGGCGGACGTCGCCCTCGTCGACCGCGAACTGCTTCGCGAGGTGTTCGCGGACGATGGTCGTCGCCTGGCCGGCGCGCTCGTGGTTCGGCACCTTCGTCACGTCGCGGAGCGGCACCGTGACGATGCGCTCCTCGAAGTCGCTGGCGGACATTATTCGTCGGTGTCGTTACGCCGCCAGTTGCGGCGCTTCGGGTTGCGCTGGACGTCGCGGTTCGTCTTCATCATGACCCACGCCGGGACGCGGCTGTTCTGGCGCTCGAGTTTCGCCAGTCGCTTCTTCTGCGCCTTCGATTTCTTGCCCATAGTGTTCGCCGGTACCACCGCCGTCGTTAAAACCTTGTTCTTCTGCCGTCGGCTCGGGCACTGACGGCCGGGACGGCCGCGCACGGGCCGGGGCGCTCCGCGACGGCGTTCGGTGCGCCCGCGGCTACAGGTCGACGGCGCGCACGGTCTCGTACTCGGGGCCATCGGCGGTGAGCGTGCTCTCGGTGAGACGGACCGCCGAGACGCGCACCGTCCCGACTTCGGGGTGGCGCTCGCGCACGAGCTCCTGGACGAGCTCCTTGCCGCCGGCGTGTTTCATGCGGGCGAGCGTGACGTGGGGCGTGAACTCGTGGTCCTCGGGGTCGAAGCCGTGCTCGGTCACGAACCGCGACTCGACGGCGTCGTGGAGCCGGGAGAGCTCGGCGCTGCCGGCGCCGACGCCGAGCCACAGCACGGAGACGTACTCGAGGTCCGGGAACACGCCGAGGCCGGCGAGCTCGGCGTCGAACGGCGCGACGCCGCTGTCCGCGACCGCCGCGTCGAGGCCGTCGGCGAGCTCGTCGACGCGGTCGCCGTCGACGTCGCCGAGGAACTTCAGGGTGACGTGGGCCTGCGCCGGGTCCACGAAGTCGAGGCCGCCGGCGGCCGCGAACTCCTCCTGGAGGGCCGCCACGTCGTCGGCGAGGTCGTCCGGGAGGTCGACGCTGACGAACAGCCGCATACCACGAGTTCCCGGTGCGTTGCCCTTAACCTCTCGGCCGCGCTAGCCGGGCGTATGACTGACCGAGAGGACCGCGACCAGGCTCGCGACCCCGCGGACCACGAGTTCTCCGAGGGGCAGGGCTTCGAGGAGCCCTACGAGGGGTTCGACCTCGACCCGCCGGAACTCGCCGTCGACCCCGACGAGGTCGACCCGGTGGACTCCCGGGTCGTCGCGGACACGCTCGACGAGCGCGCCATCAACGACGACGACGTCGACGCCTCGGAGCTCGTGGACGTCGGCCTCAGCTACATGGGCATCAACCGCCACGAGCAGGCGGCGGACGCCTTCGAGCGCGCCGCCCGGTTCACTGACGACGAGGACCTCGAACAGGAGGCGTGGGTGAACAAGGGCATCGCGCACGGCGAACTCGAGGAGTGGGACGAGGCGGTCGGCGCGCACCGCGAGGCGCTGTTCGTCGCGGAGGACGGCGACTTCGAGGCGGAGGCGCACACGAACCTCGCGTACGCGCTCTGGGAGTTCGGCGAGGACGAGGAGGCCTTCTACCACGCGGAGAAAGCCGTCCGGAGCGACGACCGGCTGCCGCAGGCGTGGTACAACCTCGGGTTCATCGAGAACGAGCGCGAGCGACACGAGCAGGCCCTCGACGCGCTGGACAACGCCGTCCGCCTGGGGTTCCAGCAGGCCGACGTCTACGAGGAGAAGCGCCGCGCGCTGGAGGCGCTGGGCCGCGAGGAGGAAGCGCAGGCGGTCGCCGAGCAGGCCGAGGACATCCGCGAGGCCCAGGAGCGGGACCTCGTCGAGCGCGAGCGATAGATGCTGGTCACCGAGCGCCACACCGAACGCGGCCTGCTCGTCACCGTCTGCGACCCGGACGTCCTCGGGGAGACCTTCGAGCACGGCGACGTCGAGTTCACCGTCGAGGAGTCGTTCTACGACGGCGACCACCACGAGCGCGAGGCCGTCCGGGACGCGCTGGCGCGCGCGAACGTCGCGAACCTCGTCGGCGTCGACGTGGTCGACCTCGCCGTCGAGGAGGGGTACGTCGACGAGGCGAACGTCCTCGACCTCGACGGCACCGTCCACGCCCAGTTCGTGCGGCTGTAGCCGGTCTCCCCCCTCGTTCCCGCGGCGTCCGCGGTGCCGGCAGTCCCCGGGCCCACCGAAGAACAGTAGTGTCCCCGAACCCTACCTGCGTGCAATGGAAGCAACCGAACAGGACCCGCTGGACGTCGCGTCCATCCGGGCGGACTTCCCCATCCTCGACCGGGAGGTCGGCGACGGCACGCCGCTGGTCTACCTCGACAACGCGGCGACCACGCAGACGCCGGAGTCCGTCATTCAGGTGTTCGGCGACTACTACCGGGGGTACAATGCGAACGTCCACCGCGGCATCCACCAGCTGAGCCAGGAGGCCTCGATCGCGTACGAGGAGGCCCACGACCGCCTCGCCGACTTCGTGGGCGCGGACGGCCGCGAGGAGCTGGTCTTCACGAAGAACACGACGGAGGCCATCAACCTCGTGGCGTACGCGTGGGGGCTGAACGAACTCGAGGAGGGCGACGCGGTGGTGCTCTCGGAGATGGAGCACCACTCGTCGTTCGTCACGTGGCAGCAGATCGCCGAGCGGACGGGCGCGGAGGTGCGGTACGTCCGCGTGGACGACGACGGCTACCTCGACGTGGACCACGCCGCCGAACTCATCGACGAGGACGCGGCGATGGTGTCGATGGTGCACGCGTCGAACGTCCTCGGCACCGTCACGCCGATGCGCGAACTCGCCGACCTCGCCCACGACAACGGCGCCCTGATCCTCGGCGACGGCGCGCAGGCAGTGCCGAACCGCCCCGTCGACGTGAAGGACCTCGACGTGGACTTCTACGTGTTCTCCGGGCACAAGATGGCGGGCCCGACGGGTATCGGCTGCCTGTACGGCAAGCGGGAGATCCTGGAGGCGATGGAGCCGTTCCTCTACGGCGGCGACATGATCAAGCGCGTGACCTTCGAGGAGACGACGTGGAACGACCTCCCGTGGAAGTTCGAGGCCGGCACGCCGCTCATCGCGCAGGGCATCGCGCTCGCGGAAGCCGCGGACTACCTCGACGACGTCGGCATGGACGCGATCCAGGCCCACGAGGAGCGCCTCACCGAGTACGCCTGCGAGCGCCTCGGCGAGTTCGACGACGTCGAGATCTACGGGCCGCCCGCGGACGACCGCGGCGGCGTCGTCGCGTTCAACGTCGACGGCATCCACGCCCACGACGTCGCGTCCATCCTCAACGACCACGGCGTCGCCATCCGCGCGGGCGACCACTGCACGCAGCCGCTCCACCAGAAACTCGACGTCGCGGCGAGCGTCCGCGCGTCCTTCTACCTCTACAACACGGTGGACGAGGTGGACGCGCTCGTCGACTCGCTGGACGCCGCCCGCGAGATCTTCGCGTAGCCGTCTCGGAGCGCAGCGTTCGCCCGCCGCGGAACGCTTTTCTGCGCGTCCGCCCTACCGAGAGCCAACATGAGCATGGGCTCGGACATGTACCGACAGCAGATCCTCGACCACTACCGCAACCCCCGGAACACCGGTGAGCTGCCGGACCCCACGTTCACCCACGAGGGCTACAACCCCTCCTGTGGCGACGAACTGGCCTTCGACGTGGAACTCGCCGCGGACGGCGAGACCGTCGAGCGCGTGGCGTTCCGCGGCGAGGGCTGTGCCATCAGCCAGGCGTCCGCGAGCATGCTCACCCAGGAGCTCCCGGGGATGACCCTCGAGGAGGTGAAGGCCCTGGACCGCGAGGACGTCCTCGACCTGCTCGGCGTCGAGGTGACGCCGATGCGCATCAAGTGCGCGGTGCTCGCGGAGAAGGTCGTCCAGGACGGCGCGAAGATCTACGAGGGCGAGGCGGACGTCGACCGGACGTCCACCGAGGACTGACGGCGGCGGGACGCGGCGGCCACGACCGGCGAAACTGTTTTGGCGCGTGCTAGCGACGCACAGCCCGCATGCCCTCCAAGCGACTGCTCGCAGCCGCCCTGGCAGCGATGGTACTGTTCGCCGGGTGTTCGGCGCTCCCCGGCGGCGGGAGTTCGCCCCGGGACACGACCGAAGCGTCCGGCACGCACGACCTCGCGTTCTACTCGCACACGGGCGGCGCGCCCTACAACGGCACGCTCACCGTGAGCCGCGACGGCGACGTCGTCGAGGACGTCCAGCTGTCCGGCGACGGCACCGGCACGTACGTCGACGTCGCGTCCTTCGACGAGAGCGGCGAGTACACGGTCACCGTGAACACGTCGCTGCCCGACCCGGGCGGCGAGACGATGCACGAGTCGTTCACCGTGGACGGCGCGCTCGGCAACGACACCGTCGTGACGATGAACTACCAGGACCCGAGCGTCACGACCTACCGCGCGGGCGACGACGCCAGCGGCGCGCTGGTCCTGGACAAGCGGATTCCCGAACCCGTGGAGTACTCGTTCCGCGTGACCCACGAGGGTGAGCGCGTCGTGGACACGACGGTCGCCAGGGAGGACACGGCGCCGTTCGAGGTGACGGACCTCGAGGGCGCTGGCGTCTACCGGGTCGAAGTCCAGGGCATCGAGGGCGACTGGACGAACCGGACGCTCGTCCTCACGGACGCCGGCGCGAAACTCGGCGTTCACGGCGGTTCGCCGCCGGACGTGGTCGTGTACGGGCCGGACGAGAACGTCCCGAACGACCCGTGACGGCGGGTCGCGCGCCGCCGCCGGTCGCGGCCGCGCCTACTCGGGCTTGAGCCCGCGGCCCTCGACGCGCATGACGGCCTCGCCGTCGGCGAGGTTCGGCGCGTCGACGAGCTTCACGATGCGCTTGTCCTGCTTGGACTTCTTCAGGTAGATGCGGAACGTGGACTTGTGACCGAGGATGTTGCCGCCGATGGGCTTGGTGGGGTCGCCGAAGAACGAGTCCGGGTTGGACTGCACCTGGTTGGTGACGACGACGGCGGCGTTGTAGAGGTTGCCGACCTTGTCGAGGTCGTGGAGGTGCTTGTTGAGCTTCTGCTGGCGGTCCGCGAGCTCGCCGCGGCCGACGTACTCCGCGCGGAAGTGCGCGGTCAGCGAGTCGACGCACAGCAGGCGGACGGGGTAGTCGTCGTCCTCGTACTCGCTGGCGATGTCCTGGGCCTTCTCCGCGAGCAGCATCTGGTGGTTGGAGTTGAACCCCTTCGCGACGTGGATCTTGTCGAGGAAGTCCTGGACGAGCGCCTCCATGGCCTCCTCGTCGTCGGGGCTGCCCTCGATCTCGCGGTCGTCCATCGCGGCCTGGATCTGTTCGTCGCTGAGGCCGCGCACCATGTCGTCGATGCGCTCGGGCCGGAACGTGTCCTCGGAGTCGATGAAGACGGCGCGCCCGTGGAGGCCGCCCTGCTCGCCGGGGAGCTGGACGGTCACCGCGAGCTGGTGGGTGACCTGGGACTTGCCGGCGCCGAACTCGCCGTACACCTCCGTGATGGACTGGGTCTCGACGCCGCCGCCGAGCATCTCGTCGATCTCGGGGACGTTCCACGTGAGCTTCCCGATCTGTTCGCGGCGCTCGAGGACGGCCGCGCCGGTCTCGAAGCCGCCGACGTCGGCGGCCTCGCGGGCGCCCTGGATGACGTCCGCGGCGGTGCTGTCGCCGATGTCGGCGGTGTTCGAGAGCTCGCCGGCCGACGCGACGGCGATGCTCTGGAACGACTCGAATCCGTTCTCTCGGAGCTTCTCGGCGGTCGCGGGCCCCACGCCGGGGAGTTCCTCGAGGTCTGCTTCGGGCATGTACACCTGGCTTGTCCCCTCCACCCCATAAACCCTCGTAAACACCGTAGTGAAAGTGAAACTGGGGCGGCAGTCCGCGGGACGGTGCCGCGAGACGGCCGTGGGTGGTTCCACGAGAGGGCCGGTGGGCGGTGCCGTGAGACGGCCGTGGCCCGGTGTCGCGAGAGGGCGGTGGGGCGACACCGCGACGCAGTTGCGGACTCCGTGGGCCGACACCGCGACGCAGTCGTGGACCGGTGCCGCGTCGGCCGCGGGACTGCGACGACCGGCGGTCCCGGAGCAGTGTCCGGCCCGTGACGCGGTGCTTAACATGCTCGGCGGTCTACCGCGGTGTATGACCGAGGCAGGCACGTTCTGTCCGCGCTGCGGCGACCCCGTCGACGCGGACGGCGACGGCGGGGGCACGCGCCGCGAGCGGTCGCTGTGCGACGCCTGCTACTTCGAGGACTTCGCGTTCGTGGACGCGCCCGACCGCGTCGAGGTGCGGGTGTGCGCGCGCTGCGGCGCCGTCCACCGCGGCAACCGCTGGGTGGACGTCGACGCCGACGACTACACGGACGTCGCCGTCGAGGCGACCAGCGAGGCGCTCGGTGTCCACGTCGACGCCGAGGACGTCGACTGGCAGGTCCGCCCCGAGCAGGTCGACGAGAACACCATCCGGATGCACTGCCGGTTCTCGGGCGTCGTGCGCGGCGAACCCCGCACCGCGGAGGTCACCGTCCCGGTGAAGATCAGCCGGCAGACGTGCACGCGCTGTGGCCGCATCGCGGGCGACTCCTTCGCGTCCATCGTGCAGGTCCGCGCCGAGGGCCGCGACCCCTCCAGCGAGGAGACCGAGCGCGCCACCGAACTCGCCCACCGCATCGTCGCGGAGATGGAGGAGACGGGCGACCGGAACGCGTTCGTGACGGACGTCTCGCCCGCGGAGTCCGGCATCGACCTCAAACTCTCCACGAACAAGATCGGCCTGAAGCTCGCCCGGAAGCTCGTCGAGGAGTTCGGCGGCAGCTTCGAGGACCACGAGAAGCTCGTCACGGAGGACGAGGACGGCAACGAGGTGTACCGCGTGACGTACGCCGTCCGCCTGCCGGCGTTCCGGCCGGGCGACGTCATCGACCTCGCGGACGACGACGGCGGCCCCGTGCTGGTGCGGTCCGTCCACGGCAATCTCAAGGGCGTGCGCGTGACGACCGGCGACCCCTACGAGGCGAGCTACGAGGACGGCGACTCGCCGGACGCCCGGAAGCTCGGCACGCGCGAGGACGCCACCGATGCGACCGTCGTCACCGTCGAGGACGAGCACTCCATCCAGGTGCTCGACCCGGAGACCTACGAGTCGAAGACGGTGCCCCGCCCGGACTACGTGGACGACGACGCCAGCACGGTCCCGGCGCTGAAATCCCGCGCCGGCCTGCACGTCCTCCCCGAGGCCTGAGATGCCCGCCGACGACGCCGCTCCGACTGACGGCGCGGCCGAAGCGCTCGCGGTGGTCGTCCCGAAGCGCGAGTCCGAGACGCGGATCGCCGCCCTCGAAGCCGAGGGCGTCTACGACGACGACCGCCGGGTTCGCGAGCACGACGCGGAGACGCTGGAACTCCCCGTCACGGCCGAACCGGCGGTGACCGACTACCGCAGAGTCGTCGAGCAGGCCGACCCGGAACTGCGCGCGCCCGGCCTCGCGGACCTGCTGCGCGAGCGCGGCTGGACCGGCGACGAACTCGAGCACGCGCCGTCGTCGTGGGCGGTCGTCGGCACCGTGGTCCTCGCGGACTTCACGGACTGCCCGCGACGCGCCGAAGTCGGCGAGGCGCTGCTGGACCTCCACGGCGAGGCGGACACCGTGCTCGCGCGCGGCGGCGTCAGCGGCGAGCACCGCGAACCCGACGTCTCCGTCGTCGCCGGCGCGGGCGACACCGAGACGGTCCACACCGAGCACGGCACGCGGTACGCGCTGGACCTCTCGCGCGTGATGTTCGCGCCCGGGAACAAGGCCGAGCGCGCCCGCATGGGCGAGGTCGTCGACGAGGGCGAGCGCGTGCTCGACATGTTCGCGGGCGTCGGCTACTTCGCGGTCCCGATGGCGCGCGCCGGCGCGAGCGTCACGGCCGTCGAGAAGAACCCCGAGGCGTTCCGCTTCCTCGCGGAGAACGCCCAACTGAACGGCGTCGCCGACGACCTGGACTGCGTGCTCGGCGACTGCCGGGACGTCGACGCGACCGCCGACCGCGTCGTCATGGGGTACTACGACGCGCTCGGCGGCGGCCCCGTCGACGACGCGGAGCCGGCCGCGGGCGGCCCGGGCTACCTCGACGCGGCGCTGGACGCGCTCGTCCCCGGCGGCGTGGTCCACGTCCACAGCGCCGTCCCCGAGGCCGAACGCTGGGAGCGCCCGGAGTCGCGGCTGCGCGCCGGCTGCGAGCGCGCCGGCCGCGCCGTGACCGTCGCGGACCGCCGCGTCGTGAAGTCCCACAGCGCCGGCGTCGACCACGTCGTGCTGGACGCGCGCGTCGAGTAGCGATACGCCTTTTGCGCGGCGGGCCCTCGAGGCGAGTATGGACCGCGAACAGGTGCTGGCGCTGTTCCTCGTCGGCCTGATGCTGTTCTCCGGGCTCGCGTACGCCGCCTCGTACGCGTAGCCCTACTCGGCGTCCCAGACGTCCGCGACCGGGCTCGACCGCTCGCGGCGAGCGTCCTCGCGCTCGCTGCGCCCGTCGCCGTCCCGGGCAGTCGTCGACGCACCGCCGCTCGTGCCGCTGGTCCCGCCCGAGTCGGTCGCGCCGCCGCCGCTCGCTGCGCCGCCGTCGCCTGTACCGCCGTTCGCTGCGCCGCCGCCCGCGGCGGCCGGTGTGTCGACCTGTTCGACGCCGCCGGTCGTGTCGCCGAGCGCGGCGGCCGCGTCGACAGCGGGGAGGTCGGGCGTCGTCATGCGGTCGACCTGCTCGGCGAACCACGGCGGCATGTCGGAGCGCGCGCGCTCGAAGAGGTCGAGGATGCTAGTGTCGGCGACGTACGTGGCGCCGCGGTCGTCGGGCGCCCGCACCACGCGACCGCAGGCCTGGATGACGGTCTGCAGGGCGGTCCGGTAGTACCACGACCACTGGCCGTCCGCGAGGCGCGCCGCCACCCGGGAGTCGTTCGTGTTCAGGAACGGCGCCTTGCAGAGCACCTGCCAGCGCCCGAGGTCGTACGCGAGGTCGAGCGCCTCCTCCATCTTCACCGCGACGAACACCTCGGGGTCGCCGCTTTCCTTCCAGCGCTCCAGTTCCGCGTCCCTGGTGTCGGAGTCGTGGGTGCGCACGCGGTCGCCGACCCCGTAGTCCTCGAGGCGACTCGCGAGCGACTCGGCGATGTCGTAGGAGTGAGCGTGCACGATGCCCTTCTCCGAGGGGTGTTCGGCCATCACGCGCACTACCGTCTCCGCGATCTTCGGCAGCGTCGTCTCGCGGTGCTCGTAGGTCATCTTCCCCCGGGTGACGTCGTACAGCGGCCGGTGCTCGACGGGGAACGTGTGCTCGACGTCGACGAGCGCGACGTTCGACGGGTCGAGGCCGACGCTCCGGCAGAACGCCTCCTTGTTCAGGATGGTCGCGGACAGGAGCGCGTGTTTGTTCGCGCGGTCCCAGACCGTGTGTTTCAGGTACCGCTCGGGGTCCATCGGCTTGATGGTCACGCCGTTCCCGTCGGCGTCGACGACCCACGTCGTCCCCGACTCGGGGTCCTCGTAGTCCTCGAGGAACCACTGGAGCTCCGAGATCAGCTCCTGGAGGCGGTCCCGCCTGGCGGCCTCCTCGGGCGTGAGTTCGTCCCGGCCGAGCAGGTCGTCTTTCGCGCCCTCGCAGACCCGGGCGAGGTGTTCGGCGAAGTCCGCGGTCGCGTCGACGTCGCCGTCGAGGTCGGGGACGCGGACGTCCTCCCAGACCGGGACCGTGCGGTCGTCCAGGTCGATGGTGGCGTACATCTCCGCCCACTCCGCGAGCCCGTGGGCCTCGTCGACGACGCAGACGTCGCGCTTCCGGAACACCTCCGAGCCGGCGGTGCGCATGAAGTACGCCAGCGTCATCGCGGCGTGCTCCCGGGCGGACGCGATGGCGCGGTCCGAGAAGTACGGGCAGCGGTGCTTGACGGCGCAGTCGTAGCCGCGCTCGCGCGAGCAGGGCGCGCGGTCGACCGGCGTCGACTCCTCGCCCGGGAGGATGCACGTGTAGTTGGACTTCCCGCGGATGAGCTTGAGGTCCTCGAGCAGGTCGTCCTCCGCGACGTCGTCGAGCTGGCTGACCTGCGGCGTGGTGTAGTACGCGCCGGTCGCGTCCACGGGGTCGGCCTCCTCGACCTGCCGCGCGCAGCCCATGATGGCGCGCGCGATCAGGCTCTTCCCGCTGCCGGTGGGCGCGCGCACCAGCACCACGTCGTTGCCCGCCTGGAAGGCGTCCCGGACGTCCGCGAGCGCCTGTTCCTGTGCGCCCCGGTACTCCGGGGCGGGGAACTCGGCGTGGATGCGCTCGGGGTTCACTGTCCGACCGCAGGCGCGCCGGTGGGTTAACCCCACCGCTCGCGGTCGGCGCGGGGCGGCGGCCGCCGCGGGCGCGCTGGCCGGCGCGCGTCAGAAGTTCTTGTGCAGGACGGTGCCGTCGGGGACGCGGACGTCGATTGGGTTGGTCTCGCCGGCGTTCACGACGGACTCGCCGGCACACGAGGACACCGCCACGTAGCAGTCGCGTTCGGCGCGGAACCGCACGGTGTCGCCGGGCTCGGACGGCGGCTCGCGGATGTCGACGTACGTCTGCTCGGCGATGGTCGACTTCATGAAGACGTTGAGCGTGTCGAGGACGAGGGACTCGTCGACGCCGAGGGGCGCGATGGCCTCGCCGAGGTTCTCCCGGCAGCCGTTCTCGCCGGGCTGGTCGTAGTAGTCCTCGAGCACCCACTCGTTGCAGGGCGCGTACAGGAGGTCGTGGACGCCGCAGTCGTCTGCCGTGATGGAGAGGATCTCGCCGCCGTCGGTCGCGTAGAGGGTGTCGCCGTCAGTGACGCGCACCTTGCCGTTGCGCCGGTAGCTGTACTTCGTCGAGAACCGGACGGTCGGGTCGCCGGCGTCGAACGCGACCAGGTCGGCGACCTGCTGGCCCTCCGGGTCGACGACCTCGAAGGCGTCGCCGGCCGCGACTTCGAAGGCCAGGCCGCGCTTCTCCGGAATGCGTTGCGTTAGCATGACTCGGTCTGTCCCACGGACCGCCGGCGAATAAAGGGTTCGCGGCCGGACCGCCGGCCTGGCCGTCACTCGCCGAGCGCCGCCACGTCCGCCGCCCGGGGGTCGTCCGGGAGCGCGTCGATGCAGTCGAAACAGAGGAAGAACTCCGAGTCGTCGACGAACTCGAGGGTCATGCCGCCGGTGTGGGTGGGGTCCAGCGTCCAGATGTCGCCGATGCCGCCGGCGACGCGCACGTCGTCGCCGCAGCCCTCGCAGCGCTCGCTCATGCCCCCCGCTTCGGGTCGAGCGGGCAAACGCTTTCGGCTCGCGTGCCGAACTCGCGCGCATGGAGGTCGACTGCGAGGGCTGCGCGGGCTGTTGCGTGGACTGGCGCGCGCTCGCGGACGTCCCCGAGCACGAGCGCCGCGGCCCCCAGCAGCCCCTCGACGACACGTACAACCTCGTGCCGCTGACGCGCGAGGACGTCCGGGGCTTCCTCGAGGCCGAGCTCGGGGACGCCCTGACTCCTCGCCTCTGGGAAGCCGAGGCGGGCCCGAGCGTCGAGGTGGACGGCCGCGACGTCGCCGCCGTCGCGGGGAAGCCGGCGTTCTTCGTGGGCCTCCGGAAGCCGCCGAAGCCCGTCGCGCCGTTCGACGCCGACCCGCACTGGCTGCCGGCCTGTGCGTTCCTCGACCCCGAGACCCTGCAGTGCCGGGTCCACGACAGCGACGTCTACCCCGAGGAGTGCGCGGAGTACCCCGGCCACAACCTCGCGCTCGGCGTCGACACGGAGTGCGAGCGCGTCGAGCGCCACGTCGGCGGCGACCGCCTCCTCGACGGCGACCCCCCCGGGGACCTGTCCGGACTGCTGTTCGGCCCGCAGGCGGTCGGCGAGAAGGTGTTCGCGTACCCGGACCCCGACGACCTCGCGGACGGCGTCCTCGACCGCCTGGTCGACGGCAGTCTCACCGACGAGGACCGCGCGCGCTTCGTCGCCGTCGCCGCCGCGAGCGCGCCAGGGACGACCGCTGTCGAGCCGACGAAGCGCGAGCAGTACTTCGAGACGGCGCTGGACGCGGACTCCTGGGTGGGCGCCGCCGTCCGGGAGTGGGCGTCGCGGGCCGCCAGCGACGACCCGGACCCGGCGCTCGGCGAGAGCGTCGAGGCCGACCGCGGCGCGCCGTCCACGCCGGGCTGGGACGCAGGCGAGGACTGACCGGTCGCGCCGGGCTGGGACGCAGCCGAGGGCTGACCGGTCGCGCCGCCGCAGGGGTCGACAGTTAACCGGCTACGCGTCCACGTTCTTCCCATGCGCGTACTCGTCACCGGCGCGACCGGGTTCGTCGGCAGCCGCCTCGTCCCCGAACTGGTGGCGGCCGGCCACGACGTGCGGGCGCTCGTCAGGGACGCCGACCGCTACGACCCGCCAGAGGGCGTCGAGGCCGTCGAGGGCGACCTGCTCCACGAGGCGTCGCTGTCGGGCGTCTTCGACGGCGTCGACGCCGCCTACTACCTCGTGCACTCGATGGGCGCCGGCCAGGGGTTCGCGGAGCGCGACCGGCGCGCGGCGCGGCACTTCGCCGACGCCGCGGACGCCGCCGGCGTCGGCCGCGTCGTCTACCTCGGCGGGCTGGGGGAGACGGGCGACGACCTCTCCGCCCACCTGGCGTCGCGCCGCGAGGTCGAGGCCGTGCTCGCGGACGCCGACTTCGCCCTCACCGTGTTGCGCGCGGCGGTCGTGGTCGGCGCCGGCAGCGCGAGCTTCGACGTCGTCTACCAGCTCGTGGACAAGCTCCCCGTGATGGTGGCGCCGAAGTGGGTGCGCACGCCCTGCCAGCCCATCGCCGTCGCGGACGTCGTGGCGTACCTCGTCGGCGTGCTCGACCACCCCGAGACGGCGGGCGAGACCTACGAGGTCGGCGGCCCGGACGTGCTCTCCTACCAGGCGATGCTCGAGCGCGTCGCCGCCCTCGCGGGCAAGCGCCTCTACGTGGTGCCGGTGCCGGTGCTCACCCCGAAGCTGTCGACGTACTGGGTGGACCTCGTGACCGACGTGCCGCGGTCGGTCGTCCACCCCCTCATCTACGGCCTGAAGAACCCCGTCGTGGTGAGCGACGACAGCATCCGGGACGTCCTCCCGATCGAGCTGACGCCGTTCGACGAGGCGGCGCGGCGCGCGCTCCGCGAGTACGGCGAACCGGTCGCCGCGCCGGAGGCGGCGGATGGGTGACGCTGTCGGCGGCCAGCGCGACGTCTACGGCGAGGCGTGGGTGTACGAGAGCCTCGTCGGCGCGATTCCGGGCGTCGACGTCAGCGACCGGTTCGCGGTCGCCGTCCAGTTCCTCGGGTTCGAGGCGGCGCTGCTCGCGCTCGCGGCCGCCTACGGCCTCCCGGGGGCGGTGCTGCCGGGGACGGCGGCGGTCCTCGTCGCCGCAGCGGGGAGCGCGTTCATGCTCTCCATCGGCGCGCAGGCCCGGAAGCCGGGCGTGCCGGTGCGGTACCGGCGGCTGCTGTTCGCGTCCAGCATCGAGGTGGTGCTGGGCGTCGTCGCGTACGTGGTGCTGTTGACGTACGTGTTCGTCTACGACCCGCGGGACGGCGCGACGCTGTTCGCGGCCCTGCTGGGGGAGCGGCCGCCGCTGGTGCCGGCGGCGTTCGCGCTGCTCGTGCTCTGGGACGTCTGCTACCGCGTCGGCACCTGCTGGTGGGCGTCGGTGGTGTCGCTGTGGCGGTCGCTGGCCTACGAGTTCGACGCGGAGACGGCGGCGACCGTCCGCGCAGTCGACCGGCGGACGCTGGCGTTCGGCGCCCTGCAGTCCGTGCTGTTGCCGTTCGTCTGGACGCACCCGCCGCTGGCCGTCGCGGTCGCCGGCCACGTGGCGGCCGTGGTGGTCGTCACTGCGGCGTCACTGGTCGCGGTAGAACGGGGGCGTCAGTTGGACTGAATCTGCTGGAACTTGTCGAGTAGCTCCTCGGTGGAGTCGCCGGAGTCGAACTCGACGGACCCCTCGTAGGTCGTGCGCGTGTCGTCGTCGCTCACCTCGACGCTGTTGTTCTTCGCTTCGCGGCGCTCGTGCTCGTCCTCGTCATAGGCACCCATTGACATGGCAACCACACCCAAGCTTTGCGGTAGGTGGTTAAGAATGTAACGGATGTTCACGCGATTCGCCGTCAGAACGAAACCTGGCGGGGGCCGTCGACGCCCATCGGCGTGGGGTCGCGGTCGCTGTACCCGACGCGGCCGACCGCGCCGGCGCCGAGCGCGCCGTACACCGCGAACGTGGCGTCCTCGACGGACTCGAAGCGCTGTTCGCCGCAGCGCTCGATGACCGCCTCGAGGGACTCCGCGCCGTCCGGGTGGTCAAGCTCCTGGTCGCCGACGGCGTCGGCGAGCTCGTCGGCGGTCAGCGGGTAGTTCTGGGACGCGAGCAGGTCGGCGGTCTCACGGAGTGTCATCACCGTCACGAACCACGCTCGCACACAAGTACGTTTCCCATGAACGATTGTGAAGAATTAAAATTCATTAAGGACGTGCCCTCGTCACACCTTCGCACGGGGCCGCCACCCGAACGCCGCCGCCGGACGTCCCGGCGACCGGCCGCTCGCGGACCGCGGCGTCGCTTGCGGACCGCGGCGTTTAGGTGGCGGCGCCGCGCGCCACCAGTATGGTCTACGCGGACCTCCACGTCCACACCACCAACTCCGACGGCACGCTCGTCCTCGAGGAGGTCCCCGACGCCGCCCGGTCGGCGGGCGTTCGCGCGGTCGCCGTCACCGACCACGACCGCCTCCACCCCGGCCTCGACCGGCCGGTCGCGGAACTGGACGGCGTCACGGTCGTCCACGGCGTCGAACTCCGCGTCGACGCCGGCGACCAGCGCGTCGACCTCCTCGGGTACGGCGTCGAGCGGACCGACGCGCTCGCCGCCGAGTGCGAGCGCGTCCAGCGCGACCGCGTCGAGCGCGGCCGCCGCATCATCGAGAACGTCGAGGCCGAACTCGGCGTCGACCTCGACCTCGAACCGCGCGAGGGCCTCGGCCGCCCCCACGTCGCGCGCAGCGTCGTCGACCACCCGGACACCGACTACGAGACGATCGACGCCGTGTTCGCCGACCTCATCGGCGACGGCGGGCCGTGCTTCGTCGCGCGCGACGTCCCCGACTTCGAGACGGGCGTCGACCTCCTCCGGGACGCCTGCGGCCTCGTCGGCCTCGCACACCCCCTGCGGTACGCAGACCCTGCGGCCGCGCTCGCCCGCTGCAGCGACCTCGACGCCGTCGAACGCCACTACCCCTACGACCGCCCCGTCGGCGGCGACCCGTCCGCGGACGGCGACGCGCTCGTCGACGCCGCCATCGAGGACTACGACCTCCTCCCCACGGGCGGCAGCGACGCCCACGGCCGAACGCTCGGGACCGCGGGCCTCGGGGCCGACGACTGGGACGCGGTCCGCCGGCGGCTCTGACCGGCCGGCGCCACGGGCCGTGGACCCGACGCGACCGCGTGCCGATGCCGTGAGGTTCAGGTAGCCCGAGGTGCAACGAGGCCGTATGCAGTGTCACTACTGCGACCGGGACGCCGACCTCACCGTCGAGAAGGGCGGGCTGAAGGTCGCCGTCTGCGAGGAGCACTTCCAGGAGCGGCTCGACGAACTCTCGGACAGCGAGGCGCTCCAGCAGCTCCGAGAGCAACTCGAGATCGAACGGTCGTAGCGGTCGCACCCCGGGCCGTCGACGCGCCAGTCCCCGCCAGCGAACCACCGCCCTCCGTTCTCCGCGACGCCGCGCGCACAGCGACCGCGCCGCCCGGTCAGTCGCCGGCGCGGCCCGCGTCGACGTCGATGGCGTCGACGGGGCAGACGTCGACGCAGAGCATGCAGTCGATGCACTGGCTCTCGTTGGCGGGGTCGGCTTTGAGTTCGGACTCGGGGTGGCCGGGGGTGTCGACCCACTCGAAGACGTCGACGGGACAGTCCTCGACGCAGGCGCCGTCGGCGATGCAGATGTCGAAGTCGACGGCGACGTGCGTGCCGTGGATGCCCAGTTTCTCGGGTTCGTCCACCGGGCCCCAGACGTCGTGGCCCTCGTGGGTGTCCGCCTGCTCGCGGTTCGCGTCGAACTGCGGGTCGATCGCCATGCGTGAGGCTCCGTCGTCCGGCGGTATCAAGTCCCCGGGTCCGGGACGGACGGCGGACGCGGCGGTCGCGCCGTCCCGGCGACGGGCAGGCTTAAGCGGCGGCCGCGCCTCCCACCGCGTATGCGAACGGTACGCCTCGACGACCTCGACTCCCGGATGGGGCCGGCCGACCTGAGCCTGCCGCTGACGGACGCGCTCGGCGCCGCGAACCTCGCGTTGAACTACTACGAACTCGACCCCGGCGACAGCTTCGCGTACGGCGTCCACGCCCACGCCGACCAGGAGGAGGTGTTCTACGTGGTCGACGGCACCGTCACGTTCCACACGCTCGACGTCGACTGGGAGGCGTCGGAGACGCCCCGGAACGACGGCGACGTCGATGCCCGCCTCGAGGACGGCGAGCGCGAGGTGAGCGCCGGCGAGCTCGCGCGGTTCGCGCCCGGGGAGTTCCAGCGCGGCGTCAACGAGGGCAGCGAGCGCGTCCGCGCGCTCGCCGTCGGCGCCCCCCAGGACGCCGGCGACACCGAGATCCTCCGCGAGTGCGAGGCCTGCGGCGAGCCCACCACCCAGGACCTCGAACTCGCCGACGACCGCTCGGAGATCCGCACCGTCTGCGAGGCCTGCGGCGCGGTCACGGGGCGCTTCGAGTAGGGCGGCGGTGCCGCGGCGCCCGCCAGGCCGCCCGACGCCGGAGTCGACGCCTTTCTTGTGCTCGCCCGTCAAACGGGGCGTATGGCCGAGCATCCGCCGCGGCTCGTCTTCGACGACGAGTGCGGCTTCTGCACGTGGTGTGCGAACTTCGCGGCGCGGCACGGCGACGTCGAGCTCGTGGGGTTCCACGAGCTCTCGCCCGACCAGCTCGCCCGACTCCCCGAGGACTACGAGCGCTCGGCGCACCTGCTCACCGACGACGCCGTCTACTCCGCCGGCGAGGCCATCGAACGCACGCTCGTCGTCGACTTCCCGGAACTCGAACCCGTCTTCGACGCGCTCCGCCGCGTGCCGGGCTACGAGCGCCTCCGCGAACGCACGTACCGCTGGGGCGCCGACAACCGCGTGCTCCTCGGGAACATCGTCCGCGACGACCCGCCGGCGAAGCGGTAGGGCGACCGCCGACACTCCCCGGATACCAGGTCGTCAAGCGACCTCTTCGACGACGCCGACTTCGGCGACCGCCGCGACGCCGGCGAGGTAGTCGACGTCCGCCACGTACGTACGGAGACTCTCGCCGCTCGTGGTGTCGGGTAGTTCGGCGCTCCCGTCCGGCAGTGCCGACGTGAGCGTGTCCTTCCAAGCCAGCTCCGGCCGACGGTCCGCGAGGACGACGACCTGCGCGTCGGCAGGCGGCTCCGCGCTGTCCAGTCGGAGCGCGTGATGCGGCGGGTGGTCGCCGATGACGATGCGCGGCTGGTACGTGTCGTTCCCGACGCGGAGATACTCGGGTGCCACGACGCCACTGACGCCGTCTGGCCTGCCCTGCTCGTGGGGACCGACGGTGATCGATTCGTTGCGCAGGCGGTCGGCGACCGCCTGCTCGGTATCGCTCAGCGATTCGTACGTCACGACCTCGTCGCCCTCGTCGACGTCGCCGTCGTCGACGGGTTCGAGGGAGAACTCCTCGGTGGACTCGGCGCGAGCGAACGACGCCGTCGGCTCGTACGTCTCGCCACGGAACTCGACGCACTCGAACTGCCCGAGCGCGAGCGTCACGTCGGGATCGGCGTTCCCGCTCGGTTCGAGGTCGACGCGCTCGTCGGCGCTCGCGGCGTCAGCGATCAACTCGTGTAGTTCCGGCGTCGCGACGCCGAGACGCGCGCCGTCCGGCACCGACGAGGGCGTCACCTGCTCGGCGGCGAGGATGCTCGCCGCTGGTCCGTCGTCGGTTGTCTGCTCGGTGTCCCCTGCATCGGTACGTTCGGTCGTCGCTGGACCGTCGTCGCCGCTGCTCGAGCAGCCGGCGACCGCCGCGAGCGTGGCCGCGCCGGCCGTCCGGAGGACGACCCTGCGGGAGACCATGCGTCGTGGTTCCGCCGAGACCGGTAAGTGTCTTGTCGGGCTCCCCCGCCCGTCAGGCGAGGTCGTCGAGCGCGTCGAAGACCGACTCGCGGAGCAGGGCCGCGCGGTCGGCGGTCGCCTCGGCGTCGTGCTGGTCCTGGACGTGCAGCGACTCGAGGAAGTAGACGCCGTGCAGCGCCTCGTACAGCGAGCGGCGGCCCGCGACGCCCCCAGGGAGCGAGCGCACCGACTCGTAGCTCTCGCGGAACGCGCGCGCCGCCGGCGTCTCCCAGCCGCCGAACGCGGGCAGCGCGGTCCGCCAGGCGTCCCACTCGCCGGGCGCGGCGACGGCGTGCTCGAAGTCCAGGACGCACGCTGCCTCGCCGTCGCGGACGGCGACGTGGTCGGGCGTCCACCAGCCGTGACACAGCACCGCGTCGCCGGCGCCGCCGACGACCGACGGCCGCTCGCGGAGCGCGTCCACGACGGCGTCCGCGACGTCCCCGTGGCCGAAGTCCGCCAGCCGCTCGCGGCGCGCGCGGACGTTCGCGACAGCGCCGGCGTGCCAGTCGTCGTGGGGCGCCGTCGGCGTACCGCCGTCGAACGCGAGCGGTCCGAACCCGTCCAGGTGCGCGGCCGTCTCCGCGTGGAGTGTCGCGAGCCCGCGGCCCGCAGCGCGCGCCCAGGCCGCGTCCGGGTCGCGGACGTCGCCGTCGGCGCCGGGCGCGTCCGACTGCCACGCCGCCACGAAGTAGTCGCCGCCGACCGCGAGGACGCGCGGGACCGGCACCGTCGTGTGGTCGCCGACGAACGCCAGCACGCGCCCCTCCAGGCCCGCGTTCCCGGTCGCGCCGGTGTCGTACTTGCAGACCGCGCGTTCGCCGTCCACGACCACCGCCCAGACCTCGTGCGGGGGGACGTCGTGGAGTCGCCGATCGGCGCGGTAGCTGTCGAACTGTGCGGCCAGCCGTTCGTCGAGTGCTCGTCGCATGGGTGTTCCGCCGCGTCACGTGCGGCGGCCGGCCGTCCCACAGCGCGGTGCTGCGGCTACGGCCGCGAGAACGTGCGTCGACGATGCGGCCGACCGCCCGTAAGTGTTCGGGGACCGCCTACTCGTAGGCGGGGATGCCGGTGAGGTCCTCGCCGAGGATGAGGGTGTGGATGTCGTGGGTGCCCTCGTAGGTGTAGACGGTCTCCATGTTCGCCATGTGGCGCATCGGCGAGTAGTCGGTGGTGATGCCGTTGCCGCCGAGCATCTCGCGGGCGACGCGGGCCTGGTCGCGGGCCATGCGGACGTTGTTGCGCTTGGCCATCGAGACGTGCTGGGGGCGCAGCCGGCCGTCCTCCTTGAGTTCGGCGAGCCGGTGGGCGAGCAGCTGGCTGGTGGTGATCTGGGTGGCCATCTCCGCGAGCTTCCGTTGTTGCAACTGGAAGCCGCCGATGGGCCGGCCGAACTGCTCGCGGTCGGTGGCGTAGTCGCGGGCGGTCTCGAAGCAGTCGCGGGCGGCGCCGACCGCGCCCCACGCGATGCCGTAGCGGGCCTGGGTGAGACAGGACAGCGGCCCCTTCATGCCCTCGACGCCGGGCAGGCGGTTCTCCTGGGGGACGCGGACGTTCTGGAGGCTGATCTCGCCCGTGATGGACGCGCGGAGGCTGAGCTTCTCGTCGATCTTGTTGGTAGTGACGCCGTCGCGGTCGGTCTCGACGAGGAAGCCCCGGACGGTGCCGTCCTCGCCGGTGTCCCGGGCCCAGACGACGGCGACGTCCGCGATGGGGGAGTTCGTGATCCAGGTCTTCGAGCCGTTCAGGACGTACTCGTCGCCGTCGGGCTCGGCGCGGGTCTCCATCGCGGAGGGGTTCGAGCCGTGCTCGGGCTCGGTGAGGCCGAAGCAGCCGACGGCGTCGCCGGCGCCCAGCTCGGGCAGCCAGCGGTCCTTCTGGTCGTCGCTGCCGTAGGCGTGGATGGGGTACATGACGAGGGCGCCCTGGACGCTGGCCATCGAGCGCAGGCCGGAGTCGCAGGCCTCCAGTTCCTGCATCAGGAGGCCGTAGGCGGTCTCGCTGACGTTCGGGAGGCCGTACCCCTCGAGGTTCGGGGCGTAGAAGCCGAGGTCACCCATCTCGGGGATGAGGTCGGTGGGGAACGTGCCGTCGAGGTAGTGTTCGGCGATGTCGGGCTGGACGTTCTCCGCGACGAACTCCCGGGCCGTGTCCCGGATGAGCTTCTCCTCCGAGGAGAGGTCCGCCTCCAGCGCCACGTAGTCGAGCATGCGCGGTACTCGGGGAGCAGCGGTCAAAAAGCCTCCTAGTCCCGCAAACGCGTCGCGGCCGACCGCGGCGACCCCGGCGGTCGCACTCGCGGCCGTGCTGCGCGACGGTGGCAGTCGAAATCGCGGCCGGCCCGACGGAGAGCTGCGGTCAGTCGGCGGCCCGTGGCTCGCCCAGCGAGGACGTGAAGTTCTCGAACAGCCGCTTCGCCTCGCAGGCGGCGTCGTAGTTCTCGGCCGTGATGCCGTCGAGGACGGCCGCCTCGCGCGCCGGCGACAGCTCGTCTTTCTCCCGCGTGATGCGTTCGGCGGTCTCGCGGTCGTACTCGGGGTGGAACTGGACGCCGACCGACTGGTCGACGCGGAACGCGTGGACGCCGTAGTCGTTCTCCGCGAGCAGGTCGGCCCCCTCGGGGAGGTCGACGACGGCGTCGGAGTGGGTGGTGAACGCCGTGAACGTCTCGCCGACGCCCTCGAAGACCGGGTCGTCGGCGGTGCGCTCGACCTCGCGGTAGCCGATCTCGTACTCGCCCATGTCGTCGACGCGGCCGCCGAGCGCGGCCGCGAGCGCCTGGTGGCCGAAACAGACGCCGAGCACGGGGACGCCCGCGTCGTGGCAGTCCGCGACGTACTCGAGGAGGCGCGGGATCCAGTCGTCGTCCCAGTACACCGACGACCGCGACCCCGTGACGACGACGCCGTCGAACTCGCACCGCTCGGTCGGCGGGCCGCCGGTCGCTGCGCTCCCGTCGGCGTCGCCGACGGGCGCGGGGAACTCGCCGCGCTGGACGTGGTACTCCGCGAGGTCGGCGTCGAGTTCGCGGCGGAAGTTCCGCGTGGTGTCCGCGGGGTCGTGTGCGGCGTTCAGGAGTGCGACGCGCGGCCGGCTCATCGGTGCCACGTAGCTGCCGGAAGTAAAAGGTCGTTACGCAGGCGACAGGCGGTGTCGTGACAGCGGAGACGGGGATGACTGCCGTCTCCGACTTTCCCGTCCACGGTCTCCCGAGCTGTGCGCTGCATGCTACACTTTGCCACGGAGCAGCTTAAGCGTACGGACACCTGCAAGAGTTCGCGACGCCTCCGAACCACCTTTGGTGGCCTCGCTCCTCACGCCGGTGGGATGCGCGCAATCAAGGACAGCGTCCACGACTGGGTCGAGGTCGACGGCGTCGCGGAGGCCCTCCTGGACACGTCGCCCGTCCAGCGGCTCCGCCACGTCAAACAGCTCTCGACCGTCCGCCTCGTCTACCCGTCGGCGAACCACACGCGCTTCGAGCACTCCCTGGGCGTCTACCACCTCGCCGACCGCGCGCTCGAGTACCTCGGCGTCACCGGCGCGCGCGCCGACACCGTCCGCGCCGCCGCGCTCCTCCACGACGTCGGCCACGGCCCCTACGGCCACCAGACCGAGGGCATCATCCAGCGCCACCTCGGCCGCCACCACGACGACGTCGCGCACCTCCTCGTGGACGGCGAGATCGGCGACGTCCTCCGCGACCACGGCCTCGACCCCGAGCGCGTCGCCGCCACCGTCGCCGGCGACGGCAAGCTCGGCCAGCTCGTCGCGGGCGAACTGGACGTCGACCGCATGGACTACCTCGTCCGGGACGCCCACCACACCGGCGTCCCCTACGGCACCATCGACTACGGCCGCCTGCTGCGCGCGCTCACGTTCCGCGGCGACGACCTCGTGCTCGCGGCGGGCAACGTCGCCACCGCCGAGTCGCTGCTCGTCGGCCGCGCCCTGATGAACGCGACCGTCTACCGCCACCACGTCTCCCGCATCGCCGGCGCGATGCTCGACCGCGCCGGCGAGCGCTTCCTCGCGACCGCGGCCGTCGACCCCGAGGCGTTCGCGCGCATGACCGACGCCGAACTCCTCGGCGCGCTCCGCGAACACGACGCCACCGCCGACACCGCGCGCCGCGTCACCGACCGCGACCTCTACAAGCGCGCCGTCTGGGCGGAACGCGGCGACGTCCCCGACGACGTCGTCGACGCCGACTACGCGACGGTCCGCGAGTTCGAGACCGGAATCGCGGAGCGAGCGGGCGTCCCCGAGCGCGCCGTCGTCGTCGACAACCCCGGCCACCCCTCGATGCCCGAGTCGTCGGTGCGCGTCGCCGTCAACACGGAGTCCCGGAGCGCCCCGGGCAGTCGCACGCAGTCCGCCGCCGGGGACGTCAGGCCGCTCGCCGAGCAGTCGCCACTCGTCCGGGGGATGCAGGCGTCCCAGCGCGTCCAGTGGCGGTTCGGCGTCTACGCGCCCGCCGAGCACGTCCCCGCGGTCGCCGCCGCCGCCGAGCGCGTGCTCGGCCTCGCGGACGTCGGCGACCCGACGGAGTGAGGCCGGCCGCGCTCAGACCGTCCGTTCCAGGTTCTGTAACGCCTCCCTGAGCCGTTCGGTCGCGGCCTCGGCCTCCGCGGCGAGCTGGTCGGCGTCCTGGGCGACGCGGTTGCGGACGTGCCCGGACGTCTCGCCGTCGTTGGCCGCGACGCGCCGCCGCACGTTCTCGAGTTCGTCGGCGAATTCGTCGAACTCCTCGATCGTCGCCTCGATGTCGTCGAACAGCGCGTCGACGGCGCCCGACCCGACCGTCGAGAGGTTCTCCTCGGACTCGGAGTGGTCGTCGTCCGGCATGAAGAGGAGACTACCACGGCGAGGTACATCTCCGTTTCCCCGCCGTGCCGGGTCGGTCGCGTCCGGACACCGGTGGTCGGCCGCGACGCCGCGTGCCCGGCCGTCAGGCGCTCGCGACTTCCCGGAGGATGTCGGGCGCGTCGTCGAGCGCATCGTCGAGCGCGTCGGCGTCGGGGCCGCCGCCCTGCGCGAAGTCCGGCGGGCCACCGCCGCCGCCGCCGACGCGGCCCGCCAGTTCGCCGACGACCTCGCCCGCGTTCACGGGGACGCCGTCGGGGACGGCGACGACGAACTGCGCGCCGTCGGCGCCGGAGCCGACGACGGCGATCTTCCCCTCGTCGACGAGCGCGTTCGCGGTCGCCTGGAGCTCGTCCATGTCGCCGTCGACGCGCTGGACGACCGCGGTCGTGCCGGCGACGTCGAACTCCTCGCCGGCCGCGCCGCCGGCCGCGCGGGCCGCCGCGAGCTGTTCTTTCAGGTCCTCGATGGTCTTCCCGCGCTCTTTCCACTCCGTGAAGAACCGCTCGGCGGTCGCGGGGACCTCCCCGGGCGTGACGTCGAAGACGTCCGCGGCCGCCAGCAGGTCGTCCTCGAGCTCCTGGACGTGCTCGACGGCGGCCTCGCCGGCGGCGAACGTGAACCGCTCGACGCCGTCCTGTACGCGCTCCGCGTTCAGGATCTTGATGGCGCCGATCTCGCCGGTGCGGTTGACGTGCGTGCCGCCGCAGGCCTGGACGTCCTCGGCGACGTGGACCAGCCGGATCTTCTCGCCCGTCGGGATGCCGCCCTGGTAGAGGTCGAAGCCGTACTTCTCCTGGGCCTCGTGGCGGTCTGGCCACTCGCGCTGGACGCTCGTGTTCTCGCGGACGATCTCGTTGGCGACGCGCTCGATGCGCTTGACCGTCTCGCGGTCGAGGCGCTCGTAGTGCGTGACGTCGATGCGCGAGCTCTCGACGCCCTTCTGGGCGCCCGCCTGCCGGACGTGCTCGCCGAGCACCTCGCGGGCGGCGTGGACGACGACGTGCGTCGCGGTGTGGTGGGCCATCAGGCGCTCGCGGCGGTCCATGTCCACCTGGCCGCGCACGAACTCGCCCTTCCCGGGGTTCTCGGTGGTGCGGTGGAGGACGACGCCGTCGCGCTCCTGGACGTCGACCACGTCGACGGTCTGGTCGTCCGTGGAGAGCGTCCCGCGGTCGGCGGGCTGGCCGCCGCCCTCGGGGTAGAACATCGTCTGGTCGAGGACCACGTCGTAGACGGCGTCGCCGTCAGCCTCGCGCTCGAAGACGTCGAGCACGACGGCCTCGAACTCGCCCCGGTAGGGGTCGTCGTAGTACAGCCCCTCCGTCTCCGGGAGGTCCTCGAGGCGCTCGTCCGCGCGCGCTTCGTCGGCGACCGCGCCGCCCGTGTCGTGGCGCTGTGCCACCAGCGAGTAGAAGTCGTCGGGCGCCTGCACCTCGGCGCCGACCTCCGCGGCGATGTCCGCGACCATGTCCGGCTGGATGCCGTGGGAGTCGTACAGCTCGATGAGCTCGTCGGCGGGGATCGGCTCGCCGCGCTCGGCGTACTCCTCGGCGAGCTGGCGGACGCGCCGGCCGCCGCGCTCGAGGGTCTCGGCGTACTTCTCGACCTCGCTGCGGACGATGCTCCGGATGGTGTCGCGGTTCTCGTAGCCGAGGCGCTCGGCCTGCATGTCCACGAGTTCGTCCAGGGGGACGTCCGCGCCGACCTCGTCGACGAGGCGCTTCGTGCGCCGTAGCACCATGCGCGCGAGGTAGCCGGTGCCGACGTTCGACGGCACGATGCCGTCGCCGAACATGTACGCCATCGTCCGCGAGTGGTCCGCGATGGCGTAGATGGACTCCAGGGGCTCGACGAGGTCGACGAGGCGCTCGGTCTCCACGCCGACCTGCTCCGCGATGTTGTCCCGGGCGGCCTCGACGTCCTCGGCCTCGTCGATGTCGAGGTTGCCGGCGAGCTTCGCCGCGCGGTGGACGATCTGCTCTTCGGCCTCGGTGTAGTCGACGCCGGCCTGCTCCCGGAGGAACTCGATCATCTCGGGGTAGATGGCCTCGTAGACCGTGGCCGTCCCCTGGCTCATCCACGTCCAGCGCTCCAGGCCGTAGCCCGTGTCCACCACGCGGCGGTCCATCCGCGAGTACGTGTTCCCGTCTTTCATCTCGTACTCGCCGTCGGGGTCCTGCTCGAGGCTCATGAAGACGAGCGTCGCCACCTCGAGGCCCTTGTAGATGACCTCGAACGCCGGGCCGGCGTTGCCGCCGCCCACCCAGGGGTCCTCGATGAACGTCACCTCGGTGAGGTCGACGCCCACGGACTCCAGGAGGCCCTCGCAGTACTCGACGGTCTCGTCCTTCCAGTACACCTCGCCCTCGTAGGCGTAGTCCGTGCCGGGGTCGGCGTTGAACGCGTGGTGGCCCATCATCTCGAAGGCCATCGTGTGCCGACCGGTCTTCCCGACGTTGTCGATGTCCTGCATCCGGATGCAGGGCTGGCTCACGGCGAGCGGGTTCGCGGGCGGCGGCGACTCGCCGGAGGTGACGTGGGGCTGGAAGTCGTAGATCGACGCCTGCGTCAACAGCACGTCGTCGCGCCACCGGTTCGCCGCCACGGGGTAGGGGTCGAGGCGCTCGTGGCCGTGCTCCTCGAAGAACGATAGGAACACCTCCCGCATCTCCTCTAAGGTGTACTCGTCGTCGAAGCCGGGGTCGTCGATGAACTGGTAGTCCTCGCAGGGCGGTTCGCCGCACGTCTCGCGGTCGTGGTCGCGCGTCCAGAAGTGCGCGCCGCAGTCCACGCACTCCTTGCGCTCGAATCCCTCCTCCTCGAAGTAGTCGAGGCGGTACTCCGACTCGAGGTCGCTCATTGCCAGTAGATGGCCGACCGACGAGTAAAACAGTTCCGGGGCGCGCTCGCGGCGCGGAACGCCGTCCTCGGCCGCTGGACCGCGGCCCCGACGAGGTGCGTCAACCTTACGTCCCGTCCCGCGTAACCCCGACGTGATGGAGCAACGGCGCCTCTCCCGCCGCGCCCTCCTCGCCGGCCTCGGGTCGGCCGTCGCGGCGACGGCCGGCTGTGCCGCCCCCGCGGACTCCGAGCGCACGACGGCGGCCCCGAGCGGCGCCGCGACCACCCGCGAGGAGTCGACCGGCGACCCCGCCACCGAGACGACGAGCCAGCCCGACATCTCGCTGTCCGGCGAGGCCGCGTGGGCGACGTACGGCTACGACCCCGGCCACAGCGGGTACAACCCGGACGCCGCCGGGCCCGCCGACGACCCGAGCGTCGTCTGGAACTCGGACGTCTCCGGCATCTACACGCTCCGCGAGCCCGCGGTCGCGGACGGCCGCGTGTTCGTCGGGAGCAACCGCTACACGTGGGCGTTCGACGCCGAGTCCGGCGAGCAGCGCTGGCGCCGCGACCTCGGCGGCATGACCCACCACTTCGCGCCGACCCACCACGACGACACCCTGTACGCGGTCGCGAAGGAGGCAAGCGGCGTGAACAGCGGCGCGCCCGGGTCGGTGCGGGCGCTCGACCCCGCCGACGGCGGCCAGCGGTGGTCGACGGCCGTGCCGGCGACGTCGACGGTCGCGCTCGGGGACGACCGCCTCTACGTCGCCGGCCAGACCGAGGCGGACACGGGGTTCGTGCAGGTGCTCGCGCCCGACAGCGGCGAGCGGGGCTGGCGCTTCGACGTGCCGGACGCGCCCGGCAGCTACGTCACGGGCGCGCCGACGGCCGTCGACGGCACCGTCTACGTCGCCGCGACGCGCGTCGCCAGCGACGGCTCGACGGCGGGGACGCTGTACGCCCTCGACACGGAGACCGGCGACGTGGACTGGACGTTCGACACGGACGGCTCGCTGCCCGTCGCGCCCGTGGTCGCGGACGGCCGCGTCCACCTCGCGAGCCGCGACGGCACCGTGTACGCGCTCACGCCCGACGGCGGGACGGCGTGGACGCGCACCGTCGAGCACCGCATCTACACGCGACCGACGTACGGCGACGGCCGGCTGTTCGTGCTCACCGCCGCCGACATCGTCGCGTTCGACGCGGACGGCGAGCAGGAGTGGCGCGCCGCCAACGACCGCACCCAGATGTCTGGGATGGCGCTCGCCGACGGCACCCTCTACGTCGGCGGCGAGCCGCTGTTCGCGCTCGACGCCGCCTCCGGCGACGTCGTCTTCGACCTCCCGGTTGGCGTCTACCACGGCGCGTACGGCGCGCCAGTCGTCGTCGACGACGTCATGTACGCGGGCGTCTGCATCAAGGAGGAACCCGGCGCGCCGTACGACAACTCCGTCCGCGCGTACGTGTAGTGGCAGCGAGGACGGCCGCTTCCCTCGAGCCGCAGCGAGGACGGCCGCTTCCCTCAAGCCGTAAGCGTCCGGCGCGCGTCTGTCCCGGCATGGGCCGCATGGTGGACGGCGAGTGGCGGACCGACGTCGAACAGATCGAGCACGGCGAGGGCGGCGAGTTCGAGCGCGAGACGACGGCGTTCCGCGACTGGGTGGACGAGGACGAGTCCGTCGAGCCCGGGCGCTACCACCTCTACGTCTCCTACGCGTGTCCGTGGGCCCACCGCACCCTCCTCACGCGCGCCCTGAAGGGCCTCGAGGACGCGGTGTCGGTGAGCGTCGTCGACCCCGTGCGCTTCGACCAGGGCTGGGCGTTCGCGCCCGAGAAACCCGGCTGTACGCCCGACCACGTCCACGGCAGCGACTACCTCCGCGAGGTGTACGCGCACGCCGACCCCGACTACACCGGCCGCGTCACGGTACCCGTCCTCTACGACACTGTCGCGGACACCATCGTGAACAACGAGAGCGAGGAGATCGTGCGCATGCTCGACGTCGCGTTCGACGACCTCGCCGCCCGGGACGTCGACCTCTACCCCGAGGGCTACCGGGAGGAGGTCGACCGCGTCATCGACGACATCTACGACCCCATCAACAACGGCGTCTACCGCGCCGGGTTCGCGGCGACCCAGCGCGCGTACGAGGACGCCGTCGACGACCTGTTCGCGGCGCTCGAGCGCTACGACGACCGCCTGGCCGACCAGCGCTACCTCGCCGGCGACGCCCTCACGGAGGCCGACGTCGCGATGTTCACGACGCTGTACCGCTTCGACGAGGTCTACCACACGCACTTCAAGTGCAACCGCCGCCGGGTCGCGGACTACGAGCACCTCTGGCCGTACCTCCGCGAGCTCTGTCAACTTCCGGGCGTCGCGGACACCCTCCACATGGACCACGTCAAGCAGCACTACTACCGCAGCCACGGCGACCTGAACCCCGGGCGCCTGGTCCCGACCGGCCCGAACCCCGAGTTCTTCGCGCCACACGACCGCGACGACCTCCCCGGCGGGCCGCCCGAGGCGCTGCGGCAGTGACGCGGTGCGACGGCGGGTCTCGCGTCACCGCGCGACTGCCGACGAGTGACTCGCCGTCCGCCTGCCGACTGGCGGCTCACCGCGCGACCGCCGCGCGGAACGACGCCGTGAGCGCGAGCCCGACGAGCAGCAGCCCGAGGCCGCCGTAGACGGCCTGTAGCCACGTGACCTGCCGGACGAGCAGGACCTGGACGACGATCCAGCCGCTCAGGGCGACGCCGAGGCCGACGCTCGCCGGCCACGCCCACGACCGGCCGAGCACGACGCCGGCGGCGACGGCGAACGACCCCACGCCGAGCACGCCGAACAGGACGAGCCCGGGGACGGCGTAGTCCGAGAACGGGGTGCCGTCGAGCCACTCGAGGGGCAACCGCAGCGACTCGCCGGTCGGGTCGACGAGCAGCGCCCCGCCGCCGAACAGCGCGGTGACGCCGAGCCCCAGCGCGCCGAGCAGGTACAGCGAGACGGTGGCCGGTCGAGCGCGCCCCGCGCCGCGCCGGTCCGCGGGGGACTCGGTCTCCTCGGTCATGCGGGACGTTATGGTCCCGGAGCCCTAAACTCCGAGGTGGATGTCAACACGCCGCACGACGAGCGGGTTCTCGCGCAGCGACCTGCCGGGGCTCGCGGTGGCCGTCGTCGCCTGTAACGTCGTGGGCGCGTCGCCAGCCCTCGTCACCGCCACGGGCTCGGGGTCGTGGTACGAGACGCTCGCGCGGCCCGAACTCGCGCCGCCGAACTGGGTGTTCGGACCGGTGTGGACGCTCTTGTTCACGCTGCTCGGCGTCGCCGCCT
This sequence comes from Halobacterium yunchengense, assembly GCF_037031165.1. Lineage (NCBI taxonomy): Archaea > Methanobacteriati > Methanobacteriota > Halobacteria > Halobacteriales > Halobacteriaceae > Halobacterium > Halobacterium yunchengense. The sequence continues at coordinate 871,063 of NZ_JAYEZL010000001.1, read as the reverse complement.
ACCTCGTGCTCCGGGACGGCCGCGGCCGCGCGCGGACGCTCGCCCTCGGCCTGTTCGTCGCGCAGTACGTCCTCAACGTCTCGTGGACGCTCGTGTTCTTCGGCGGCCAGGACATCGAGGGCGGGCTCGCCGTCATCGCCGTGCTGTGGGCGCTCATCGCGGCGACGATCGGGGCGTTCGCGCGCGTCCGCCGCGCCGCCGCGGCGCTGCTCGTCCCCTACCTCGCGTGGGTGTCGTTCGCCGCGTACCTCAACTACGCGTTCTGGACGCTGAACTGACCGTCAGGCGTCCTCGGCGTCGGCGCCGCCAGCCTCGCTGTCCGCCGCCGCGCTGCCGCGGTGCTCGGCGCTGACGCCGACGCCCCGCTCGCCCCACTCGCGGAGCTGCTCGTCGGCCGCGCGCAACACGTCGTTCGTCGTCGCGTCCATCTCGTCGGCGAGCTGGTAGACGTACGCCGCCAGCAGGCCGACGTGCGGCGAGAAGTCCCCGCGGTCGCGGTGGTCGTTCTGGAGGAACATCTCCGGGCCGGTCGGCGAGTGGTACAGCACCGCCATCGGCACGTCGTCGAGCGTCGACACCGTCTCGACGGCCTTCTCCTGGAACTCGGTGAGGTCTGCCATACCCCACGCTTCGCGGCGGCCCGGAAGAACCCTGTCCTTCGCGCCGGGCGGCCTACTCGCCGGCCTGCAGCGCCACGGACGCCAGCAGCGCCTCGAGCTGCACGCGCTCGTTGGCGCCCTCGGCGATGCGGTAGTCCGCCTCGCCGAGGCGGTCCAGCAGGCGCACCGCGGCCTCGTCGTCGACGTCGAAGCTCCAGACCGAGCGGTGGACCTGGTCGATGATGTCGCTGCCGGCGAGGCCGCGGTGGGAGACGAGGTCGTCCAGCGTCGACCGCGCCGCCGTGAAGTCCCCGTCGAGGGCCTCCGTCACCATCTCCTCGATCTCCTCGGGGCGCGCGGTCGCCGTGATGGCGTAGACGGTCTCCTCGTCGACGACGTCGCCGGTCGCCGACGCCGCCTGCAGGGCGTTGATGGCGCGCCGCATGTCGCCGTCCGCGGCGTACACGAGCGCGTCGACGCCGGCCTCGGTGTACTCGACGCCCTCCCGGTCGGCGATGTCCGCGAGGTGGGCGGCGACCGCGTCGTCGTCGATGGGCGAGAACCGGAACACCGCACAGCGGGACTGGATGGGGTCGATGATCTTCGAGGAGTAGTTACAGGAGAGGACGAACCGCGTGTTCTCGGAGAACTGCTCCATCGTCCGGCGGAGCGCCGACTGGGCGTCGTCGGTGAGCGCGTCCGCCTCGTCGAGGAAGATGACGCGGTAGTCGTAGCCGCCGAACGACGTGCGCGCGAAGTTCTTGATGCGGTCCCGAACCACGTCGATGCCGCGCTCGTCGCTGGCGTTCAGCTCCATGAAGTTCTCCTGCCAGTCGTCGCCGTACAGCTCCTTCGCGATGGCGACGGCCGCGGTCGTCTTCCCGGTGCCCGCCGGCCCCGCGAATAGCAGGTGGGGGAGGTCGTCGCGGGCGACGTAGCTCTCCAGGCGCTCCGTGATGGACTCGTGTCCGACGACGTCGGCCAGTCGGTCCGGTCGGTACTTCTCCACCCAGATTTCCTGCCGGCCGCCCGCGGCGTCTGCCATAGTTACCGACAGACGCTACCCGGACTTAAACTCCGCGAGACGGCGGGACCGCCGCGCGGCGGCGGCCCGGCTCCTGGCGGCCGCCCGGGACGGCGATGCGCTCGCCTGTCACACCCAGAGTTAAGCGTTCGGCCGCTGTCACGTCGACCATGCTCCGCAGTGGTTCCCGCAGCGCAGTCCTGCTCGCAGTCGTCGTCCTCCTGGCGACGCCGGTTCTCGTCGGCACGGCGGCCGCCGACGAGCGCGTCGGCGGCACCGTCGTCGTCGAGGAGGGCGAGACCGTCGACGGCCTCCAGGCGACCGGCGGCAGCGTCGTCGTCCGCGGCACCGTCGACGGCGACCTGCAGGCGTTCGCCGGCAGCGTCGACGTCGCCGAGACCGGCACCGTCACCGGGTCCGTGGAGGGCGCCGCCGGCTCGGTCCGGGTCGCCGGCACCGTCGAGGGCGACGTGCGCGTCGCCGCCGGCACCGTCGACGTCGCCGAATCCGGCGTCGTGCGCGGCGACCTCGAGGCGGGCGCCGGGTCGTTCGCCCTGGCCGGCACCGTCGACGGCACCGCGCGCGTCGGCGCGGGCAGCATCTCGCTGGCCGACACCGCGCGCGTCGGCGGCGACTTCGTCTACGACGGCGACCTCACCGCCGCCGACGGCGCGACCGTCGACGGCGAACTCCGCGAGGACCCGAGCATCTCCGTGTCGCCGGTCCCCGGGTTCGCGCAGGTCGCCGACTGGGTGTTCACGCTGTACAGCTTCCTGCTGACGTTCGTCGTCGGCGCCGTCCTCCTCGTCGCGTTCCCCGGGGTCTCGCGGACCGTCGCCGACGGCCTCCGGGAGTCGCCGGCGCGCTCGCTCGGCGTCGGCCTCCTCGTCCTGTTCGGCGTCCCCGTCGCGCTCGTCGCGCTGTTCGTCACCATCGTCGGCATCCCGCTCGGCGTCCTCGGCGTCTTCCTGTACGTCCTGCTCGTCCTGCTGGCGTTCGTCTGGGGCGAGTACGCGGTCGGCGCGTGGCTGCTCTCGGTGGCCGACCGCGAGGGCCGACTGCTCGCGCTCGCCGTGGGCATCGCGGCCGTCTACCTCCTCGGTCGCGTTCCCGTCGTCGGCGGCCTCGTGGAGTTCCTCGTGTTGCTCGTCGGCCTCGGCGGCGTCGGCACCGCCGCCTACGCGTGGGTGCGCGGGCGCCGCGGCGGCGACGCGGACGGCGGCCGGAACGAGACCGGCGGCGGCGCGGACGCCGCCTGACGGTCGGTTGCGTCGCTGCGGCGCCGGACCGCGCCGCCTAAGGCCGGCCGCCGTCTACGCCGGCGCATGCGCGTGACCGTCGAGGTGGTCGGGGAGGACACCCACGAGTTCGAGGTCACGGACGAGACGTACGCCGACCTGCTGGGGGCGGTCGGCCTCAGCCCGCACGAGGTGTCGGTGATGGTGGACGGCACGCCCGTGCCGGAGGACCAGCCGGTCGACGCCGAACACGTCCGCGTCCTGCGGCTCATCCGGGGCGGGTAGCGTGCCGGCCGACGCCGCGGACGAACCGGCCGTCGACGCGAACCCGCCAGCGGAGGTCACCGTGCGTCCCGCGACGGCCCGCGACCACCTCGGCGTGATGCGCGTCCTGGACGGCGCGAACCTCGAACTGGGCGCGGACACCGCCGAGCGCCGCATCGCGGGCGGCACGGTCGTGGTCGCGGACGTCGACAACCGCGTCGTCGGCGCGCTCGTCGCCGTGCCGCGCGAGCGCGGCGCGCACGTCGAGGCCGTCGCGGTGCGGCGCCGCCGCCGCGCGCAGGGCATCGGGTCGGCGCTGATCGCCCACGCCGCCAGCGAGTGGCGGCCCCTGACCGCCGCGTTCGACCGCTCCGTCGAGCCGTTCTACGAGTCGCTGGGCTTCGACTGCGAGCGCCGCGGCGACCGCTACCGGGGCGTGCTCGGCGAGACGCGGGAGCCGGACGAGCGGTTCGAGGCGGCCGAGTAGGGAGTCAGACGAGCGGCTCGACGAGGTCCCGCCCCGCCACCAGCAGCGCCTCGACGCGCCCGGGGCTGTCGGCCTCCGCGTAGACGCGCAGCTTCGGCTCCGTGCCGGACGGGCGCACGAGCAGCCACGAGCCGTCCGCGAGCAGGATCTTGAAGCCGTCGGCGTCGTTCACGCGGTCGACGGCGACGCCGGCCACCGCCTCGGGGAGCCGGTCGGCGAGCTCGTCGAGGACGGCGGACTTGCGGTCGTCCGGGCAGTCCACGCTCACCTTGTCCTGGTGGACCGCGCCGAACTCGGCCTCGACGGCGTCCAGGCGGTCGTCGACCGGGCGCTCGCTCGCCGCGGCGGCGGCGACCAGCGCCATCAGGACGCCGTCCTTGTTCCGGACGTGGCCGCGCATCATGTAGCCGCCGGACTCCTCGCCGCCGAACAGCGCGTCGTGCTCGGCGATGGCCGCCGCGACCCACTTCGAGCCGACCGGCGTCTCCACGACCTCGCAGCCGTGGGCGTCCGCGACGCGGTCCACGAGGAACGTCGTCGAGACGGTCCTGACCGCCGGCCCCGTGTCGCGCTCGAGGAGGTAGTCGAACAGCAGGACGTAGCACTCGTTGCCGTCGAGGACGCCGCGATCGGGCGTGACGACCGCGAGGCGGTCGGCGTCGCCGTCGTTCGCGACGCCGAGGTCCGCGCCGTGCTCGTCGACGGCCTCCGCCAGCCCCCGGAGGTTCGCCTCGTCGGGCTCCGGCGACGCGCCGCCGAACTCGGGGTCGCGCTCGCAGCGCTCCCGGACCACCTCGGCGCCGGCGGCCTCGAGGAGCGCGTCCGTGACGCCGCGGCCGCTGCCGTGCATCGCGTCGTACACCACGGTCAGCCCGGAGAGGTCCGCGTCCACGAGGTCGCGGCAGTGCTGGGCGTGCGCGGTCACGAGGTCGACCTCGCGGACGTCGCCGGTGCGCTCGGCGTCGACCGGCTCGCGGAGGTTCGCCTCGATGGCTCGCGTGACCTCGGGCAGCGCCGGCGCGCCGTCCGGCGGCAGGAACTTCACGCCGTTGTACTCCGGCGGGTTGTGCGAGGCGGTGACGACGACGGCGCCGGCGAGGCCGCGCTCGCGCGTCGCGTACGCGACCAGCGGCGTCGGGCAGTCGCGCTCGGGCAGCAGGACGTCGAAGCCGTTGCGCGCGAGCACGTCTGCGACGTCGTCCGCGAATCCCGGCGAGGACTCGCGGGCGTCGTACCCGACCGCGACCGTCCCGCCGCCGCGGCCCTCCGCCTCGAGGTAGTCCGCGGTCGCCTGCGCGACGGCGCGCACGCGGTCGCTCGTGAACGTGTCCAGCGTGGCGCGCCAGCCGTCGGTCCCGAAGGAGATGGCGTCCATGGGGGAGTCGTCGCCGCGTCGCGGCAAAACCCCTGCGGAAGCCGTCGACTCCTCGGCGTGCGTACGGAAACCGAGTAGCGGTGATTCCGTCGGCGACCGGCGCGGATTTATCCCGTGGCCGCCCTCTAGGCGGCAATGAGTCCCCGCCCGCTCGTCGTCGGCGTCTCGGGCAGTCGCCGCGACGGCAGCTACACGAAACGCACCGTCGAGCGCGCGCTCGCCGCCGCCGGGCGCGCGGGCGCCGCCACCGACCTGATCGACCTCGGGCGCGTCGACCTCCCGCTGTACCACCCCGACCGTGACGCCGGCGAGTGCGGCGACGCCGAGTCCCTGCTGGCGCGCGTCCGCCGCGCCGACGGCGTCGTCGTCGGGTCGCCGAACTACCACGGCAGCTACTCGTCGACGTTCCGGAACTTCCACGACTACTGCGGCTTCGACGAGTACGAGGACACCGTGGTCGGCCTCGTGGTGGTCGCGGGCGGCGGCACCATCGCGTCGACGCTCGACCACATGCGCGTGACGATGCGCGGCGTCCACGCCGACGTCGTCCCCGAGCAGGCCGGCGTGCTGGACGCCTCGGCGAAGTTCGACGGCGACGGCCTCGTCGACGAGGCCGTCGCGGAGCGCGTCGACCGCGTCGGCGAAGCGGTCGTCGCGGCCGCGCGCCGCCGACAGGTCGCCGACGGCGCGTCGTGCGCGAGCGCCGACGACTGAGGGGCCGCCGCCGACAGCCAGAGGGGCCGCCGCCGACAGCCACCGCCCCAACAGACGACCGACACGTTTACGCCGACGCACTCGAGCAAGTCGAGTGATGACGAGAACGCCTCCACTCTCGTTCGACGTCGCCGACAGCGTCCGGGTCGGCGGCTACGCGGTCGGCGTCGTCGCCGCGGCGGCGGCCGCCTACCACGCCGGACAGACCGGGGACTGGCGACCGCTGCTGGCCGTCGCGGTGGCGCTCTCGCTGGCGGTGCTGTTGTTCGACGCCGGTTGATTCGCTCGTCGCGTCAGTCGCCGTCCGCGCGTTCCCACGGGTCGTCCTGGGACGCGACGAGCCGCTCCTTCTCGTCGCGGCGCAGCTGCTTGAGTTCGTACTCGCGGCGCATCGCGGCGGACTGCGACGCGAACCGCTCGACGTACGCCAGCTCGACGGGAGTGCGGCCGCGCGTGTACTTCGCGCCGTCGCCGGCGTCGTGTTCGGCGACGCGGCGCGCGACGTCCGTGGTGTAGCCCGTGTAGTAGGTGTCGTCGCTGCACGCGACCACGTACGCGTAGTGCACGTCCGGGACGACGGCGCGGAGAAGGGACTGCGTTTCGGTCAGGCTCGGCGTGCGCGGTCCTTCGACACCTCGGCGATGCCGACGTTCGCCGCGCAGTTCGGGCACGCGTGCAGGCGACCGTCCTCGTCGGCGAACACGCGCGCGAACTGGTCGGAGACGTGCGCGTCGCAGTGGTCACAGCGGGGCATGGGGGTTGTCTGGCGCGGCGCGCCAGTGTGGCAACGTACGCCACACGCGAATAAAGGAGTTTTCCCAATTTCGAACAAAATTTCGCCGAACTCGAATCTCCGTTCGGGGTCCCCGTGTGCCGGTCGCTCGCTCCACGACCTTGCCTCGGTATTCTCCCGTGTTCCCCGCTCAGCGCCCCGTGACCGGCCGCTACGCCCGCAGAGTATGGGAAGCCTTATAAGGAGGGCCGGAAAAAAGCCGTTCGTATGGCAGACCTCATCGTCAAGGCCGCTGTGAAGGAAGAACTCGACGACAAGAACGTTGCCTCCGACTTCTACGAGGCGCTCGACGACGAAGTGTCCGAGCTCCTGGAGGACGCCGCGCGGCGCGCCGAAGCCAACGGTCGCAAGACCGTCCAGCCGCGCGACCTGTAAACCGGTCTCTCGACCCCGCTGTTTTATCGCGGCGCCACGTCCCGTAGCCGCGAGGCCGCCCGGCGCGCCGCCGCCAGTAGTCCGCCCGTGAGCGCCGCCAGCGCTACAGTTCCGTGACCCGAACGCCGTCGGCCGTGCCGACGTAGACGGCGTCCGCGAGTCCCACGAAGAGGCCGTGCTCGACGACGCCCGGAATCCCGGACAGCGACGCCGCCAGCCCCCCGGGGTCGTCGACGCGGCCGAACGCGCAGTCCAGGACGAGGTTGCCGTTGTCCGTCACCACGGGGCCGTCCTTGCGCTCGGCGGCCCGCAGCGCCGGGTCGCCGCCGAGGCCGCGCACGCGCTCGGCGACCACCGGCTCGGCGTCCGGCAGCACCTCCACCGGGACGGGGTGGTCCAGCGCGTCCGCCTCCTTCGAGGGGTCGGCGACGACGACGAACCGGTCGGCGCTGGCGTCCACGTACTTCTCGCGGGCGTGCGCCGCGCCGCCGCCCTTCACGAGGTCGCCGCCCGCCACCTGGTCGGCGCCGTCGATGGCGACGTCCACGCTCGCCTCCGCGAGGGACGTCAGCGGCACGCCGGCGTCGATGGCGAGCTGGAGGGACTGGTAGGACGTCGGCACGCCCTCGACGTCGACGCCGCGCTCGCCGAGGGCGCGGATGGCGTGGGCGGCCGTGCTCCCCGTGCCGAGCCCGACCACCGTCCCGTCCTCGACCGCCTCGGCCGCCGCCTCGCCCGCTCGCCGCTTCGCGTCCTCGCGTCCGCCCGGGTCTTTCATACTCGGCGCGTCGCCCCCCACCGACCAAAAACCACCGCCTGCCGGCGGCCGGGCGCGACCGCCGGCTCGCGCCGCCGACGCGGCCGCGACCAGTAGGCGACCACTTACGGCAATTAGCTGACCAATAACTATCGACGTGTGCGGCGTCCCCGCTGGTATGCCGGAGCGCGTACGCACGACCGACGAGCGCGGCGACCCGGGGGGCGTCACGCTCGTGCTCGCACCGGGGGTGTCGGAGGGGGAGCCAGCCGCCTGCGCGGACCTGCTCTCGGGGGCGGACGCGGCGCTGGCGGTGTCGCTGCGACACCCGCCCGACCGCTGGCTCGCCGCCCGCGAGTCCACGCCGCCCACGTGGTTCGTGACGACCAGCCCGCACCAGGACAGCGTCCGCACCGTCGCGGACCCCCGCGACCTCACGGGCGTCGGCATCGCCGTCTCCGAGTTCCTTGAGGGCCTGCCGGACGACGCCGAACCCGCGGTCTGCGTCGACTCGCTGACGACGCTGCTCCAGTACAGCGATCCGCCGCGCGTCTACCGGTTCCTCCAGGTGCTCTGTGGGCGCGTGCGCGCCGCCGACGGGGCCGTCCACTGCCACGCCGACCCCGCCGCCCACGACGACGCCGTCCTCGACTCGCTGCTCGGCCTCTTCGACGACGCGGTGGCCGTCGACTGACGCGCCGCGGCCCGCCGCTACAGGCGGTCCTTGACCGCCTCGGGGTCGTACGCCAGCCGGATGGTCCGCGACCGCCCCCTGCCCTCGAGCTGCTCGTACTCGGCGTCGATGAGCCCGAGCTTGTCGAGCTTGTTCACCAGCTCCGTGTACCGCGTGTACCCGAGGTCGGTGCGGTCGTTGAACGCGTCGTAGACGTCACCGGCCTGCCCGCCGCCGTACTCGGCGACCGTCTCCACGAGCGCGCGCTCGGTCTCCGAGAGCGCGCGGAGGTTCCGCGAGAGGTGGATGTGCTTGGCCTCCTCGTAGACGGCGTCGACGTCGTCCAGCTCAACGGTCTTGCTCGCGCGCGACTCCGCGTGCAGGCCCGCCCGCCGCAGCAGGTCGATGCCGACGCGCAGGTCGCCCGCCTCGTCGGTGAGCTCGGCGACCCTGTCGAGGACCGTCGTCGGCACCGCGCCCTCCCGGAACCCGACCTCGATGCGGTCCCGGAGGATGTCCGCGATCTCCGAGCGGTCGTACGCCGGGAAGTACGCCTCCTCCGGCCGGAAGACCGACTGCACGCGGCCGTCGAGGTTCTCGATGACGTCGAGGTCGAGGTCCGAGGACACCACGATGACGCCGACCTTCGCGCCCGCGTGGGTCTCGTGGGCGCGCAGCAGCGAGTACAGCGTGTCCGAGGCCTCGCCCTCGTAGAACAGGTAGTTCACGTCGTCGAGGGCCACCACGAGGACCTCCTCCTCGTCGGCGATGCGCTCGGCGACCTGCCCGAACAGCTTCTTGAACGAGATGCCCGACGAGGGCGGCTCGTACTCGAAGATCTCCTCGAAGACCCGGGAGAAGACGGCGTACCGCGTCGAGTCGACCTGGCAGTTCACGCGCACCGTCCTGACGCCGCGCTGGCCGCGGAGCTCGCCGAACAGCTTCTGGACGGCGGTGGTCTTCCCGGTGCCCGGCGGCCCCCGGACCATCACGTTCAGCGGCCGCGACCCGCGGACGGCCGGCCGGAGCGCGTACTGCAGCGTCTGGAGCTGGGACTCGCGGTGCCGGAACACCTCCGGGACGTAGTCGATCTCGAAGACGTGTTCGTCCCGGAACACCGTCTCGTCCCACCCCAGCATCCCCTCCTCGGGGTCGTCGCTCATCACTTTCACCACGCTCCGGCAGGCACTTAATGGTTCGCCATCGCGCCGCAGAAATCGCCGCTCAGTGGGTCTACGCCGGGAATCTAGAACTTCTCCAGCAGCCGGCCGTAGAACGCCGCCCGCGACTCGGCGGCGTCCCCGGTCGCCAGCTTCTCGACGATGAGCTCCGGCGTCGAGCGCGCGAGGTGGTCTTTGACCGGGGAGCGCTCCACGACGAGTTCGCCGTCCGCCAGGCCGAGCGCCCGGATGCCGTCGACGGTGACGTCGAACCCGCATTGCTCTTCGATCTCGCCCGCGAGGTGGGAGACGAACACGCCGGACGCGCCCGCGTCGTGGAGCTCCTCGAGGATGCCGGCGACGATCTTCGCGGACGCGCCCGGCTCCGTGATGGACTCCAGTTCGTCGACGAGCACGAGCTTCCCCGCCGGCCCGCCCGCGCTCGCCGCGGCCTCGCCGCGCTCGGCCACGCGCTCGGTCAGACCGGCGAAGTCCCGCAGCGTCGCCTCGAACGCGCCCGCGTCCAGGGTCCCCTGGGACTTCGCGTAGTAGTGCAGCTCCGACACCGCGGGCACCCTGGCTGACTCGGCCGGCACGGGCAGCCCCATGTGCGCGAGCACGACGACGACCGCGACGAGGTCGAGCGTGCTCGTCTTCCCGCCGGAGTTCACGCCCGACAGCAGCGCGACGCCGTCCACGCCGTAGTCGACCGGCTCCACCTCGTCGAAGGGGACGTCGAGGACGGGGGAGCGCCCGCCCTCGATCTCGAAGCCGCGGCCGCCGCGCGCCGCGAGCGTGCACTCGAAGTCCTCGGCGAACCGCGCGACAGCCAGCTCGACGTCGAGTTCGAGCGCGCGCTCGACGAGCCCCTCGGTCGGCTCCCGGAGGTCAGCGAGCGTCGCCGCGAGGTCGCGCTTGCGCTGGGCGCCGCGGCGGTCCCGCGCCGCCGACAGCTCCTCGCGAAGCCGCGAGACGGCCTCCCGGTCGTGCTCGACGGGGAACGTCGGCTGGTCGCCGAACGCCCGGCGCGCCAGCGACGCCTCGCCGTCCCGCAGGTCGAGGGCGTCCACGAGGTGGTCGCGGGCGGCGTCGACGGCGGCCTCGTACTCGTCGGCGAGCTCCCGGGAGAGGAGGCTGTCGACGCCCGCGCCGCGCTCCACGAGGCTCAGGAGGTCCGCGCCCTCGATGGTGACGTCCTGCTCCTGGATCGCCTCGCGGAGCCGGTCGTTCGCCACGGACTCGGCGGTCGAGACGGCGGCGTCGAGGTCGTCGACGGCGGTGGACAGCCGGTCGAGCTCCTCGTCGCCCGCCACCGAGCCGTCCGCGGCCAGCTGCGCGAGCGCGTCGTCCAGCTCCGCGAGGTCGACGTCGGTCTCGAGGCCGGCGGCCTCGTGGACCGCGACGGCCGCCCTGACGCGGTCGCGGTTCGTCGCGAAAAAAGAGAGCACGCGCTCCGGGACGACCTCCCCGGGCCGGTCGAGGGCGTCCGGCTCCACGCGCACGTCGCCGTCGACCTCGACGCCCGTGAACGCCTCGTCGAGTGCCACCACGGTCGAGTAGCCGCGCGCGAGGTCCGCCAGCCCCCGCGCGTCCTCGACGACCTCCACGGAGAGCTCTGGGAACGCCTCCCTCGCCTCGGCGTACGTCTCCGCGTCCGTCGTCGCGAGACAGCGGTCGCGGACCGCGAGGCTCTCCGGCCGCGAGAGGGGTGTCACTCCCTCGAGGGCGTCCAGTACGTCCTCGCTCGGGTCGCGCTCGACGGCGCGCTCGACGAACTCGTTGACCTCGGCGATGCGCGAGTCGGCCGCGCTCGGGTAGAACGTCCGCAGCCGCTGGGTCGCGTAGTCGGTGACGGCGCGCGCCTGGAGGAGCCCGAGCACGCGCTCGTACACCTGCTCGGCGCGGTCCGTCGCGAGGAACTCGCCGTCGTCGTCGTGGCGCGCCCGGATCGCGCCGCGGACGATGCGGGCCGCCCGGCCCTCGGTGACGCCCGGCGCGCCCGCGACGGCCGCGACGTCCCCGCGCTCCAGGGCCGCCTCCGGGTCGTCCAGCGACCGCAGCGCCTCCGCCGTCTTCGCGCCGACGCCCGGAATCGCCTCTAGGTCCATCGGCCGGCCTTACGTCGCCCGCGCCTAAGGTCTTACGCGGACCGCGACCGCACCGCCCTCCCCGCCACTCCCGGATGCCTACCCGAGGCGCGTCCGGACCGCCGCCCGCGCCAGCGCCGCCTCCGCCTTCCGGAGGTGTTCGGCGGCCGTCGACGCCGCGCAGTCCAGCGCGTCGGCGACGTCGGCCTGGCTGGCGGTCTTCGGCACGTCGTAGTACCCGAGGTCGACGGCGGCCTCGACGACCTCGCGCTGGCGGTCCGTGATCGCCGCCGCGTACTCGGTCTGCCGGGGGTCGTAGTCGCCGTACCGAGTGATTTCGAGATCGGCGACCGTCCGTGCGTCCTCGACGGCGTCCGCCAGGTCGTCGGCCGCGCCCACGACCGTGAACGACGCCGTGCCGTCCGCGCGGTACACCACGGGCAGCGTCGTCACCAGCGAGTCCCGCGTGAACGTCGCGCGCAGGCGGCGGTTCGCCTCGGTCGCCGTCTCCTGCGTGTAGACGTACACGTAGTCGTCGTCCACGCCCGCGACGTCGTGGTAGGAGACGGCGTCGCGGCCGTCCAGCGCCGCGACGAGCGGGTCGCGGTCGCCCTCCACGGCGTAGAACTGCGTCGGTTCGCGCTCCTCGATGCCGCCGAACAGGAGGTAGGCGTCGCCGAGCGCGCCCTCGTCCATCGCTGCGCGGTGGACCGCCGACGCGGCCTCGGGTGGCGCCTGCACGGTCACGCGAGCGTACTTCATCGCGTCAGTGTTCGCGCCCCACTACTTGAATTGCCGTGCTCGCTCGGCCGTGCGTCCACCCGTCCGCCGCACCAACCTCGAATCGTCATGTCTACGCCAGCGCCACCGACACCAGATGGCCTCCCCGTGCTGGGGCACGCGCTCGCGTTCTCCCGCGACCCGCTCGCCTTCCTCGAACGCTCCGTCGGCGACCACGGCGACGTCGTCGGGCTGTCGATGCCCGGGAACTCGGGCGTGCTCGTCGCGCACCCGGCGGAAATCGAGCGCGTGCTCGTCGACGACGCCGACGCGTTCCCGAAGGGCGACTTCCAGCGCCGCGAACTCGGCGGCCTGCTCGGCGACGGCTCCCTGATTGCGGACGGCGAGACGTGGCGGCGCCGCCGGCAGGCGCTCCAGCCGGCGTTCTACGCGCGCCGCGTCGAAGCCGCCGAGCCAGCGATGCGCGCCGCCACGCGACAGGTCGCCGGCGACTGGCGCGACGGCGACACCGTCGACGCCTTCGACGCCGCGACGACGCTGACGCTGTCGGTGCTCGCGGACGCGTTCTTCGACGTCGACGTAGCGGACGACCACGACACCATCGCGGCCGCCGCGGACGCCATCGCGGCGCGGTTCGCGCACGACGAGGGCATCCCGTTCTACGTCCCGGACTGGGTCCCCCTGCCGAGCCACCGGCGCTACAAGCGGGCGGTCACGGACCTCGAAGGCGTCGCGTACGACCTCGCGGACACCGGCGCCGACGACGCCAGCGACGTGCTCGCCGCCATCCTCGACTCCGACCTCGGGCGCGAGGAACTCCGCGACGAACTCGTGACGCTGCTGCTCGCCGGCCACGAGACCACCAGCACCGCGCTCACCGCTGCCGTCCACTGCCTCGCGACGAACCCCGGCGAGCAGGCGCGCGTCCGCGACGCGCTCGACGCGGCCGACGACCCCGCGGACGCCGATTCCCTCCGCGCCGCCGTCGACGAAGCGCTCCGGCTCTACCCGCCGGTCCACATGCTGATGCGAGAAGCCGCCGAGCCCACCGAACTCGGCGGCTACCGCGTCCCCGAGGGATCGCTGGTCGGCCTGCCGCAGTGGGTCGTCCACCGCGACGACCGCTGGTGGGACGACCCCGAAGCCTACCGTCCCGAGCGCTTCATCGGTGACGATACCGACGACCGCCCGGAGTTCGCGTACTTCCCGTTCGGCGGCGGGCAGCGCCAGTGCATCGGCCGCCGGTTCGCGCTGCAGGAACTCCGCGTCGCGCTCGCCGAACTGCTCGCCGACTACCGCTTCGAGGCCACCGACGACACGGACTTCGACCCGGCGCCCGGCCTCACGCTCCGCCCCGGCGGCCCGGTCGAGGTGCGCGTCCGCGAGCGCTAGACGGAACTCCCGTCGACGAGGGCTTCCGCGGACGCGAACCGACACCGGCGACCGCCACCGCCGCTCTCCACGCCGTGACGCCGTACCCGACGGTCGACACCGCGAACGCGGCCACGGCCAGCGCCGCGACGCCGCCAGCCGGTATCGCTTTCGCTCGCCTCGCAGTCGGTGGTTCAACCGCTCGCACTTGGCCTTCGCGAGTCGTGCTCCCGTCGAGCGAACGACGACGAGCATCCGCGGCCTGTGCGGTCCGAAGGACCCGAAGGCAGCGGTTCACCGCGCCGGAGGCGCGGGCGCCGAGCACCCCCGTAGGGGGTGCGACGGCGCTTTCTCCCCAAGTTTTGCCGAGGGCGGCCGGAGGCCGCCCGCAGCGCAAAACGTGGGTTTCAGTTGCCCGTCCACCGGAGCAGCGCGAGCGTCCCCTCGAAGAGCGCGATCATGGTGAGCGCGACGATGATGGGGACGACGCCCGTGGGGTCGATGGCGCCGAACGTGAAGGAGATGCCGGCGAACGCCGCCCAGAAGAGGAGGCGGCGGTCCTCCATCCACGCCCGGGTGGTGACGCCGAGCATGATGGCGAGCATGATGAACAGGGGGATCTGGAAGACGATGGCGAGGTACCCCATCACCATGAGGATGAGGTTGAAGGTGGTGCCGAGCGCGAACGCGACGTCGGCGGTGTCCTGCGTGTACCCCTGGAAGTAGTCCATCGTGTACGGGAGCACGAGCAGGTACGCGAAGAGGACGCCGAGGACGGCGAGGACGAGGCTCGTCGGGACGGCGGCGAGGTAGTAGCGGCGCTCGTTCCGGTAGAGCCCGGGCCGCATGAACGCGTACGACTGGTAGACGAACACGGGCAGCGCGACGACGAGGCCGGCGAGGCTCGCGACCTTCAGCTGGGTGATGATGAGCTCGAGCGGGTGGTAGACGCGGGGGTCGACGGCCTCGGCGCCCGGCAGCACGTAGTTCCAGATGGTGGTGATCAGCGCCTCCGTGACGGGGAAGACGGCGGCGCTGACGAGGCCGGCGACGGCGATGACGACGGCGAGCCGCTTGACCATCTCCTCGACGTGGACGGCCAGCGGCTGCTCGACGTCGGACTCGGGCGCGCTCATGCCGAGGCCGTCGTCCGGCGGCTCGGGCGTCTCCTCCGCGTCGACGACGGAGTTCTCGCGGGGGTCGAGGGCGTCGTCGGGGTCGTGGCTGGACGGCGCGTCGGCCTCGACGGACTCGCCGTCCCCGGCGGGTTCGTCGGCCTGGTGGTCCTCGTCGGCGAGCAGCTGTGGGTCGGTCGCCTGTTCGCCGACGAGGTCGCCGCCGACCGCGAGGTCGTCGTCGTCCCAGCCGCCCGCGCCGCTGGCGGTCTCGACGCGCCGGACCGCGGACTCGAGGGCGTCCCAGTCGACGCGCTCGGGGGAGTCGGGGTGCTCGCCGTCCGATTCGGCGGGCTCGGGGCGGTCGAACCCCTCGTCGGCCTCGGCGGGTTCGGCGCCGGAGACGCGTCTGACCGCGGGCGTCGGCCCGTCCTCGGGTTCGTCGCCCACGGCGGGCTCGTCGTGCGGTTCGTCGTCCGGCGTCGCCGCGGCGGCGCCGTCGTCGTCCGCGTCCACTCGACGGACGGCCGACGCGAGGTCACTCCACTCCGGGCGTTCGCGTCCGCCGTCCGATTCGTCGGCCATTCCTGTCCGTGCCTTGGCGACCCGTCCGTTATAGGCTTTCTTTTGGCGGTGGACGGGAAGATTGATAATCGCGAGCGGGCTAGCCGGGCCCAATGAGTAGCTCCGACGACGGCATGATCGACCCCGGGACGGCTCGCGCCATCGACTCGGGGCGGCAGACCGTCGGAGTGATGCTGCGGACCGCGCAGTCGAAGCTCCAGCACGTCTTCATCGCGTTCGTCGTCGGCCTCGTCGGCGGCATCTTCGCGATGCGGCTGTACGTCTGGCCGACGCTCGAGCGCGACCTGCTCGAGGAGACCGCGCAGGTCATCGCGCAGACGCCGTTCGACGTCATCCTCATGCAGGTGAAGATCGGCCTGTTCGCGGGAGCGGTCACTGCGATTCCCGTCCTGCTCTACCACGCCAGACAGCCCCTGGAGGACCGCGACATCATCCCGGACGTGTCGGTGCGGCGGCTGCACGTCGCCGTCGTCGGCGTCGTCTGCGTGGGGCTGGGGGCGCTCGGCGTCGGCTACGCGTACTTCCTGTTCTTCCCCCTGATGTTCGACTTCCTCGCGGGGAACGCGGTCGGCGCGGGGCTCGCGCCGAAGTACGGCGTCGTGCAGTGGACGGAGTTCATCCTCTTCCTCGCGCTGTCGTTCGCGCTCGCCGCCCAGCTGCCGCTGGTCGTCTCCGCGCTCTCGTACTCGGGCATCGTCCCCTACGAGACGTTCCGGGACAAGTGGAAGTACGCGGTCGTCGGCATCTTCGCGTTCGGCGCGTTCTTCTCGCCGCCGGACCCGTTCACGCAGATCCTGTGGGCGTCCCCCCTGCTCGTCCTCTACGGGCTGTCGCTGTACCTCGCGAAGGCCGTCGTGACGATGAAACGCGGCCGCGAGCACGTCGACGTCCGCGGCGTGTTCGCCGAGCGCTGGAACCGCGTGCTCGGCGTCGGCGTCGTCGGGTTCGCGGCGGGCTACGCGTTCGGCCAGTACGGCGGCGTCGAGGCGTTCAACGCCGGGCTGGACGCCATCGGGTCGTCGGTGCGCGTGCCGACCGTCGCCGAGGCGGTCGGCGTCGACCCGGCGACCGGCACCCTCCTGCTCGGCGCCGCCGCCGCGGCGCTGGCGCTCGTCGCGGCGCTCCTCTACTACGTGTACGTCGCCATCGACCGCGCCGCGACGAAGGTCGCCGCCGCCGGCGTCGGCCAGCCCACCGACCCGGCCGCCATCGACCTCGACGTGCTCGACGCCTCGGGCGTCCGCGCGGCGCCGCCGGAGAAGTTCGCGGCGATGAGCGAGGACGAGGCCGTCGCCGCGGCGGGGCGCGCGCTCGACGCCGACGACGACGCGAAGGCGCAGGCGATCCTCGACCGCTACGACGACGTGCAGGAGTCCCTCGAGTCGTCCGGCGAGGGCGACGACGCCGAGGGGGACGAGAGCGCGGACCCCTCGGACACCGTGCAGTCGACGGCCGCCGGGATGATGGACGCGTTCACGGAAGAGGAGACCACCGAGGAGGACATCGGCGGCTACTACTACGACATCCGGTTCATCCTCGCGAGCCTGCGGTCGCGGGCGTTCCGCATCGTCGGCTCGTTCATGGTGCTGATGGTCGGCATCTTCGGGTGGCTGTACTACGGCGGGTTCGGCGACCTCCGCGACGACTTCATCGCGCGCATCCCCCAGGACGTCCAGCCGGCGGGCGCCGTCGAGTGGCCGATCACGCTACACCCCGTCGAGGCGCTCGTCTTCCAGGTGAAGATCTCGGTGGTGCTGGCGGCCGTCGGCGTCCTCCCCGTGGCGCTGTACTACCTGTGGCCGGCGCTGACGAGCCGCGGCTGGGTGACCGGCGACCGGCGCGCCATCGTCGTCTGGGGCGGCGGCCTCGTCGGCGGCCTCCTGGTCGGGAGCTGGCTCGGGTACGCCGTCGTCGCGCCCGAGGTCATCTCCTACCTCGTGTACGACGCGCTCAGCGCCGGCATGGAGATCAGTTACACCGTCAGCAACTTCGCGTGGACGGTGTTCCTGCTGACCGTGGGCATCGGCCTGCTCGTGGACATCCCCGTGACGATGGTGCTGTTCCACCTCGGCGGCATCGTCTCCTACGACACGATGCGGCGGCGGTGGCGCGTCCCCGTCATCTCGACGTTCGTGTTCGGCGCGCTCGTCACGCCGGACAGCCTCTACACGATGCTCGTCATCGCGCTCCCGATGGTCGTGATGTACTTCGTCGGGCTCGCCGTCCTCACCGTGCTCACGCTCGGCGGGCGGCGCGGCGGCGGGTCGACCCGGACGGCGTCACGGGGGTAGGTCGCCGCGGGCGGCGCCGGGGGGCTGCGCCGCTGTCCGCCGGCCGCGACGCGAACCCCTTAAGATAATCGCGGAGTATTCTCGCGGTATGCCCAAGATCAGCGTCGAGATGCCCCAGGAGCTGCTCGACGACCTCGACGACCACGTCGGCGACGACGGGAAGTTCGTGAACCGCAGCGACGCCATCCGGGCGTCCGTCCGGAAGACCCTCGACGTGCTCGACGACATCGACGAGCGCCACGGCCGCCTCGACGAGGGCGAGGATGCCGAGTAGCGACCGCCTCGCCGCCGGCCAGGTGGCGCTCGTCGGGCTGTTCGTCACCGCACTCGTCACCGCCCAGCTGACGGCCTCGAAGCTCCTCGTGTTCCAGATCCCCTTCGGCCTCCCGTTCACGGGGAGCTCGCTCGTGCTGCCGGGCGCGGCGCTGGCGTACGCGCTGACGTTCTTCGCGTCGGACTGCTACTCCGAGCTGTACGGCCGGCGGGCCGCCCGGACGCTCGTCAACGTCGGGTTCGCGATGACGCTCGTGATGCTCGCGCTCGTGTACACCACCATCGAGGCGCCCATCGCGCCGTTCTCCGAGGTCGGCCAGGACGCGTTCTCCCGGGTGCTGTGGTCGAGCGCGAACATCGTCGCCGGCAGCCTGCTCGCGTACGTCGTCAGCCAGCACTGGGACGTCATCGCGTTCCACGCCATCCGCGAGCGCACCGGCGGCGCGTACCTCTGGCTGCGCAACGTCGGCTCCACGGCGAGCAGTCAGGCCGTCGACACCGTCATCTTCGTCACCGTCGCGTTCGCCGTCGCCCCCTCGGTGCTCGGCGTCGGCCCCGTCTACGGCACCGAGCAGATCCTCTCGCTCATCGTCGGCCAGTACGCGCTCAAGCTCGCCATCGCCGTCCTCGACACGCCGTTCGTGTACGCGGTGCGGCGCGCGCTCGCCGGCGGCGACGCGCCCGCCGTCGCCGCGACCGACTGACCCCGGAGTCAGTCCCGGCGCTCGGCGAACCCGAAGTTCGGCTTCACGTCCGTCACCTCGACGTCGACCGTCTCGCCCTCGGCGGCGTCCGGCACGAACAGCGTGTACCCCTCGACCTTCGCGATGCCGTCGCCCTCCTCGCCGACGCCGACGACGTCCACCGACAGCGTCTCGCCCTCGTCGACGGGAGCGTCGACGCGCTCTTTCGCGACGACGTACACCTCCGAGGAGGAGTCCCGGGAGGCGTCCGGCGTGTACGTCTGCACGAACGCGAACTCGTCCTCGACGTCCGCGCGGAAGTCCGCGAAGTCCCGGCCGTCGAAGACCTTCACGACGAAGTGGCCGCCGTCGCGCAGCACCTCGCGGGCGGTGTCCAGCGCCGTCCGCGCGAGGTGGACCGAGCGCGCGTGGTCGAGGTTGTACTCGCCGGTCATGTTCGGCGCCATGTCCGACACCACGACGTCCACGCCGCCCGGCGCCGCCGCGCGCACGATGGCGTCCCTGGTCGCCGCCTCGGTCATGTCGCCGCGGATCGTCTCCACGCCCGCGTCGACGCCCTCGAGGTCGTCGACGCGCTGGAAGTCCACGCCCACGACCTTCCCGCGAGCGCCGACCGCCTCGGCGGCGACCTGCAGCCAGCCGCCGGGCGCCGCGCCCAGGTCGACGACCGTCGACCCGGGCTGCAGGACGTCGAACCGGTCGTCGATCTGCTGGAGCTTGTACGCGGCCCGCGACCGGTACCCCTCCTGCTTGGACTTGTTGTAGTAGTGGTCCTTGCGGTTCCCCATGGTCGGTTGTCGGCACTGAAGCGGCGAGTACGGAAAGTCCCGTCGCTGTGCGCGCGCGCCGCCGGCGCGGTCAGTCCGCGACCGCGACGGCGACCTCGTTCGTGCGCAGGAACGGCAGCGTGCCGGGCGCGTCGTACCCGAGGAAGAACGGCTCGCCCGCGGTCTCGACGCCGCGGTCGGCGAGCGCGTCGAGCAGGCGGCGCCGCTGGGCGGCGACGCGGGCCTCGGTCGGCCGCCAGGAGAACGTCCGGACGGCGAGCGTGCGCGCCGGCTCCGCTACCAGTTCGACGTCGGGGTCCGTCGGCTCGGGCGCGGTCTCCGCGGTGTACTCCGCGGGGAGGTAGAAGGCCATCGTCACGCCCACGGACTCGCCGCGCTCGGACTCGCCGCGGCCGACGCGGACGGGCGCGGTCATCGGCACGGTCGCGCCGTCGACGCGGACGGGCGCGGTCATCGACAGGTCGCGGCGCCCCTCGTTCTCGCCCGAGATGTACGCGAACAGCCGCGAGAACGCCCCTCTCGGCGTCGCCGCGGTCGTCTCCACGAGCACGGCAGGCGGGTAGCGCCGGAGCTCGACGCCGTCCAGCGTCAGCACGCGCTCGTAGTCGACGCGCTCGGCCTGCCGGGAGGCGTACGTCGCGTACGCGGCCGCCGCCGCCAGTGCCGCGGCGCCGACGCCGACCGTCCACGCCGCGAGCCTCGTGGTGGTACGCATACGCGAACTGACGGCCGCGAACGGGATAAGGACTCGCCGGTGGCGAGCAGAAGTCGCGGTCGTCGGTTGCGAGCGACGCGGCCGTTCGGCCGCCCCGCGGTGGCGGGCGGACGGCCGCGGCAGTCAGCGCTCGTCAGTTCGCCGCGGCGACGGTCGAGGCGTCCACGGTCACCGTCTCGCCGTCGGCGGTCACCGCGAGGTCGCTGCCCGCGTCGACGTCGGCGGGCACCTCGAAGGTCAGTTCGCCGTCGGCGTTCGTCTCGCCGACGGCCTCGCCGTCGACTTCGACGGCGGCGTTCGCGACCGCGTCGCCGTCGCCGTCGGTCACGATCACCGTCGCGTTCTCGCCGGCGGTCAGCGCCCCGTCGAGCGCGACCGCGAGGTCGGCCTCCGCGTCCGCCTCGGCGTCGCCGCCGTCGGACTCGTCGGCGCTGTCGCTGTCCGAGTCGTCGCCGTCGGACTCGCCGAGTTCGAGCTCGAGTTCGCCCTCGGCCTCGCCGTACTCGCTGTCCGCGCCGGTCTCGACCTCGAGTTCGAACTCGCCGGCGCTCTCCGGCACGGCGACGGTGGCGGTGCCGTTCGCGTCCGTGGTCACGGTCGTCTCCGCGCCGCCGACCTCGACCTCGGCGGTCGTGTTCGCGACCGGTTCGCCGTCCTGGGTCACCCGCACTGTCGCGTTCTCGCCGGCGGTGACGTCGCCGACGACGCTGGCGCGCAGGTCGCCCTCGACCTCGGCCTCGGTGTCCACGCGCTCGATGGGGACGTCAGTGCCGGACTCGCTGGCGACCGGCTTCAGGACGTACTTCCCGCTGTCGCCGGCCTCGAACACCGTGATGTCGAAGACGAACTCCACGCTCGACTCCGAGTCCACGCTGAACGCCTCGTTCAGGTGGAGCTTCTCGCTGGGCAGCTTCACGTTCACCTGTTCGCCCGACTGCAGCGTGCCCCCGACCTCGTCGACGCGGACGAACACCTGCTCGTACTCGCCCTCGGACACCGTGAGGTTCCCGAGCAGCGTCGCGTTCGCGCCCCGCAGCTCGGTCAGGTCGACCGTGCGCTCGTCGACCTCGTGTTCCACCCACTCGGTGTCCTCGCCGTCGGACTCGCCGTCGGACTCGCCGTCGGACTCGCCGTCGGACTCGTACTCGAGTTCGGCTTCGCCCTCGCCGTACTCGTTGTCCGCGCCGGTGCTGGCGGCCACCGAGACCGCCTCCGCGTCGGCCGGCACGGCGACTGTGGCGGTGCCGTTCGCGTCCGTGGTCACGGTCGTCTCCGCGTCGCCGGCCTCGACGTCGAGCGTGACGTTCGCGGCGGCCTCGCCGTCGTGGGTCAGCGTCACCGTGGCGTTCTCGCCGGCGGTGACGTCGCCGTCGACGTCGAGCCGGAGGTCGCCCTCGCTCTCGGACTCGGCCTCCCAGCTCCCGGACGCGTTCGCACTCGCGTTCGCGTCCGCGTCGCCGGACTGCGCGAACCCGACCTTCGTCACGGTGACGTTCAGGTGCTCGAACTGGTCGATGGCGTTCGGCTGGTCGCTGACGTAGAACTGGACTGTGCCGCTGTCTGCGGTCTCGGCCTGCGTGGGCGACTGTCCGCTGATGCCGCCGGCGCACCCGGCGAGCACCACGAGCGACGCCACGAGCAGGCTGGCTACGGTGCGGCTCATGTGCAGGCGAGGCCAGCACCCGGGCTCACCTAAAAGGGGGAAGCCGTGAACGCGGTTTCGCGCCGTCACGCGCCGGATTAAGCCGGATTAAGCCGTGTTCACCCGTCCGGTCGCTGGGCTCGAACGCGCCCCCCGCCGGAGGCCGCGGTCCGCGTCGGCGGACCCCTCGCGCGTCACTCCTCGCGCTCGAGCCGTCCGCGAACTGCGGCGAGGAGCCGCTCCGGGCCGCCGTCCTCGCGGACGTTCGCCGCCGGCAGGCTCGCGACCTCGCGCTCGTCGCCCCAGGTCGACACGGCGGCGACGGGCGCCGCCGAGAGGGCGTCGATCGCCGCGAGTTCGGCCGCGACGCCGTCGACCGGCCACTGGTCGAAGTCGTCGCGGCGCGCCCGTCCGGGGTCGTCGACGAGCACGACGGCGTCGGGGCTGGCGCCGTGCAGGAGCGAGAGCGTGACGCCGGCGTACGCGCGGTGGGTGAGCGCGGCCTGCCCCTCGACGAACACGTAGTCGTGGTCCGCGGCGACCTCGACGACGAGGGACTCGACGGCGCCCGCCGCGAAGTCCGCCGGCACGCGGTCGATCACGGCGCCCGCGTCCGCGCCGATCATCAGGCCGGTCTGGCCGGTCGCCACCCAGCCGGCGTCGAGGCCGGCGTCGCGGGCGGCCCGGTAGAGTTCGACGGTGGTCGTGCGCTTGCCGACCGCGCAGTCGGTGCCCGCCGTGAGCACGACCGTCGCGTCCACGTCCTCGGCGCTGCCGTCGGCGACCCGGAAGCGCTCCTCGGGGGGTTTGCGGACGTCCACGAGGCTGACGCCGCACTCGTCGGCGAGCGAGCGCCACTCGGGGTCCTCCGAGAGGAACGTGTGCAGGCCGGAGACGACGTCGCAGCCGCGTCGGATCGCGGTCGCGATCTCGTCGGTCCACGACTCGGGGAGTTCGCCGCCGGCGGGCGCGACGCCGACGACGAGCGCGTCGACTGTCGGGCTGGCGTCGAGTGCGTCCGCGACCGACGCCACCACGGGGACGTCGGGGCCGCGGCCGAGCACGTCCCGGGCGGACGAGCCGGCGCGAGTGGAGTCCACCACGGCCCGGACGTCGAAGCGCGTGCCGTCCAGGGCGACGCCGTTCGCTGTCTTCCCGGCGGGGTCGCCGAACGCGCCCTCGGCGAGCACGACCGCGGGTCGCCGCTCGGTCGGTTCGCTGTCGTCCATCGTGTACGTGGCTCGCGGCCACTGGGGGAAAGCACCCCTCCCCATCATAGGCGGTCCGGTTTCCCTGGTCGGCAGTCCGGTTTCCGTCGTCGGTGTCTCGACTCCCCCTGACGTCCGGTCTCCGTCGCGGACGGCCAGGAGGTCAGGCTTATGGTAGCGACTGGCATACAGGGGGTAGAGGCGGCACACGTGTCAGGAGGCGACCGACGCGGCTCGCGGCTCACACTCGACATCTGGCATCCGGACTGCTGGACGCTCCAGGTCACGGACGCCGGAGCCGGCGGCTTGCTCGGCCACGGCGTCCACGACGTCGACGGTCGCGCACAGGGCCGGTTCACCGCGTACGCGGACTCCACGCCGGAACTCGAGGCGCTCCTGGACCGGATCGAGGACTCGCCGCTCACCCACGACGTCTGGGGCGTCGACCAGCCCGCACACCTCGAGGTCGACAAGGAGACGGGGAGCGCCACGCGGAGTATCGTCGTCGAGTACGTCCTCGAGAACAGCATCAACGACGCGCTGGTCTCCCGGGGGTTCATCCCCGACGAACCGGTGCGGATGTACGACGGCCGGGAGTACTGGACGGTCGTCTGCCACGAGGACCGCGAGCGCATCCACGACGCCCTCGACGAGGTCGCCGCCGAGGAGGACGCCGAGATCCGCGTCGACCACATCGCGAGCCTCGACGCCGGGCTCGGAACGGGGATGTTCGCGCGGAGCGACCTCTCCGAGCGCCAGCGGGAAGTCTTCCGGCACGCCCGCGACAGCGGCTACTACACGTGGCCCCGCGAGGTGTCCGCGTCCGAACTCGCCGCCGACCTCGACATCTCGAAGACGACGCTGCTCGAACACCTCCGGAAGGCGGAGGCGAAACTCCTCGCCGCCCACGAGGAGCCGCGCACCGAGTGAACGTCCACGAGGGGCCTCGCACCGAGTGAATGTCTACGAGGGGCCTCGCACCGAGTGAATGTCTACGAGGGGCCTCGCACCGAGTGAATGTCTACGAGGGGCCGCGTCCGAGTGAGTGCTGGCGGTGCGTGACCGGTGGCTGGACAGCTCAATCCGGCGGAAAGCGACCGCCACGGGCCACCCCCACACATGATAGGGGGGTGCGTTAACCCCCATCTTGAGCACTGGTCACACATGTCGTCGACAGCATCGAAGTCGGAGAACAGCCTCTCCCGCGACATGGGGCCGCTCGGCGCCATCAGCACGGTCGTCGCCGGCACCCTCGGCGCGGGACTGTTCGTCACGCTCGGCACAGCCAGCTCGACCACCGGCCCGAGCGTCATCCTCGTGGTGGCGCTGTCCGGCGTCCTCGCGATGACCATCGCGATGAACTACTCGTGGGTCGCCACCATCTTCCCCGGCGCCGCCGGCTCGTACAGCTACATCACGCGGACGTTCGACAGCCGCCTCCCGGGGTTCGTCGTCACGTGGTCGAAGTGGCTCGGGTACATGGCGGCCGACGCCGTGCTCGCGATCGGGTTCGGGAGCTACCTCAACGTCTTCTACCCCGGCGTCGACCCCGCGCTCGCGGGCTTCGGCCTGCTCACCGTGCTGTTCCTCGTGAACCTCGTCGGCGTCCGCCAGTACAGCATCTCGCAGAACGTCATCTTCGGCCTGCTCGTCGTCGCCATCCTCGTCCTCGTCGTCCCCGGGTCGTTCAGCGTGAGCGCGGACAACTACACGCCGTTCTTCACGGGCGGCTTCGACGGCCTCCTCGCGGCCGCCGTCCCCCTGTTCTACGCGTACATCGGCATCGCCGTCGCCGGCCAGCTCGGCGCGGAAGTGAAGAACCCGAGCCGGAACCTCCCGCTGGCGATGATCGGCGGGACTGCGTTCCTCATCGTCCTCTACATGTGGACCGCCGCCGTCATCTACGGCGTCGTCGCCGACTACACGGTGCTCGCGGACTCGGCGCGCCCGCTCGCGACCGCGGCCGGCGAGTTCCTCCCGTTCAACGCCACGGCGGTCGTCGCCTTCGGCGGCCTGCTCGCCACCGCGTCGTCCGTCCACGCCGTCATGGCAGCCGGCATCAAGATGCCGTACTCGTGGGCGTGGGACGAGGTGTTCCCGAAGCGGTTCGCGGCGGTCAGCGAGCGCTTCGGCACCCCGCACTTCTCGCTGCTCACGCTGTACGTCGTCGCGAGCGCGCTCACCTTCTGGAGCACCGGCCTCAGCCAGGCCATCGCCATCGCGACGTTCAGCTACCTCGTCGCGTACCTCACGGTCTCGCTCACCGTCGGCTACATCTACTACGCCAAACCCCACCTCATCAAGCACGCCGCCTTCGACCCCGGCGCCTGGATCTACGTCTCCGTCGCGGTCGCCTCCCTCGGGTCGTTCGCGCTCCTCACGCAGGCGTGGCGCGGGTCACTCCGGGTCTACGTCCCCTGGCTGGCTGTCGGCCTCGCCGTCTTCGCCGTCTACTGGTACCTCGGCGAACAACGCGGCACCGACGTGCGCGCCATCCTCGACACCCTGCCGGGCGTCCCGACCGACGAGTACGACCCAGACATCCGCGAATCCCCCGTTCAAGACTGATGACCCACCAGCCACCGGTCTCCGAGGCGGTCGACGGCGACGAGACGATCGAACTGCTCCAGGACCTCGTCCGCATCCCCTCCCCGTACTTCGAGGAGGCGGACGCCGTCGAGTTCGTCTACGACTGGCTCGACGGCCACGACCTCGACCCCGTCTACCACGAGGTCAGCGAACCCGACATCACTGGCTACGAGGGCCGGAACGTCCTCGCGCGCGTCGAGGGCGACGACCCCGACGCGCCCACCGTCGTGCTGAACGCCCACGTCGACACCGTCAAACTCGTCGACGCCTGGGAGGAAGACCCCTGCTCGGGCCGCATCGAGGACGGCCGGCTCTACGGCCAGGGCGCCTGCGACATGAAGGGCGGCCTCGCCGCCGCGATGGTCGCGACGAAGGAACTCGCCGCCCGCGACGACCTCGCCGGCGACGTGCTCTTCGCGTGCGTCGTCGACGAGGAGGGCCCGTACGGCCTCGGCACCGACCGCCTCGTCCGGGACGGCTACACGGACGACTGCGACGCCGCCGTCGTCACCGAACCCGGCCCCATCCTCGCCCAGGAGGACGTCACCAATCCCGCCCTCCTCCTGGGGGCACGCGGCCGCTTCCTCTACGACATCGACGTCACCGGGCGCGCCGCCCACGGCTCGCAGCCCTGGAAGGGAACCAACGCCGTCGTCGACGCCGGGAAGGTCGCGAGCGCGCTCGCCGACCTCGACGTCGACAGCCACCCGAAACTCGGCGACGGCTCCGTCTGCCCGCTCCGCATCGAGGGCGGCAGCCAGACCCTCTCCGTCCCGGAGTCCGCGAACCTCATGGTCGACCGCCACGTCGTCCCCGGCGAGACCGAGGACGTCGTCCGCGAACAGGCCGAGGCCGCCATCGACGCCCTCGACCTCGACAGCCGCGTCGACGTCGGGTTCCGCGAGGCCCCGAGCGACGACATCAGGTACGGCCCCTACGTCACCGACGAGGATCACCCGCTCGTCACCGCCCTCGCGGACGCCGTCGACGGCGTCGCCGGCCGCCCTCCCGACTACGGCTACTTCGCGAGCGTCGGCGACTTCAACTACCTCGGCGACCGCGCCGGCCTCCCCACCGTCATCGTCGGCCCGGACGGCGAGAACATCCACTCGGCCGGCGAGTTCGTCTACACCGACGACGTCGTCGAGACGGCTCGCGTCGTGGCCGACGGCCTCCACCAGTACCTCGGCGAGTGACCGCGCTCGGGTGCACGCTCCCGCCACCGGCCCCGGCGCGCTCGCGCCGCCGGCACCGCGAACTTCGTTCGGAAGTGACACGACGCCGCGGGCCGCCCCCGGCCCGCCTCGCGGCCGCCCCGCCGACGTCCGGCGATTTACGCGCGCACGCGGAACGTGGGGCTTTTTATTCCCGGATTTCGTAGCGAACGGCATATGTTCAAGGCGATTGTGAGCGCCGACACGCTCCGGGAAACGCTCGACTCCGTGAGCGTGCTGGTGGACGAGTGCAAGATCCACCTCGACGAGGACGGCCTCTCCATCCGCGCCGTCGACCCCGCCAACGTCGGCATGGTCGACCTCGACCTCGGTGCCGCCGCGTTCGAGTCCTACGAGGCGGACGGCGGCGTCATCGGCGTGAACCTCTCCCGGCTCGAGGACATCGCCGGCATGGCCGACACCGACCAGCTCGTCCAGCTCGAACTCGACGAGGAGACCCGGAAGCTCCACATCCAGATCGACGGCCTCGAGTACACGCTCGCGCTCATCGACCCGGACTCCATCCGCCAGGAGCCCGACATCCCCGACCTCGACCTCCCCGCGCACGTCGTCGTCGAGGGCGCCGACATCGACCGCGCCGTCCGCGCCGCCGACATGGTCTCCGACCACATCGCGCTCGGCGTCGACGCCGCCGACGAGCTGTTCTACGTCGACGCCGAGGGCGACACCGACGACGTCCACCTCGAACTCACCCGCGACGACCTCATCGACCTGGAGGCGGGCGACGCCCACAGCCTGTTCAGCCTCGACTACCTCAAGGACATGAACAAGGCCATCCCGAAGGACGCCGAGGTCGAACTCGAACTCGGCGAGGAGTACCCCGTCAAGGTCCACTTCGACATCGCCGAAGCCCAGGGCCGGGTCACGTACATGCTCGCGCCCCGCATCCAGTCCGACTGAAACCAACGTTTTGCGCTGCGGGGAGTCGCCTGCGGCGGCCTCCTACGCCTCGTCGGACAGCGGCACGGTCAGGACCTGCGTCGGGGACGCGCGGACGACGCGCTCGGTGGTGCTGCCGACGTGGAGGAACCGGTCGAGGCCGGTGCGGCCGTGTTTCCCCACGACCACGAGGTCCGCGCCGTAAGCGTCGGCGGCCTCGATGATCTCCTCGTGGGGGAGTCCCCGCCGGAGGTGCTTCTCGACGTCGACGCCGGCGTCGGCGCCGAGTCCGCCGGCGCGGTCCAGCGCGCGCTCGGCGCGTCGCTCGGCGTCCTCGACGGCGAGGTCGTAGTCGTCGGCGACGAACCGCTCGTCGACGACGAACAGCGCGTGGACGGCCGCGTCGAAGCGGTCGGCGAGCGCGACCGCCACCGTGACGGCGCCCGCCGCGCCCTCGCTGCCGTCCGTGGGGACGAGGATGGTCGCGTACATCCCTCGAACCATCGACCGGGACCCCGATAACTGCGTGGGGTGGTACCACGAACCGAACGCGCTCGCGTCGGGCTCCCGGCCGGTCCGGGCGCGCTAGCCCGTTCGGCGGGCTCCTGGCGCCTCAGGCTTCGCCGTACCACTCCCGCTCGAAGCGCTCCGCGAACTCCTCGAGGATGGCGTGACGCGCCGCGGCGATCTCGCGTCCCGTCTCGGTGTTCATGTTCTCGCGGAGGCGCAACAGCTTCGCGTGGAAGTGGTGGTACGTGCTCGCGGGCCCGTCGTGGTCGTCGTGGCCGTCCTTCCGGTAGGCGTCGTCGCGGTCGGGCAGCGGGCGGTCGGGGTCCCAGAGGAGGTTGCCGTGCGCGCCGCCGAACTGGAACGCGCGTGCGACGCCGACCGCACCGATCGCGTCGAGGTTGTCCGCGTCCTGGAGCACCTCCGCTTCCAGGGTCTCGGCGGCCGCCGGGTCGTCCTCGAAGCCGTACTCCTCGTGGACGGCCACGCAGTGACAGACCGGGTCGCGGATGCCCGCTGGGACGTCCGCGTCCGCGAGAATCTCGCGGATCTCGGGAATCGTCTCCTCGGGGTGCGTGAACCCGTCGCCGCGCACGCGGTGGAGGTCGTGGACGACCGCCGCGACGCCGACGACGCGCGAGTCCGCGCCCTCTGCGTCGGCGATGCGGACGCCGAGGCGGTTCACGCGCCACGCGTGCTGGAGGTCGTGGCCCGAACTGTCCCCGTCGAAGTGCGCGGCCACCTCGGCGGCCACGCGGTCGAACGACGAGCCGTCGCTGGCGGTCATACCCGAGCGTCTAGGCCGGCGGTACAAATGTCACGCGCCGCCGGTCGGGGTCGCGTCGCCGCCGTCCCGGCGCGCCAGCACCGTCTCGCCGGCGGTCACCGAGTCGCCGCCCGCGACGAGGACGTCCCCGCGGTCGTACTCCCGGGGGAGGACGAGGTCGGCGCGGCTCCCGAAGGAGACGTGGCCGATGCGGTCGCCGCGCGCGAGCTCGTCGCCGGCCTCGACGTACGGGTGGATGCGGCGCGCGAACGCGCCGGCGATGAGGACGACCTCGTGGTCGCCGCAGTCGATCCGCACGCGCTCGTTGTGCTCGGACTCCTTGTCGAAGGCCGGCCGGTGGCCGCCCGGGCGGTGGTCGACGGCCTCGACGGTCCCGTCGAGGGGCGCGCGGTTCACGTGCACGTCGTGGACGTTCATGAACACGCCGACGCGCACGCGGCCGTCCGGGTCCTCGCGGACCACCGATACCTTGCCGTCGGCCGGCGAGACGGCGCCGCGGCCGGCGGGCGTCCGCTCGGGGTCGCGGTGGAACCACACGACGAACGCCGCGAGCGCGAACCCGAGCACGCCCCACAGCGACGAGACGAACAGCAGCGCCGCGCCGACCACCGCCGGCGGCAGGGCGTACGTCCACTTCCAGGCGCCGCGCGCGAACATACTCGACTCGTCGGTGCGAGGGACTGATAGCCCTTCGGTCGGCGGCGCGGGCCGCCGCTCGCTCGCGTCCGGCCGGGAGCCGGGGCGTTTATCGGCGTCCGCTCGCAACGGTGTACGCGATGAACGCGCGCCACGCACGCTACCCGTTCCTCGGCGACGCCCGGCAGGCCGTCCAGGCCGCGGGCGTCGACCTCGCGGACGTGGTCGCCGAGGACGACGCGGTCGTCGAGCGCGCCCGCGAGCGCGTCGTCGGCGCGCTCACGGACGGCGACGTCGGCGGGCGCGCGCGGTCGGACCGCGTGGAACTGCTCTCGTACCCGGTGGCGCGCGTGCTCGTGTCCGTCGTCGACGAGCACGTGCTCGTGCGGAAGTACGCGGACGCCGAGGCCCGGGCGGCCTACGACCGGTTCACGGCCGACGAGACCGACGACACCGAGCTGAAGTCCGTCGGCGACGACGCCAGCCTCTCGCGGCGCGACCTCCTCCGGGAGTTCGACCTCAGCGACGACGTCCGCGAGACGCCCGGCGGCTACGACGTGGACGTCTCCACGTACCTCCAGCTGTCGTCGTCGCTGCGCGGCGACGACTGGCGGCTGGTGAACCGCGCGCTCGACGACGGCCGCGTCCCGGTCTCCGAGCCGGAGCTGGACCTCCTCCTCCAGCAGGCCGTCCGGGACCGCGTCGCCGAGGGCCTGCCGCTGGACGTCCCCGACGAGATCGCCGAGGCGATGGAGGCCCCGGCGACCGCGGTCCGGGACGTGCTCGCGGACATGGACCTCACGCGCGAGATCGACACCGTCGTCCCCGAGCTGTTCCCGCCGTGCATGCAGCACCTCTTAGACCAGGTGCAGCGCGGCGAACACCTCCCCCACCACAGCCGGTTCGCCATCACGGCGTTCCTCGCGAACGTCGGCCTCTCCACGGACGAGATCGTCGAGCTCTACAAGGTGAACCCGGGGTTCGGCGAGGAGATGACCCGGTACCAGACCGACCACATCCGCGGCGAGTCCAGCCCCACGGAGTACACGGCGCCGTCCTGCGCGACGATGAAGGCCTACGGCGACTGCACGAACCCCGACGACCTCTGCGACGCGATCAACCACCCGCTGTCGTACTACGAGGCGAAACTCGACGACGCCGACGAGGACGACCTCGACGACTGGCGGGAGCGCGAGGACGAGGAGACCGACGCGGAGGCGTAGTCGCCGGGACCGACGCGGAGGCCTAGTCGTCGCCGTCGCCCTGCTTGCCGGACAGCCAGTAGCCGACGACGCCCATCAGGAGAATGAACGCGACGACGCCGCCCACGACGGCGAGACCGCTCGTCTCGCCGAACCCGTCGCTCATCGTGCCGGCGACGACGAGGATTGCGATGAACACGAGCGTCGCGAAGATCGCGATCCCCGCTTCGAGGCGGGCGTCGAGCCCTTCAGACATACCCCGGGCTTTCGCCGGCCCGGGCAAAAGCGCTTCGAAGCCACCGTGACCGGCCGTCTCCGGCACCGGACTCCGTCCACGCTACTACGTACCGCACGCGGAAGTGTCCACGGAATTTGCGGGGTTTAGGGTCGCTGGCGCCCTATCGCGTGGTATGAGTCCCTCCAGGACCGACGGCCGTCCGAACGGCCGGAGCCGCCGCGCCCGCCGCGAGGCGATGCGCGTGCGGAAGGTCGGCGACGCCGCCTACGAGGTGTGGTCGCCCTCGGGCCACGTCTACGACGTGGACCTCGACGCCGGTCGCTGCACGTGCCCGGACCACCGCTTCCGCGGCGTCCGCTGCAAGCACCTCCGCAGGGTCGCCATCGAGGTGACCCTCGGCAACGTCCCCGCGCCCGGCGAGCGCGAGGCGACCTGCAACGCCTGCGGCCGCTCGCTGTTCGCCGACAGCGACGACGCCGACCCCGTCTACTGCGAGGACTGCGAACTCGACCCCGGCGAGACCGTCGTCGACCGCGAGACCGACAGCCTGGTGGTCGTCGTCGAATCCACCGACGACCGAGCCGACGAGGTCGAGGTCCCCGAGCGCGGCTGGACGGTCGCCGACCACTACTCGAACCGCGACTACGACCCCGGGGACCGCGTCGTGGACGTCCTCTACCCGCTGCCGCGCGGCGTCGACCCGGCGGACGTGTCGCCGCGTGACCTGCGCCGGTACTCGTTCCCGCGCGGCCGGCTCGCGCGCCGCCAGTGAGCCGGCGCGACGGGCGTCGCCGCGCCGCCAATACTCGGTAGTCGCCGCGCCGCCAGAATCAGTAGTCGTCCAGTCCGGTCTTCGCGGGGCCGCCCGTGAGCTCCTCGATGTCGGTGCCGTCCGCGAGCGCGCGCTCTTTTTTCACGCGGTAGCTGCCGGCGTCGGTCGTGTGGAGGTCCGCGGGGTGGAAGAAGTACCAGTCCTCGCGGTCGAAGCGCACGCCGATGCGGGGCTTCGCGCCGAAGTTCCGCGCGAAGTACACGAGCGCCTCGACCTCCTCGCCGTCGAGGTAGATGGGGTCGCCGGCGCTGGACTTCGCCTCGATGGCGTAGAACGCGTCGCCGTCGCCCGCGAGCACGTCGGGGAGCTCCCGTTCCGTCGCGCTCCCCGAGGCGGGCGCGCGCATCACCGCGAACCCGCGCTCGTCGAGCGCGTTCACGAGCTCGCGCTCCCGCCTGTTGCCCTTCGCGTTCGAGTTAGACATGCTCGTCCCCCGTGCCGGCGGTCATGTCCGGCCGTACGCGGCGGGGGGATAGGAGGCTTGCGCCACGGCGCCGCCACCGGACCTTTTGCGCGCAGTCACGTCACTCCCTCCATGGGCGACGCCACCGACGCGACCGGCGCCGACGGACAGACGCCCTCGACGGGGATCCTCGCCAGCCAGCTCCAGGAGGGCGTCAACGAACTCGAGCGACCGGCGGACGGCCTCGCGCTCTCCGGGCTCTCGGCCGGCCTCGACATCGGGTTCGGGCCGCTGCTGATGGCGGTCGTGGCCACGCTCGCCGCGGGCGTGTGGGGCGAGCCCACGCTCGAACTCGCGCTCGCGAACGCGTACGCCGTCGGGTTCCTGTTCGTCGTCATCGGGCGCTCGGAGCTGTTCACCGAGCACACGACGCTCGCGGTGCTGCCCGTGCTCGACGGCCGCGCGTCCGTCCGGTCGCTGCTCCGCCTCTGGGGGGTCGTGTTCGGCGCGAACGTCGCCGGCGCCGCCGCGTTCGCCGGCATCGCGGTGGTCGTCGCGCCCGCGTACGGCATCGCCGACGCGGCCGCCTTCGAGGCCGTCGCGACGCCCCTGGTCGCCCACGACTCGTCCGTGCTGTTCGCCGGAGCGGTGCTCGCGGGCTGGCTGATGGGGCTGCTGTCCTGGCTGGTCGCGGCCGCCCAGGAGACGGTGAGCCGCGCGCTCTTCGTGTGGCTGGTCGCGGCCACCATCGGGTTCACGCACCTCCCGCACTGCGTCGCCGGCAGCGTCGAGGTCCTGATGGGCGTGTTCACTGGCGTCGTCGAGCCCAGCGCGTACGCTCGCTTCCTCGTGTGGTCGACCGCCGGGAACGTCCTCGGCGGCGTCGTGTTCGTCTCGCTCCTCAAGTACGGGCACGTCGTCCGCGGCGGCGACTAGCCGCCAGTCGTTTTCCGCTGGTCGCCGTACGCCCCCGCATGTCCGGTCGCGACCTCCTCGACCGCGTCGACGGCATCGTCCACGAGGACACCCAGGTCCACGAGTACGGCGTCGACCTCACTGTCGCGGACGTCTCCGCGGTGGAGTCGCCGGGCCGCGTGGACTTCGGCGGCGGCGAACTCGAGCCCGCGGACCTGCGGCCGCTCGCGTCCAGTTGCCGGAACCCCGGCGACGACTACGAGTGGTGGACGCTCACCGGCGGCACGTACCTCGTCGAGTACAACGAGACGCTCACCGAGGGCGCGCCGCTGCGCGTGCAGACGCGCCGCGAACTCCGCGAACGCGGCGCCTCCCACCCCTCCGTCGCCACGACCGAACTCGGGCCGATGCCGCTGACGGTCGCGGACGGCGGCGTGAAACTCAAGGCGAACGCCAGAATCTCGACGCTGCTCGGCCGGTAGGCTGCGCGCTACGAGCGACGGAGCCGCCGCAGGACCGAGGCCGCCGCTGCGCCGAGCAGCGTCGCCCCGCCAGCCGCAGCGACGACCGCCCCCAGCAGTTGCGGCAGCGCTCCGACGACGGCGTCGCTGTGCGACGTTCCGACTTCGTAGGTCTCCTCGTCGTATCGGACGCGGTTCGGTATCTCCGACGCGACGCCCTGGAGGTGCTCGTCCGGCGTCTCGTAGCCGCCGAACTCGCCGGGGTCGACGGCGAGCAGGAACAGCGCCTGCTGGTCTCGGGGGAGGTCGGAGACGTTCGTCGCAGTCCCGTCGGCGTCCGGCGCGGGCTCGACGTCGATGCCGGCCTCGCGGTCGTACGTCGCCGCGTCGTACGCGCCGTACGCGTAGATACCACCGCCGACGACGAGCAACAGGGCGCCGACGACGACCGAGACGCGGACGGCGACTGTCTTCGGCATACCTGGTCGTGACAGGGGACGTGTAAGTGCTTTGTCTGCATCTCCAGCCGCAACGAGCATCCGCGAGCCGAGGGCGGCCGCAGGCCGCCCGCAGCGCAAAACGCGCGTGTGTTACGTGCCGTGCCGCCAGGAGTCCATGTACTCGGCCTGCTCCTCGGTGAGGGTGTCGAGTTCGATGCCCTCGGCGTCGAGTTTGATCTCGGCGAGCGTGCGGTCGAGGTGGTCGGGGACCTCGTGGACGCCGGCGTCGTAGTCGTCGCCGTTCTCGACGAGTTCGCGGACGGACACCGCCTGCACGCCGAACGACTGGTCCATGACCTCGACGGGGTGGCCGAGGCTGACGGGCGTGGCGAGGTTGACGAGGCGGCCCTCGGCGAGGACGTTGACGCGCTCGCCGGAGGGGAGCCGGTACTCGCGGACGCCGTCGCGGACCTCGCGCTCGCCGTCGGCGAGTTCGGCGAGCGCCTCGAGGTCGATCTCGATGTCGAAGTGGCCGGCGTTCGCCAGCACGACGCCGTCCTGCATCCGCTCGAAGTGCTCCTCGACGATGACGTCGCGGTTGCCCGTGGTGGTGATGAAGACGTCGCCGATTGCCGCGGCCTCGTCCATCGACATGACGTCGTAGCCCTCCATGTGGGCCTCGAGCGCGCGCCGCGGGTCGATCTCGGTGACGATGACGTTCGCGTTCTGGCCGCTGGCCTTCTTCGCGACGCCCTTCCCGCACTGGCCGTAGCCCGCGACGACGACGTCCTTGCCCGCCCACGAGAGGTTCGTGGTCATCGCGATGGAGGAAAGCGAGGACTCGCCGGTGCCGTGGACGTTGTCGAACAGCCGCTTCATCGGCGTGTCGTTGACCGCGATGACGGGGTACTCGAGGGCGCCGTCGTCGTCCATCGCGCGGAGGCGGTGGACGCCGGTCGTGGTCTCCTCGGTGCCGCCGACGATGCCGTCGACGAGCTCGGGGTAGTGCTCGTGGACGCGGAACACGAGGTCGCCGCCGTCGTCGACGGTGACGGTCGGCTCGTGGGCGAGCACGGCGTCGATGGCCTCGTAGTAGGCGTCGTCGTCGACGCCGTGTTTCGCGTAGCTCGTGATGTCGTCGTGGGCGTCCAGCGCGGCCGAGACGTCGTCGTGGGTCGACAGGGGGTTACAGCCCGTGATGGCGACCTCGGCGCCGGCCGCCGCCATCGTCTCGACGAGCGCGGCCGTCTTCGCCTCGACGTGCAGCGCCATCCCGACCGTCTCGCCGTCCAG
The DNA here is from genome assembly GCF_037031165.1 of Halobacterium yunchengense. NCBI lineage: Archaea > Methanobacteriati > Methanobacteriota > Halobacteria > Halobacteriales > Halobacteriaceae > Halobacterium > Halobacterium yunchengense. The sequence goes on along the minus strand of NZ_JAYEZL010000001.1, from coordinate 835,667 downwards.
GGGCTGGTCGGCCTCGAAGTCGGCGCGCAGCGACGCCAGGATCGGCATGTGCTCGAACGCCCAGTCGATCTTCTTCCGACCGGACTCCCGGGCGGACTCCACCGCCTCGAGGTGGTCGCTGATCGGCGACGCGGTTGTCATACCCGGGGCGAGGGCGACTGGACTCAAAACCCTACCGAAGCCGGTCACTGATCGGCCCGCGGCGCGGCCCACGACGGCGATTCGAGGAGGGGTCCGATGGCCTGTGGGCGCCGTCGCGGACGCCCCGCAGCGCGCCGGCGTGTGGGTCGCGAGCTCGCCACCGCGGCGGGCGAACCGACTCGTCGCTGTGTCCGGTGGGACGGTCGCTGCCGTCGGTCCGGCTCGTCGCCGCAGCAGGTCGCCGACCTGCACGCTGACGCACGGCGGCCACCAGAAAAAGTCCGGTGGCCGGAAACTGACTACTCGGGCGTCGGACCCGTCACTGCGCGAGGACGGACCCGGGACGCCACGGCGGCGGACCGCCGCCCCGCGTCGACCGCGAGAAAGCGACTGAACCGTCGACCGCGAGAAAGCGACCGAATCGTCGACCGCGAGAAAGCGACCGAATCGTCGACCGCGCGGGCGAGTCGCGAAACGGCGCTACGGCGGACCGCCGCCGTTGCCGCCGGCGTTACCGTTGCCGCCGGCGCCGTTGCCGGCGTTACCGTTGCCGCCAGCGTTGCCGTTGCCGCCGGCGCCGTTGCCGCCGTTCCCGCTGCCGCCGGGACCGTTCCCGGCCTCGCCGCTCTCGTCGCCGCCGTCGCCGTCGTCGCTGGCGTCGGCGCCGTTCCCGTTGCCGCGGTCGCCGTCGGGCCCGCGGTCGTCACCCTCGTCCTCGTCGTCCTCGGGCGGACCGGGGTCGACGTGGTCGGGGCGTTCGTCCGCACCGGGGTTGTTGTCGACGACGAACGCGGCGACCGCCTGGCCGCTCACGTTGCCCTCGGCCTGCAGCTGGTGGACGAACGCGGAGACGCGCTCGCCGAAGGAGGCGTCCTCGTCGCTGTCCGTGTCGTTCACGGCGGTCAGCGTCGCCGTCGTGGACGCGGTCCGGTTGCCCGCCTCGGCGACGACGTCGACGGTGACGTTCTGCTCGGGGGCGGGGAGGCCGACCGTGCCGTTCTCGCCGGTCTCGTAGTCGCCCTCGCCCGCGTAGGAGGCGTTGTCCTGCGCGGTCACCGACACCGAGGCGTTCGCGACGCCGGCGCCGCTGGCGTTCGTCACCGCCACCGTGCCGGTGCCGTCGTCGGCCTGCGCGACGTCCACCGCGAGGTCGGCCTCGTCGTCACTCGGCGCGACGAGGTCGAGTGTCGTCTCCGCCGTCGAGTTGCCCGCCTCGGCGGTCACCGACACCGAGACGTTCTGCTCGGGGGCGGGGAGCTCGACTGTGCCGTTCTCGCCGGTCGAGTGGTCGCCCTCGCCGGCGTACGTCGAGTTGTTCAGTGCTTCGACGGTGACGGACGCGTTCGCCACCGCGGACTCGTTCTCCGTCACGGTGACCGTGACGGTACCGTCGTCTGTCTGGTCGCCGCTCACGGCGAGGTCGCCCGCAGCCACTGCCCCACCCGGGACGGCTGCGAGGACCGCGACCGCGAGCGCAGCGACCAGGAGCGTGTGCCCTGGCTGCCGCATTGCGACCGGTTAGTTACCAGTCCTCCGTGATAAGTGAACGGGCAGAATCGGGCAGCGACTGCCGGCGGCCGCCGCACCGCCGCGGCGGTCAGTCCGCGCGCTCGGCGACCGCGGCCGCCCGGGACGCGGCGCGCTCGCGGACCGCCGCCTCGTCGAGGGGCAGGACCTCGCGGTCGCGCATGAGCACGTCGCCGTCGCAGACCGTGTGCCGGACGTCCTGGCCGGTCGCCGCGTACGCGAGGTTCGAGACGTGGTCGTGGACGGGCGTGAGGTGGGGCGCCGAGAAGTCGACGACCGCGAGGTCCGCGTTCGCGCCCGCCTCGATGCGCCCGGAGTCGAACCCGAGCGCTCGCGCGCCGCCGGCGGTCGCCATCTCGACGGCGGCCGCCGCGGGCACCGCCGACGCGTCGTCCGCGGCGAGCTTCCCGAGCATCGCGGCGTCCCGGAGCTCGTCGAAGAGGTCGAGGTCGTTGTTCGACGCCGCGCCGTCCGTCCCGAGCGCGACGTTCACGCCCGCCTCGCGCATCGCCTGGACGGGCGCCATCCCGGACGCGAGCTTCATGTTCGACGCCGGGCAGTGGACGACGCTCGTCCCGCGCTCGGCGAGCAGGCCGTGTTCGGTCGCGTCGGTGTGGACGCCGTGCGCGACGAAGTCGGCCTCGGTGAGCATCCCGAGGTCGTCGGCGTACGCCAGGGGGCGCTCGCCGCGCTCCTCGACGAGGGGGTCGACCTCGTCGCGGGTCTCGTTCGCGTGGAAGTGCAGCGGAATCCCGTGCTCGCGGGCCTCGCCGACGAACTCGCGGAGGTACTCCTCGCCGACCGTCGTGAGGCTGTGGGGCATGTACGCGGTCCGGACGCGGCCGTCCGCGGCGCCGTCGAGTTCGCGCGCCACCTCGACGCTCTCCTCGTTGTCCCGGTACGCGTCCCCGTCGTCTTTCCCGACCGTCACGACGCCGTGCCCGAGGCGCGCCCGCAGGCCGGCCTCGCCGACCGCCGCCGCGATCTCGGGGACGTGGAAGTACATGTCCGCGAACGCCGTCGTCCCCGACCGGATCATCTCGACGAGCGCGAGCTCGGCGCCGGCGCGCACGTCGTCGGCGGTGAGCTCCCCCTCCGCCGGCCAGATGTCCTCCCGCAGCCACGCGTCCAGCGGCTTGTCGTCGGCGTACCCCCGCAGCAGCGTCATCGCCGCGTGGCAGTGCGCGTTCACGAGCCCCGGCACCACCAGACACCCCTCGGCGTCCAGCACCTCGTCGCCCTCCGGCACGTCGCCCACCGCGAGAATCTCGCCGTCGCCCTGGTCGACCAGCACGTCGCCCTCGGTCACCGAGCGGTCCGGGTGCAGGAGGCGGCCGCCGGCGACTCGCAGCGTACTCATGCGGGCGGCTTCGACTGACGCCCTCGTATGTCTGTCGGGTTCGGCGCTCGTGTTCCGCCTCGCGGACGTCTTCGAGGACCACGGGGGCGCGGGCGCGCCGCCAGCCCCGTGTGTCGGCTGCGTTCGCGAGGGAAAACCTAGTTCCCGCCACCCGACGTAGGGGCCGGGTATGCGCATTGCCGTGCCCAACAAGGGCCGCCTGCACGACCCGACGCTGGAACTCCTCGACCGCGCGGGCATCGGCGTCGAGAACGGCGCCGAGCGCCAGCTGTACGCGGACACCGTCGACCCCGAGATCACGGTGCTGTACGCGCGAGCGGCGGACATCCCGGAGTACGTCGCGGACGGCGCGGCGGACCTCGGTGTCACGGGTCTCGACCAGGTGCGCGAGTCCGGCGCGGACGGCGTCGCGGACCTCCTGGACCTCGACTACGGGAAGTGCCGGCTCGTGCTCGCGGCGCCCGAGGACGGCGACATCACCGAGCCCGCGGACCTCGAGGGGAAGACGGTCGCGACCGAGTTCCCGCGGATCACCCGCGAGTACTTCGCCGAGGCGTCGGTGTCGCCGGAGGTCGTGGAGGTGACGGGGGCGACCGAACTCACGCCGCACGTGGAGATGGCGGACGCCATCGTCGACATCACGTCCACGGGGACGACGCTGCGCGTGAACCGGCTCGCGGTCGTCGACGAGGTGCTGGAGAGCTCCGTGCGGCTGTTCGGCCGCGAGGACGTCCTCGAGGACCCGAAGGTCGAGCAGGTGCGGACGGCGCTGCGGTCGGTGCTGGACGCCGACGGCAAACGCTACCTGATGCTGAACGCGCCCGAGGAGAACCTCGACGCCGTCGAGGACGTGATTCCGGGGCTGGGCGGCCCGACCGTCCTCGACGTCGACGAACCCGGGATGGTGGCGGTGCACGCGGTCGTCGCGGAGCGCGACGTCTTCGAGGCCGTCAACGACCTGAAGGCCGAGGGCGCCTCGGGCATCCTCGTCACGGAGATCGAGCGCCTCGTGGAGTAGCCGTCGGGTCCGCGGCGCCGCTACCGGAGGTAGTCGCCGGCGCGCTCGCCGAGCCGCGCGGCGGCCGCGGTGACGGGGTAGGCGACGAACCCGAGGACGCTGAGCGCGGCGAGCGCGATGGCGGCGAGCCGCAGCTCGTGGCCGGTCGCGCTCGCGAGCGCGAGGACGGCGGCGACGGTCGGCGACGCCCACGCGCCGGCGAGCCGCCGCGGACCGCCGAAGACGTAGTACGCCGACAGCAGGAGGACCGCCGCGATGCCGAACACCGCCGCGACGTCGGGACCGGGCGGCTTGACGAGGGCGGCGGCGTACGCGAGCGCGGCGGCCGCGAGCGTGAGGACGCTCGCGTGGAGAGCTTGCCGCTCGTAGTCGTTCATGCGTGGGGGTCGTCGCTCCCCGACCAAAAACGGGGGCGGGCGTTCTCTCCGCGTGCGAACTACCCGGGCGCGGTGCCGAGCAGCGCGAGCAGGTTCGCGACGAGCAACACGACGGCGAGCGTGACCACGTAGTGCATCACGACGACCAGCCCCGCGGTCCGGTACTTCACGCGGTAGACGGCGTGGACGGCGGCGAAGTCGGCGGCGAGGCTGACCGCGACGATGACCAGCGGGCTGTACCGGACGAGCGCGATGGTGGCGACGGCGGGCGCGAGGCCGACGAGGGCGGCGCGCTTCCACGGGACGTCGCCGAGGACGTACGTCGCGGCGACGTGTGCGGTGAACGTGAACAGCAGCCAGCCGCCGACGAACGTCGCGGCGTACTGGGTGAGCGTGCCGGGCGCGGGCTGGACGGTTGCGGCGAGCACCGCCTACTCGAGCAGGCCGAGTTCCTCGAGCCGGGAGACGATCTTGTCGACGGCGTGCTCGGCGTCCTCGGGCTTCTTCCCGCCGGTGATGACGAGCTTGCCGGAGCCGAACAGCAGCGCGACGACCTCGGGTTCGTCGAGGCGGTAGACCAGGCCCGGGAACTGCTCGGGCTCGTACTCGATGTTCTCGAGGCCGAGGCCGATGGCGATGGCGTTGAGGTTGAGCTGGCGGCCGAGGTCGGCGCTCGTGACGATGTTCTGGACGACGATCTCGGGTTCGTCCTCGACCTCGATGGAGAGCTCGCGGAGCTTGTCGAAGACGATGCGCAGGCTCTCGTGGACGTCGTCGGTGGACTTCGCGCCGGTGCAGACGATCTTCCCGGACCGGAAGATGAGGGCGGCGCTCTTGGGGTCCTGGGTGCGGTAGACGAGCCCGGGGAACTGCTCGGGGTCGTAGTCGGCGCCCTCGAGGTCCATCGCGACGCTCTGCAGGTCGAGTTCCTGACCGATACCGGTCGAGGCGACCACGTTTTCAATGTTTATGGTTTCCTTTGGGTCGGTCATCGTTCGACTTAAACGACGTATTTAAGGTTTATAAAGGTTGGCAGTCCGGGTAGTACCACCTCAAGTACGCGCCGCGGCCGGTAGCCTGATTGCCCGCGGGCGCCCACCTCGCGGCGTGTACGTCCTCGAACTCGGCGGCGAAGACGACGCGTTCGCCGCCGCGGAGGCGCGCGCCGCGGCCGCCGACGTCGACGTCGTCGCGCCCGGCCTCGCCACCGCCAGCGGCGTCGACCGCGAGCGGTTCCGCCGGCTCGCGTACGCCCACCGCGCCAGCGGGCTCGTCGCCGACGCGGAACCGACCGTCGAGGCCGCCGTCGACGCCCTCGGCGCCGCGGCCCTCGACCGGTCGGGAACCGTCGCGGTGCGCGCCCGCGACGTCCGGAACGCCGCCGGCGTCGACACCCAGGCCGCCGAGCGCGCGCTCGGCCGGGTCCTCGTCGACGCCGGCTTCGCCGTCGACCTCGAGGCCCCCGACCACGAACTCCGCGCGCTGTTCTCCCGGGACCGCGCGTTCCTCGGGTGGCTCGCCGCCGCGTCCGTCCGCGACTACGGCGACCGCAAGCCCACCGACCGGCCGTTCTTCCAGCCGGGGAGCATGGACCCCCTGCTGGCGCGCGCCGTCTGCAACCTCGCGCGCGTCGAGCCCGGCGACGTCGTCCTCGACCCGATGTGCGGGACGGGCGGCGTGCTCGTCGAGGCCGGCCTGCTCGGCGCGCGGGCGGTGGGCACCGACGCCCAGGCGAAGATGGTCGCCGGCGCCCGCGAGAACCTCGCCGCCTACGTGGACGACTTCGCGGTCGCGCGCGCCGACGCCACGCGCCTCCCGGTCCGGGACGACGCCGCGACCGCCGTGGTCTTCGACGCGCCGTACGGCCGCCAGTCGAAGATCGAGACCCACGACCTCGCGGACCTGGTCGGCGGCGCGCTCGCGGAGGCCCGCCGCGTCGCCGACCGCTGCGTGCTGGTCGCCGACCGCGACTGGCGCGCCGAAGCCCGGGCCGCCGGCTGGACGGTCACAGACCGGTTCGAGCGCCGCGTCCACCGCTCGCTGACGCGGTACGTGCTCGTGCTGGCGTGAGCCGAACCGCGGCCGCGCCACCGTCGCTCGCGCCGCGCTACCGGTAGCGGTCCGCCACGACGGCCACCGCGAACGCCGCCGCCATCGCCGCGAGCACGCTCCCGGTGTGGTCGCCGACCGGCACGAGGTCGAAGACGCGGATCGCGAGCACCGACAGCAGGTAGCCGAGGAAGCAGACGAACCACACGCTCTCGTAGGACACCGGCGGCTCGTCGCTGGCCGCCGCCCACCCGACTGCGAACCCGGGGCCGAGCACGACCAGCAGCCGCCACCACGGCGTCGCCGACCCGACGACCGCCTCCAGGGCCAGCGACACGGGCAGGGCGACCAGCAGCACCGCGCCGACGACCACGCCGGCGCGCTCGAAGGAGTCGGCCAGAGACACACGTCCACTCCGCAGCGCCGCGTTGAAAACTTGTCCCTTCCCGCGGGCGCTCGGGCCTCAGGCGTCCCGGCCGAGCTCCGCGAGCAGCCGGCCGAGCTGGACGCGGTCGCTGTTCCCCTGCGTGAGGTCGAACTCCACGTCGCCCGCGAGCCGGTGGAGCTCGGCGAGGTCGTCGCCGTCGTACCGCGACCGGCCGACGCGCAGCAGCTCGTCGAGGACCTCCTGGCCGCTGTACCCCTCGTCGACGAGCAGGTCGTCGAGGGTCTTCCGGGCGTCCGTGAACTCGCCGGCCTCCGCGTCGTCGAGCATCGACTCGATCTCGTCGTCCGGGCCGACGTCCTGCAGCGTCTCGTAGGCCGCCGTCATCGTCAGCTCGCCCGCCTGCTCGACGGTCGTCTGCGCGCTCAGGATCGCCGTCCGGAGGTCGCCGTCCGCGTAGCCGGCGACGAACTCCACGCCCTCCGCGTCGTAGGCGGCGCCCTCCGCGTCCAGGACGTCCGTCAGCACGCCCTGGATCTCGTCGGGGCCGGGAGCGCGCACCGACACGGGGAAACACCGCGACCGGATCGGCGGGATGAGCTTCGACGGCTGCCGGGTCGCGATCACGAACTGGGTCGCCTCGTGGTGGCGCTCCATCACCCTGCGCAGCGCCTGCTGGAAGTCCTCGCGGATGGCCTCCGCGTTGTCCAGCAGGATGGTGTTGTAGTCCCCGGAGACCGGCGGGTAGCTCGCGGACTCCTTGAGCACGTGGTTGATGAGGTCGGCCTTCGAGGAGTTCCGGCGGCGCTTCGCGGAGATGAACTGCGAGAACCGCGGGTCCTCGCTGACTTCCTTCTTCGTCATCCCGAAGAAGTCCCGGACGTTCAGCTCCACGAGGTCGTTGTCCGGGTCGGCGTGCGCGTGCTCGGCGAGCGCGCGCACCGCCGCCGTCTTCCCCGCGCCCCCGGGCCCGTAGACGACGAGGTTCACGGGCTCGTCGGTGGCGTCCCGCAGGCGCTCTCGCACGTCCGCCTGCGGGAGGTCGGACAGCGACGGCGCGTGCGCGTCGATCCACAGCGGCTCGTCCATTACCCGCGACTAGCCGGTACGGGGCAAAGAAAGAGTCGGTCCGCGGCGTCCGGTCGCGGCCGTCGGCTCCCGGCGCGCGCTCGCTGCGCGCTGGAACGGTCGCGTCCGGTGTGACCTCACTCCTCGTCGTCCTCGTCCTCGTCGACGAGCGTCATCGTCGCGTCGTCGACGACGGGTTCGCCGTCCGCGACGTAGGGGCCGTCGTCCTCGCCGTCGGCGTCGACGAAGTCGAAGGTCTCGTCGCCGGTGGTCTCGAGGTGCGGCATCGCTACGAGGACGTCGCCGTCCGCGAGCTCGGCGTCGTCGAAGTCCGCGCCCTCGACGCCCTCGTACAGCGGCACGGTGACGTCCGCGTGGTAGCCGGGTTCGAGGTACTCGGAGACGCCGACGACGCTGCCGAGCGCGTCGCCCTCGAGGAGGCCGCTGTCGTGGACGGTGACGTAGCCGCCCTCGGGGAGGAACACCGCGTCGACGGTGACCGTCTCGCCGTCGCTGTCCTGGTCGTCGAAGTCGACCGCGGCGCTGTCGCTGACGGTGATGGTCGTGAACTCGCTGGAGTTGGCCGTCGTCACGCCGTGGATGTACTCGTCCTCGGCGACGCCGCTGGTGTCGACGTCGAACGTGACGGTCTCGGTCTCGCCGGCCGGCACCGTGACCGCCTGGTGGACGACCAGGTCGACGGCCCCGCCCTCGAGGCGGAACGCCACGTCCTCGGTGCGCTCGTCGTCGTCGGTGTTGCGCAGCGTGGCGTTCACCGTCACCGTCTCGTTCGTGGTGGCGTACGGGGGCGCCGTGAGGTCGTCGACGACGAGGCCGCGGTCGGCCCGCTCGCCGTCGCCGTCCTCCCCGGCGAACGTCACGGTGGCCTCGTCGGTGACCACGGTCTCGTTCGCGACGTAGGGGCCGTCGTCCTCGCCGTCGCTGGCGACGAAGTCGAAGGTCTCGTCGCCGGTGGTCTCGAGGTGCGGCATCGCGACGAGCGTCTGCTCGCCGGTCGGCGCGGCGTCCTCGAAGTCGACGCCCTCGACGCCCTCGTACAGCGGCACCGTCACGTCGTCGTGGGTGCCGGGTTCGAGGTACTCGGAGACGCCGACGACGCTGCCGAGCGCGTCGCCCTCGAGGAGGCCGCTGTCGTGGACGGTGACGTACCCGCCCTCGGGGAGCGTGACGCTCTCCACGGTGACGGCGCCGTCGTCGACGGACTGGTTCGAGAACGTCACGGACGCGTTCGCGGGCTGGACGGCCGTCGCGGCGTCTGCGGCCGGCGCGCCGCCGACCGCGGCCGCGTCGCTCGTCGCGTCGGTGCTCGGTGCGTGTGCGGCCGCGGCGGCGCCGCCCCAGAGGGCGACCGCCGCGGCGACGGTCAGGACTGCGAGGGTGTGGGGTTTCATGCGTCGACCCGTTCCCGCCGACGGCCGACCTATCCATAAACGGACTAGACTGTTCCTCCAGTTCGACGAGCCTACCGCGCCCCTGGAGCCCGAAACGCGAACGTACTCTCGGAAATGTGGACTTACTCCGCGACAGGCTCGGCGTACGAGCGCGCGAGCGGCGTCTCCCCGCGACGACGTCGGACCCGGGACTGCGGTGACGTCGGTTCCCTCGGGGGACTGCGCAGCGTCGACTCCCTCGGGACGCCGCGGCAGCCTCGGCTCCCTCGGGACGCCGCGGCAGCGTCGACTCACTCGAGGCACGCGGCGCCGGGGGTTCGCATCGGTGGGGTTTTGCGCACGGCCGTTCCACCGTCCCCCATGACCCTCGACGTGACGTTCCTCGGGACGAGCGGCGCCGTCCCCACCACGGAACGCAACCCCAGTTCGGTGTTCGTCCGCCGGGAGGGCGACGCCGTCCTCTTCGACGCCGGCGAAGCGACCCAGCGCCAGATGATGCGCTACGGCACCGGCTTCGACGTCTCCGACGTGTTCGTCACGCACGCCCACGGCGACCACGTGTTCGGGCTGCCCGGCCTCGTCCAGACGTGGGACTTCAACGACCGCAGCGACCCCCTCACCATCCACGTCCCCCGGGGCGTCCGCCGCAGCGTCGAGGACCTCGTGTTCGCCGTCGGCGACGACGTCGGGTACCCCGTCCGCATCAGCGAGGTCTCGGCCGGCGACACCGTCCTCGACCGCCCCGAGTACGAGGTGCGCGCGTTCGACACCGCCCACCGCACCACCTCCGTCGGGTACGCGCTCGTCGAGGACGAACGCAAGGGCCGCTTCGACCGCGAGAAGGCCGAGGAACTCGGCGTGCCCGTCGGCCCGAAGTTCTCCCGCCTCCACGAGGGGTCGCCGGTCGAACTCGAGGACGGCACGGTCGTCCGCCCCGAGCAGGTCGTCGGCGACCCGCGACCCGGCCGGAAGCTCGTCTACACGGGCGACACGCGCCCCCACGACCCCGTTATCGCGGCCGCCGAGGGCGCCGACCTCCTGATCCACGACGCCACGTTCGCCGACGACGCCGCCGGCCGCGCCGCCGACACCGGCCACTCGACGGCCGGCGAGGCCGCCGAGGTCGCCGCCGCCGCCGGCGCCCGGGCGCTCGCGCTCACGCACGTCTCCTCGCGGTACGCCGGCGACGCCCGCGAACTCCGCGAGGACGCCGAGGCCACGGGCTTCGACGGCGAGGTGTTCGTCGCTCACGACGGCCTCGAGTACGGCGTCCCCTACCCGGACGCCGACTGACCGCGCCGTCCGGACGGCGCCGCGCTCACGGCGACGGCGGACTGGCGAGGTCGTCGACCGCCGCGAGCGCCGCCGCGACGAGCGCCTCGTCGTACGTCCAGGCGCCGCGGAACGCCTCGCTGCCGGTCTGTTCGGCGACGAGCGCGCACTGCTGGTCGGCGTCCCCGCCGTCGAAGACCACGAACCAGTACTCGCCGACGTCCGGGTGTGCCGTCTCGCGGACGGCGACCCCGTCGGGCGCCCGCTGGCCGCCGTCGCCGGGTTCGACGTAGACGGTGACCTCGAGGTCGGTCTCGGCGGCGAGCCGCCGGTAGCGGTCTGCCTGCTCCGCGAACGCCGCCCACGTCTGGAAGCCGGCGTGCAGCTCGCCGCGGCCGGTGCGGTACGCGCGGTCCTCGATCTCGACGGCCGTCGACAGCAGCTGGCGCCTCGAGAGCGACGCGAACACCGCGTCGTCGAGCAGCTCGTGGAGCGCGTGCCGGGCGGCCGCGTCGCCGGCGTCCCGCCGCCCCGGCGCCGCGAAGAACGCCTCGAGGTCCGCGAGGTCGACCGCCGCGCGGAAGTCGCCGTCCTCGCGGACCGTCACGTACGGCGCCTGGCCGGGGTCGACGTCGCCGCCGCCGACCACCTCGACGTTCCGCGTCTCGAAGCGCTCCGGGAGGTCGCCGGGGTCGGCGCCGTGCACGACCAGCGTCTTCCGCCGGCGGCGCGCCGCGTCCAGCACGTCGGCGAGCGTCATCTGGGGTGGACAGTTGGCGCGGCCGCCACTTACCTGTTTTTCACGGCCGCCGGCGCCACCCGCTCCGCACGGTCCGTCGACTCCCGTTCGATTCGCGGACCCCGGTCCCGGCCCGTCGCCCTCGTGGGCGGCCCGGCGCCCCCGGGGCCGGCCCGCCGTGCACTTATTAGCGCTCGCGACCTACCCGTAGTAACGTGAGTACCCGCACGAGCGCCCTCGACGCTCGGGTCTTCGGCGTCGACGTGCAGAGCGGTGACGTGCGCGGGGACGCTCCCTCCTACGCGCTCGTCGTCTTCGACGGCGAGGTGGTCGAACGGGACGTGGTGAGCCGCCGGAAGCTGCTTCGCCGCGTCGACGGCGAGGAACCCGCCATCGTCGCGACCGACAACATGTACGAGCTCGCCGCCGACAAGGACCAGCTCGTGCACCTGCTGCGCGGGCTGCCCGAGGAGACGAAGCTCGTCCAGGTCACCGGCTACGAGCGCCCGGAACCACTCTCGCGGGTGGCCAAGCGCCACGGCGTCCCCTACGGGAAGCCCGCGATGGAGGAGGCCGAGGCGGCCGCCAGGCTCGCCGCGCGGAACGTCGGCTACGAGGTGTCGGCGTTCACGAACGAGACCACCGTGAAGGTCTCCCGGGGCCGCTCGACGGGCGGCGGTGGCGGCTGGAGCGAGGACCGGTTCACGCGCCGCATCCACGGCTCCGTGAAGCGCGCCGCCCGCGACGTCCAGGCGGCCCTCGAGGACGCCGGCCTCGAGTACGACCGCGAGGTCACCGAGAAGTACGGCGGGTACGCCAACGCCGTGTTCACGGTGCAGGCCCGCCCCGAGGACATCCCCGTGAGCAGCCGGCGGTCGGGGGACACGCGCGTCGAGGTCGAGCCCGTGCGGCGGGACGGCATCGAGTTCGTCCCGCTGGCGCGGCGCCGCGACCGCGTGTTCGTCGGCGTCGACCCCGGGACGACGACGGCGGTCGCGCTCGTCGCTCTCGACGGCCGCGTGCTCGACGTGACGAGCACCCGGACGGCGGACACCGCGGCCGTCATCGAGTGGATCATCGAGCGCGGCCGCCCGGTCGTGGTGGCGGCGGACGTGACGCCGATGCCGAACACCGTCGAGAAGATCCGCGCGAGCTTCGACGCCGCCGCGTGGGTGCCGGACTCGGACCTCCCGGTCGACGAGAAGCAACACCGCACTCGCGAGGAGGGCTACGAGGACGACCACCAGCGGGACGCGATGGCGGCCGCGCTGTTCGCCCGCGACGACCACCGCGACCAGATCCGGCGCGCCACCGAGCAGACGCCGCCGGACGTCGACCGCGGCGAGGTGGTGGCCCGCGTCGTCGGCGACGACGAACCCCTCACCGCCGTCCTCTCGGACCTCACGGCGACCGAGGAGCCCGAGGCGGACGACGTCGAGCACGACCCCCGAGAGCTCACCGAGGAGGAGCGACGCATCCGCGACCTCGAGGCCCAGGTCCAGCGGCTGCAAGACCACGTCGCGGACCTCGAGGCCGAACTCGACGAGAAGGACGACGAACTCGCGGCCTACGAGGAGGAGCTCTCCGAGGCGAGACGCGAGGAGCGCAGGGAGGCCCGCGAGCGCCGCGAGCTCGCGCAGCTCCAGTGGGACAACGACCGCCTCGAGACCGAACTCGAGGACGAACGCGAGCGCGCGGACGAGCTCGAGGCGAAACTCGAGCGGCTCAAGGACCTCTGGAAGCTCGACCACTCGAACCTCGGGGACGTCGACGGCGGCGGCGACCTCGTCGCCGTCAAGCCCGTCGACCAGTTCACCGTCGACGCCATCGAGGCCGCCGACGACGAGTACGGCATCGCCAGCGGCGACGTCGTCTACCTCCGGGACGCCTCCGGCGCCGGCCGCCGCACCGCGGAACTGCTCGCGTCCTTCGAGCCCCGGGTCGTCCTGCGCTCGGGCGGCCTCTCGGACGCCGCCGACGAGGTGCTGTTCGAGCACGAGATCCCCGTCGGGCCGGCCGACGACGTCACGATCCGCGAGGTCGACGAACTCGCGATCGCCAGCGAGGACGACGTCCAGGCCGTGCTCGCGGACTGGAGGGAGCGGAAGGCCGAACGCGAGCGCGAGCGCAAGGAGTCGATGGTCGACTCCATCATCAGCGAGCACCGCGCGGACCGGGACTAGCCCACTCCGCTCCCGCCGTCGCGGACGGGGTCGTTGCTGGCGACGCCTCGGAAGCCCCGGCGCGCTCGCAGCCTGCGACTCGCTGCGGTCCTCGGTCGCCGGCCTGCGGTCCTCGCGTCGTCTCGCCGAGCGAGCGCCGCCCCTTTCAGTCCCGTCCGCTACCGGCCGTCGGGCCGGGAGCAACTGGGGTCGCTCACGCCGCTCGGGGGCTGAACGACTGCCACAGTTCCAAACCGCTTAACCCCGAGCGCTGACTCCGCTCCGGTATGGACACGTACGAACTCCTCACGCGGAACGTCGAGGAAGTCGTGACCGAGGAGGAGGTGCGGGCGCTGGCCGACGACCCCGGGGGCAAGCGGGCGTACGTCGGCTACGAGCCGTCCGGCGTCCTCCACCTCGGCCACCTCCTCACCGCGAACAAGCTCGTCGACCTCCAGGACGCCGGCATGGAGGTCGTGGTGCTGCTGGCGGACGTCCACGCGTACCTCAACGGCAAGGGCAGCTTCGAGGAGATCCGGGAGACCGCCGAGCAGATGAAAGCCCAGTTCCTCGCGTACGGCCTCGACGAGGACGACACGGAGTTCGTGCTCGGCAGCGACTACCAGCTCGACGACGACTACGAGCTCGACCTCCACGAGCTCGAGCTCGCGACGTCGCTGAACCGCGCGAAGCGCGCGATGGCGGAGATCCAGAGCGGCGAGACCGTGAAGGTCAGCCACGTCGTCTACCCCCTGATGCAGGCCCTGGACATCGAGTACCTCGACCTCGACCTCGCGGTCGGCGGCATCGACCAGCGGAAGGTCCACATGCTCGCCCGCGAGGAGCTCCCCTCCCTGGGGTACGAGAAGCGGCCCGCCCTCCACACGCCCATCGTCGGCGACCTCGAGACGGGCGAGGGGAAGATGTCCTCCAGCGAGGGCGTCACCATCTCCATGGAGGACGACACCGAGGACATCCAGGAGAAGGTCAACGCGGCGTTCTGTCCGCCGACCCGCGACCCCGAGGGCGACCTCGTCAACCCCGTCCTCGAGCTGTTCCAGTACCACGTCTTCCCGCGGTTCGACGAGGTGGTCGTCGAGCGCCCCGACGAGTACGGCGGCGACCTCCGCTACGGCGACTACGAATCTCTCGCCGGCGACCTCGAGTCCGGCGAACTCCACCCGGCGGACGCGAAGGGCGCGCTCGCGGACTACCTCGACCGCCTCGTCGCGCCCGGCCGCGAGCGCCTCCGCGAGTTCCGCGGCGAGTAGTCCGCGCCGCGTCGCCCGCGCGAGCGTCCCGCCGACGGCCGCCCGCCTTTTCCGTCTGACGCGGCAACGTCCAGTCCCATGGTCGAGCACTGCGACAGGTGCGGGACGACACTCGACCCGGAACAGCCGCGACACCAGCGCTACTGCTTCGAGGCCGCCGTCGACGACACGGAGACGGTGACCGGCCGGCTCTGCGCGGACTGCTTTTTCGAGTTCGAGGAGTGGCTGGAGACGAAGTCCGTCACGGACGCCGCGTGACGCCGCCGCACACGCGCGCAACCTACTAACCCCGGGTGGTCGTAGCGTGGACCATGAGTGCGCCGGACTTCGACGCGACCGCGGAGGCGTTCGGGCTGCTCGCCGACCCGGTCCGCGTCGCGATCCTGGCGGCGCTGTGGCGGACCGACGAGACGCCCGCGCCGTACTCCGAGCTGCGTGACGCCGTCGGCCTGCGGGACTCCGGGCGGTTCAACTACCACCTCTCGAAGCTCACCGACCACTTCGTCGCGAAGACCGACGACGGCTACCGCCTGCGGCCGGCGGGACTGGTGGTGCTGAACGCCGTCTACGCGGGGTCGTACGTGGACGCGCCGACCGAGGACGGCATCGACGTCAGGGGCCGCTGCCCGACCTGCGGCGGCGACCTCGCCGGCGTCTACGACGCCGGGATGTTCCGCGTCGTCTGCGGGGACTGCGACGACCAGGCGTTCATGCTGTCGTTCCCGCCGCGCGGCGTCGAGCGCCGCGACGAGGGCGAGCTGCTGCGGGCGGTGTCCGTGCACGCCCGGTCGCACGCGCGACGCCTGCAGCGCGGCCTCTGTCCGTTCTGCGGCGGGACGATGGACCTCGAACTGACCCTCGACGCGGACACCGGGCTGCCGGCGTCGACGCTCGTGCACGCGCACTGCCGGAACTGCGGCGTGGACAACCGCGCGAGCGTCGGGTTCGCGGTGCTCGAACACCCCGCCGTCGCGGGGTTCCTCCACGAACACGGCGTCGACCCTGACGCGCCGCCCTGGCAGTTCCACTGGTGTCTCAGCGACGACCCCATCGACGTGCAGTCCGTCGACCCGCCGCGGGTCACGCTCGCCGTGACGCCGCCGGGCGACGCGGCGGCGACCCTGCGGGTCACCGTGGACGAGACCGGGGCGGTCGTCGACAGCGAGCGCGAAGCCGCCGACTGAGCACCAGCGCGCGAGAAGCGGCAGTCGAGAACCAGCGCGCGAGGAGCGACCGGCTGAGCACCAGCGACCGGTGACGGACAGTTCAGACGCCGAGCAGGTCGAAGTCGTAGCCGTTGCCGTGCTCCCGGGCGTGCTCGTAGGCGACGTGGGCGGCGGCGACGTCCTGGATGGCCAGCCCCGTCGAGTCGAAGACGGTGACGCCGTCCTCGGGCGTGCGGCCGTCCTTCTGGCCGGTGACGAGTTCGCCGACCTCGCCGTAGATGTCCTCGTCGGCGAGCACGCCCTCGCCGTAGGGGACGTTGATCTCGCCGGAGTGCGTGGTCTGGGCGTGGTCGTCGATGACGAGCTTCGCGTCGAGGAGGAGGTCGTCGGCGAGCTCGTGTTTGCCCTCGGCGTCCGCGCCCATCGCGTTGACGTGCGTGCGCTCGCCGACGTCCTCGGGGGAGACGATGGGGTCGCGGACGGGCGTGACCGTCGAGAGCACGTCGCAGTGGCCGGCCTCGGAGATGGAGCCGGCGCGGACGTCGAAGCGGTCGGCGAAGTGGTCGACGTACCGCTGGACGGCCTCGTCGTCGACGTCGCTGACGACGACCTCCTCGACGTCGCGGACCGCCGCGATGGCCTCCAGTTGGGTGTACGACTGCACGCCGGCGCCGACGACGCCGAAACTCGACGCGTCCTCGACGGCGAGGTAGTCGGTGGCGACGGCCGCCGCGGCGCCCGTGCGCTGCATCGTCAGCTCCGTGCCGTCCATGATGGCCAGCGGGTAGGCGTTCTCGGGGTCGGAGTACACCATCGTCCCCATCACGGTCGGCAGGTCGAAGTCGTCGGGGTTGTCGGGGTGGACGTTCACCCACTTGATGCCGGCGGCGTCCCAGTCGCCGGCGTCGAGATAGGCGGGCATCGACCGGAAGTCGCCGTTGTACTGCGGGAGGTCGATGTAGGACTTCGCGGGCATCTGGGCGTCGCCGGTCTCGTAGGCGGCGAACGCGTCCTCGACCGCCGGGATGAGCTCCGGCATCCGGACGTTCTCGCTGACGTCGTCCTTGTTGAGCAGCAGCGTCTCCATGCCGCAAAAATTGCTGGCCCCGCACTTAGAACCTCCTTTATACCGCCGGAGCCGCCGCTGGTCGGCGACGCGTCGAGAGAAAATCCGCGGTCCACTGAGCGGGCGGTTCGGGGAACGCGGGCTTCGGGAGCGTGCGGTGGCGGTGTGAGCTAGTCGCCGAGCGTCACATCGCGCCGCCCATGCCGCCCATGCCGCCCATGCCGCCCATGCCGCCGCCGGGGCCGCCGGCCGGCTCGTCGCCGCCGTCGTCGTCGCCGACCTGGCCGCCGGCGAGGTCGCCCGCGGCGATGACGTCGTCGATGCGGAGGATCATCACGGCCGCCTCGGTGGCGGACTCGATGGCCTGGGTCTTCACGCGGAGCGGCTCGACGACGCCCTCGCCTTCCATGTCGACGACGTCGCCCGTGTAGGCGTCGAGGCCGGCGCCGGCCTCGCCGGCGTCGTGCTGGCTGCGGAGGTCAACGAGCGAGTCGATGGGGTCGTGGCCCGCGTTCTCCGCGAGCGTCCGCGGGACGACCTCGAGGGCGTCGGCGAACGCCTCGACGGCGAGCTGCTCGCGGCCGCCGACGGAGTCGGCGAAGTCGCGGAGCTCCATCGCGAGCTCGGTCTCGGGCGCGCCGCCGCCGGGGAGGACCTTGCCGTCCTCGAGGGTGACGCGCACGACGCCGAGGGAGTCCTCGATGGCGCGCTCGACCTCGTCGACGACGTGCTCGGTGCCGCCGCGGAGGACGAGCGTGACGCTCTTGGCCTCCTCGACGTCCTCGACGAAGATGCGCTCGTCGCCGCCGATGTCCTTCTGGGCGACGCTGCCGGCCTCGCCGAGGTCGTCGGCGGTGACGTCGTTGACGTTCGCGACCGGGGTCGCGCCCGTCGCGCGGGAGAGGCGCGTGAAGTCGTCGGACTTCACGCGGCGGACGGCGAGGATGCCCTCCTGGGCGAGGTAGTGCTGGGCCATGTCGTCGATGCCGCCGTCGACGAACACGACGTTCGCGCCGGCGTCCGCGAGGGAGTCGACCATCTCCTTGAGCTGTTCTTCCTCCTGGTCGAGGAACTGCTGGAGCTGGTCGGGGTCGGTGACGTTGACCTCGGTGTCGATCTCGGTCTCCTTGACCTCGAGGCCGTCGTCGACGAGCGCGATCTTGGCGTCCTCGACGCCGTAGGGCATGTTCTCGTTGACGCGCTCCTTGTCGACGATGACGCCCTCGATGAGCTCGGAGTTCTCGATGGCGCCGCCGGTGACCTTCTCGACTTTGACGTTGTCGGTGTCGACGCCCTCGTCGTCGGCGACGGACTGGACGGCGCGGACGACCAGTTCGGCGAGGACGTCCTTGGCGTTCTCGGCGCCCTTGCCGGTCATCGCGGTCGCGGCGATCTTCTCGAGCTCCTCGGTGTCGTCGGCGGAGATCTCGATGGCCTGCTCGTCGAGGAACTCCTTGGCCTGCTCGGCGGCCTGCCGGTAGCCCTGCGCGAGCGTGGTGGCGTGGATGTCCTGCTCGAGGAGGTCCTCGGCCTCCGAGAGGAGTTCACCGGCGACGACGACGGCGGACGTGGTGCCGTCGCCGACCTCGGTCTCCTGTGTCTCGGCGACCTCGACGATCATGTTGGCCGCCGGGTGCTCGATGTCCATCTCCTTGAGGATGGTGACGCCGTCGTTCGTGACGACGACCTCGCCGGTGGAGTCGACGAGCATCTTGTCCATCCCCTTCGGGCCGAGCGTGGTGCGGACGGCCTCCGAGACGGCTTTCCCCGCGGTGATGTTCATCGACTGTGCGTCCTCCCCGGAGGTGCGCTGGCTGTCCTCCGAGAGTACGATAAGTGGCTGGTTGCCCATCTGCTGCGCCATAGTCACTCAGTGATTGAATGCGATTCTATTTAAAAGTTGTGCGCGAGAGAATACCACACCTACGGAACCGCACGGAGACGGCGGCACGCGCTGTATCGCCGCTCGCGGGACGCACCTATTTATGCGTCACCCGGGGACGTGGACGGACGGGCCGCCGCGGCGGCTGGACCAGCGGACGCGGGACTGCCTCGGCGTGGCACGGGATAGTCGGAGGCGCGTGCGTGAGACTGCCGCGGCGTGGCGCGGACGTCGGAGAAGTGGACGCAGGACCGCCGGTGAACGACGCGCGGACGGACTGTCAGCGCTCGCTACCCGGGGAACTCGTGGTACTCCATGCCCTGCTGTTTCAGCTCCTCGGCGCGCTTGCGCTCGAGGAACGAGTAGACGGCGCCGTGGGGCGCGCCGTCGAGGATCATCTCGGCGGCCGAGCGCGCGATGTCGACCTCCTTCGGCTGGCCGATGACGCCGAACGTCGACCCGTAGATGACGACGTCCGCGCCCGTCAGCTCCTCCATGAGCTCGCGCGTCCGGCCGTCCTCGCCGATGAGACGGCCTTTCTTCCGGCGGAGGTCGTTGTCGTTGCGCGCGGCGCGCTCGATGTCGATGGTCTCGAACATCCGCATGTCGTCCTCGAGGATGCTCAGCGCGGCGTCCGGGTCGAACCCGCGGCCGATGGCGCGCACGACCTCCGGCGCCTGCATCCCCCGCACGGGGTCGCCCGTCCGCTCGATGGCGACGGAGCCGTCCTGGGAGTTCACGTCCAGGTCCACCTCGGCCGTCTGCTCGATCCGGCGCAGCGTCTCACCCCCTTCGCCGATCAGCGTCCCGATCCGGTCCTGCGGAATCTTCACGTGTTTCATACTGTTCGCGTACTGGCCGGTCGCGTAAAAGCCTTCTCTCCCCTGTGTGACGGTTTCACGCCCGCTCCGCCGGCTACCGCCGACCGGCGGCCACCCGGTCCGCGGTCACGGCCGCTGGAACCCCACGGCGTCCCGGACGCGCTCGCGCTCGTCGCCGGTCAGCCGGTACGGCGCGAGCGCGTCCCCCAGGTCGCCGACCGCCGCGCGGCGGTCCCGGTGGCCCTCCAGGAAGTCGCTGATGCGGTCGGCGGCCAGCGCCTTCAGCTCCCCCGACAGCAGGTCGCCGCTCCGGTAGGCCCGCTCGATTCGGGCGAGCTCGCGGTCGTCCGGCTCGAAGAACGCCGAGAGGTACTGGAAGGGCACGTCCACGCTCGGGTCGCCGCCGCGCTCGCGGTGCTCGGCGACCGTCGCGCGGCCGCCCGTGTACGCGTAGTCGTCGACCTTCTCGCGGACCGCCTCGGGGCCGTCGGTCAGCCGGACCGCGACCCCCTCGGAGCTGCTCATCTTCCCGGGGCCGCCCAGGGACGGCAGGAACTGCATCAGCAGCGCCGCCGGCTTCCGCACGGGGTGGCGGGCCTTCGCGGCGACGTCGCGGCTGACCCGCACGTGTGGGTCCTGGTCGACCGCGATGGGGACCAGGGTCGCGTGCTCGCCGTGGACGAGCTGGGGCAACAGGAGGTGGGCGGCCTGCACGGCGGGGTAGAACGCCTGTCCGACGTTGTCCGGCGTGCCGTAGACGGCCTCGAGCGTCGAGTGCGTGACGTCGTCGGCGAACGCCGTCGCCGCCGGGTACACGACGTCCGCGTCCGCGGTGTCGACGACGACCCGCGTCAGGTCGGGGTCGAACCCCACGGCGAGCAGGTCCCGGAGGTTCTCCCGGCGGTAGTCGGCGGTCTCGGCGGCCGTCTGGTCCCTGAACACGTACTTCTCGTCGTCGGAGACGGGGACGTAGACGCGCGCCCCGAGTTCGTCCTGGAGGCGCTTCGCGAAGTAGAACACCATCGCGTGCCCGAGGTGCATCGGCCCCGACGGCCCGATGCCGGTGACGACGGACTGCTCGTCGGCCGCGAGGAACGCCTCGACGTCGCGGCCCGCGTAGAACAGGCCGCGGCGCACGAGCGGGTGGTCGGGGAACCGGCGGCGCTGCTCGCGCGTGAGCGCGTCGGCGCCGAACTCGGCGAGCAGCTTCTCGTAGTCGACGTCGCCGCTGACGCTGTCGGGCGTGACCGCGTCCGTCTCGGTGTCCGTGGCTGTGCTGTCGGTCCGGGTGTCGTCTGCGTCGGCTGGCATCTGTGTGCGTGGTGGCGTGGCTACTGGGCGTGCGGTGCGCGAGAGGAGCGAGGGAGCCACGCCCCCGGCCCGGCCGGGTGACGCCCGTCAGGCCGCGGCGGCGAGACTGTCCGCTCCCGGAGCGCGCCAGCGCCAGCCGACGGGAGCGGACTGCATACGTCGGGGTACGGGGGACTCCAGCGAAAAGCGTTGCGGTAGCGTGACTTCGGCGAGCGGCATTGCGGTGGCCCGCGGCGCGCTACTCGTCGCCGCCGTCGGCCTCGCCGTCGGTGGTCCGCGGGTCGCCGCTGTCGGTCTCGCTGTGCGGGTCCGCGTTCGACGTGACGTACTCGTAGAGGTCGTCGGGGTCGGCGTCGGCGCCCTGCCGCGCGAAGAAGTTCGCGACGTTCCGGCAGTCGCGGCGCAGGAACTCGTCGTGGTTGCTGTGGTGGACGGTGACGGCCTGCCCGACGTCGATGACGACGAGTTCGCCGTCGTACACCACGAGGTTGTACTCCGAGAGGTCGCCGTGCACGAGGCCCGCGTCGTGCAGGCGCCGCATGTACTCCCGGACGACCTCGAAGGCCGTCTGTGGGTTCTCGACGTTCACGTCGGCGAGCGTCGGCGCCCAGTCGCCCTCGCGGCCGATGAGCTCCATCACGAGGACGTTCCGCTGGACCGCGATGGGGTGGGGGACGCGCACGCCGGCTTCGGCGGCGCGCTGGAGGTTCGAGAACTCCTTTCGCGTCCACGACAGCACGACGGCCTTCTTGTCGCCGCGGATGCCCTCGAAGCGCGGGTCGCCCTCGAGGTACTCCCGCATCTGCTGGAAGTTCGACGCGTTGATGCGGTAGATCTTCACCGCGACGTCGCCGCCGTCCGGGTCCAGCGCCTCGTAGACGTTCGCCTCCTTCCCCGTGGAGATGGGGCCGCCGAGCGCGCCCACGTGGCCGTCCTGGACGAGCTTGTAGACGGCGGCGTAGGTCGCG
This sequence comes from Halobacterium yunchengense, assembly GCF_037031165.1. Lineage (NCBI taxonomy): Archaea > Methanobacteriati > Methanobacteriota > Halobacteria > Halobacteriales > Halobacteriaceae > Halobacterium > Halobacterium yunchengense. The sequence goes on along the minus strand of NZ_JAYEZL010000001.1, from coordinate 813,672 downwards.
TCGTCGAACGCGCCGTCGGTGACCTTGAACTGGTCGGCGTCCTTCAGGCGCTTGCGGAACTCCGCGAACTCGCGGTCGCGGCGGCGCGCGATGCGGTCCGCCTCGGTGTCCCTGACGTCGATCTCCTCGAACTCGTCGCCGGGCGCGCCCGCCGTCTCCTCGACGAGCCCGTACTCCTCACTCACTGCAGAACCACCGTCGGCTGGTCACTCGATGTGCCCCTCTTCGCGGAGCTGGTCCGCGTCGGCCTTCTCGTAGCGCCACACCACGTCCGCCTTCTCGTCCTGCCAGTCCCACGGCTCGACGAGCACGATGTCGCCCTCGCGGATCCAGATGCGCTTTTGCATCCGTCCCGGGATGCGAGCGGTCCGCTCCTGGCCGTCTGCGCAACGAACGCGTACCCGGTTCGCACCGAGCATGTCGGTGACCTCCGCGAACACCTCGTCCTCGTCGGGCATTCGCAGATTCTTGCGTCCACCATCGTCGTCGCTCATGCCGCGGATTACGACCGGCAGCGGTTTAAACTCTGTTCAATCCCGGGTGACCGGAACGCCGCGGGGGCGTCGAGGCGGCGGCGCTCGAGCGACCGGGGCGCCGTCCGGCCGTCGACCAGTACGCTTACGCCCGTGGTGGCGCTCGTCGTCCACGTGCTCGACAAACTCGGTCTCTCCGGCGCGCTCGGCGCCCTCCTCGTGGTCGCCGGCGTCGCCGTCGTGGCGTGGCGCGCGCCAGTCGTCGCCGCCGGCATCGTCCTCGTCCTGCTCGGCCTGGGCCTCGTCGTCCGGCGGGGCGTCAAGTCCGTCATGGGCATGTTCGGGATGTAGCGCACGCGCGCTCCCGGTCGCCTGCGGGGACGCGCGGCTAGCTCCGGGCTCGCGTGTAGTCCAGGAACTTCCCGACGGCCCAGACGGCGACGAGGAACGGCAAAAGCGGGAGCATGACGACGACGAGCCCGAGGAAGATCGTCCAGCCGATGCTGGACATCTCCGCGTTCCGGTACTCGCGGGACAGGCGGCTGACGCTCCGGTACGGCGGCTCGTCGGACTCGCTCATGCCTGGAGATTCGGCGCGGACCGGAAAAAGTGTTGCCGGTCGAAGGGGTCGCCCGTCGGCGGGGGCGGCGCGCGGCGGCCGGCGGCGCGCCCGCAGCCGCCGCGGTAGTCGTATGGAAAGGTATAGGGCGCCGACCCGCCGAAACACCGGTAAACAGATGAGCGACGCGAGCTACGACCACGCGGCGGTCGAGGCGCGATGGCAGGACGCCTGGGAGGACGCCGACGTCTTCCGGACGCCCGACGACGCCGAGGACCCGACGTACGTCCTCGGGATGTACCCCTACCCGTCCGGGAAACTCCACATGGGCCACGTCCGCAACTACACCATCACGGACGCGTACGCCCGGTTCCGACGGCTGCGCGGCGACGACGTCCTCCACCCGATGGGCTGGGACGCCTTCGGGCTGCCCGCCGAGAACGCCGCGAAGGAACGCGACACCAACCCCCGGGACTGGACGTTCGACTGCATCGAGACGATGAAGGGGCAGATGGAGTCGATGGGCTTCGGCTACGACTGGGAGCGCGAGGTCACCACCTGCACGCCGGAGTACTACCGGTGGAACCAGTGGCTGTTCCGGCGGTTCCACGAGGCCGGCCTCGTCGACCGGCGGGACGCCGACGTGAACTGGTGTCCGTCCTGCGAGACGGTGCTCGCCGACGAGCAGGTCGAGGGCGAGGCGGAGCTGTGCTGGCGCTGCGACACGCCCGTCGAGCAGCGCGAGCTCGCGCAGTGGTTCCTCGAGATCACGGAGTACGCCGACGAGCTCGTCGACTGCATCGACGACCTCGAGGGGTGGCCGGACTCCGTCCGCCAGATGCAGCGCAACTGGATCGGCCGCCAGCGCGGCACCACGCTCACCTTCGACGTCGCGGAGTACGGCGCCGTCGAGGCGTTCACGACGCGCGCGGACACCGTCTTCGGCGCGACGTTCTTCGCGCTGGCGCCCGACCACCCCATCAGCGAGGCGCTCGCCGAGACCGACGACGACGTCCACGAGTTCGTCCACCACGAGGCCGACCCGGAGGGCGACGAACCGAACGGCGTCCGCACCGACCTCACCGCGACCAACCCCGTCACGGGCGAAGAGCTCCCCGTGTTCGTCGCGGACTTCGTGCTCTCGGACGTCGGCACGGGCGCGCTGATGGGCGTCCCCGGCCACGACGACCGCGACCACGACTTCGCCGAGAAGATGGGCGTCCCCATCGAGCCCGTCGTCGCGCCCGCACCCGGGGACTGGGACGGCGAGACAGCTCCCGACGCGCCCGACGTCTCCGAGGCCGCGTTCACCGAGGACGGCGTCCTCGTGAACTCCGGCGAGTACACGGGCCTCGACAGCGAGACCGCCCGCGAGCGCATCACCGACGACCACGACGCCGCGGCCTTCGACACGCAGTACCGCCTGCGCGACTGGGGCATCTCCCGGCAGCGCTACTGGGGGACGCCGATTCCGGTCGTCCACTGCGACGACTGCGGCCCCGTGCTGGTGCCCGAGGACGACCTCCCCGTGGAGCTGCCCGAGTTCGTGAACACGACCGGCAATCCGCTGGACGCCGCCGACGAGTGGAAGCAGACGACGTGCCCGGACTGCGGCGGCGACGCCGTCCGCGAGACGGACACGATGGACACGTTCGTCGACTCCTCGTGGTACTTCCTGCGGTACGTCTCCCCGGACCTCGAGGCCGCGCCGTTCGACCGCGAGCGCGCCAACGACTGGATGCCCGTCGACCAGTACGTCGGCGGCATCGAGCACGCCGTGATGCACCTGCTGTACTCGCGGTTCTTCACGAAGGTGCTCGCCGACGAGGAGGGCCTCGACGTCCGCGAGCCGTTCACGAACCTGCTCGCCCAGGGGATGGTCCAGCTCGAGGGCGAGAAGATGTCGAAGTCGAAGGGCAACGTCGTCTCCCCCCAGCGCATCGTCGACGAGTACGGCGCCGACACCGCGCGGCTGTTCATGCTGCAGGCCGCCCAGCCCGAACGCGACTTCGACTGGAGCGAGGAGGGCGTCCGCTCGACCCACCGCTTCCTCGCCCGCCTGCGGGCGCTCGTGGACGCCTACGGCCCCGATTCGGCGTCCGGCGACCGCGACGCCGTCGCCGAGTACGTCGACAGCGAGACCGACGCGGCCGTCGCGGTCGCGACCGAGGAGTACGACGACCTGGCGTTCAACGTCGCGCTCCGCGAGGCCCAGGAGCTGGTGCGCACGCTCCGCCAGTACCGCGACTACGCGGACGTCCACGCGGAGACGTTCGAGCGCGGCCTCGACGTCGCCGTGCGCCTGCTCGCGCCGGTCGCGCCCCACCTCGCCGAGGAGCTCTACGACGACCTCGGCGGCGACGGCTTCGTCGCGGAGGCCGACTGGCCCGCGACGGACGTCGATCGCGCGACCGCCGAGCAGCGCCGGACGCTCGTCGAGAACACCCGCGAGGACGTCCGCCAGATCGTCGACGTCGCCGGCATCGAGGACCCCCAGCGGGTCGACGTCGTCGTCGCGCCCGACTGGAAGTACGACGCCCTCGAGATCGCCGTCGAGAGCGACGCCGACAACCTCGTCTCGGAGCTGATGCAGGAGCCCCACATCCGCGAGCAGGGCGACGCCGCGGCCTCGTACGGCAAGGACCTCCAGGCGGAGCGCGAGGCGCTGTCGCTGTCCCTCTCGCCGGACGAGGAGTACGACGCGCTGTCCGCGGCGGCGTGGCTCGTCGAGCGCGAGTTCGACGCCCCCGTCCGGGTCGTCCGCGCCGCCGACGCCGCCGACGACGTCGCGAAGAACGCCGAGCCCGGTCGGCCCGCCATCGACATCGAGGAGTAGGCCGCCGGCCGCGCCGCGAGTCCGCCGCCGCTACTCGACGTCGATGCTGGTCCCGGACTCGTCGGCGTGGGTCTTCGGCAGCGTCACCGTCAGCACGCCGTTCTCGAAGGCCGCCGTCGCCGCCGCCTCGTCGACGTCCTCCGGCAGCGTGAGACTCCGGGACAGCGACCGGTTGCTGCGCTCGCGGCGCACGTAGTCCTCGTCGTCCTCGCGGACGTCCTCGCTGTGCGTGGCGTCGATGCGGAGCGTGCGCTCGTGGACCTCCACCTCGATGTCCTCCCGCTCGAACCCGGGGAGGTCGGCGGCAACCTCGAAGGCGTCGCCGTCGTCCCGCACGTCGACGGCCAGCCCGCCCGCCGCGCGCTCGCGGGCGTCGTTCATCTTGTCCAGCAGTCGCTCCAGCTCGTCGAAGGGAGTTCGGCGGTCCACCATACGGGATTGTTCGCCGCGAGTCCCGGAAAAGCTACCGGCCGCTCGCAGGGCAGCGAGAACCGACTCCGCGATTTGCGTTGCGAGCATCCGCCGAGCGAGTGCAGCAAAAGTGGGTTCAGACGACGTGTTCGACGTCGTAGGAGCCGAGGCGGCGCACCCAGCCCTCAGACGCGATGGCCTCGATGTCGTCGAGGGCGGCCTGGGTGCGCTGCTCGTAGAGGCCGGCGTCGACGTCGACGTGGAAGAGGTAGTCGCCGAGGCGCTCGCCGCTGGGGCGGGACTCGACCCGGGAGAGGTTGACGTCGCGGTCGGCGAACGGCTCGAGCAGCTCCAGCAGGAGGCCGGGGTAGTTGGCGTTCGGGTAGACGACGAACGAGGACTTCCCGCCGGCCTCGCTGCGCTCGTCGGGCGGCGCGACGACGAAAAAGCGCGTGGCGTTGCTGTTCCGGTCCTGGATGTCGGTGGCGACGACCTGCAGGTCGCCGTTCGCGGCGTTGTCGGGGTGGGCGATGCCGGCGACCGAGGCGTCCTCGCGCGCGAGTTCGACGCTGCGCGCGGTGGACGCGACGGCCTGCCGGTCGGCGTCCGGGTAGTGCTCGTCGAGGTACGACCGGCACTGCGCGAGCGCCTGGGAGTGGCTGGCGACGGTGTCGAAGTCCTCGCGCTGGGCGATGAGCGCGTGCCGGATGGGCGTGACGACCTCGCGGACGACCGCGAGGTCGACGGTCGCGAGCGTGTCCAGGGTCTCCGTGACCGAGCCCTCGATGCTGTTCTCGATGGGGACGACGCCGCGGTCGGCGTCGCCGTTCGCGACCGCGTCCGCGATGCCGCGCACGGACTCCGCGAACGAGATGCCGTCGTCGGTGACGGCGCGCGCTGCGCGGTGGGAGTACGTGCCCTGCGGCCCGAGCGTGACCGTTTCCATGCCAGTCCGTACGCGGCCCAGCCGGGAAAAGCGCGTCGGGGAGACAGGCGGGACTGCGGTGGTGGTGGAGTCGGTCGAGCAGACGGGACTGCGGCGGCGGTGGCGAACGGGGCAGTGGGAGAACGGGGGAGCGGGAGAGTGGGAGAGTGGGAGAACGGGGGAGCGGGAGAGTGGGAGAGTGGGAGAACGGGGGAGCGGGAGAGCGGGGAACGGGAGTGACTGCGGGAAGTGGACGGCTACCGGTTCAGCGTGTGGATGGCGTGGCCGAGCGCGTGCTCGGCGGCCTCCATCGTGGACTCGGCGAGCGTCGGGTGGGTGTGGATGGTCGAGGCGACGTCCTCGAGCGTGGCGCCCATCTCGATGGCGAGGCCGAGCTCCGCGATTAGTTCGCTCGCCTCGGGGCCGACGATCTGCGCGCCGAGCAGGAAGCCGGAGTCCTCGTCGGCGACGACGCGCACGAAGCCGTCGGTCTCGCCGGTAGTGAGCGCGCGGCCGCTCGCGTTGAACGGGAACTTCCCGACCACGGGCTCGAAGCCCTCGTCGCCCGCCTCGTCCTCGGTGAGGCCGACGGTCGCGACCTCGGGGTCCGTGAAGACCGCGGCGGGGACGGCCTGGTAGTCGAGGGCCGCTGGCTCGCCGGCGATGACCTCGGCGGCGACCTGGCCTTCCTTGCTGGCCTTGTGCGCGAGCATCGGCTCGCCGGCGACGTCGCCGATGGCGAAGACGTTCTCGACGCTCGTGCGCGCCCGGTCGTCGGTCTCCAGGAAGCCGTCGTCGTTCGGCTCGAGGCCGACCGCGTCGAGGTTCAGGGTGTCCGTGACGGGTTCGCGGCCGACGGCGACGAGCACCTTCTCGGTCTCGAACTCGGTGCTGTCGCCGTCCTCGTCCTCGGCGGCGACGACGACGCCGTCACCTGATTCTTCCCAGTGGTCGGCGGCGAGCCCGAAGTGGAAGTCGATGCCGAGTTCCTCGGCGTGCTGCTTGACGGGGCGCGCGAGGTCGGCCTCGTAGCCCGGGAGCACGTCGTCGAGCATCTCCACGACCGTCACGTCGACGCCGAGCTTCGCGAGCACCGTCGACAGCTCCATGCCGATGTAGCCCGCGCCGACGACCACGACGGAGTCCGGGAGGTCGTCCATCGCGAGCGCCTGCCGGGAGTCCAGCACGGGGTCGTCGGCGTACGCGAACCCCGGAATCTCGATGGGGCGGGAGCCGGTGGCGACCACGCAGTGCTCGTACTCGATGGTCTCCGAGCCCTGGCCCTCGCCGCCGTGGACGACGCGGAGCCTGTCGTTGCCCGCGAACTCCGCGCGCCCCTCCATGAGGTTCACGCCGTTGGCCTTGCAGAGCTTCTCGACGCCGCCCGTGAGCTGGTCGACGACGCCGTCCTTCCAGTCGACCATCTCGCCGACGTCGACCTCGGGATCGGCGTACACGCCCATCTCCTCGGCGTTCGCCGCGTCGTGAGCGACGTCCGACGCCGTGATCATCGCCTTCGAGGGGATGCAGCCGTAGTTCAGGCAGGTGCCGCCGTACGCGTCCATCTCGACGAGCGTCACGTCGAGACCGAGTTGGCCGGCGCGAATCGCCGCAACGTAGCCGCCGGGACCGCCCCCGACGACCGCAACGTCAGTTCCAGTGGATACGTCTCCGACAACCATTATTCGAGCAGGAGGAGTTCGGGGTCGTTCAGCCGTTCGATCACGTAGTTCGTGAACTCGGCGACCTCCGCGCCGTCGATGACGCGGTGGTCGATGGACAGCGACAGCGGCAGCGTGTGCGCCGCGCGCACCTCGCCGTCCTCGGCGACCGGGCGCTCGTCGATGGCGCCGAGGCCGAGGATCGCCGTCTCGGGGTAGTTGATGATGGGCGTGGCGTACTCGCCGCCGACCGCGCCGAAGTTCGTGATGGTGAACGTGCCGTCCTGCATCTCCGAGCGGGAGATCGAGCGGTCCCGGGCCTTCGCCGCGAGCTCGTTCACCTCCTCGGCGATCTCGAGGAGGGACTTCTGGTCGGCGTGCTTCACGACGGGCACCATCAGGCCGGCATCGGTCGCCACCGCGATGCCGACGTTGTAGTCCTGCTTCAGCGCGATCTCGCCGTCCTCCTCGCGGAGTTCGGAGTTCATGATGGGGAACTCCTTCAGGCCGGAGACGACCGCCTCGATGACGAACGGGAGGTACGTCAGCTTCACGTCCCGCTCGGCCGCGCGCTGCTTGAGCTTCTCGCGGGCGTCGACGAGGTCGTCGATGACCGCGGTGTCGTGGTGGGTGACGTGGGGCGCGGTGTACTTCGACTCGGCCATCGCCTCGCCGATGGTGCGCCGGACGCCGCGGTACGGCTGCGTCGTCTCGCCGCCCTCGGCGAACTCGCGGTCGGGCGCGCCGGCCTCCGGCGCCGCCGCCTGCGCGGCGGTGCCGCCCTCGGCGTACGCCTGCACGGCTTCCGCGGTGACGAACGCCTCGCCGTCGCGCTGCTCGACTGCCGGCACGTCGTCGATGTCGACGCCGAGTTCCCTCGCGAGCCCGCGCGTCGCGGGCGCCGCGAGCGTCTTCTCGCGGCCCGCCGGCTCCTCGCCGGCCGCCGCCCCGGCGCCGCCGGCCGGTTCGGTCGCCGGCTCGGCGGCCGCCGCGGTCTCGGTGGCCGCCTCGCCGCCCTCGGCGGCCGCGCGCACGTCGCCCTCGGTCACGCGGCCGGAGGGCCCCGTGCCCTCGACGGCGTCGAGGTCGACGCCGAGTTCGCGCGCGAGCCGGCGCACGCTCGGCGGCGCGAACGTCCGGCCCGACGCCTCCTCGGTCGCCGACGTCCCGCCGGTGGCCTCGTCGTCGGCCTCTGTGGCCGTCTCTGTGGCCGCCTCTGTCTCCGCCTCGGGCGCCTCGCCCTCGACGTCGAACGTGACGAACACGTCCCCGACGGGGACGACGTCGCCCTCGTCCCAGTGGAGCGTCCGCACCGTGCCGTCGACCGGCGACGGCACCTCCACCTGTGCCTTGTCAGTCTCGACCTCTGCGACCGGCTGGTCCTCGGCGACCGTGTCGCCCTCCGCGACCAGCCAGCGCACGAGCTCGCCCTCTGCGACGCCCTCACCGACGTCTGGAAGCTTGAATTCGCGTGCCATCTCAGAACTCCACGGCGTCCCGGATGCCGTCGACGATGCGTTCGGGCTCCGGCAAGTAGTAGTCTTCGAGCGCGGCAAGCGGGAACGGCACGTCGAAACCCGTGACGCGCTCGACCGGTGCCTCCTGGTGGAGCAGCGCCTTCTCCTGGAGGGTCGCCGTGATCTCGGCGCCGACGCCCGCCGTCTTCGGCGCCTCGTGGACGACGGCGGCACGCCCCGTCTTCTCGAAGGACTCCACGACGGTCTCGTCGTCGAGCGGGCTGAGCGTCCGCAGGTCGACGACCTCCACGTCGACGCCCTCGTCGGCCATGTCCTCCGCGGCCTCCAGGGTCGGCCGCGTCATCGCGCCCCACGTGAACACGGAGACGTCCGAGCCCTCGCGGCGCACGCTCGCCTCGCCGAGCGGCACCTCGTAGGGGTCGTCGGGCACCTCCTCGCGGAACGCGCGGTAGATCTTCTTCGGCTCCAGGAAGATCACGGGGTCCGGGTCGCGGATGGCCGAGATCAGCATCCCCTTCGCGTCGTACGGCGTCGACGGCATCGCGACCTTCAGGCCGGCCTCGTGGACGTAGAACGCCTCCTTGGACTCGGAGTGGTGTTCGGGCGCCCGGATGCCGCCGCCCATCGGCGCGCGCAGCACCATCGGCAGCGTGTACCGGCCCCGGCTCCGCGTCCGGAGCCGCGCCATGTGGCTGACGATCTGGTCGAAGCCCGGGTACATGAACCCCGAGAACTGGATCTCGGGCACCGGCTTCAGCCCGTACGCCGCCATGCCGACCGCGGTGCCGATGATGCCGGACTCCGCCAGCGGCGTGTCGATGACGCGGTCCTCGCCGAACTCCTCGTAGAGGCCCTCCGTCGCGCGGAACACGCCGCCGTTCTTCCCGACGTCCTCGCCCATCACGAGCACGTCGTCGTCTTCGGCCATCTCCGCGCGGAGGCCGTCCCGTACCGCCTGCACTAGCGTCAGGTTCTCGCTCATGTTAGTCCTCCAGTAGGGCTTCGTCGCCGTGTCGCTCGCGGACGGACTCGAAGTACTCGAGTTGTTCTTCCAGCCGCTGGGGCATCTCCGCGTACACGTTCTCGAACATCTCCACGGGGTCCGGGCGCGGCGTCTCCTCGGCCGCCTCGATGGCGTCCGCGACCCGGTCCTCGACGTCCGCCTCGATGGCCTCGACGTCGTCGTCGTCCAGCCGACCGGTCTCCTTCAGGAACGTCTCCAGGCGCGGAATCGGGTCTTTCGCCCGCCACTCCTCGACTTCCTCCTCGTCGCGGTACACCGAGGGGTCGTCGGCGGTGGTGTGCGCGCCGAAGCGGTACTGGACCGCCTCGACGAGCGTCGGCCGGCGCTCGCCCTCGCCGGGGTCTTTGGCCTTCTCGAGTGCGTCCGCCGTGACCTTGTAGACGGCCAGCGGGTCCATGCCGTCCACCTGGACGCCCTCGAAGCCGTACGCGCTCGCCTTCTGGGCGAGCGTCTCCGAGGCGGTCTGGCGCGCCCGCGGGACGCTGATCGCCCACTGGTTGTTGTTGCAGAAGAACACGTTCGGCGTGTCGAAGACGCCCGCGAAGTTCAGGCCCTCGTGGAAGTCGCCCTCGCTGGTCGCGCCGTCCCCGAAGTAACAGAGGAACGCCCTGTCGTCCTCGTCTTGGAGCTTCGACGCCCACGCCAGGCCGGTGGCGTGGGGGATCTGGGACGCGATGGGGACCGCGACCGTGAACAGGTTCACGTCCTCGGGCACGGCGTTGCCGTTCTCGTCGCCCATCCAGTACCGGAGCGTGCGCTCCAGGGGCAGGCCGTGGACGAGCGCGGCGCCGTGCTCGCGGTAGCTCGGCACCATCCAGTCGTCGTCGGCGAGCGCCATCGCCGACCCGATCTGGGCGCCCTCCTGGCCGGACAGCGGCGGGTACGTGCCGATGCGGCCCTGGCGCTGGAGGCTCACCGCGCGCTCGTCGAACCGCCGCGCGAGCTTCATGTGGCGGTACATCTCGACGAGTTCGTCGTCCGAGAGGTCGGGGACCTCCGCGTCCTCGACGAGCTCGCCGTCCTCGTTGAGTACCCGAACCATGTCGTCGGGTGCTCGGTGCAGCGTCGCAGTCACGGGTACCCCCGTCCTGACATACGCGGAGAATCAGTCCCGGCGACCATATGATTTTCGTAACGGTCTTTTCGGAAGGTAACCGCACGCCGACTTCCCGAAACTACTGTTCACTGCGCGCGGAAGTAACTACCAGAACGTCAGATTAGTAGGAGAATAACTGGACGAACCTCGACGACTGTCCGGCCGAGTCGGCGGGACGGTGGACGCGCGTCCAGCAATATTTGCCGGTCGTTCGGTTCGATTCCGCTGGCCGCTCGGTTCGATTCCGCTGCCCGTACGGTTCGAGTCTACCGGCCGCTCAGTTCGGACACACCGACTGTTCGGTTCGAGCCTGCTGGCCGGCCGACCCGACGCCACTCGCCGGGCGGGACGACGCCGCCGCCCGGTCAGTCCGACGCCGACCGCTGGCGGGCTTCCTCCCTGGCCGCCTCGACGCTCTTGCCCTCGCGGAGCACCGCGTCGACGAACAGCTCGCCGGCCCGGTACGAGGACCGGACCATCGGGCCGGACGCGCAGTACAGGAAGCCGAACTCGTCCTCCGCGACGCGGCGCCACGTCTCGAACTTCTGGGGGTGGACGTACTCGGCGACGTCGAGGTGCGAGCGCGACGGCTGGAGGTACTGGCCGAACGTCACCACGTCGACGCCCACCTCCCGGAGGTCGCCGAGCGTCTGGTAGACCTCGTGGTCGTACTCGCCGACGCCCAGCATGACGCTCGTCTTCGTGTAGATGTCGGACTCCCGGTCGACCTGGTCGAGCACGGCGAGGGACTGCTCGTAGCCCGCCCGGCGGTCCCGAACCGGGAACTGGCGGCGCTCGACGGTCTCGACGTTGTGCGCGATGACGTCCGGCCCCGCGTCGACGATCTTCCGCACGAGGCGCTCCTCGCCCTGGAAGTCCGGAATCAGCACCTCGACGAGGATGCCGGGGTCGCGGTCCTTGATCTCGCGGATCGTCCGCGCGAAGTGGCCGGCGCCCTGGTCGTCGAGGTCGTCGCGGTCGACGGACGTCAACACCACGTAGTCCAGGCCGATCTCGGCGACCGACTCGGCGACGTTCGCCGGCTCCTCGGGATCCAGGGGCTCCATGCCGCCTGTCTCGACGTCGCAGAAGTTGCAGCCCCGAGAGCAGCGGTCGCCCATCAGCATGAACGTCGCGGTGCCCGGGCCGTTGCGGCCGCTCCAGCACTCCCCCATGTTCGGACACGAGGCCTCCTCGCAGACCGTGTGGAGGTCGCGCTCGCGGAGCGACTCCTTGATGTCCGTGAACCGCTCCCCGGACGGCGGCCGCATCTTCAGCCAGTCCGGCTTCCGCCGACTACTCATACCACGGCCTTCGGCGGCCAGCGCAAAAACCATGGGGTTCCCGGCACCGCGCCGCGGCGCGCCGACAGGTGCAGCCGCCGCGCTCATCGCCGCCACACCCAGCGCTGTCGCGTTCACCGGTGTCACACCCAGCGCTGTCGCGTTCACCGGTGTCACACCCAGCGCTGTCGTGCTCGCTGTCGTCGCGCCCACTGCCGTCGCGCCCACTGTCGTCGCATCCGCTACCTGCCGCCGGCGGGCCGCCCCGCGATAGTTCGTGCCGCGCCACCGAACCCCATAAGTTAAAGAGGGGCGGCGCGGACATTCAGACCAACTCAGTGTGGAAAAATGTTTGACGTTTCCTCCGAGGAGATAACCGACGGCTCGCTCTCCCGGGCGCTCGCGATTCTCGCCGCCCCCATCGTCGCCCAGCAGGTCGTGGTCGCGCTCGGGTCGGTCGTCGACATCTTCTGGCTCGGCCGCCTGAACGAGGCGGCCGTCGCCGCCGTCGGCCTCGTCGTCCCCGTCTACGCGCTCATCTCCATTCCCGTCATCTCGGCGCACCGCGGCGGCCAGATTCTCACCTCGCAGAGCGTCGGTGCCGACCGGAGCGGCCGAGCCACGTGTCTCCCAGTCAACGCCGCCGTCCTCGGCGTCGCGCTCGCGGTCGCGCTCGCCGCCGCCACGGTCGCCGCCGCGCCCACCATCGTCGACCTGCTCGGCGCGGACGGCGACACCTACCGGTACGCGGTCGTCTACCTCTCGACGTACGTCTTCGCGTTCGTCCCGATGGCCGTCAGCGACGCCCTCGAGGGCGGGTTCGTCGGCTGGGGGGACTCCGGCACCGCGTTCGCGCTGAACGCCGTGAACATCGTCGTGAACGCCGTCCTCGACCCGCTCCTCATCTTCGGCTGGTGGGCGTTCCCCGAGTGGGGCGTCTTCGGCGCCGCCGTCGCGAGCATCGCCGGCGTCACCGTCAGCGCCCTCCTCGCCGTCGCCGTCGCCGCCAGCGGCCGCCGCCAGTTCTCGCTCTCGCGGGACGCCCTCGACGTCCGGCCGTCACTGCTCCGCGAGATCCTCGAAGTCGGCGGCCCGGTCGGCCTCCAGAACGCCGGCCGGCAGGCCGCGCGCCTCGGCATGGTCGCCGTCATCTCCATCGCCGGCTCGACCGCCGCGCTCGCCGCGTACAACGTCGGCGCCCAGCTCGCGACCATCGCGTACGTCCCCGCCGCCGGCCTCGCGGGCGCGTCCACGACCGTCGTCGGCCAGAACCTCGGCGCCGGCCGCCCCGACCGCGCGCGCCGCGCCACCTGGCTGTCCGTCGCCGTCGCCGTCGCCGCGCTGTCCGCGCTCGGCGCCGCCCAGTGGGCGTTCCCCTCGCTCGTCGCGGAGACGTTCGCGCCGACGCTGTCCGGCGACGCCCTCCGGCTGACCGTCGCGTACCTCCAGATCCTCGCCGTCGGCTACTGGGCGCTCGGCGCCATCTACACGCTCGAATCCGGGTTCAACGGCGCCAGCCGCACGCGCGTCAGCATGTTCGCCACGCTCGCCCAGTACTGGGGCGTCCGGCTCCCCATCGCCGCCCTCGGCGTGTTCGCGTTCAACTACACGGTGCTCGCCGCGTTCTGGGCCGTGACCATCTCGAACGTCGCCGCCGCCGTCGGCCTCGCCGTCTTCTTCTACTACTCCGCGGACCGCGGCCTCCTCGAGCGCGCCGCGGACGCCGCCGGCGCCGACGCCGCGGACTGAGCGCTCGCTGCCGCGGTCGCCGCTCGCTTTCCGTGGTTCTCACTCGCTCCCCGCGGTCGCTCGTTCCGAACCACGCTGCTCGCGGGTCGTGTCTCCCCGCTCGGGGAAACGTGAGTCTCGCTCCCTGCGTTCGCTCCGACTCACGCACGTTCCGAGTCGCGCGGCTCGCGGCTCCCTTCGGTCGCCGCTCGCTGTCCGTGGTTCTCACTCGCTCCCCGCGGTCGCTCGTTCCGAACCACGCTCCTAAGGAAACGCCTATCCGCCGGGCACCCCTCCCCGGCGAGTGATGGAGGTCGCCGAGGTCGTCCCGGAGTTCGCGGACGCGTTCCCCTTCGAGGAGTTCAACGAGATGCAACGCGAGGCGGTGCCGGCGCTCGTGGAGTCGGACGCCAACGTCGTCGCGTCCGCGCCCACCGGCAGCGGGAAGACCGCGCTCGCGGAGCTCGCCATCTGCGAGACGCTCGCGGACGGCGGCACCGCGCTGTTCGTCGCGCCGCTGCGCGCGCTCACCAACGAGAAGGAGTCCGAGTGGGAGCGCTTCGAGGAACTCGGCTACTCGGTGTACGTCGTCACGGGCGAACGCGACCTGAACCCGCGGCGCGCCGAGCGCGCGGACGTGCTCGTGATGACCCCCGAGAAGGCCGACTCGGCGACCCGCAAGCACGACTCGCCGCGGTACTCGTTCGTCACGGACGTCGACTGCGTCGTCATCGACGAAGTCCACCTGCTCGACTCCGAGAAGCGCGGCAGCGTCCTCGAGGTGGTGGTGTCGCGGCTGCGGCGGCTCTGCGACCCCCGAGTGGTCGCGCTCTCGGCGACGATGCCGAACATCGACGACGTCGCCGCGTGGCTGGACGCCGAACCCGAGACCACCTTCGAGTTCGGCGACGAGTACCGGCCCGTCGACCTGCACGCCGGCGTGCGGACGTACAAGCACGGCGACAACCCGTTCGCGGACAAGTACCGGCGGCTGTTCACCGCGCTCGACCTCGCCGAACCACACCTCCGCGAGGACGGACAGGCGCTCGTGTTCGTCTCCAGCCGCCAGGACACCGTCCAGGCCGCGAAGAAGACCAGAGACGAGATCGCGGAGCGGGACGTGCCCGTGGGGTCCCGCGGCGACTACGACTTCCACACCGCCACCGAGGACCTCGACAACGCGACGCTCCGGAAGAGCGTGCTCGACGGCGTGGCGTTCCACCACGCCGGGCTCTCCACGCACGACAAGAACCTCGTCGAACAGTGGTTCCGGGAGGGCAAGGTCCGGGTGCTGTTCTCGACGTCGACGCTCGCGTGGGGCGTGAACCTCCCGGCGCGCTGTGTCGTCATCCGCGACACCAAACTCCACGACCCCCTCGAGGGCGACGTGGACATGAGTCCGCTGGACGTCCTCCAGATGCTCGGGCGCGCCGGCCGCCCCGGCTACGACGACGTCGGCTACGGCTGGGTGGTCTGCGACGGCGACGACGCCGACCGGTACCGCGAACTCCTCCGCGAGGGCAAGGAGATCGAGTCCAGACTCGCCGGCAACCTCGCCGAGCACCTGAACGCCGAGATCGCGATGGGGACCATCCGCGGCCTCGGCGACGTGATGGACTGGCTGGAGACGACGTTCTACTACCGGCGCGCGCAGTCCGAGCCCGAGGCCTACGACTTCCCGAACCTCCGCGAGCGCGTGCGCGACACCCTCGACGACCTCGTCGCGGAGGGGTTCGTGGAGACCGACGACGACCTCGGGCTGTCCGCCACGCGGCTGGGCGTGCTCGCGTCGACGTACTACCTCCGGCTGGACACCGCCCGCGAGTTCCGGGACGTCGCCGCCGAGGACGCCGACGAGGCGAGCGTCCTCCGCGCGGTCGCGTCCGCCGGCGAGTTCGACTCCGTGAGCGCGCGCCAGTCCGAGCGGGACGCCGTCGACGACGTGCTGGGTCGCACCGCCGGCGGGACCGGCGACCTCGACAGCGGCCCGCGGAAGGTGCTGGCCATCCTGCACGGGAGCATGGACGGCTCGCTCCCCGGGGAGCTCCGGTCGGACGCGTGGGTCATCAAGCAGAACGCGCTCCGCCTGCTCGCGGCGCTGGGCGCGTTCTTCGAGCGGTACGACGACCCCGCCGGCGCGAACCTCGCGACGCGACTGGAGGCCCGCATCGACACGGGCGTCCCCGCGGACGCCGTCGGCCTCACCGCCCTCGACGGCGTCGCCGCGGGCCGCGCGCACAAGCTCGCCGACGAGGGCATCGAGACCCCGGCCGACGTCCGCGAGGCGGGCGTCGACGGCCTCGAGGCCGCCGGGCTCGGTCCCGGGGTCGCGGAGAGCGTCCACGAGCAGGCCCGCGGGATGCCAGCGGTCACCGTCGACTGGGGGGAGTTCCCCGAGCGCGTCGCGGCCGGCGACAACGAGATGCGCGAGGTCGTCGTGCGCAACGACGGCGGCGGCGCGCACGCCGGCGTCCAGGTCACCGTCAACGGCGTGGAGATGTCGGACGCCGACGGCTACCTCGACGACTCGCTCACGGTACCGGTGGGCGTCTTCGGCGCGAACGCCGACGAACTCGAGTTCGAAGTCACCGTCTCCTTCTCCGATCTCCCGCTGCTCCCCGTCACCGACGCGCGGACCGTGCGCGTGGAGTAGTCGAGCCGACGGCGCCGTCCGCGTGGCGCCGCCGGAGCGGGCCGCGCCGACCGGCACACGGAGGTTCAAGTACGGGAACGGGACCAACCGGTCCCATGCAGGACGCGATCCGCGTGCTCGCCGGCGAGTGCGCCGTCCGGTACGAGGCCGACGGCCGAACCGAACGCGACCTCCGCGGCGACGTGGTGGTCGTCGTCAAACCCGACGACACCGTGCTCGTCCACGACGCCGACGGCTACCAGCCGGCGGCGTGGCTCACGCGACCCGGCGTCGTCCGGTACACGCGCGACGCGAGAGGGTTCCGCATCGACGCCGCGGACGGCGACGAACGCCTCGTCGTCGAGAGCGCGACCGAGCACGGCGACGCCCACTACCCGGCGTCGCCCGCCGGCCCGCCGGTCGGCGCCTGCGACTGCGAGGGGACGCTCGTCCGCGACGGCGGCCGCGTCGTCTGCGTCGACTGCCGCGAGAGCTTCGCCATCCCCCGGGACGCCGCCGTCCTCGACGACGCCTGCCCGGACTGCGGCCTCCCGCGGATCCGCGTCGAGCGCGGCGGCGAAGTCACCGCCTGCCTCGACCGCGACTGCGAACCCATCGCGGACGCCGTCCGCGAGCGCTTCGACGGCGCGTGGACGTGTCGCTGCGGCGCCCCGCTCGCCATCGAGGCCGACCGCGGCCTCCACGCCGCCTGCGCGGACTGCGGCGACCGCTTCCGCCTGCCCAGGGGCAGCGTCGCCGACGCCTGCGACTGCGGGCTGCCGGCGTTCGAGACCCGGCAGGGACGCCGCTGTCTCGACGACGACTGCGGGCAGACCGGGTAGCCCGGGCGCGGCGGACCCCCGCCGGCCGGCGACGGGACCGCAGTCACTTTCAACGTCGGGCGCGCCACTCCCCGGTATGGACGGCGAACTTCGCGGCGACGAGGTGCACGTCGGCGGGGACGCCCGCCAGCGGTTCCACGACGCCCGCGGCTACGGCCACCCCCTCGACGGGAACGCGGTCGCGCTGTCGCTCGTGGAGGCCGCCCACCTGCTGTTCCGCGGCGACCTCGACGCCGTCGACGGCGCCGGGTTCCGCGAGTTCCTGGCGTCCCGGGAGGCGGGGTTCACCGCGCGCTTCCTGGTGTACGCGGACCTGCGGGACCGCGGGTTCTACCTCGCGCCCGACCGCCGGCCGTGGTGGCGCGACCCCGGCGACGGCGACTTCGTCGTGTTCCCGCGCGGCAACGACGCCAGCGACGGCGTCGTCGAACACCGCGTCCGGGTCGTCGACGAGCGCACGACCGTCGACAGCGACCGCGTCGGCGACGTCGTGCTGGCGGTCGTCGACGAGGAGAGCGAACTCACCTACCTCGACGTCGAACCGTTCGAGCCCGGCGGCGACACGGACTTCGAGGCGCCCGGCGCCGTCGACGCGGTGGTACTCGACGACCGCGTGCTCGTCTGGGACCCGCCCGCCGCCCTCCACGAGCGCGGGTTCTACGGGCAGCCCCTCGGCGGGCGCGCCGCCGAACACGACGCGCTCCAGCTGTCACTCGTCGAGGCGGCGTACCTCGCAGCGGCGGGCGTCCTCGACGTAGGGGACGCCGGCGTCGAGGCCGTCGTCGCGCGCGGCCGAGCGGGCGAGGGCGACCGCTTCGACCGCCGGCTGCGGGTCTACCGCGCGCTCCGCGACCGCGGCACGGTCCCCAAGACCGGGTTCAAGTTCGGCGCGGACTTCCGCGTGTACCGCGAGGTCGAGTCCGTCGACGACCTCGGGCACTCCGAGCTGCTCGTGCGCGCGCTCCCGGCCGGCCACGAGTTCGCGCCCCGGGACCTCTCGCTGGACGTCCGGCTCGCCCACGGTGTCCGGAAGCGAATGGTTTTTGCGCTGGACGACCCCAGTGCGGACACGATTCGCTGGCTGTCCGTCAGCCGGCTCACGCCGTGAGGCGGCCACCGGACGACCGCCGACACTACCCACCAACCACCTATGACTGACACGAACGACGGAGCCGAGGACGGCGACGGCGACGCGGACGCCCCGGGCGCGGACAGCGTCGCGCTCGACCCCTGGGGGTCGTCGACGGTCTCGGACTACCGGAAGCTCTTCGACGAGTTCGGCATCGAGTCCTTCGAGGACGTCATCGACGACGTGCCGAACCCCCACTTCCTGATGCGGCGCGCGATCATCTTCGGGCACCGCGACTACCGCCGCGTGGCGGCGGCGATGCGGAACGGCG
This sequence comes from Halobacterium yunchengense, assembly GCF_037031165.1. Classification (NCBI taxonomy): domain Archaea; kingdom Methanobacteriati; phylum Methanobacteriota; class Halobacteria; order Halobacteriales; family Halobacteriaceae; genus Halobacterium; species Halobacterium yunchengense. The sequence goes on along the minus strand of NZ_JAYEZL010000001.1, from coordinate 795,324 downwards.
AGCCGTTCGCCGCGCTCTCGGGGTTCATGCCGACGGGCGACCCCCACATCGGCCACAAGATGGTCTTCGACGAGCTGGTCTGGCACCAGCAGCAGGGCGCCGACACGTACGCGCTCATCGCGGACCTCGAGGCGCACGCGGCCCGCGGCCTGACGTGGGACGAGATCGACGACCACGCCGAGGACTACCTCCTCAGCCTGCTCGCGCTCGGGTTCGACGCCGACGAGGGGACGCTGTACCGGCAGTCCGCGAACCGCGAGCTCCAGGACCTCGCGTTCGAACTCGGCGTCGAGGCGAACTTCTCGGAGCTCGAGGCCATCTACGGGTTCGACGGCGAGACGGACGTCTCGCACATGCAGAGCGTCGTCACCCAGATGGCGGACATCCTCTACCCCCAACTCGACGAACCGAAGCCCACCGTCATCCCGGTCGGCCCCGACCAGGACCCCCACATGCGGCTCGCGCGGGACGTCGCCGAACGCACGCGCTTCTTCAAGGTAACCGAGGCGTACGCCAGCGTCGCGTTCGACGACGACGAGCGCCCGCTGGTCGCCGCCGCCTACGACGCCCGCGGCGAGTACGCCGACGACCCCGACCGGCCGCGCTGCACGGAGGCCGCCGACTACCTCCGCGAAGCGGACGACGTCACCGCGCCGTACGGCGGCGACGTGGTCGAGTCCGTCGTGGAGAAACTCGAGAACGCCGGCATGGAGCCGCTGCGCCCCCGGATCCGGTTCTTCGACCGGCAGGCGACCGACGAGGCCTTCGAGGCCCTCATCGACGAGGTCCGCGGCGAGAAGCGCGTCTTCGAGGGCCACGTCGACGCCTTCGAGATCGACCGCGAGGCCGCCGAGGACCTCGCGCTCGCCGTCGAGGTCGACCACGGCGGCTACGGCTTCGTGCCGCCCTCGTCGATCTACCACCGCTTCATGACCGGGCTGACGGGCGGGAAGATGTCGTCGTCGGTGCCGGCCAGCCACATCAGCCTCCTCGACGACCCCGCCGAGGGCTACGACAAGGTGAAAGCCGCCACGACGGGCGGCCGCGAGACCGCCGAACTCCAGCGCGAGCTCGGCGGCGAGCCCGACAAGTGCCCGGTCTACGAGCTGTACGCGTACCTCCTCGCGGGCGACGACGACGAGTTCGCCCAGCGCGTCTACGACGAGTGCGCGGGCGGCGACCGCCTCTGCGGGGACTGCAAGGAGCAGGCCGCCGACCTCATGGCGGAGTTCCTCGAGGACCACCAGGAGAAACGCGAGCAAGCGCGCGAGGTCCTCGACGGCCTCGACGTCGAACTGGACTCCCGGCGGTCCCGCGTGTAGGGAGCCGGCGCCGCCGCGCTGACGGAACGCTTTTTGCCGACGGTGCCAATCTGGCGCACATGGCGTCCGAACCCCACGCCGGATGCAGCGCGCGCAGACCAGCCGCGGCTCCGGGGTTCGGCTTCTTCTTCGCCTGAGCGGGCTCGGCGGACGCCGCCGCCCGGCGGGAGCCGGGAGGCGGCCGAAACCGCCCGTTCGGGCGCGGAGCACAACGGATAACTGACTGCCACACACCCCACGAACCAATGCAACTGCCACCACAGCAGGTCGCGGTGCTCGAAGCGGCGAGCGCCGACGAACCGAGACGCATCGCCGACCTCGCGGCCGACGCCGGCGAGCCGCCGGAGACGGTGACGGGCGCGGCGTTCGAACTCGCGGACGCCGGGCTCGTCGACGTCACCGAGGAGACCGTCGAGGAGGTCGAACTGACCGACGAGGGCCGCGAGTACGCCGACGCCGGACTACCCGAGGTCCGCCTCTACGAGGCCGCCCTCGCGGCGGGCGCCGGCGAGTCGCCGGTGTCGATGGGCGAGGCCATCGGCGCCTCGGGCCTCGAGGGCCCGCAGGTCGACATCGCGCTGTCGAACTACGCCCGGAAGGGCTACGGGAGCATCGACAGCGGCGACCTCGGCGCCGACCCCGACGCCGACCCCGGCGAGGACGCGGAAGCCGCCGCGCTGGAGACGCTCGCTGCCGGCGGGACCGTCGACGACGACGACGCCCTCGCCCAGCTGGAGCGGCGGGACCTCGTCGCCGTGCGCGAGCGCACCGTCCGGTCGGTCGTGCTCACGGACGCCGGCGTCACCGAACTCATGGCGGGCGTCGAGGCCAGCGAGAAGGTCGGCCAGCTCACGCCCGACATGCTCGCGTCCGGCGAGTGGCGCGACGCCGAGTTCGCCGACTACAACGTCGAGGCCGACGCCGGCGACTACCAGGGCGGGAAGGTCCACGTACTCCGGCAGGCCGCCGAGCGCGTGAAGGAGGTGCTCGTCGGCATGGGCTTCCAGGAGATGGCGGGCCCGCACGTCGACGCGGACTTCTACATCAACGACTGCCTGTTCATGCCACAGGACCACCCCGCTCGGAACCACTGGGACCGGTTCGCGCTCGCCGAGCCCGACCGGATCGACGACCTCCCGGGGGACCTCGTCGAGCGCGTCGAGCGCGCGCACCGCGAGGGCGTCGGCCCGGACGGCGACGGCTACCACTCGCCGTGGGACGAGGACTTCGCGCGCGCGCTCGCGCTTCGCGGCCACACGACGAGTCTCACCGCGCGCTACCTCTCGGGGGTCGCCGGCGAGGACGTCGAGCCACCCCAGCGGTACTTCAGCGTCGAGAAGGCCTACCGGAACGACACCCTCGACGCCACCCACCTCCTGGAGTTCTTCCAGATCGAGGGCTGGGTGATGGCCGACGACCTCTCCGTGCGCGACCTCATGGGCACGTTCCGGGAGTTCTACAGCCAGTTCGGCATCACTGACCTCGAGTTCAAGCCCACGTACAACCCCTACACGGAGCCGAGCTTCGAGCTGTTCGGCCGCCACCCCGAGACCGGGGAACTCATCGAGATCGGGAACTCCGGCATCTTCCGGCCGGAGATGCTCGAACCCCTGGGCGTCGACGCCGACGTGATGGCCTGGGGGCTCGCCCTGGAGCGCCTCCTGATGCTCGTCACCGGCTTCGAGGACATCCGCGACGTCCACGGGACGCTGTGTGACCTCGCGTTCCTGCGGGACGCGGAGGTGGTGTACTGATGCCCGTCGTCGACGTCGACCCCGACGAGCTCCGCCGGCTCACCGGCCACACGGAGAAGAGCGACGACGAGCTCAGAGACGACCTCTTCGGCCTCGGCATCGAGTACGAGGGCGTCACCGAGGACGGCGCGTTCAAACTCGAGTTCGAGGCCGACCGCCTCGACCGGCTCTCCGTGGAGGGAATCGCGCGCTCGCTCCGGTACCACTACGGCGACGACCGCGGCGTCTACGTCCCCGAGACCAACGGCGCGGACTGGACCATCCGCGTCGAGGACGTCCCCGGCGAGCGGCCGTACGTCACGGGCGCCGTGATCCGCGGCGTCGACCTCGACGAGGACGCCCTCGACTCGCTCATCCAGCTCCAGGAGAAACTGCACGCGACGATGGGCCGCAAGCGCGCGAAGGGCGCCATCGGCATCCACGACCTCGCGATGCTGAAAGGTCGGTCGGCGCGGCCCGCCGACGAACACGCGAGCGGCGGGGCCGAGAGCGAACCGGCGACCGGGGGCGACGGCGCGCCCGGCAACTCCATCACGTACACGGGCATCGAGCCGGACGGCGACACGTTCGTGCCCCTCGACGACGACGCCGAACGCACGCCCGCCGAGGTCCTCACCGAACACCCGACCGGCGAGACGTACGCCGAACTGCTCGAGGACTACGAGACCTACCCCGCCATCTACGACGACATCGGGCTGTTCTCGTTCCCGCCGGTCATCAACGGCCGCCGCACCGAGGTCTCGACGGACTCCCGGGAGCTGTTCGTCGAACTCACCGGCACCGACCAGTGGACCATCGACCGCATGTGCGCGATCATCTGCTACGCGCTGGACGCGCGCGGCGCCACCGTCGAGGACGTCGACGTCGAGTACGTCGACGACGGCACGGAACTCGTCCGGCCGGACTTCGAGGTCCGCGAGAAGACGGTCGCTCACGACCGCGTCGAGGGGCTGCTCGGCGTCGACCTCGACGCCGACGACGTCGTCGACCTCGCGGAGCGAGCGGGCCTCGACGCCACACCGAAGTCCGTCGGGGACGACGAGCTCGCGTACGACGTCGAGATCCCGCCGTACCGCGTCGACGTCCTCCACCCGGTGGACGTCGTCGACGACGTCGGGCGCGCGTACGGCTTCAACGAGCTCGTGCCGCGGTACCCCGACGTCTCGACCGTCGGCGGCCGCACCGAGACCTCGCGGCTGGAGGCCGCCGCGCGCCGCACGCTCGTCGGCCTCGGGTTCGAGGACCTCCTGAACTTCAACATGACCAGCGAGGCCCAGAACTTCGACCGCATGCGGCTGCCGCGGCCCGGCGAGGACGCCGCCCGGGACGCACCGGCCCTCGACGCCGGCGACGCGGTCGGCTACCGGCCCGCGGCGACCATCGGCGAGCCGTACAGCGAGGACTTCACCGTCCTCCGCACGTGGGCGCTCCCCTCGCTGGTGTCGGTGCTGGCGAACAACACCCACCGCTCGTACCCACAGGACCTCGCCGAGATCGGGTTCGCCGCGCACGTCGACGACGCGACCGAGACCGGCGTCGCCGAACGCCGCACCGTCGCCGCGGTGGTCGCGCGCCACGACGCCTCCTACGAGGACGCGAAGGCGCGCCTGCAGGCGCTCTGCGACGAGTTCGACGCCGACCTCGAGACCCCGGCGACCGACCACCCGTCGTTCATCGACGGCCGCACGGCCAGCGTCGTCGTCGACGGCGCGGCCGTCGGCGTCGTCGGCGAACTCCACCCCGAAGTCATCGTCGACCACGACGTCGAAGTCCCGGTCGCCGCCTTCGAGTTCGACCTCGACGCGCTCCGGTAACAGCAGTCGCCGCCTCGCCCGTCTCGTTCTCCGCGCCCGTCTCGCCCACACCGCTCACCTCGCCCGCGCCGACCGACGCCGCCTACAGGTCCGCGCCGACCGCGTCCGACACGGAGTCGAACCCGTCGCGAGCCAGCAGGTCGAGCAGGCCCTCGTTGATGTCCTTCGCGATGCCCGGCCCGCGGTAGACGAGGCCCGTGTACAGCTGGACGACGGACGCGCCCGCGCGGATCTTCTCGTAGGCGTCCTCGGCGGTGAACACGCCACCCACGCCGACGACCGGGAGGTCGGTGCGCTCGGCGACGAACCGCACCTGGTCGGTGGCGCGCTCCCGGATCGGGCGGCCGGACAGCCCGCCGGTCTCCGCGGCGTTCGGGCTCGCCAGCGACGCCGGCCGGTCCGTGGTCGTGTTCGTCGCCACCACTCCGTCCAGCCCGAGCTCGGTCGCGAGGTCGACGGCGTCGGCGACCGCTTCGCGGTGGAGGTCCGGCGAGAGCTTCACCAGCAGCGGCGCCGCGCCGGCGTCCTGCAGTTCGTCGAGGATGGCCGCCAGCGACTCTCGGCCCTGGAGCTCGCGGAGGCCCGGCGTGTTCGGGCTGGAGACGTTCACCACGAAGTAGTCCGCCGCGTCCGCGACCTGCTCGTACGTGTACCGGTAGTCGGCGGGCGCCTCGTCGAGGGGCGTGACCTTCGACTTCCCGACGTTCACGCCGACCGGCACGTCCGGCAGCGACTGCTCGTGGAGGCGCTCGCCGACGGCGTCCGCCCCGTCGTTGTTGAACCCCATGCGGTTGACGAGCGCGTCGTCCTCCCGGAGGCGGAACAGCCGCGGTTTCGGGTTGCCCGGCTGGCGGTGCGCGGTCACCGCGCCGACCTCGACGTGGCCGAACCCGAGGCCGGCCAGCGCCCGCGGCAACTCCGCGTTCTTGTCGAACCCGGCGGCGACGCCGACCGGGTTCGGGAACGACTGGCCGAACGCCTCGACTGCCAGCCGGTCGTCGGCCACGCAATAGTGTCCCGCGTACGCGCGTTCGACGCCCACCCGCTGTGCGAGCGCCAGCAGCCCGGTGACGAGGTCGTGGGCCGTCTCCGCCGGCAGGCGGAACAGCAGCGGCTTCAGGGCCCCGTACATCGCCTAGAAGTCGTGTTCGACGTCGTCCTGGTCGGCCTTCTGGATGATGATCTTGTCCTCGCGAACCCTCACGAACACCTCGTCGCCGATGTCGAGGCCGGCGACGGAGAGTTCGTCCTCGTGGAGGTTCACGTGGGCGTTGTGGTACTCGCCGTCCTCGCCTTTCGCGCCACTCGGGCTGAGCGTCTTCTTGCGAACCATCGCGGGTGTCTACGTCGTCTTTCGGCACACGCCGTACTTAAGTTCTTCCGACCGGTCACCGGTCTCGCGCGGGAACGGCCGCCCGGGCGGCGACCTCCGGGACCGCCCCGCGACCGCGGCCCCGCAGGCCGACGCTTTCCCCCGAACACCGCGATTTGTTTATAAACCTACCGGCAAAATCGGCGATATATTTATCACCCACCCTTGTGTTGCCATAGCATGGAGCAAAACCATGGTACGTGAGGACGGCAAGCGAAACTTCGCACTTCGCGAATCCGGCGACGACGAATCGAGCGTCTTCAGTGGCAACACCCCCCGACAGGCGGCCCTCAAGGCCGCACGTCGCCTCGACGACGTCGGCGACAGCGAGGCGGAGGCCGAGCGCCACGACGTCCGGCTGCGCGAGAAGGGGACGGACAAGGTCCACATCTACGAGGCGTGGGCGTGGGAGGAGGACGCGCCGGACGACAAGCCAGACTGGATGCCCGACGAGATCACGAAAGCGAACGTCTCGAAGGAAGGCATCGAGCACATCGAGGAGTGAGCCCGCTGGCTCGACGACCACCCCCAGTTTCTTCGCGCAGCCGACGCGTAAGCGCTTAGTCGCCGACTCGACTACCGTCTGCCGCGTGGGCACCACTCGGCCCGACCGCACGCACTCGCGCGGGACGACCGGTCGACCTCCTCCCACGCCGCACCGTCGACCCGGTAGCCGGTCGGCCGTCCCGGCGGCGGTTTCTGGTATGCAGTGTCGTGTCGAAGCGCCCGCGGTTCGATGGGGTTTTACGTACCCCGGCACTCGGATAGGATGCGAACGACGTGAGGTGGCTCGGTGTCCCCGACGCCACTGATTGACGCCTCGACGCCCCGGCGTCGAACCCGTCGCCGTCGGCGACTTCGGTTCGATGCCCTTAAGTGAAGTCGGGCACTCGGATGGAACGCGAACGAATGAGGTCGCCCGGGTCTCCCGGGTGACTGATGCGCGCCTCCGACGTCCGGCTCGGCGTCGACCGCCACTCTCACGAGCGCGGTTCGATGCCCTTAAGTAATAACGGGCTGTACGAGATGACGCGAACGACAACGCAGCTTCCCGGGCATCTCCGGGTCGCTGTCGCGTGATCTCCGCTCCCGTTCCGGGATCGAACTCGTCGCCTCCGGGCGCGGTTCGATGCCCTTAAGTAATAACGGGGCGTCGAGGTGAATGCGAACGTCGTCTCGGACCGAACGCAGTCCGATGGGTTTATGGCCCGTCGCGGACTACGTTCAGGTCCGAAGGAAATGAGGATTCCACCCCTGCGGTCCGCCGTACAGATGGGATCTGATGTTAGCCTTGATGGTTTGGTGACATCCAACTGGCCACGGCGACTCGTCGTGGTCTTGGAACCTTGTGTTCCGCCAAACCAGGACTGATAGTCCTGGCCGCTGGGATTTATCCCAGCAAATTCCGGTTGATCCTGCCGGAGGCCATTGCTATCGGAGTCCGATTTAGCCATGCTAGTTGCGCGGGTTAGACCCGCAGCGGAAAGCTCAGTAACACGTGGCCAAGCTACCCTGTGGATGGGAACAATCTCGGGAAACTGAGGCTAATTCCCAATAACGCTCCACCCCTGGAATGGGTGGAGCCGGAAACGCTCCGGCGCCACAGGATGCGGCTGCGGCCGATTAGGTAGACGGTGGGGTAACGGCCCACCGTGCCCATAATCGGTACGGGTTGTGAGAGCAAGAGCCCGGAGACGGAATCTGAGACAAGATTCCGGGCCCTACGGGGCGCAGCAGGCGCGAAACCTTTACACTGTACGAAAGTGCGATAAGGGGACTCCGAGTGTGAAGGCATAGAGCCTTCACTTTTGTACACCGTAAGGTGGTGTACGAATAAGGGCTGGGCAAGACCGGTGCCAGCCGCCGCGGTAATACCGGCAGCCCGAGTGATGGCCGATATTATTGGGCCTAAAGCGTCCGTAGCTGGCCGGACAAGTCCGTTGGGAAATCTGCTCGCTTAACGAGCAGGCGTCCAGCGGAAACTGTTCGGCTTGGGACCGGAAGACCTGAGGGGTACGTCCGGGGTAGGAGTGAAATCCCGTAATCCTGGACGGACCACCGGTGGCGAAAGCGCCTCAGGAAGACGGATCCGACAGTGAGGGACGAAAGCTAGGGTCTCGAACCGGATTAGATACCCGGGTAGTCCTAGCTGTAAACGATGCCCGCTAGGTGTGGCGCAGGCTACGAGCCTGCGCTGTGCCGTAGGGAAGCCGAGAAGCGGGCCGCCTGGGAAGTACGTCTGCAAGGATGAAACTTAAAGGAATTGGCGGGGGAGCACTACAACCGGAGGAGCCTGCGGTTTAATTGGACTCAACGCCGGACATCTCACCAGCTCCGACAGTAGTAATGACGGTCAGGTTGATGACCTTACCCGACGCTACTGAGAGGAGGTGCATGGCCGCCGTCAGCTCGTACCGTGAGGCGTCCTGTTAAGTCAGGCAACGAGCGAGACCCGCACTCCTAATTGCCAGCAGTACCCTCTGGGTAGCTGGGTACATTAGGGGGACTGCCGCTGCCAAAGCGGAGGAAGGAACGGGCAACGGTAGGTCAGTATGCCCCGAATGAGCTGGGCAACACGCGGGCTACAATGGCCGAGACAATGGGATGCAACTCCGAGAGGAGGCGCTAATCTCCTAAACTCGGTCGTAGTTCGGATTGAGGGCTGAAACTCGCCCTCATGAAGCTGGATTCGGTAGTAATCGCGTGTCAGAAGCGCGCGGTGAATACGTCCCTGCTCCTTGCACACACCGCCCGTCAAAGCACCCGAGTGGGGTTCGGATGAGGCCGGCAGACGCCGGTCGAATCTGGGCTCCGCAAGGGGGCTTAAGTCGTAACAAGGTAGCCGTAGGGGAATCTGCGGCTGGATCACCTCCTAACGTACGGGACCGGGGCGTAGCCTCGGCCCACAGCGACCTCGACGCCGCCGTGACCAGTTGGACACCTACAAACCATCAAGGCTAACGAACCTCCCAGCCGGGAGGTGGGCCCATAGCTCAGTGGTAGAGTGCCTCCTTTGCAAGGAGGATGCCCTGGGTTCGAATCCCAGTGGGTCCATCCCGCTCGGGAGTCATCGAAAACCGTGTCCCTTAAGTGGGAAACGGGGATACGATGAGTCCCAAGCACGACTGATGCACCGCCCCGCGAGAGCGCGGGCGGGAAGGGTCGATGTACGCTCCTCAGTCACCATGGGGACGTGCGATGACGACCGCGTGTAAGTGCAATCCAGGCGCTCACTGGACTCGACCGCCGTGGTCGAGTACCGACTGTCGGTCACATCCGTGACTCGACAGCGCTCACCCACAGTGGTGAGCATCGTCGTTGGCTTCACCGCCAACAACCTCGACCACTTCGTGTGGTTGAGTACCATCGTCGACTGTTCTGCAGTCGACGACCATCCAACGTGGCTACTGTGCCACCTGGTGGATAGCTCGGCTCGGATGCCGACGAAGGACGTGCCAAGCTGCGATAAGCCTGAGGGAGCCGCACGGAGGCGAAGAACTCAGGATCTCCGAATGGGAATCCCCACCGCAATTGCTGCGCGCAATGGGGAACGGCCGGAATTGAAACATCTCAGTACGGCCAGGAAGAGAAACCGAATGGGACGCCGTTAGTAATGGCGAATGAACGCGGCCCAGTCCAAACCGAAGCCTTCTGGGCAATGTGGTGTTCGGACTGACGACCATCGCCTGAACGTTCACGCGAAGTCTCCTGAAACGGAGCGCGATACAGGGTGACAGCCCCGTACCGTGGACAAGTAGGGCGTGAGTCAGCTCCAGAGTAGCGGGGGTTGGAAATCCCTCGTGAAGATGGCAGGCATCGACTGCCAAGACTAAGTACTCTCCGAGACCGATAGCGAACAAGTAGTGTGAACGAACGCTGAAAAGCACCCCACAAAGGGGGGTGAAATAGGGCTTGAAATCAGGTGGCGATGGAGCGACGGGGCATGAAAGGCCTCACTGGGAACGAGGCAGGCGCGAGCCTGCAGTAGGACCTGTGAGGAGCCGATGTTCCGTCGTACGTTTTGAAAAACGAGCCAGGGAGTGTGCCTGTTTGACGAGTCTAACCGGAGTATCCGGGGAGGCGCAGGGAAACCGACATGGCCGCAGCGCTTCGCGTGAGGGCCGCCGTGTTCAAGCGCGGGGAGTCAAACGGGCACGACCCGAAACCCGGTGATCTACGCGTGGGCAAGGTGAAGCATGGCGAAAGCCATGTGGAGGCCTGTTAGGGTTGGTGTCTTTCAATACCCTCCCGTGACCTACGTGTAGGGGTGAAAGGCCCATCGAACCGGGCAACAGCTGGTTCCAACCGAAACATGTCGAAGCATGACCTCTGCCGAGGTAGTTCGTGGGGTAGAGCGACCGATTGGGAGGTCCAACTCCGAGAGGAGTTGGCCTCCCTGTCAAACTCCGAACCTACGAACGCCGTGGACGCAGGGAATCCGGTGTGCGGGGTAAGCCTGTGCACCGTGAGGGAGACAACCCAGAGTTAGGTTAAGGTCCCAAAGTGTGAGCTAAGTGCGATTGAAGGTGGTCCCGAGCCCTAGACAGCCGGGAGGTGAGCTTAGAAGCAGCTACCCTCCAAGAAAAGCGTAACAGCTTACCGGCCGAGGTTCGGGGCGCCTAAAATGATCGGGGCTCAAGTTCACCACCGAGACCTGACGGCGTGCGTAACAGCGCGATCCAGTAGGTTGGCACTCTGTTCGGGCGGAAGTTCGGGCGAGAGCTCGAGTGGACCGAATGGGGACGAAAATCCTGGCCATAGTAGCAGCGTTAGTCGGGTTAGAACCCCGACGGCCGAAAGAGCAAGGGTTCCTCGGCAATGCTGATCAGCCGAGGGTTAGCCGGTCCTAAGGCCCGTCGTAGTTCGAACGGGTCGAAAGGGAAACGGGTTAATATTCCCGTGCCACCGTACAGTGAAAGTCGACGCCTCGGGGTAGCTCGAGCCGGGCCATCGCCCGGTCGAACCGTCCAAGTCCGTGGAAGCCGTAATGGCAGGAAGCGGACGAACGGCGGGACAGGGAAACTCGAGTCAACCTGGGGCCCGTGAAAAGACGAGTACGGTGTCCGTACCGAGATCCGACACAGGTGCTCTGGCAGCGAAAGCCAAGGTCTGTCGGGAACAACCGACGTTAGGGAATTCGGCAAGTTAGTCCCGTAAGTTCGCGATAAGGGATGCCTGCCCGGCAATCGGGCAGGTCGCAGTGTCTCGGAGGCTCCGACTGTCTAATAACAACATAGGTGACCGCAAATCCGAAAGGACGCGTACGGTCACTGAATCCTGCCCAGTGCGGGTATCTGAACACCCAGTACAATGGGGCGAAGGACCCGTTAACGGCGGGGGTAACTATGACCCTCTTAAGGTAGCGTAGTACCTTGCCGCTTCAGTAGCGGCTTGCATGAATGGATCAACGAGAGCCTCACTGTCCCAACGTTGGGCCCGGTGAACTGTACGTTCCAGTGCGGAGTCTGGAGACCCCCAAGGGGAAGCGAAGACCCTATAGAGCTTTACTGCAGGCTGTCGCTGGGACACGGTCGCTGATGTGCAGCATAGGTAGGAGACGTTACACAGGTGCGTGCGCCAGCACGTCGCCGAGTCATCAGTGAAATACTACCCGTCAGTGACTGTGACCCTCACTCCGGGAGGAGGACACCGGTAGCCGGGCAGTTTGACTGGGGCGGTACGCGCTCGAAAAGATATCGAGCGCGCCCTAAGGCTACCTCATCCGGGTCGGAGACCCGGAGAAGAGCGCAAGAGCAAAAGGTAGTCTGACAGTGTCCTACACAACGAGGGACGCTGAGGCGAAAGCCTGGTCTAGCGAACCAATGAGCCTGCTTGATGCGGGCCATTGCTGACAGAAAAGCTACCTTAGGGATAACAGAGTCGTCACCCGCAAGAGCACATATCGACCGGGTGGCTTGCTACCTCGATGTCGGTTCCCTCCATCCTGCCCGTGCAGAAGCGGGCAAGGGTGAGGTTGTTCGCCTATTAAAGGAGGTCGTGAGCTGGGTTTAGACCGTCGTGAGACAGGTCGGCTGCTATCTATTGGGGGTGTTATGGTGCCTGACAGGAACGTCCGTATAGTACGAGAGGAACTACGGACGGGTGCCACTGGTGTATCGGTTGTCCGAGAGGGCACGTGCCGAGCAGCTACGCACCACGGGGTAAGGGCTGAATGCATCTAAGCCCGAAACCCACCTGGAAAAGAGGCACCGTCGAGGTCACTCGTAAAACACGAGTTCGATAGACTCGGGGTGTACGCGTCGAGGCAACGAGACGTTCAGCCCGCGAGCACTAACAGACCGACGCCACACACTCATGCACTCAACCACAGACGTGGTCGAGTCCAGGCGTTAACTGGATTGCACTTACACGCGGACGTCCGCCGACACTGGTGTCCCGGATCGCCGGGAGCGACGGTTCGATTCCGTCGGTCGGTATTAAGGCGGCCACAGCGGCGGGGCAACTCCCGTACCCATCCCGAACACGGAAGATAAGCCCGCCTGCGTTCCGGTCAGTACTGGAGTGCGCGAGCCTCTGGGAAATCCGGTTCGCCGCCTGCCATTCATACTCTCATTCAGCCTCGAACAGCTGTCGCGCTGTTCGGGGCTGTCTGCATTTCTCGCGCGGAGTGGCGACACTGGCGACCGCTACGTTTAAACGCGCGAGCGAAGTACGACGACGTAGTGCCAAGGTGGCAGAGTCCGGCCTAACGCAGCGGCCTGCAGAGCCGCCCACCGCCGGTTCAAATCCGGCCCTTGGCTCTCATCCTGTTCCGTTTCGAGTCCGGTGAGCGCGGTCCACGGATCGTCGAGGGACGCGTTCGCGCGTCGACGGACGGGCGGACGCCCGTCGGATTGCCGCGACGGGGACGGTCGGCGGGCCGCTGGCGCCGGAAAGTAACGATTATACGACGCCCTCTCCTGGCTTCTGGTATGCAACGACGTGCTGCGACGGTGTCCGTCGCGGTGTTCCTCCTGTTGGCGGCAGGCGCGTACTCGTACATCGGCGTCGCCCAGCAGCCGGACATCGAACTGAGCGATCCGGACTACAAGGTCTCGACGGGCGAGACGACGATCGAGGGCACGACGTACAACGTCACCGACCTCGGTGAGTCGTCGGCGGCGGCGACGTGGGTGAACGAGTCGGCGCGGTACACAGAGACGCTGGGGGCCAACGACACGGTGACCTACCAGGGTGACAACTACACCGTGGTGATACCCGACCAGGAGGAGTACGAGGCGTTCGAGCTCCGCGAGGTCCAGGAGGTCGACCGGCCGACCGTCGAGGACAACGGGACGACGTACGTCATCGTCGAGGAGGACGGCGAGCGCCGCCTCGTCGAGCGCGACGAGTACCTGGACGAGCCGACCGTCCACCAGTTCGAGGTGGGCGACCGCTTCGAGCGACCGGACAACGACAACGAGACGCGCGTGGCCGCGGTGACCGAGTCGGAGGTGACCGTCGAGTGGTTCGCGCCCCGGACGAACGAGTTGAGCTTCGACGAGGGCGAGAACACGACGGTCGGTGAGACGCCGTACCTCGCGCACTTCCCGGGCGACGGGACGATGGAGTTGACGACGGACTACGCGGACTACGAGTCCGACGCGGCCGCCCAGCGGACGTTCCACGAGCGCATGAACGGCCTCTGGGGGATCGTCATCCTGAGCGGGATGGCGGCGTCCCTGCTGGTGATGCTGGCGTTCATGCCGTCGCGGTACTGACGTCGTCTGGTTCTCTCGGTCTCGGCGGGCCGCGTCGTTCCGTCAGGCTTACCGTGTTCGCTGGCGAGGCCTCGAGCATGCGAGACGTGTTCGCCGATTCGCTGGACGCGTACGGCGTGCTGGTCGCGGCGTTCCTGGTGCTGGTCGGCGTGGGGACGCTGGTCGGGATGCCGTGGCAGCACAGCAACAGCGCCGCGGTGACGGTGCTCCAGGTGGCCGGCGCGCTGGCGACGGCGGCCGTGGGGACGGGCCTGGGCTGGCTCGTCCACACGCAGTAGTGGATGCCTAGCCGACGAGCAGCCGCAGGTTCAGCGCCGTGAGCGCGGCGCCGACGGCGGCCAGCAGCAGCGGCGGGAACGCGTAGCTGACGCGGTCCCGCCAGGCGTGCATCGCGTACACGCTGAGCGCGAGACAGCACGCGAACACGGCGAGCTTCGCGGCGACGAGGCCGCCGAGGCCGAACGCGTCGACCGCGGTGGCGACGACTGGATTGCCTTCCTGTAGCCCGGGCGCGTAGAAGGCGAGCGCCACGGTCGTCACGACGTCGCCGCCGCCGTACGCGAGCGCCGCGCCACCCCAGAGCAGGTAGAACTCGCGTTCGCTCGTGACGGCGTCGTCGACCGTCAGCCAGTCCATGCACGCACCTCGCGTCGGACCGCGAAAAAGCTCGCGACGGTCGCGTCCGGCACGCGTCCTCCCGCACGCTCTCCGCCCTGGACGGGCCGAGAGGGATTTGAACCCCCGACCGTCTGGTTAAAAGCCAGACGCTCTGCCGAACTGAGCTATCGGCCCTCGGTGTGACGTCGGGCGTGCCGCGGTTAAACGTTTACCATCCAGCGAAAGCCTCACGCGGGCGTCAGTGGACGCCTGGGTGTGGACGACCTGCGGGAGCACGCGTCCGCGCTGGTGGCGTTGGCGTCCGTGGGCGGCGAGGACGCCGCGGCGTCCGCGCGCCGAGACCGTGCACGTCCGGGAGCGACTCGCGGCAGTCGGCCTCAGAGGTACTCGCGGAGCGCGTCGGCGACGACGTCGTCGGGGTCGCGGTCGGCGACGGTGGCGTGTCGGCGGAGGTCGCGGTAGACGTCCGAGGGGAGTTCGACGGCGAGTTCGCCGGGCGTGACGCCCAGGGACTCGAGGACGGCCGAGAGGTCCTCGCCGCCGTTGACGGCGCTGGCCGCCTCGCGGACGTCGCGGACGGTGAGGTCGTTGTCGACGACCGCCCACGCGAGCAGGTAGCGGTCGTCGCCGCCGACGCGCGCGATGTGTTTCGCGGCGGTCGGCGGGACGTGGCCGGCGGCGACGTGCTCGCGGACGGCCCGCGGGAGGTCGTGGACGCGGGCCCACTTCCGGATGAAGGAGACGCCGACGTCGCCGTCGGCGCGCTCGGCGGCGGCCTTGTAGGAGTTCTCCGCGCGCACGAGCGCGGCGCAGGCGGCGGCGCCGCGGAGCATGAAGAGGTGGCTGTCGCCGAGTTCGTCGCGGGCGAACGCGCCGACGGTCGCGGCGGCGTCCGCGACGCTGTCGGGGTCGCCGGGGTCGAACGCGACGGCGTCGCTGGCGTGGTCGCCGGTGACGCGCTCGTCGCCGCGGACGACCGGTTCGCCGACGGGCGACTCGCGGTCCGTCGGCGGGCGGCGGTCGTCTGTCATAGTGGGACGTAGCGGGCTGGGGCGTAAAACACCTATTCCTCCTCGTCGGCGCCGCCGCTCCGGCGCTCGGAGAGGTGCTCCCAGATCTCTGTGCAGCCGGCGCCGGGTTCGACGCCCGCGAGGTGGGCGTCGTCGCGGTCGCGGTCGCCGTCGGCGTCGGTCTCGCCGTCGCCGCGCCCGTCGGGGTCTGCGTGGTCGTTCACTCGCGGGCCACCTCCTCGTCGTCGAACAGTTCGGGGGCGGCGTCCGCGGAGGCGTGCTGGCGTCGGCCGCGCGCTTCCTCTGGCATGGGCGGTCGTTGGCGTCCGGCCCGTATAACGCTCGCTTCGGCCGCAACGCCCGCCAGCGCTGGCGGGTAGGGGCGAGCTTTGACGGCGTCCGCGACGACGGGCAGGCGTTGCCAGCGCCGACGCGGGGAGGTGGCGGCGCCGCCAACCGGGGGTATGGCGACGCGACTGCGACTGCTCGACGACGCCGCGTGGGTGAGCGTGAACGACGACCGCGCTGCCGGGGTCAGCGAGGTGTGGCCGGTCGCGGACTCGTTCTGTTCGTGCGCGCCGGCGTGGCTCGCGGTGGAGGCCTTCGCGGACGTGGGCGCGGACGGCCGGCGCGTGGAGGCGCGGGCGCACGGGCACTGCGTGTCCTGCGGGGCGGCCGGGACGACCCCCTGGCTGCCCGTGGGGAAGGTGACCGACGAGGGGTTCGCGGCCGTCTCGGGGGTTCGCCGGTCGCGGCGACGTTCGCCGCCGTCGGATCGAGGCGGGCAACGTTGACGGCAAGCGCGCCTACGTAAGGCCGACGCCCGACTGGACGCGTATGCCAACGGACGTCGAGCGCTGGAAGGACGAGCTCTACGGCGAGGAGATACGGGAGCGGCTCTTCGAGTTCGCGGAGGCGGGCTGGGAGTCGATCCCGGACGACGAGCGGGACGCGTGGTTCGAGCGGTTCAAGTGGTGGGGGCTGTACCACCAGCGGAAGGGCCAGGAGTCGTACTTCATGCTGCGTGTCGGGACGCCGAACGGCGTCCTCGAGCCCGGGCAGCTGGAGACGGTCGCGGCGGTCGCCGACGAGTACGCGCGCGGCCCCGTCGACAACCCGGAGTTCGGCGCGGCGTACTGCGACTGGACGACCCGCCAGTCGATCCAGCTGCACTGGATCAAACTGGAGGACGTCCCCGAGCTCTTCGAGCGGCTGGAGGCGAACGGGCTCTCGGCCCAGCAGGCCTGCGGTGACTCCTGGCGGAACGTCGTCGGGTGTCCGGTCGCGGGGAAGGACACCCACGAGCACGTGGACGCGTGGCCGGTCGCGCGGGAGCTCCACGAGACGTTCAAGGGCAACGACGAGCACGCGAACCTGCCCCGGAAGTGGAAGGTCTCGGTGACGGGCTGCGACGAGGGCTGCGGGCAGGGCGACATCAACGACCTCGCGTTCGAGCCCGCGGAGAAGCACGGCGAGCTCGGGTTCAACGTCCGCGTCGGCGGCGGCCTCGCGCGCAAGGAGCCGCGGTTCGCCCGGGACGTCGACGTCTGGGTGCCCGAGGAGCGGGTCGTCGACCTGGCGGGCGCGGTGTCGCGGCTGTTCCGCGACCACGGCGACCGCGAGGACCGGTACAGCGCCCGCATGAAGTTCCTCGTCGACGAGTGGGGCGCGGCGGAGGTGCGCCGCGTCCTCCAGGCGGAGTACGTCGACTGGGAGCTCGAGTCCGCGGGCGAGGACCTCCGGGAGTCGTACACGTACAACGCGGGCGGCGACGAGCACGGCGACCACGTGGGCGTCCACGAGCAGCCCGACGGCGACTACTACGTCGGCCTGAACGTCCTCGTGGGGCGGATGGGCGTCGAGGACGTCTCCGAGCTCGCCGAGCTCGCCGACGAGTACGGCAGCGGCGAGGTCCGGCTGACCCAGCGCCAGAACGTCGTGGTGACGGACGTTCCGGAGGCGGACCTCGAGGACTTCCTCGCGGAGGACCTCCTCGAGGACTACTCGCCGGACCCCCACCCGTTCATGCGCGGCTCGGTCGCCTGCACGGGCACCGAGTACTGTTCGCTGTCCATCGTGGAGACGAAGAACCGCCAGGTGCGGTACGCGCGCTGGCTGAGGGACAACGTCGACGTCCCGGCGGGCGTGACGGACTTCCACGTTCACCTCTCGGGGTGTACGGCGTCCTGCGCGCAGCCCCAGATCGCGGACGTGAGCCTGCGCGGCATGAAGACGCGGAAGGACGGCGAGCCCGTGGAGGCGCTGGACGTCGGCCTGGGCGGCGGGCTCGGCGAGCAGCCGCGGTTCGCCGACTGGGTGGAACTGCGCGTGCCCGCCGACGAGGTGCCGGGCTACATCCGGAACCTCCTCGACGCCTACGAGGCCGAGCGCGACGGCGAGGAGACGTTCCGGGAGTTCGTCGCGGCCCGCGACGAGGACGAACTCCAGGGCCTCGCGGACCCCGAGGAGACGAGCTACGAGGACCCCTACATGCACAACACGAAGACGACGTGGTACCCGTACGCCGACGACGACGGCATGGACGAGAGTCCGGCGCCGACGGACGGCGAGGGCGAGCCGATCTCGGCGGACGACTGAGATGGCCGACCGCATCGTCTCCGTGAACGCGTACACGACGTTCACGCTGCTGGACGGCGAACTGGAGGGCCACGGCTGGCGGACGGACGCGCCCGCCGTTGTCAACGTGACGCGCGCCGACGACGGCGACGGCGTCGTGCTCGAGTTCGAACTGGACAACACGGCGGCCGACGGCGTGCCCGCGCACGCCGACCGCCTCGCGCTCTCCGCGGCCGAAGCCCGCGAGCTGGCGGCCGAACTGGCGTCGTACGCCGACCGCGTCGCGGACTGATCACTCGCGGACCGGTCACTCGTCGCGTCTGGCTCGCGCGCGCCACCGGCGCTGCTGTTCGCGCTCGGCGACGTGCTCGACGCCGCCGGCGACGTCCTCGCGGACCGCGTTCTCGAAGTCGCTGACGGCCGCGAGGAGGCCGTGCCGGAAGTCCTCGACGAGCTCGTAGCTCCACCGGTCGCCGACGGCGCCCGCCGGGAGGTGGCGGTCGCGGAGCCGGTCGGCGTAGCCGTCGTGGCCGGCGGCGCGGAACAGCGACTCGGCCTCCGCGAGGTGGTCCATGCCGCGGCCGAGGCTGTGGTGGAACGCCAGCAGGTGGCCGTACGCGCGGTAGACGTGTTCGACGCCGAGCTGGAGCTCGTGGAGCGCGTCCCGTTCCGTTTGCGTGATGTCGACCATGTTCGGACAGACGCGCCGCTCGCGGTTATCCGTGTGGGTAGATAGCACGCCCCGTCGGCGAACGCGTCCGGCGGTGGGTTTTTCGCCGCGGCGCCGGAGCACACGCCCATGGCCGCAGCGACGGCGTCGAGGGGCTCGCGGTGGTTCGTCGCCGCGGGCGTCGCGTACCTCCTGGCGTGGCAGGCCGCCGTCCTCGCCGCCGCCGTCGGCTGGCTGGCGGCCGCCCGCACGGCGCTGGCGCTCCTGGGCGTCCACGGGTTCGTCGTCCACGTCCTCCTCGGGAAGGCGTACGCGCTCGTGCCGTCGTACTTCGACCGCGCGCTCGCCGCGCCGCGGGCCCCCCTCGCGACGCTCCCGCTGACGGCAGTCGGCGCCGCCGGCCTCGCCGTCGGCGCCGTCGCCGACCTGGACGCGCTCGCCGCCGCCGGCGCGGCGCTGTGGGCGGCCGGCGTGCTCGCGTCCCTCGGCGTGCTCGCGTGGACCATCCGCGGCAACCTCGCGGGCGCCGAGACCGGGACGGGCGAGGCGAACGAGCACCGCGAGCGCGTCGACCGCCTCGCGAACGCCGCGATGCCGGTCGCGCTCGCCTATCTCGCCGCCGGCGCCTACGAGACCGCCGCGGTCGCCCTCGGTCTCCCCGCGCTCGCCGGCGTCGGCTTCCCGGCGGCCGCCCACCTGGTCGCGGCGGGCGGCGCGCTCGGCCTGCTGTTCGCCGTGGGCTTCCGCCTGCTCCCGCGGTTCCTCGTCGCCGCGCCGCCGTTCTGGCTCGTCGCCGTCGTCCTCCCCGCGGGCCTGCTCGGGCCCGCGCTCCTCGTCGCCGGCTTCGCGAGCGGACCGGTGTTCGCCGCGGGCGCCGCGCTCGAGGCCGTCGCCGTCGCGGGCTTCGCCGCCGCCTACCTCGTGCTCTCCGTCCGGACCGACCGCGACCGCGTCGGCTTCCGCGGCGTGCTCGCGGCAGTCCTCAGCGGCCTCGCGGGCGTCGCGCTCGGCGTCGGGTTCGCGTTCGGGCACGTCGCGCCGACCGCCGGGCCCGTGCTCGCGCACCTCCGGCTGAACGTGCTCGGCCTGCTCGGCCTGAGCGTCGTCGGCGTCACCTACCAGTTCTACCCGCCGACCGTGGGCGTGTTCCCGTACAGCGGCGACCGCGCGGCGCTGGCGTCGCTGGTCGCGCTCGCCGCGGGACTGTGGACAGAAGCAGCGGGCCGGCTCGGCGGCGGCGACCGGCTCGTCGCCGCGGGCGCCGCGGTCGGCGTCCTGGGGGCGCTCGCGTTCGCGTACCTCGTGGCGAGCGCGCTCCGCGCGCGGGCGGCGCGGCGGTGACTACGGCCAGAGGCCGCGGGTCTCGTGGGCCTCCGCGACGCGGGAGAGCGCGACGATGTACGCGGCGTCCCGCCACGTGACGTCCCGGGCCTCGTACTCCGCGCGGACGTCGTTCCATGCCGCGAGCATCTCTGCCTCGAGTTCCTCGTTGACGCGCTCCAGGGACCACGCGCGGCGGTTGATGTCCTGCAGCCACTCGAAGTACGAGACGGTGACGCCGCCCGCGTTCGCGAGGATGTCCGGGACGACGGGGATGCCGCGCTCGGCGAACACCTCGCTGGCGGTGCTGGTCGTCGGACCGTTCGCGCCCTCGATGACGATGTCCGCGCGCACGTCGTGGACGTTGTCCGCGGTGAGGACGTTCCCGACGGCGGCCGGGATCAGCACGTCGACGTCGAGCTCCAGCAGCTCCCCGTTGGTGACCGTCTCGGGGGCCTCGTGCCCCATCACGGCCTCGGGCTCTTCGTGGTGGGTGGGGACCGAGTGGGTGTCGAGGCCGTCGGGGTCGTAGATGCCGCCGTTGACGTCGCTGACGGCGACGACGTTCGCGCCCCAGTCGTCGAGGAGGCGCGCGGCGTTCGCGCCGACGCTCCCGTACCCCTGGATGGCGACCGACGTCTCCCCGAGGTCTTTCCCGTAGTAGTCGACGGCCTCCCGGGCGATGATGGCGACGCTGCGGCCGGGCGCGCCGTCACGCCCCTTGCTCCCGCCGACGATGGGGGGCTTGCCGGTGACGACGCCGGGGATGGTCTCGCCCTCCTGCATCGAGTAGGCGTCCATCAGCCACGCCATCGTCTGCGGGTCGGTGCCCATGTCGGGCGCCGGGATGTCGACGGTCGGGCCGATGACCTCGCGGATCTCCTCGGCGAACCGCCGGGTCAGGCGCTCCTTCTCGCCGTCGCTGAGCGCCTTCGGGTTGACCGCGACGCCGCCCTTCGCGCCGCCGAACGGCAGGTCCATCACCGCGCACTTCCAGGTCATCCACATGCCGAGGCCGACGCACTCGTCGCGCGTGACCTCGGGGTGGTAGCGCAGGCCGCCCTTGAACGGGCCGCGGACGCTGTCGTGCTGGGCGCGGAACCCCGTGAACACCTCGACGGTGCCGTCGTCGCGCTCGACGGGGACGGTCACCTCGTGGACGCTGTTGGGGTGCTGGAGCCGCTCGACGATGTTGTCGTCGATGTCGAGGTGGTCGGCGGCGTGCCGGAGCTGGCGGCGCGCGGTCTGCAGGGCGGACTCCGGTTCGGGCTGTTCGTCGGCTGCCTCGTCGTGGGTCGTCGTGCTCGACGCCATGTCACTCGATGGGTGTGCGGCGGTTGCGGAGTTCGCCGGCGCAGTCCGGGCACTCGCCGGGGTGGGACTCCGCGACGACGATACTCCCGCACTCGAAGCACTCGTAGGGCGATTCCTCGGCCTGGGTCTGGTCGACGTCTCTCATGGCTGGACGAGCACCGGCGCGGTCACCGCGGGTACTCTACCAATCCGTAATGAGCATATAAGGGAATACGTCCTGGTTGGCCACCAAACCTCGCTGCTGGAGGGGGGTTGACAGTCCAAGTCAGTCGCCGTGGGCGGTCGCGACCGGGAGGTGGTCGTCGACGAGCGCGGCGAACAGCTTCCGCTGGACGGTGCGGACGTGCTGGTAGAACGCCTGCGCGGAGACGCCCAGGGACGCCGCGACCTCCTCGCCCGTCGACCGCCGCGGCGACTCGAAGTAGCCGCTGTAGTAGGCGGTCTCGACGACCTCCAGCTGGCGCTCGGTGAGCTTGTCGAGGACGGACGCGTAGAACCCGCGCTCGGAGGGCTGCTCGCGGGTGTGCTTGGCGGTGAGCTCGGCGTCCGCGAACCGGTCGTCGACGAACCGGCCGACGCGGCTGGCGTCGACGCTCCCCGGGACGTCGACGGTCAGCGTCGTCGCCGTCGGCGTGGCGTCGACGCTGCGCAGCACCGCGCCGTGGTCGGCCAGCTCCGTCGGGAGGAACGACTCCGAGAGCCACAGCCGCACCACGCCGCCCGCGTCGCCGCCGCTCACCGCGCGCGCGTCCTCCACCGCGACGAGGTCCGCGGCCGCCTCAGCGACCGCGTCGACGGGCGCGTCCTCGACGGTGACGAACACGTAGCTGCCCTCGGAGGTCTGCTGGACGCCGCCCTCGTAGGACAGCGCGCAGTCCGCCGCGCGCGCCAGCCGCGCCAGCACGAACGACGGGTCCTCGACGGCGAACTCCACGCGGGTCGTCGTCGTCGTGAGCAGCGCGCGCTTGCGCTCGCTGGCGCTGATCGCGGACGCGATGGTCGCGCCGAGCTCCGCGAGGACCGTCCGCACGGTGTCGTCGAAGGCGTCCGGCGCGGACGCGTACACCGTCAGCACGCCGTGCGTGATGTCGTTGTACGACAGCGGGATGCTGAGCGCGGACAGGAAGTCCCGCGCGAGCGCGTCCGACCGCCAGGGCGCCGAGCGGAGGTCCGCGGCGACGTTCGACACGAGCGTCACCTCGCCGGTCGCGGCGGTGCGCGCGGCCGGCTCGGCGCGCTCGTCGTCGACGCGCGCCGGCCTCGCGTCGAGGTAACCGTCCCCGTCGCCGGCCCACGCCTTGGGTTCGACCGCGCCCGTCGCGTCGTCGACGGTCCCCACCCACGCGAACTGGAAGCGGTCCTCGCCGGTGAGCAGCTCGCAGACCGTGCGGTCGATCTCCTCGCGGGTCTCGGCCTGCACGAGCGCCTGGTCGATCTCGCGGATGGTCTCGTTGATGCGGTTGAGCGCCGTGAGCTGGTCGTTGCGGCGCTGGAGCTCGCGGTCCTGCTCGCGCAGCCGGGACTCCCGGTCGACGCGGTCGAGGGCGGCCTCCGCGGTCGCCGCCAGCAGGTCCGCGAGCTCCCGGGTGACGTCGTCGACGTCGTCGACGGCCGACGAGCCCGCGACGAACACCCCGTGGTTGCCCAGCGGCACGTACAGCGTGCTCCGGAGGTCCGTCGCGGGGTTCGCGAGCCGGTCGGCGTCGTGGACGTCCGGGAAGTACAGCGACTCGTCGGCGACGAAGCAGTGGCTCGGCAGCGTCTGCCCGTCGGCGTGGACGGCCGGGAGCGGGCCGTGGGCGTCCCGCATCGCCTGCGAGTGCGCCGCGGGCTCGAGGTCGTTGGTCGCCGCGTCGAGGAGGTAGACCGCGCTGGCGTCGAGGTCGAGTACGCCCGCGGCGTCGTCGACGACGCGCTGGGCGATCTCGCCGTGGGTCTCCGCGTAGAGGAACTCGCGGGCGGTCTCCTGGAGGGTGGCGAGCGCGTCCTCCCGTTGCTTGCGCTTCGTGACGTCCCGGCAGCTGTACAGCAGCGAGCCGTCCTGGATGTCGACCTCGCGGACGTTCACGAGCAACGTGTGCTCGCGGCCGGCCTTGTCGGTGGCCGTGCACTCGATGTTCTTCAGGACGCCGCGCTCGGCGAGCTCCTCGCGGTCGAAGAGGTCGTCGCCGAGCAGGTCCTCGATGGTGCCGAGCTCACGGATCTCGTCGGCCGTGTACCCGAAGATGAAGTGGACGTTCGGGCAGACGTACGTGTACTCGCCGTCCTCGTCGGCGATGAGGACGGTGTCGGTCATGTTGTTGAGGGTGACGCGGTGGAGCTGTTCGGACTGCCGGAGCTCCCGCTCGAGGTCGACGCGCTCGGTGATGTCGACGCCCTCGACGACGACCGACACGAGGTCGCCGCGCTCGTCGGTCACCGGCCGCGCGGACAGTTCGACGACGCGGTCGCCGGTGACGCCGGGCGGCGTGACGACGGCGTGCCCGAGCCGCCCCTCGAGTGCGGTCTCGACGACGCGCCGGACGTCCGCGCGGACGTCCTCGGTCGTCCACCACGGCAGCGTCCAGAACGCGTCGCCGACGACATCGCCGACCGCGGCGTCGACGGCGCCGCGCGCGGTCTCGTTGACGCGCGCGACGCTGCCGTCGGGGTCGAGCACCCACGTCGCGGTGCGGTCGTCGTGGAAGATGGCGTCGAACTGGCGCGCGCGGTCCCGCCTCGTGCGGGCGCGCTTCGCGGACCGGAGCGCGCGGTCGGCGCGGTCGAGCAGCGTCGCGGCGGCGTCCGCGAGCGGGTCGTCGACGGGGACGTAGTCGGTGACGCCGGCCGCGACGGCGTCGCTGGCGAGCGCCTCGCTGCCGTCGCGCGCGCCGAGCACGACGGGCAGCGTCACGGCGCGGTCGCGGACGCGTTCGACGAGGTCGATGCCGGTCGCGTCGCCGAGGTCCTGCGCGGCGACGACGCAGTCGACGCCGCCCTCGCGGACGGCGTCGTGGGCGTCCGCGGCGGACGCGGCGGTCCGCACGGTCGCGGTCGTGTGGTCGTCGAGCGCTTCGGTGACCGCCGCCGTCCAGTCGGTGTCGCCGGCGACGAGCACGGTCGCGGAGTCGAGCAGTGAGTCGGCGAGCGTGTTCATGGGGTCGAGGGGATCGGGGTGCCGTACGGGGGTCTTCGACCGTCGTAGACGCTAGCGCAGGAAAACCCTACCCATTTCACTTTCAACGTACGGGGGAACGAGGGATTTAATAGTAAACAACCTTGTCGGGTGGTGCTGTGGTTGTCCACCTGCTGCCCACTGGCGGCGTTCGACGGCCAGCCACCGCCTCGAGCCCGCCAGCACTGGCAGGCGGGGGACAGTCATCCCCTAAAGCCCGCCAGCACTGGCTGGCGGGCGCGAGCGACGACGGACCGCCTCGTTGTCGGCCGCCAGGCGTCCTACAGCGCGACGCGTTCGCCGCGCTCGGGCGCGCTCGCGTCGAAGCCGTCCGCGCGCAGTTCCGCGGCGAAGTCCGCGCAGCGGTCGCCGTGGTCGACGAGCACGCGGCTGCCGCGGTAGTCCTCGAGGAAGCCCAGGAGGCCGTCGCGGTCGGCGTGCGCGGAGAAGTCGAACTCGCGGACGCGCGCGGCGACCCGGCGGTGCCGGCCGCCGAGTTCGGCGCTCCCCGTCTCGAGGAGCTCCCGTCCCGGCGTCCCCGCGACCTGGTAGCCCGTGAGCGCGACGAGGTGCTGGGGGTTGCCCGCGACCGCGGGCACGTACGTCATCGCGGGGCCGCCGGAGAGCATCCCGGCCGTCGTCACGATGGCCGTGGGCTCGTCCGCGATGCGGCGGCGCTGGCCGTCCCGCGTGGACGCATCGAGGAAGCGCGCGTGCCCACACGCCCGGAGGAAGGCGTCGGGGTCCCGGAGGAACTCGCTGGTCCGCCTGAAGCGCTCCGTGACGGCGACGCCCATGCCGTCGACGTAGCAGTCGACGTCGTGGGCGTGACAGACCATCGCGAGCTCCTGCGTGCGGCCGATGGCGAACGCGGGGACGACGGCGGTGCCGCCGCCCCGAACCGTCTCCCGGACGGCCGTCGCGAACCGGTCCTCGATGCTCGCGCGGTCCTCGCGCGCGACGTCCGCGTACGTGGACTCGGTGATCACGACGTCGGCGTCCGGCCTGGCGGTCGTCCCCGAGAGCAGGCGCTGGTCCTCGGTGTTGAAGTCCGCCGTGTACAACAGCCGCGTGTCCCCGTCGTCCACCAGTACGTGCGCGCTCCCGGGGATGTGACCGGCGTCGAAGAGCGTGACCTCGTAGCCGGCCGCGTCGAACGGCTCGCCGTAGCCGTGCGGCTCGGAGACCTCGCCGAGCCGGGCGACCTCCGCGCGCGTGAACGGGCAGTCGTAGCGGCCGCCCCGCGCGTTGCCGGTGCCCGGGCCCCTGCTCGCGCCCTGGAGTTTGAGGGTGTCCTTCGCGAGCAGGCGCGTCAGGTCCCGCGTGGGCGGCGTCCAGTGCACGGGCGGGCGGCGGTCGCCGGCGACGAGCGCGGGGACGGCGCCGGCGTGGTCGAGGTGGCCGTGGCTGACGACGACGGCGTCCGGGTCGACGTCGCCGACGGGGTACCGGGGCGGCGTCCCGGGTTTCACGCCGTAGTCCAACAGTAGCGAGTCGTCGACGAGAATCGCGCTGCGGCCGACTTCGCGCGCGCCGCCGAGGAACCGCACGTCCATACTCGCGGTAGCGGGCGCCGGGGTTTCCGTCCACCGGTTCGCGCCGCACGCGGACGCCCCACAGCCGCCGGCGAGCGCGCCCCACGGGTTCGTGGACGTGCCTGGGGTCGCCGGCGAGCGCGCCCCACAGCCGGTGTGGGCGCGCGCACCTGCGGCTGTTCGCCGGTTCGCTGTCGTGCCGGCGCCGAGACGCGCGGCCTCCACGTCCCGTGAGAGCACTTCACAACCCGCTCCCCTCAACCCACCGGACAACATGTTCGGTCGCGTTCCCGCGTCGCTGTAGCCTGCTCGCCGGTTTACGTGTACCCGGCTGTGACCGCCGAGGTGAGGCAACAATGGACCACTACACACGACGACGGGTTCTCGCTAGCACTGGCGTTGTCGGCGCGGTGGCGCTCGCCGGCTGTACCGGCGGCGGGGGTGACGGCGACGGGAACGGCGGCGACGGGAACGGTGGCGACGAGACGACCGCCGCCACCACGGAGAGCGACTCCGGGAGCGGCGGCGAACAGTACGAGCAGACCTCGACGGTCGAGATGACCGACGAGCTCGTCTACGAGCCAGCGCGCATCGAAGTCGAGGCCGGCACGACGGTCACGTGGCAGACCACGGGCGCGGTCGGCCACACCGTCACGGCCTACGAGGACGCGATTCCGGACGGCGCCGAGTACTTCGCGTCCGGGGACTACGACTCCGAGCAGGCCGCCGTGGACGGCTACAACAGCGACCAGGGCGGCGACGTCCCGGAAGGCGAGACCTACGAGCACACCTTCGAGACGACCGGCACGTACGAGTACTACTGCATCCCCCACGAGATGAACGGGATGGTCGGCTACGTCAGGGTGGTGTAGATGGCGGCAGACGACCCCAGCGAGTCCGGAGACGCCCTCGACCCCGCGGACGTCGTCGAGCGCCACGAACGGCAACTCGAGGACCTGCTGGCTGACGTCGACGAACCGACGCCCCGCGGCGACGAGGACACCACGCTGGAACTCGCCGGCCTCGAACTCGGCCGGCGGGACTTCGTGAAGGCGGGCGCCGCCACCGGCGCGATGGCCGGGCTCGCGGGCTGTTCCGGCAACCTCGTCGGCGGCGGCGGCAACACGACCACCGCGAAGTCCTCGGAGTCGGGGGCGCCCGACCACAAGGTGGCGCCGGGCGAACACGACGAGTACTACGGCTTCTGGTCGGGCGGCCAGTCCGGCGAGATCCGCATCGTCGGCATCCCCTCGATGCGCGAACTGATGCGCATCCCCGTGTTCAACAGGGAGGCCAGCCGCGGCTACGGCTTCGACGACCAGACCGCCGAACTGCTCGCGGAGTCCGGCGGCTACACGTGGGGGGACAACCACCACCCCGTGCTGTCGGAGACGGACGGCGACTACGACGGCGAGTACCTCTGGGTGAACGACAAGGCCAACGGCCGCATCGCCCGCGTGAACCTGAAGTACTTCGAGACGGACGCCATCACGGACGTCCCGAACGTCCAGGCGATCCACGGCTGCGCCGTCCAGAGCCCGGACACGGGCTACATCTTCGGGAACGGCGAGTTCCGCACGCCGCTGCCGAACGACGGCCGCGACCTCGACGACCCCGGCGAGTACACGTCGCTGTTCTCCGCGGTCGACCCCGAGTCGATGGAGACCCAGTGGCAGGTCGAGGTCGACGGCAACCTCGACATCGTCGACACCGACAAGGACGGCCGGTGGGCCATCGCCTCGGCGTACAACGACGAGGAGGGCGTCGTGGTCTCCGAGATGACCCGCGACGACCGCGACTACGTGAAGGCCTTCGACGTGCCCGCCATCGAGGAGGCCGTCGAGGCCGGCGAGTACGAGGAGGTCAACGGCGTCCCCATCGTCGACGGCACCCGCGACAGCGACCTGAACCGCGGCGACGACCCCATCGTGCGGTACATCCCGACGCCGAAGAGCCCGCACTGCGTGGAGGTCGGCCCGGACGGCGACTACGCGTTCGTCGCCGGGAAGCTCTCCCCGACGGTGACGATGATCGACATCGCCGCCCTCGAGGAGTCCAGCGACCCCGAGGACGTCGTCGCCGGCCGGCCGAAGGTCGGCCTCGGGCCGCTGCACACGACCTTCGACGGGAACGGGCACGCGTACACGTCGCTGTTCATCGACTCCCAGTGCGCGAAGTGGGACATCGAGGCGGCCGTCGAGGCCGACACCGGCTCCAGCGAGCCGGTCGTCGAGAAGCAGGACGTCCACTACAACCCCGGCCACATCCAGGCGCTGGAGGCGATGACCGTCGACCCGGACGGCGAGTGGCTGGTCAGCCTGAACAAGCTCTCGAAGGACCGGTTCCTGCCGGTCGGCCCGATCCACCCGGACAACGACCAGCTCATCTACATCGGCCAGGGCGACACGGAGATGGAGCTGGTCGCCGACCACCCGGCGTACCCCGAGCCCCACGACTGCGTGTTCGCGCACCGCGACAAGCTCGACCCCGCGACGACGTGGGACCGGGCCGACTACGAGGGCGAGAAGGAGTACGTCACGAAGGAGAACTCCAGGGTCGAGCGCACGGGCGAGCGCTCCGTCGAGGTGAAGACGTCCTCGATGCGCTCGGAGTACGGCCTGAAGGACTTCACCGTGAAGGAGGGCGACGAGGTGACGCTCACCGTCACGAACATCGAGGGCGTCCGCGACGTCATCCACGGCGTCGCCGTCCCCGAGCACGACGTCCACCTCGCCATCGCCCCCCAGGACACCCGCGAGGCGACGTTCACCGCCGACGAGCCGGGCGTCTACTGGGTGTACTGCACGTACTTCTGCAGCGCGCTCCACCTGGAGATGCGCTCGCGGATGCTCGTGGAACCGCGCGACGACTGACTCCCCGTCTGTCGTCCACGCGACGACTGACTCCCCGTCTGTCGTCCACGCGACGACCCGGTCGGCCTGCGACGACCGGTCCGCGGTCGCGGCGAACACCGGCGGCCGTCAGGGGTGCCGGCGGCGCGCGTGCGCCGCCGGCGGCCCGCGCGGCCGCGACCGGTGGTTCGTCCCCCGAACCCCGGCAGGTGACACCCAATGGACTACGAGAAACCGGACGCGTCGGCGTTCCTCGAACTGCGCCGCGGGCTCCCGCTGGTGGCGGCGGCGCTGTTCGTCGCGGCGCTGCTGTTCCCGATGTGGCGCATCGCCGTCGACGCCGTCCAGTACCCGGACACGACGCTGCGCCTCCAGCTGTACGCCTACCCGCGCATCGCCGGCGACTACGTGGAGATGGCGAACCTCAACAAGTACATCGGCTTCTACTACCCCGACCCCGTCTACTGGCAGCCGAACTACGAGCCACACCCGCGTGCGGTCGACGTGCCGGAGTGGTCGCTCGGGCCGCTGGCGTTCGTCGCGGTGTCGGCGTGCGCGGCGTTCGTCGCGCTCGCGCCGGACGCGGAGCGCCTGAAGCGCGGGCTCACCGCCCAGCTCGTCGGCACCGTGGTGGTGTTCGGCGTGCTGCTCGCGGACATCCAGTACCGGCTCTACCAGGCCGGCCACACGCTCGACCCGGACGCGCCCGTGATGGGCGTCTCGGGGTTCACGCCGCCGCTGTGGGGGTCCTACCAGGTGGCGAACATCACGAGCCACAGCCGGTTCGGGCTGGGCGCGTACGTGGCGGTGGCGGCCGTGGCGCTGCTCGTCGTCGCGTTCTTCTTCCGGGACAGCGACGCGACGCCGCGGGACGTCGCGGGGTCGCTGGCCGCGCGCGTCGGCCGCCGCGGCGGCGACACGGAGCCCGCCGGCGAGGACCCGGCGCGCACGGGGGACGCGGAGGCGGGGAGGTGACCGCCCGTGGCTGAACGCTTCGAGGCCGGGTTCGCTGTCGCGGCCGCCGTCGTCCTCGTGGCGAGCGTCGGCGCCGCGGTCGCCGCGCCCGGCGGGCCGCCCGACGGCCGGGCGGCCCTGGAGCTCGACCGGTCGGTCCCCGACGAGTACGATTTCCCCGCGCCGAGCGAGGCACTCGGCCCGGCCGGCGAGGGGACGGCGTCCGTCGACGGCCGGCAGTACGACTCCCTGCGGGCGGCCGTCGACGCCGCCGAGCCCGGCGACACCGTCCGCGTCGACGGACACGTCGAGGGCCCGGTCACCGTCGACACGCCGAACGTCACCGTCGCTGGCGCGTCGCCCGACGACGCGGTCGTCTCCGGCGACGAGACCGGGGACGTGCTCACGGTGGCCGCCGACGGCGTCACCGTCCGCGACGTCTGGGTCCGGAACGCCGGGTACAGCACCGCAGACGAGGACGCCGCCGTCTGGGTGAACGGCGCGGACGCGACCGTCGCGGACGCCCGCGTCACCGACACCACGTTCGGCGTCTGGGTGGACGGCGTGCCGGACGCCCGCATCGAGAACACCACCATCGTCGGTCGCGACGGCGTCGAGCGGCGGTCCGACCGCGGCAACGGCATCCAGCTGTGGCGCGCCACCGACGCGCGCGTCCTCGACAACCGCGTCACGGACGCCCGCGACGGCGTCTACTTCTCCTGGAGCAGCGGCGTCCGCGCCGGCGGGAACGAGCTCTGGGACCTCCGGTACGGCGTCCACTACATGTACTCCGACCGGAACCGCCTCGCGAACAACACCGCGTTCGGCAACGACGTCGGGTACGCGCTGATGGTCTCCGACGACCTCGAGATCGTGGACAACGTCGCGTTCGACAACAGGGGGACGAGCGGCCACGGCGTGCTCCTCAAGGAGGTCGACCACTCCACCGTCGCCGGGAACGACCTCGTCGGCAACGAGAACGGCGTGTTCGTGTACAACTCCGTGGACGACGCGATCGCGGACAACCTCGTGCTCGCCAACGACGTCGGCGTCCACCTCACCGCCGGCAGCGTCCGCGAGCGCGGCCACGGCAACTCCTTCGTCCGGAACGGCGACGCGATGAAGGCGGTCGTCGGCGAGCGGGTGGCGTGGAACGACAGCGACCGCGGGAACTACTGGAGCGACGCGCGGCCGGTCGACGTCGACCACGACGGCGTCAGCGAGGTCCGGTACCAGGCGACCGGCGCGCTCGACCGGCTGACCCGCAGCCGGCCGGCGACGGAGGTGTTCGCGTCCAGCCCGGCGTTCGACGCGGTGCGGCTCGCCGGCCGCAGCGTCCCGCTCGCGGAGACGCCCGGCGTCGTCGACCACCACCCGCTCGCCGCGCCGGCACACGACGACTGGAGGCAGTACTATGAGTGACATCGAACTCCGAGACGTCCGGAAGACCTACGGCACCGTCACCGCCCTCGACGGCGTCTCCCTCAGCGTCGCGCGCGGGGAGACGGTCGGCCTCGTCGGCCGGAACGGGGCGGGCAAGACCACGCTGTTCAAGCTGCTCGTCGGCCACGAGACGCCGGACGCCGGCGACGTCGCGGTCGCGGACCTGCCGCCGGCCGCGGACACCGCGCTCCGCGAGCGCGTCGGCTACCTCCCCGAGCGCGCGGGGTTCCCGCCGTCGTTCACGGGCCGCGAGGTCCTGGACTTCCACGCTCGCGTGCGCGGCGTCGCCGGCCGCGCCCGCCGCGTCGAGCGCGTGCTGACGACCGTGGGGCTCGCGGACGTCGCGGACCGCGCGGTCGGCGGCTACTCGAACGGCATGAACCGCCGGCTCGGGCTCGCGACCGCGCTCGTCGGCGACCCCGACGTGCTGTTGCTCGACGAGCCGACGGCCGCCCTCGACCCGGCCGGCGTCGCCGACTTCCACGAGGTCGTGGCGGCGCTCTCCCGGGAGACCGACGTCACCGTCGTCCTGACCTCGCACGTCCTCCCCGAGGTCGAGCGGCTCTGCGACCGCGTCGTCGTCCTCGACGACGGCGCCGTCAGCGTCGAGGGCGACGTGGCGGACCTCCGGCGGACCGCCGGCGACGCGGTCTCCGTGGTCTCGACGGTCGCCGGCGACCCCGCCGCGGTCGCCGACCGCATCGGCGACGTCGACGGCGTCGTCGACGCGACCGCGGACCCGCCCCGCGTCCGCCTCGAGTGCCGCCGCGAGCGCGTCTTCGACGTCCTCGACGCGCTCCGCGACGCCGCCGACGTCGCGGACGTGGAGGTCGCCGAACCCGGCCTCGAGGCCGTGTTCCGGGAGACCGTCGGCGCCGACCGCCGCGTCCACCTCGCGGCAGACGGAGGTGAGCGGCGATGACCGACGATGAGTCCGTTCCCGACGGCGGCGACGAGGTCGTTCCGGATAGCGGGCCCGCCACGGACGGCGGCACGGAGGCCGCCTCCGGCGTCGACGCCCGCCTCGGTCGGGAGGCCGACCACGCCGACCGCCTCGACCGCGACGCCGACCACGCCGACCGCATCGGCGGGGAGGCCGTCGGCGAGACCGACGCCGCGGCCGGCGTGGACCTCCGCGGCACCGCCGTGGGCGCCGCGCAGGTCGCCGTCCGCGAGTACCGGCTCGCGGTGCGGCGGCGGTGGGCGGTCGGCGTCGCCGTCCTGTTCGCGCTGTTCTCCGCGTCGCTGGTGTTCCTCGGGGGCTCCGGTGTCGGGCCGGCGCGCGTCGACGCCGTGCTCGCGAGCTTCGCGCAGGTCGGCGTCTACCTCGTGCCGCTGGCCGCGCTCGCGGTCGGCTACGACGCCGTCGTCGGCGCCGACGAGTCCGGCAGCCTGGAGCTGCTCGCGGCGCTCCCGCTCTCGAGTGCGTCGGTCGTCGTCGGCAAGTACCTCGGGCGCGCCGCCGCGCTCGGGGGCGGCATGCTCGTCGGGTTCGCGGTCGGCGGCGCGCTCCTCGTCCGCTACGCGGGCGCGAGCGCGCTGGGGGCGTACGCGGCGGTCGTGCTGTCGGCGGTCGCCGCGGCGCTGGCGTTCCTCGCCGTGAGCGTCCTCGCGTCCACGCTCGCCGGCGAGAAGACCCACGCGCTCGGCGCCGTGCTCGCGACCTGGGTGTGGTTCGTGCTCGTCCACGACCTCGCCGCGCTCGGCCTCGTCGCCACGCTCGACCTCCCGCAGTGGGCGGTCAGCGCGGCGGTCCTGCTCAACCCCGCGGACCTGTTCCGCGTGCTCGTCCTGAGCGGCATCCCCACCACCGCGGGCGGCATCGCCGGCGTCCTCGAGACCGCGAGCCTCGAGCCGACGGCGCTCGCCGCCGCGCTCGCCGCCTGGACCGCGGTCCCCCTCGCCGCCGCCGTCGCGGCGTTCCGGCGGCGCTCCCTCTAGTCCGCCCCGTCCGCCCCGTCCGCCCACGTCCGCACGCGGAACCGCCGGTAGCCGCCGTGGCTCGCCTCCAGCGCGCCCATCCACCAGTTCCAGCGCTCCGCGGGCGACCCCTCGGGGGCGTCCCCCAGCTGTTCGACGACGAACGCCGGCGTCAGCTCCGCGCCGAGGTCGGCCTCGAGTTTGCCGGCGTCCGCGAGGTCGCCGGCCGTCCGCGCGACCGCGCGCCGCTCCGCTGGCGACCCGCCGAACGCCTGCCGGAGGTGCAACATCAGCAGTTCGCGGTCCATCCGCCTCGTCGTTGGGCGGTCCGCCGCATCAACGCTCGGGTGGCGAGTGGCCGGTCCGCGGCGGCCTCGCCCGGGTACCGGCCCGATCGGCCGCTCCGGTACGGCGAACTCCCTCGAATCACCGCCGCCGCCGCGTGACTCGACCGCTCGCGGCTTCGACGGGTTTTTGAATCACGCCGGACTCGTTTCACGCATGGCTACGTTCCAGGTCGTCGTCTCCGACCCCGAGTCGGGGCGAAGCTACCAGCGCGAGGTCGACGGACAGGACGCGAACCGCTTCATCGGCCGCGAGATCGGCGACGAGGTCGACGGCGGCGCAGTCGACCTCGAGGGCTACACGGTCGAGATCACGGGCGGCAGCGACACCGCCGGGCGGCCGATGCGCGAGGACGTCGCCGGCAGCGACCTCCAGGACGTCCTGCTGACCGGCGGCACCGGCTTCAACCCGACCGACGACGGCGAGCGCAAGCGCGTCACCGTCCGCGGCCGCGAGGTCTCCGACGACACCGCCCAGCTCAACGTCTCCGTCCGCGAGCGCGGCGAGGAGTCCGTCGAGTCCCTGTACGGCGAGGGCGAAGCAGACGACGAGGCCGAGGCCGCCGAGGCCTGACAGCGCCACGCTTTTTCGGGCCGGCGGCGTACCCGGGTTCGTGAGCGACTACGACGCGTATCTCGCCGGGAACCGAACTGACCACGTCGCACTCTACCTCGCGGAGTCGTACGTCTCCGACGTCGACGAGCTCGCCGACCGCGAGGACGCAGAGCGCGTCGGGAACGGGGTCGTCCTCGTCGTGGACGGCGAGCGCGGCCGCAGCGTCTTCCAGACGATCACGGGGATGGCGGCGATGGACTTCGGGTCCGCCGCGATGGACAACCCCGGGCGCGTGGACAGCGACCTCGTGGGCGGCGAGTGCCCGAACGCCGCCGACGGCCCCGGCGGCCACGACGCCGAGTTCGTGTTCTCGTTTGCGGAAGCCCAGAACGAGGACGTCGGCGGCCTGTACGCGGAGGGCGACGTGATTCACGCGTACGTCTACTGCTCGTGCGGGACGGCGTACTCGGACAAGTGGGTCGCGGGCGAGCGCTGAGATGGCGCGCGTCGTCGCCGTCGGGAGCGCGGTCCTCGACCGCGTCTACGCGCTCTCGAACCTCCCCGAACCCGACGGCGGCGCGTTCGTCCGGAGCTACGCGGAGCGCGCGGGCGGCGTCGCGGCGAACGTCGCGTGCGCGCTCGCCGCCCTCGACCACGACGCCGCCGTGGTCTCCAGGGTCGGCCGCGACGACGCCGGCGACCGCGTGCTCGCGTCCCTCGACGAGTGGGGCGTCGACGCCGACGGCGTGCGGCGCGGCGGCGACGACACCTCCTACACGCTGATTCTGCGCTCCCCGGGCGGCGACCGCATGATCGTCGCCGGCGGCGACAGCGTCCCCGGCCTCCGCCTCGCGGACGCCGACCGCGACCGCCTCCGCGAGGCCGACTGCGTCTTCACGAGCGCGTACGCGCCCGACCCGGCGGTCTCGGAACTCGTGGCCCTGCGCGAGCGCGGCGAACTCGCGGCGCTGGCGTTCGACCTCGCCGGTCCGCTGTCGGAACTGGACGGCCGCGGCGCGACGCCGGCGACCATCGACGCCGCCGCGGCGGCCGCGGACCTCTTCGTCGCGAACGAGGTCGCGGCGCGCTCGCACCTCGACCGCGGACCGGCCGGCGCCGCCGAACGCCTCCGCGAGGCCGGCGCCGACAGGGTCGCGGTCACCGAGGGCGCGGACGGCGCGCACCTCGCGAGCGCCGGCACGGACGGCGCCGAGCGCGTCCCCGCCGAACGGGTCGACGCCGTGGACACGACCGGCGCCGGCGACGCGTTCACCGCGGCGCTGATTCACGCGTGGGTGCTCGGCGACGCCGACGCAGCGACGGCCGGCCGGGTCGCCGCTCGCGCCGCCGCACAGAACTGCACGAGCGAGGGGGCCCGCGGCGCGCTCCCCGCGCTCGCGGACCTCCCCGAGAACGAGGATTAGGGTTTCGCGGCGACGAGCGCGCGGACGCGGTCCTCGTCGACTGGCGCGGTCGTCTCGCCGCCCGCCTTGAGCGCGGTGCCGACGATGGCGCCGTCGGCCGCGTCCAGCGTCTCGCCGACGGTCTCCTGCGTGACGCCGCTCCCGACGAACACGGGCACGTCGGGGTCGACGTCGTCGCGCGCGTCCGCGACCGCTCGCACGTGGTCGAGGTCCGCCCCGGCGCCCGTCCCCGGCCCGCTCGCGACGAGGCCGTCCGCGAGCCCCCGCTCGATCAACTCGTCGACCGCCTCGCCCAGCGGCCGGTCCGCGAGCGCCGCGGAGTGTTTCACGTCGACGTCGGCGAACACCGCAACGTCGGCGTCCAGGTGGTCGCGCAGGCGCATCGTCTCGGCGGCGTCGCCCTCGACGACGCCCTGATCGGTGAGCCGCGCGCCGGTGTGGACGTTCACGCGCACGAAGTCCGCGCCGGCCGCGGCCGCCACCGACACCGCCGCCTCGGCGTCGTTCCGCAGGACGTTCGCGCCCACCGGCACGTCGACCTCGGCGACCACCTCGCGGACGAGCGCCGCCATCGACGCCACCACGTGCTTCGGGACGCTGTCCGCGTGGAACGGCGCGTCCCCGAAGTTCTCCACGAGCACCGCGTCGACGCCGCCGGCCTCGAGGCGGCGCGCGTCCCGCAGCGCCGCCTCTCGAACCGCCGCGCGGTCGCCGTCGAAGCACGGCGCGCCCGGCAGCGCGTCGAGGTGGACCATCCCCGCGAGCGGGCGGTCCGCGGGGAAGTCGACCCGGACGGTCATTCCTCGGCGTCGCCGGCCGCGCCGCTGCCGGCGTCGTCGCCGCCGTCCTCGTCGGCTCCGTCGCCCCCGCCGCCTTCGGGTTCGAGGCCCCGGAACGCGTCGAGGATGACCTGCTTGGCGGTCGCGCCCTGCGAGGTCCAGTGGTTCGCGTAGTCGAGCATGTCCTCGTAGACGTCGGGCTTGCAGCCCGCCGCCTTCGGGTGGCCGCCGCCGTTGACCTGGCGGGCGACCTCGTGGGCGCGCTGGAAGGACTCCGTGCCGCGGATGCTCGCGCTCCCGGAGGGCTTGACGACTACGGCGGCGTCCGCGCCCTGCTCGCGGAGCGCCTCCGCGACCTCGTTCTGCGAGCACCGGCCGTACGTCACGCCGACGGTCCACTCGCCGACCTCCTTCAGGGCGGCGCGGTCGACCGCGCGCCGGACGAGCTCGTCCTTCTCCACGCGGCGCTCTTCGACGTACGCCATGACGTCCTCGGGGAGGTCCGGGCCGTGCTCCTGGACGACGTCCATGTACTCGTCGGCGTCCACCCAGTACGAGTAGTCCGCGAGGTCGTCGCTGCGCGGGTCCTCCTTCAGCCAGAGGTCGTGGTCGCGGGTGACCGCCGCGAGCTCCTTCAGGTGCCGCGGCAGGTCGGCGTCGACGGACCGCACCGCGACGTCCGCCGTGCACTCCTCGTCGCTGTCCCCGATTACGAGGTCGACGCCCGCGTCCCGCACCGCCCGCGCGGTCTCCTCGGTCCACTGGTGGTGGTCGTACCAGTGCACGTCGCCGGCGTGCTCGACGACGTACGCGAGTTCGTCCGCGACGTACGCGAAGCGGTCCGGGCAGAGGTCGCAGACGAACACCGTGCAGTCCGCCGCGCCGAACTCCGCGACCCGGCGCAGGCCGTCCTCGATCTCGTGGGGGCCGGCCGGCACCAGCGCCGCCTCGCCGTACACCTCGCGGACGATGGCCGCGCAGGCCAGGCCGTCCGCGTCCGGGTCCGCGACCACGAGCACGTCCGCGCCCTCGGCGCGCTCGCGGACCTCGCGGTCCTTCCGCTCCTCGTGGACGCTGTCGGGCACGAAAAAGCCCTTCCCGGGGAGCAGGGACTTCCGCTCCAGCGGCAGGTCCTCGTCCTCGATGACGGAGTCTTCCATACCGCGACGAGGTCCGGCCGCGCAAAGAACCCCGCGGTTCGCCGAACCGCCGGCGGACGCCCCGCGCGGTGCTGGCGCACTCAGGGGTCGAGGACCCACTCGCCGCGGCCGGTCGCGCTACCGTAGTGGCGGTCCGGGGACAGCAGTCCGTCGCGCTGCCACCGGAACGCAGTCCGGTGGTCGTACGCCAGCCGGCCCTCGGTGCGGAGGCCGCCGCAGGCGGTCAGCGCGCTCCGCGCGCGGTCGCTGGCCGGCTCCGCCTCGACGGCGAACGTGCTCCGCGTCGCGTCCGAGACGTTCGCCACCCGCACGCCGCTCCGCGTGTGGGGGTTCGGCCACGTCCGGTGGAGGCGCTGGTCGTCCGGGAAGTCCGCCTCCCGTTCGGCGAGTTCGACCGCGTAGCCGTCGTCGGCCTCGGCGTGCAGCGTCGTCCGCAGGCGCACGAACGTCCCGGCGTCCCGCCGCGCGACGGACGCCACCGACCGCGACGCGTACGCCTCCCCCGAGCCGAGGCGGCCGACCACGTGCGCCGCGCCGGCGTACGCGTACTCGTCGTCCGCCGACGACTCCGGCACGAACGTCTGGCAGTCCGGCACGCGCCCCGTCAGCGCCCACCCGAACGGGTCGAGCACGGGCCGACTCCAGCCGCCGTCGTCGACGACCGTGAACGTCTCGACGGTCTCGCCCCGCGGAACGGCGACGGCGACCGGCACGGGCCGCGCGCGCACCGACTCCACGCCGAACGTGCGGCCACCCGCCGCTTCCAGCGCGCCCCGGACCGCGAGCGCGGGGTCGCCGCCCGCGAGCGCGACCGGCTTCCCGGCGCGCAGCGCGCGAACCACCGCCACGCGGTCCGCGTCCGGCGTCGCGAGCACGGCGTCCGCGTCCTCGACCGACGCCGCCGTCTCCGGTGGCTCCGGCAGGTCGCTCTCGCCGCCGGCGACGTACACCGTCTCGTCGTCGAGCGCGTGGCTCGCGTCCGCGCCGAGGCCGCTCCCCGTGGTCACGTCGGGCCGGCCGCCGCCGAGCGCGCTGCACCCCGCCGCCGCGGCGAGGCCGCTCGCCCCGACGGCCGCGAGGAACCGCCGCCTGCTCGTGGAGGGCATCACGACCCACTCCGGCCGACACCGCCTAAAACCCAGCGCGGACCGAAACGCCCGCTGTACTCCGCGCCGCCGCTCACGCCGCCGCGTCGACGTCCGCGCCGTCCTCCAGCTGGCGCACCGTCAGCACGGGCACCGGACACGTCCGCACGACGCGCTCCGCGACGCTCCCGATGAGAAAGCGGTTCTCGCCGTGGCGGCCCCGCGTCCCCGTCGCCACCACGTCCGCGTCCACCTCGCGGGCGTACTGGCTGATCTCCGCCGCCGGCCGGCCCTCGCGGACCGCCGTCTCCACGCGCCGGCCGGCCGCGTCCGCGACCGCCGCGACCGCGTCCTCGCCGCGGTCAGCGAGCGCGTCCCGCATCTCCTCGCGGACCTCCTCGGGCGCGCTCTCCACCTCGCTCTCCTCGAGGACGTACAGCGCGTGCACGGCCGCGTCGAACCGCTCGGCGAAGTCCAGCGCGACGTCGACGGCCCGCCCGACGCTCTCGGAGCCGTCGGTCGCGATGACCACCGTCTCTATCATACCCGGACGGTCCGCGCCCCGCGCCCTTAAACCCACGCGGGGCGCCCGCGGCCGGCCGCCGCCGACCGGGCCACGCGGAGCGTTTTAGTAGCCCGCCCGCGCACCACCAGCCATGAGCATCGAAGTGGACACCGTCCTCGTCCCCGTGGACGGGACGGACGCGTCCGTCACCGCGGCCGAGTACGCGTTCGCGGTCGCCGAGCGGTACGGCGCGGACGCCCACGCGCTGTACGTCCTCGGCGAGACGGTCAGCCGCGGCATCCACGCCGGCGAGATCGACGAGTCCGAACTCGCCGCCGAGACGGAGGTGTTCCTCGCGGACCTCGCGGCCGCCGCGCCCGACGGCGTGCACGTCGACACGTCCATCGCGTACGGGTTCTCCACGACGCGGAAGCTCCAGCACCCCGGCAGCGTCATCCTCGACGCCGCCGAGGACGTCTCCGCGGACTTCCTGACGATCCCCCGGGAGGGGCTGCGCGGCGACTCCGGGGACGTCCTCGAGAAGGCCGCCGAGTACGTCCTCCTGTACGCCAGCCAGCCCGTCCTCTCAGTCTGAGGCCGCCGCGGTCCCGTCCTCGCCGCCGGCGCCGTCCGCCTCCGCGATGCGCGTCTTCACGAGCGCGTCGACGTGCTCGAAGAGCGCGTGCACCAACAGCCACGTCGCGAACAGCGTCGCCAGCCCCACGAACGCGAACCCGAGCGCGCCCGTCCGGGCGAACGCCGCGTTCGTGACGAGCAACGCCAGCCACGCGAGCGCGACCTGGAGGGTGAACTTGTTCCCGCGGGAGACGTGTTCGCCGGACCAATCGGGGTCGCCCATGGCCGCTGCTTCCGCCGGCGCCGCCAAAAACCTCGCGCACGCCGGTCAGTTCAGCCGGATGGCCATCTCCATCTCGAAGCTCTCCGCGGCCGCCGTCTCGAAGCCCACCTTCTCGTAGAGCGCGACCGCCGGCCGGTTCCACCGCTCGACGGTCAGCCAGACGCACTCCGCGCCCTCCGCCTGGCCGTACCCCAGCAGCGCCTCGATGAGCTTCGTGCCGATGCCCGCGCCCTGGTAGTCCTGGTGGACGAAGATGGCGAGCTCGTAGGTCGACTCGTCGTCCGGCACCAGCGTCGCGTGGCCCGCCACCGCGTCGCCGTGCCACGCGATGACGTCGAAGCCGTCCTGCTCGAGGAGCGTCTCCAGCCACTCCCGGATGCGGTCCTCGCCGACGGGCGGCACGCCCTGCGCGCGGTCCGCCGGGTCGAAGTCCGCGTACATCTCCACGAGCGCCTCGAACGCCTCGCTGCCCGGCTCGTGGTGCTCGCGCCACGCCCGCACCTCGACGTCCCGCCCCTCGGCGTCGGCGAACTCGCGGGGCGGCCGCGGGAACTCGTCGGCGGCCGCCTCCGGGTAGACGCGCTCCCCGGGCATGCTACCGCACCAGCTTCACCGACACGCGCGCGTTCAACAGCACGAACTCCGCGATGTGTCCGAGCCGGATCTTCCCCATCGGGCTGCGCTGGCCGCCGCCGAGCACGATCTGGTCGAACCCCTCGGACTCCGCGAGCTCCACGAGCGAACTCCCCGGGTC
The DNA here is from genome assembly GCF_037031165.1 of Halobacterium yunchengense. NCBI lineage: Archaea > Methanobacteriati > Methanobacteriota > Halobacteria > Halobacteriales > Halobacteriaceae > Halobacterium > Halobacterium yunchengense. The sequence goes on along the minus strand of NZ_JAYEZL010000001.1, from coordinate 754,508 downwards.
CCCGGACAGCCGCCGCACGTCCTCCGCGAGCCCCGCGTCCGCCAGCTCCTCGCGCGCCGCCGCGACCACCGCCTCGGGGTCCCGGTCGCTCTCCGGGTTCTCCACGACCGCCACCGTCAGGTCGTCGCCCGCCTCCACCGCCCGCGCCACCGTCTCCGAGAGCGCGTCCAGCGAGTCGTCGGCGCCGCCGATGCCCAACAGCACTTTCATACCCCGAGTGTCTGCGCGTCGGTCCAAAAGGGTTTGCTCGCCCGACCCGCGCGCTGCGGTGCCACGACGCCGCTCGCTGATTCGGAGCGTCCTCGCTGCGCTCGGACGCTCCCCGGCTCGCGGCTCCCTTGCGCTCACGGCTCCCGGCGGTCGCCGCTCGCGCGGACGTGGCCTCCCAGCGGTCGGCCACGCGCTCTCCGCTCGCTGATTCGGAGCGTCCTCGCTGCGCTCGGACGCTCCCCGACACCCTTTTGCGCGGAACCCGGCAACGAGGTGGTATGCAAGAGGAACGCGGTTCGCCGGCCGACTGGGACCTCGCGCCGGCGGTCCGGCCGGTCGCCGACGAGCCGACCGAGGAGCCGACCGACGACGTCCCCCGGGACGTCCGCGAGTACACGCGGTTCTCGAAGATGGACGGCGCGCAGTACGAGCGCGTCAACGAGTTCCTCCGGGACCGCACGTACATCACGGCCCGCGAGTGGGCGATCGCGCGGCTGTGCGCGGACTTCCGCACCGAGACGGGCGTGGAGATGACGAAGATCGGGGAGAACCTCCCGGAGCTGGTGCCGTTCATGACCGACACGTACTCGCCGCAGGCCGTCAACCAGGCGCGGTCGGCGTTCGAGGAGAAGGTGCGGATGGCGGGCGCGACGTTCCTCTACGGCGCGATGTGCGGGTTCTTCACCGCGGACGAGCTCGACGACCTGATGTACGAGGTGACCGAGGTCGCGAAGTTCCTCCTGGAGGTCGAGGGCGTCGACCTCTCCGTCGAGGACGAACTCGAGGCCGAGGAGCGCATCTCGTCGGTGATGCGGGACGTCCGGTCGGCCAGCGACGAACTCCGCCACGACGGCACCGAGTGCCCGAACTGCGGGCACACCATCGAGGCCGACGCCGACGACTGACGCCGCTGGCGACTGGAACGGTCTCGCGTCCGAGGAGTGACCCAACCCACGACTGAACAGTCCCGTCCCCGTCGCCGCCGCGGCCGCCTCCTCAGTTCTCGCGCAGCGCCTCGGGGAGGAACGGGTCGACGTGCTGGTGGACGAACTCCACGTAGTCGTCGTTCAGGCGCCGGCAGAACAGGCGGAGCTCGCCGTCGGCCTGCACGGCCTCGAGGGTCTCGCGGCTGCCGCCCGCGTCGTAGTACGCCGGCACGAACACCGCGGTCTCGCTTTCGGGGGCCTTCTCCACGACGAGCAGGTAGTACGTGCCGCCGCTCTCCGCGCCGAAGACGTCCACCTCGCCGAACGACGCGTCCGCGGCGAGCGCCTCCAGCTCCTCGTACTCGGGGCCGGGCAGCAGGACGTCCAGGCCCGTCCGCAGCTCGGAGTCGACGAGCACGGCGTCCCCGGGGTGCAGTTCCAGGGTCGTCCAGCCGCGGTCGCGGTACGCCTCGGCGGTCGCCTCCATGTCCTCGATGACCGCCTGCCAGCCCTCGCTCGCCTGGACCTGCGTCGGCGTGCCGCCGGCGGGGTTGTCGCTCATGTGTGCACGGCGGGTAGCGCCGGGGATAAGCGTTGCCCACGCCTGCGACGGCAGCGGCGGCGCCGGCGGTCCGGTGGCCTGCTGTGCCAGTCCCGCAAGCTATTTCTTGGGCGCCCTGTGACGTTCTCCCAGTGACTGACCTCCTGTCGCTCTCCGGTCTGCGGACGCAGTTCAACACGAAACGCGGCGCCGTGAAGGCCGTCGACGGCATCGACCTCACCATCGAGGAGGGGGAGACCGTCGGCCTCGTCGGCGAATCCGGCTCCGGGAAGAGCGTCACGGCGCTGTCCGCGATGGACCTCGTCGACGACCCCGGGGAGGTCGTCGACGGCCGCGTGACGTTCGAGGCCACCGACCTCGCCGCCGAGTTCGCCGCCGAGTACGACGACGCGGTCGTCCCCTACCCGTTCGAGCTCGTCGACGCCGTCTGGACGCTCGTCGGCGACCTCCGCGTCGAGGAGGACGTCGAGTCCGCGCCAGCCGAGCTCCGCGGCATCGCGGACGACCTCGCCGGCGACGACGACCCCGCGTCGCTCGCGCCCGCGCTGCGTGACGCCGCCGACCGCCTCGCGGACGGCGCGGACGCCGACGCGGTCGCCGACGACCTCGAGGACGCCGTCGACGAGGCGTCGGACGGCTTCGTGTACGTCGACGACGCCGCCCGCGAGCGCATCGCGGGCGGTGCGAGCGCCGCTGACGTCACCGTCACCGACGGCACCGTCGACCTCACGGCGGCGCCCGAGGAGGCGATGCGGAAGGTCCGCGGCGGCGAGATGGGGATGATCTTCCAGGACCCGATGACGTCGCTGAACCCCGCGGTGACCGTCGGCGAGCAGGTCGCCGAGTCGCTGCGCCTCCACCGGTACGGCGACCGCAAAACGGACTCGTGGGTGAACGGCATCCGGGAGATCCTCCCGAAGATCGGCGGCCGCAAGTACGACGAGGAGGTGATCGCGGACGTCGTGGACATCCTCACCGAGGTCGGCATCCCGGAGGCGACGACGCGCCTCGACGAGTACCCCCACGAGTTCTCCGGCGGGATGCGCCAGCGCGTGCTCATCGCCATCGCGCTGGCGTGCCGGCCGCAGCTGCTCATCGCCGACGAGCCGACGACGGCCCTGGACGTCACCATCCAGGCCCAGATCCTGGACCTCATCGACGACCTCCAGGAGGAGTTCGGGATGTCGGTGCTGATGATCACCCACGACCTCGGCGTCGTCGCGGAGACCTGCGACCGCGTCGCCGTGATGTACGCCGGCGAGATCGTCGAGGAGGGGCCCGTCGAGGAGATCTTCCACAACCCCAGCCACCCCTACACGTACACGCTCCTGGAGTCCATCCCGACCGAGGAGAAAGACCGGCTGACGCCCATCGAGGGCAACGTCCCCGACCTCATCGACATGCCCGACGGGTGTCACTTCGCGCCGCGGTGCCCGTGGGCGAAACCGGAGTGCCGCGAGGGCGAGATCCCGTACCTCCAGCACGGGCCCGAGGACGTCGACCACCGCTCGAAGTGCATCCTCCCCGAGTTCGACCAGAGCGAGTACGGCACCGCCGGCGTCGAGTCCACGGTGACACACGAGGTCGGGGAGCCGCTGGTCTCCCTGCAGGGGATGCGGAAGTACTACGAGCAGGAGGAGGGCGTCCTCGACCGCGTGTTCGGCGAGAAGGCCAGCGTGAAGGCCGTCGACGGCATCGACCTCGACGTCCACGAGGGCGAGACGCTCGGACTCGTGGGCGAGTCCGGCTGCGGGAAGTCGACGGCGGGCCGGGCGCTGCTCCACCTCGACCCGCCGACCGACGGCACCGTCGTGTTCGCGGGCGAGGACCTCGGCGACCTCTCGAAGTCCGAGCTCCGCGAGAAGCGCAAGGACATGCAGATGGTCTTCCAGGACCCGATGTCCAGTCTCGACCCGCGGATGACCGTCGGGCAGACCATCATGGAGCCGCTGAAGATCCACGGGCTCGCGAAGGGCCAGCGGCGACAGCGCGTCCTCGAACTCCTCGAGGAGGTCGGGCTGGACGAGAGCCAGTACGGCCGCTACCCACACGAGCTGTCGGGCGGGCAGCGCCAGCGCGTCGGCATCGCGCGGGCGCTCGCGGTCGACCCCGACTTCATCGTCGCCGACGAGCCCGTCTCGGCGCTGGACGTCTCCGTGCAGGCCCAGATCATCAACCTCATGGAGGACCTCCAGGAGGAGTTCGGGCTGACGTACCTCTTCATCGCCCACGACCTCTCCGTGGTGCGCCACATCGCCGACCGGGTCGCCGTGATGTACCTCGGCGAGATCGTGGAGGTCGCGGAGACCGACGACCTGTTCGACGACCCGAAGCACCCGTACACGAACGCGTTGCTGTCGGCGATCCCCGAGCCCGACCCGCTCGCGGAGACCGGGGACCGCACCATCCTGAAAGGCGACGTGCCGTCGCCGATCGACCCGCCGAGCGGCTGTCACTTCCGCACGCGCTGTCCGTCCGTGATCCCCCCCGAGGACCTCGACATCGAGCAGGAGCGCTACCGCGAGGTGATGTTCTACCGGCAGCGCGTCGAGGCTCGCGACATCGATCTGGAGGCGGCGCGCGCGGAGGCCGCGGGCGGGGACGCGGCCGACGCGGCGGTCGCCGACGGCGGCTCCAGCCTGCACGCGGTGCTGCGCGAGGAGTTCTTCGACGGCCCGCTGTCGGGGCGCGCCCGGGACGCCGTCGAGGAGTCCTTCGACCACCTCGACGACGGCGACTGGGAGGCCGCCGAGTCCGTGCTCCGGGAGACCTTCGAGAGCGTCTGCGAGCGCGAGGACCCCCACCTCGGCGACGACGACCACCCGGCGGCCTGCCACCTCTTCGCGGACGCCGAGTAGCAGGTCGGCTCGTTGAGTGAATCGGCTCTCGCCGCCGCGACAGACCGCCACCCTCGTGCGGAACGGCAAGAATTACCGACTCCCACAGTGATGACCTGTCAACCGGTTCGGCCGCCCGAGCGGCGTTCCGTCCCCGTCCGGTAGTATTATTTATGTAGCTGTATGGGGTACTCTTATGGCAGGCAATGACAGCCAGGTTTCCAGGCGTAGTTTCCTGAAAGCTGCCGGTAGCGCCACGGTCGCCGCGACGGCGACGAGCTCCGTCGCCGGGTGTCTCGGCGGCGGCGGTGGCGACGGCGGCGGCACCCTCCGGTACGGCCGGAGCGCACACTCCGACACGCTCGACCCCCACAACACGACCAGCGGCGAAGTCGCGAAGGTCACCAACCAGGCCTACGAGGGCCTCATCGCGTTCAACCCCGGCGAGACCACTCTCACCGAGTCGCTGGCGACCGACTGGGACCTCGACGGTACGGACGTCACGCTGACGCTCCGCGAGGACGTCACGTTCCACGACGGCTCGGACTTCACGGCGGACGACTTCATCGCGACGTTCCGTCGGTTCACCGACGAGGACTACGAGTACTACTTCGAGGACGCGTCCGTCTACGGCGGGGTCACGTTCGGGAACTGGATCGAGGAGGCGTCCAAGGACGGCGACTACACGCTCAACCTCACACTCACGCAACCGTACGCGCCGATGCTGCGGAACCTCGCGATGTTCGCGGCGGTCGTCATCTCGCAGGACGCCATCGAAGGCGACACCGACCTCGGCCAGGAGATGGTCGGTACCGGGCCGTTCCAGCTCGAGGAACTCGACAACGCGAACAACCGCATCCAGCTGACCGCCTACGACGACTACTGGGGCGAGGGCGCGAACGTCGACGAGCTCCTGTTCCTGACGCGCGGCCAGAACTCCACTCGCGCCCAGGCGCTCGTCGAAGAGGAGATGGAGATCATCGACGGTCTCGACCCGGACACCATCCAGACGGTCGACGAGTCCGACACGGCGGAGACCCGCTCCGCGACCGGCATCAACATCGGCTACATGGTGTTCAACCAGTCCCGCGTCGAGGCGTTCCGCGACCGGCGCGTCCGGCAGGCGATCAGTTACGCCATCGACACGGAGAGCATCGTCGAGGAGATCTACTCCGGCATGGCCTCGCAGGCCGACCAGCCGTGCCCGCCGGCGCTGTTCGGGCACGACGACGACCTCAGCCCCTACGAGCACGACCCCGACGAGGCGGAGGCGCTGCTCGAGGAGGCCGGCTACGGCGACGGGTTCGAGTTCGAACTGACGACGTTCCAGAACGCCCGCGGCTACAACCCGGCGCCGCTCCCCACCGCGGAGGCCATCCGGACGAACCTCGGCGACGTCGGCATCGACGTCACCATCGACGACCGCCAGTTCTCCGACTACCTCACGTACACCGCCGAGGGCCGCCACGACGCGTCCCTCTCGGGCTGGTACACCGACAACGCCGACCCGGACAACTTCATGTACGTGTTGCTCCACCCCGGCGTCGAGTCTCCCGAGGGGCAGGACTACGTCGACTGGGGCACCGAGGGCTTCAACACCTCGAACCGCGGGGCGTGGGCGAACCAGGACTACATGGACCTCGTCGAGGAGGCCCAGCAGGTCTACGACGAGGACGAACGCCAGGACCTCTACCAGGAGGCGTCCCAGATCGCCCACGACGAGGCGCCGTGGGTGTACATCGACTACGCCGACGAGCTGCGCGGCGTCTCTAACCGCGTGAGCAACTACACCGTCTCCGCCATCGGCGGCCCGCACCTCGACCTCGTCGAGGTCGAGTGACGGGCCGGTAGCGCGCGGTCGGACAGGACCTTTTTTGTCGCTCGAACTCCCGGGTTCGAGTAATGGTATCAAAGCGGTTTGTAACCAAGCGACTCCTGTTGCTCGTCCCCGTCCTCTTCGGCGTGGCGACGCTGGTGTTCGCCGTCCTCCACCTCTCGCCCGGCGACCCCGCAGTTGCCATCGCCGGCGAACGGGCGGAGCGAGCGTACATCGAGCAGGTACGCGCTGATATGGGTCTAGACGACCCGCTCTGGGAGCAGTACGTTCGATTCCTCGGCGACGTCGTGACCCTGAACCTCGGCGAGTCCTACCAGGTCCAACGCGGCATGCCGGTCACCGAGCTGCTCGCCGACCGCCTCCCGGTCACCGTCGAGCTCGCCGTCCTCGGTCAGATCGCGGGCCTGCTGTTCGGCATCCCGCTGGGCATCGTCAGCGCGGTCAAGCAGGACACGTGGACCGACCACTTCACGCGCGTCGGCGCGCTCGCCGGCATCAGCGTCCCCATCTACTGGAGCGGTCCCCTGCTCATCCTGCTGTTCGCGCAGGTCCTCGGCGTCCTCCCGACGAGCGGGCGCATCGGCTCGGCGCACTTCATCGACAAGACGACCGGCCTCATCCTCGTGGACACGCTCGTCGCCGGCGACATGGCGGCGTTCCGGTCGGCGGTGATGCACCTGCTGATGCCGGTCACCGTGCTCGGCATCTACTCGATGGCGTTCATCTCGCGGATGATGCGGTCGTCGCTGCTGGAGGTCATCCGGCAGGACTACATGCGGACCGCGCGCGCGAAGGGCCAGGGCGCGAAGATCACCGTCATGAAACACGGCCTCCGGAACGCGTTCATCCCCGTCATCACCATCATCGGTATCATGTTCGGGTCGATGCTCGGCGGCTCCGTGCTGACGGAGACGGTCTTCGAGATCAACGGCATCGGCACCCTCCTGGTCGACGCCATCAGCCGCAGTGACTACCCGGTCGTGCAGGCGACCGTCCTGGTGTTCGCGTTCATGTACACGCTCGTGAACCTCTTCGTGGACATCACGTACTCCATCCTCGACCCCCGGATCGACCAATGAGCACGGAATCATCGCAATCGGCGGACGTGGAACGCGGCGTCCTGGAGCGACTGCGCGCCAGCCCGTTCCTCACTGAACTGCTGTCCAACCGCATCGCGGTCGTCGGCCTCAGCATCATCGTCGCGATGTTCGTCGTCGCCATCTACGCGCGCCTGACGTACAGCGTCGACGCCATCGTCGCGACCCGGTTCGACGCGAACCCGACGGAGGCGGCCCCGAGCGCGGAGTTCTGGTTCGGCACCGACGGCCAGGCCCGCGACATCTTCCCGCGCGTGCTGTACGGCGCGTGGTACGCGCTGAAGTTCGGGACCGCGACCGTACTGGCGTCGACGGTACTCGGCATCGGGGCGGGCATCCTCGCGGCGTACTACGGCGACCTCGCGGACAACCTTATCATGCGGACGATGGACGTCCTGCTGTCGTTCCCGTCGCTGTTGCTCGCGCTGGCGCTGGTGACCATCTTCCCGGAGAGTCTCGGCCTGTGGCGCGCGGTGGCGGCGCTGACGCTCGTGTACACGCCGCGGTTCGCGCGCGTCGTGCGCGGCGCGGCGCTGAAAGTCCTCGAGGACGAGTACATCGAGGCGACGCGCGCGCTCGGCGCGACCGACCCGCGGCTGCTCGTCCGGCACGTCCTCCCGAACTGCCTGGCGCCGATCACGGTGCAGTCGACGCTGAACTACGGGCTGGCCATCATCGACATCGCGGCGCTGTCCTTCCTCGGGTTCGGCGCGAGCCCCGGCGACCCCTCGTGGGGGATGATGCTCTCGGAGGGCGTCGAGCGCGGCCTGTTCTCGGGCGCGTGGTGGTGGTCGTTCTTCCCCGGCCTGTTCCTCGCGCTGGCCGTGCTCGGGTTCAACCTCCTCGGTGACGGGATGCGGGACGCGCTCGACCCGCGGATGCGGGATGCCGTCGACTGACCCCGTCGGGTCGTCGCGGCCGCGCGCGGAACGCTACCGCGCGCTCGCAGTCGGCGCGGCCCGCTGGGCGCTGGTCGGCGCGGCGGTCGGCGCCGCCCTCTCTGCGGCCCTGCTCGCGGTGTGGTCCCCGAAGGCGGCGACGGACACGGCGTTCGCGCTCGGGGGGCTCGTGCTCGGGTTCGGCGTGACCGCGTGGTCGACGTCGGTGAGCCTCGGTCGCACCATCGAGGGGATGCAGGACCGCCTGGACGTGAGCTCCGGGTGGACGGAGGCGGGCGCCCGCCAGGCGTTCTTCGTGCTGTCGTGGACGGGCGCCGGCTGGGTGGTCGCCGCGGCGCTGGCGTCCATCGCGCTCGGCGTGTAGGCGCCCGGACCCGCGCGGCGCCGGACCTGTGCGGCGCCCGGCGGCCGGCCGCTACGCGCGGACGTTCTCGCCGTCGCCGTCGGCGACCGACTCGCCGTCCCAGACGACGGTGCCGCGGACCATCGTGAGTTCGGGGAAGACGCCGCCCAGCCCCTCGAACGGCGTCCAGTCGCACGCCGAGTGCAGGCGGTCGCCGCGGATCTCCGTCGAGTGGTCGGGGTCGACGAGCACGAGATCGGCGTCCGCGCCCGCCTCGACGCGGCCCTTCCGCGGCAGGCCGAAGACGGCGGCGGGGTTCGCGGCCGTGACGTCCCGGACGCGCTCGAAGGAGAGCCGGCCCTCGCTGGCCGCCTGCACGAGCAGCGGGAGCGCGGTCTCGACGCCCGGCACGCCGGAGGGCGCGTCCCAGACGCTCGCGTCCTTCTCCTCGCGCGTGTGGGGCGCGTGGTCGGTCGCCACGACGTCCACGCGGCCGTCCGCCAGCCGCTCGAACAGCGCCTCGCGGCGCGCCTCGCTGCGCAGCGGCGGGTTCATGCGGCCGAACGTCCCGAGGTCGTCGAGGTCCTCGCGGGAGAGGAACAGGTGGTGGGGGGTCGCCTCGCAGGTCGCGCCGCCCGCCTTCGCCGCGTCCACGCCCTCCGGCGTCGACGTGTGCGCGATGTGAATCGTGGCGTCGGCGTCGTTCCCGACCGCCACAGCCCGCTCGACGGCGGTTTCCTCGGCTTCGGGCGTGCGGTACGCGCTCCAGGCGTCGGCGTCGTCCCGGTCTCTCGCCGCGTCCGCGAACAGGTCGGCGTCCTCCGCGTGCACCGTGACGACGACGTCCTCGTCGGCGGCGCGCTCGCAGGCCGCCTCGAACAGGTCCGCCTCGATGCCCATCTCGCCCGTGGAGTCCGCGAGGAACACCTCGCCGAGCGCGAACAGCGGCCGGTCGAACAGCGACTCGGGGTCCCAGTCCGCCGTCACGCCGCCGTTGATCCCCCAGTCGACGACGGACTCGGCGGCGAACGCGGCCTTCTCGTCGAACGCGGCGCCCGTCACCGTCGGCGGGTCCGTGTTCGGCTGGTCGACGACGGTGGTGACGCCGCCGGCGGCCGCGCTGCGCGACCCCGACGCCCACGTCTCCTTGTGCGAGAACCCCGGCTGGCGGAAGTGCACGTGGACGTCGATCATCCCCGGCAGGAGCCGCTTCCCGGTCGCGTCCACGAGCGTCTCGCCGTCGAGGTCCTCGCCGACCGCGTCGACGCGCTCGCCGTCGACGCGGACGTCCCGCACGCGGCCGTCCGCGAGCGTCGCGTTCCGAATGACCTGCATACGCCGACTCCGACCGGCGCGCGCCTAAGTGCTGCGCTCCAGCGCGCCCGCGGCCACCACGTCCCGGTCGGCGTCCCCGACGAGCGCGTCCTCCAGCGCCTCGCGCACGCGGTCGGCGTCGCCGCCGGCGGCCGCCACGCTCCCGACGGACTCGGGGTCGAACGGCACGCCGAGCGCGCCGTAGACGTCGGCGAGCACCGAGCGGATCTCCTCGCGGCCGTCCACGACGAGCACGCCCGAGGTGAGCGCCGCGCCCTTCGTCACGCGCTGGGCGACGCCCGCGACCTTCCCGTCAGCGGACACCGAGTGGTCGCCCGGGCAGAACGACTCCGGGGGCTCGCCCTCGCGGGCGTCGACGCCGACCGCCGCGAGCGCGGCCAGCACGTCCGCGACCATCGCGTCGTAGCGCTCGCCGAGCCCCGTCCGGACGTCGTCGAGGGGCGTGACGCGCGCGAACGCCAGCGTCGTGGCCGTGTACGCGACCGCGCGCCCGCCCACGCTGCGCTCGACGGGCGGGAAGCCGCGCTCGCGTGCCGCCTCGCGCGCGGCGTCGTAGCCGTCCTCGTTGGCGTCCCGCCGCCCGAACGCGAGCTGGCGGCCGGGCGCCCACACGCGGACGGCCGGCTCGCCGGACTCCCGGACCCACTCGAGGACGTCCCGCGTGACCGCGCGGTCCGCGTCCGGGTCGTCCCGCCGCCCTCGCACGACTCGCATACCCACCCCTACGACCGACGGCGGTAAACGCTGGCGGTCCGAACGGGCCGTATGGTCACGCTGGACGGCGACGTGCTCGCGCGGTACCCCCGCGCGTCCCGCTACAACTCGCCGTACCCCGCCCACGACGCCGGCTGCGCGGTCGACCTCTACCCTGCCCCCGAACCCGGCCGTGGCCGCGCCGTGTGCGCCCCCAGCCCCGTCGCCGGCGAGGTCGTCGAGGTCCGGACCGTCCGGTGTCCGTCGAAGCCGTACGCCGTCGACGAGGACCACCTCGTCGTCGTGGACACCGGCACCCACCTCGCGCGCGTCCTCCACGTCGACCCCGGCGTCGACGCGGGCGACGCCGTCGCGGTCGGCGACAGCCTCGGCGCGATGGTGCGCTCGGGCTTCTTCGCGCCGTGGGTCGCCAACCACCTCCACGTCGGCTTCCGCGAGCGCGACCAGAACCCCGTCCGGGCGTCTGGCTCGCTGCCGCTGGACCTCGGCGCGAGCATCGAGGCGGTCCCCTGGGACGGCACCGGCACCGTCGTCGAGACCGGCGACACGTACGCGCTGCTGGACAGCCCCGAGCACCCCGCACCGGGGGAGACGGTCGCGGGCGTCGCGACCGACGACGGCCGCGTGCTCGACGGCGGCCTCCCCCACTACGAGGGCGGCGGCGCCACCCCGGCGGCGGCCCGCGACCGCCGCGCGGAGGCCGACGGCGGCGCAGGCCGACCAGTCCCCTTCCTCGGCACGACCGTCGGCGACGTCGTCGACGGGGACACGATCGCGTGGCGGGACGTGACGGTCACCGCGGACGGCGAGCCGATTCACGGCCTCTCGCTGTGGCTGGGCGTCGACCGACTCGGCGTCAAACTCGTCGCGCCCGGCCACGACTTCGCGGTGGGCGACCGTGTCCGGGTCGGCGTCGCGTAGCGCCCCGGCGAGGCGCCGCGGCGCGTGCCTGGCGGCCTACGCGAACGACGCGTCCTCGAGTTCCGACACTTCGCCGAACAGCCAGTCGGCGTGCTCGAGGGCGTACTCGCGGTGCTCGGCCTCGATGAACCCCACGGCGTCCTCGACGAGCACCGGCCGGTAGTCGCGGAGACCCGCCGAGGCGGCGGTGTGCAGCACGCAGACGTTCGCGAGCGTCCCGCAGACGACGAGGTCGCGGACGCCGTGCGCGTCGAGGTAGCCCTCGAGGTCGGTCCGGTAGAACGCGTCGTACGTGTGCTTGTCGACGACGTGGTCCTCGTCGCGGACGTCCAGGTCGTCGTGTAACTCGGCGTCCCACGACCCCTCGAGGACGTGCTCGCCCCAGCGCTCGAACTCGTCGTAGTAGTGGTTGTCCACGAACTGGCCGGGCGGGTGGACGTCCCGCGTGTACACGACGCGCGCGCCGGCGTCCCGCGCTCGCGCCACGAGGTCCCCGACGGGGTCGAGGGCGTCCTCGCTGGCGGGCGCGTACAGGCTCCCCTCCGGGTGGCAGAACCCGTTCTGCATGTCCACGACGACGACCGCGGTGCTGGCGGGGTCGAACTCCATGTGCGAGTGGTCCGCGCCGAACCACTAAGCCGTTGTGCGGGGTCGGCCGTCGTCCCGGCTGCGAACGTGCGCAGGGTTTTACGTCTCCGACCCCCAATCTCGCCCAATGGCACGCCGACTGCTCGCCGTCGCAGTGGTCGCGCTCGTCGTGCTCGCGGGCTGTCAGACGCCCGCGGTCACCGGCGACGCGGGCGAGACGACGGCGGTGGAGACGACCGACGCGCCGCCGGCGACCACCGGCGACAACGACAGCGACTTCGACTACGCCGACCCCGAGGAGGACGTCCTCGGCTGGGAGGGCGGCTACTGGCACAACGAGTCCCTCCCGGTGACCGCCTCGGACGGCCTCAACGAGTCCGAGCGGGAGATGGTGATCAACCGGTCGATGGCGCGCGTCGAGCACCTCCGCGGCATCGAGTTCGAGGAGCCGGTGTCCGTCGACGTCATCTCCCGGGACACCTACCGCGAGGAGTACGCCGGCAGCGGCGACCACTCCGAGGCGATGCGGACCTTCGACAACGTGAAATTCGAGGCGCTGTTCCTCGTCGGCGAGGACCGCGACTCCCTCGCCGTCCAGGAGTCCAACCGCGGGTCGAACGTCCTCGGGTTCTACACGCCGCGGGACGACCGCATCGTCGTCATCTCCGAGTCGGAGACGCCGACCATCGACGAGACGACCCTCGGCCACGAGCTGGTGCACGCCCTGCAGTTCCGGAACTTCGACGCGAACTTCTCGTCGGCGACCCGCGACGAGTCCAACGCCAACAACGCCCTCATCGAGGGCGAGGCGAGCGCCGTCGACAACGACTACGGCGACCGCTGCGGCGCCGAGTGGGAGTGCGCCAGCCCCGAGTCCGCGGGCGGCGGCGGGGGCGGCGACATCCACCTCGGCATCTACATCATGAAGTACTTCCCGTACAGCGCGGGCGCGAACTTCGTCGAGCACGTCCACGACGACGGCGGCTGGGACGCCGTCGAGGCCGTCTACGAGGACCCGCCGGCGTCCAGCGAGCAGGTCGCCCAGCCCGAGAAGTACGGCAGCGACGCGCCGACGAACGTCACGCTGCCAGACCGCTCGACGAGCGACTGGGAGCGCGTCACCGTCGACGGCCGCGCGCCCTACGGCGAGGTCGGCGTCGGCGGCCTCACCGCGATGTTCGGCTACCCGGCCTACGAGCAGGACCGCCACCCCCAGGACTTCGTCCTCAATCCGCTGAACCTCGACGAGGACGGCGAGGTCGTGCGGAGCTCGCCGTTCGACTACGCCACCCCGCCGGTCGCCGGCTGGGACGGCGAGCAGCTCTGGGTGTACGAGAACGGCGAGGAGACCGCGTACACGTGGCGGATTGCGTGGGACTCCGAGCGGGACGCCGAGGAGTTCGCCGACACCTACCGCGAGCTCCTCCGGTACTGGGGCGCCGAGCAGCGCAGCGACGGCGTGTGGCGCATCCCCGAGGGCGAGAGCGGGTTCGCGGACGCGTTCCGCGTCACCGTCTCCGGCGACGAGGTCACGGTCGTGAACGCGCCGACCGTCGACGACCTCGAGGACGTCCACGGCCGGTAACCGGCCGACCGGCGCAGGCCGAGGCTTTTTCGCCGTGCCGCGAGTACCGCGAGCCATGCAGGCTACTCGACGGGTGGTCCCGCGGTGACGGCCGGCTTCGACGTCGTGCCGCCGGACGCCATCGCGGACGGCCGCGCGACGGACGCGTACTTCGAGCGCACCGAGACCACGCTCGACCACGCCGGGAAGAACCCACACGTCGTCGCGGAGGTGACCGCCGACCAGTTCCCGAGCGGGGAGTTCGAACTGCTCGCGGGCGTGAAAGACGCCGCCCACCTCCTCGAGGGGCTGCCCGTCGACGTCGACGCGCTCCCGGAGGGCACGCTGTTCGACGGCGGTCCCGTGATGCGGATCGAGGGCGACTACCGCGAGTTCGCGCGCTACGAGACGTCGCTGCTGGGGTTCCTCTCCCACGCGTCCGGCGTCGCCACCGCCGCCCTCGAGGCGCGGCGCGCGGCGCCGGACTCCCAGATCCTGAGCTTCGGCGCGCGCCACGTCCACCCCTCCATCGCGGCGATGGTCGAGCGGTCGGCGCTGGTCGGCGGCCTGGACGGCTTCTCGCACGTCGCGGCGGGCGACGTCATCGGCCGCGAGGCCGCCGGGACGATGCCGCACGCGCTGGTCATCTGCTTCGGGCGCGGCAACCAGGAGGCCGCCTGGCGGGCGTTCGACGAGGCCGTCCCCGAGGACGTCCCGCGGGTCGCGCTCTGTGACACGTACAGCGACGAGAAGGACGAGGTCGTCCGCGCCGTCGAGGCGCTCGGCGACGACCTCGACAGCGTCCGCCTCGACACGACGGCGTCCCGGCGCGGCGACTTCCGGCACATCGTCCGCGAGGTGCGCTGGGAGCTGGACGCGCGCGGCCGCGGCGACGTCGACGTGTTCCTCTCCGGCGGCCTCGACCCGGCGGCCCTCCGGGAGCTCCGGGACGTCGCGGACGGCTTCGGGGTGGGCGGCCACGTCTCGAACGCCGACCCCGTGGACTTCGCGCTGGACATCGTCGCGGTCGACGGCGAGCCCGCGGCCAAGCGCGGGAAGCTCTCCGGGAAGAAGGACGTCTACCGGACGCGGGACGGCGGCCACCACGTCGGGCTCGCCGACCGCCCCGGCCCGACCGGCGCGCGGTCGCTGCTCGAACCCCTCGTCCGGGACGGCGACGTCGTGCGGTCGTTCGGCCTCGACGACGCCGCCGACCGCGCGCTCGACGACGCCGACCGCGTCGGCTTCCGCGAGTGACGCCGCGCGGCGCCGCCGGCCGCCCGTGGCGGCGCCACGGCTGGCGGTCGGGACGTCTCGAGGACGGCGCTCGTTCCGCTGGCGTCAGGACGTGAGTTCTTCGACCGCCTGCTCGCTGTCGTCGCCGGTCTCCCGGAACACCTGCCCCTCGAAGAGCGTGACCATCACGTCGTCGTCCTCCCACGCGCCGTTCGGCAGGCCGGCTTTGCGGCACGTGCGGTCGAGGTACTCGAAGACGCTCCAGTCGTTCTCGACGGGCAGGGTCGGGTACATCCAGCCGTGCTTGCCGTCGCCGTCGATGGCGACGCCGTGCACGCCGAGTTCGATGTCCTCGACGGGGTCGTCGGTGAGCACGAGGTTCGAGACGGTGCAGACGGACACGCGGAGGTTCGGGAGCTCCGCCGGCTCGACCTCCGAGCCGCAGGACGCGTCGGAGGCGGCCTTGATGGACGCCTCGACGATGGCGTGCCCGAGCTGCTGGCTGCCGTTCCCGAGGTCGCGGGCGGACTCGTGGGCGCCCGCGCACCCTCGCAGTCGGCCGCGGCCGTGCGTCGACTCGAGGCGCACGAACGCGCTGGTGCGGTTGTAGAACGCGTCCCGCATGCTGCCGGGCTGCTCGCGCTGGCCGTTCTGGACGAACGCCTCCACGGATTCGCGTGCCAGTTCAACGGTCCGAGCGCCGTCCTCGAAGGAGAGTACTACTGTCTGGGCCTCGGCCATACGAGACTCATTATGCCAAGGAATAACTTGAACTCTTCCCTCGAGCGTCGAGAACCGTGATAGATTTCTCGTCAACAGATCTCGTGGACGAAACCACTGGATAGAGGCGTATTAATCGCATGAATTAGCGGTTCCGTGTCATTAATTCCGGATTATTCCGTCTGCCACAGGATTGAAACCTGTCCCGCGTTCGTCGATGCGGCCTTCGACGAACCGCGAACCGTCCCGCGGACCGAACCCCTTAACGCCGGCCGGCCCCTAGGACGGGTGAGCAGAGGGAGCTCGGCTCCCGTGCCGCGAGGCATGAGGAAAGTCCCCCCACCCGTTCGGGCGGGCGGCCGGACGCAAGTCCGGGACGGGAGACCGTCGGCACTGGAACAGAGACGACACGTCCCTCCCCCACCGATGAGGCGCGCGACCCGACCCGGAAGGGAAGGAAGCTAACCCGCCGAGGGCGTGGCGCTGCCACGGTACAAGCGAGCGGCGTCAGCCGCGAGCCAGCGTGGCGCTGCCACGACCAAGGGAGGGGATCGATGGAACGGCTAATCCCCGCCGGTGCAAGTCCGTGCGCGCGAGGTAGCCCGAACCACCCGAGAGGGGCCGCGCGGACGCTCAGCCGAATGCCGAGCCGAACAGAAGGGGGCTTACTCCCCTCCAGCTCGCTACTACTCGCCAGCGATGGCTCTCTCTAACGACGGTTCTCTGTCGCGACGGTTCTCGGTTGGGATGGGTCCGCTCGCGTCGTTAAATCCACGCTAGAACGGTCCACGCCAGAGCGGGTGCTCCGCTACCTACTCGTCGAAGCCGCCCTCCCACCGGAACGTCCCGTCGCGCTGGACGACCTCCCCGTCGACCTCGAGGACGGAGTCCTCGCTGACGTCCGTGATCATGTCGACGTGGACGGCCGACGCGTTCGCCTCGTCCTCGCGGTCCGGCGGGAAGTTCGAGCCGTACGCGCGGCCGAGCGCCAGGTGGACGGTGTCGCCCATCTTCTCGTCGAAGAGGACGTTGTCCGTGAACCGGTCGATGCCGCGGTTCATCCCGACGCCGAGCTCGCCGAGCCGTCGCGCGCCGGCGTCCGTCTCGAGGATGTCGCCGACGACGGACTCGTTCTGCGCGGCGCTGTAGTCGACGACCTCGCCGTCCTCGAAGGTGAGGCGGACGTCCTGGACGCGCTCGCCGCGGATGGTCATCGGGACGTCGAAGTACACCTCGCCCTCCGTTGCGTGCGGCGCGGTGAACACCTCGCCGGACGGGAGGTTGTGGGAGTCGTACGCCACGGACGCCGCGGAGTTCACCGCGACGCGGTCCTCGATGGACATCGTGAGGTCCGTGTCCTCCTTCACGAGCCGCACCTCGCTGCCGTCGTCGAGGACCTCCTTCATCTTCGCCATCTCGGCGGCGAGGGCCTCCCAGTCCCGGAGGATGGCGTCGTACGCGAACTCCTGGTACTCCGCGTAGGACATGTTCGCCTGCTGGGCGAGCGACCGCGTCGGGTGGACGGTCTTCACCCAGTCGGTGTCCAGGCGCGCCTCCCGGACGCCCTGCCGCGCCTTCGAGTACGCCTCCCGGGTCTCCGGCGGGACGTCCGATCCCTCGCTCGTGTTCCGGCCGCCGTCGAGGAAGAGGACGGCGTCGGCGCGCTCGTAGAGCGCGAGCTCGTGGTCCGGGTCCTCGTCGAAGTCGCCGTCGTGTGCGAGCTGGTACGCGCGCCCGAGCTCGCCGGACGCGTACGTCGCGTGGACGTTCGCGCCGCGCTCGCCGAGCGCCCCGGCGACCGCGACCGCGAGCTCGTGGGCGTCCGGGCCGACGCTCACCACGACGTCGTCGCCGGCCTCGACGCGCGCGCTCCAGTCCACGAGGATCTCGGCGTGGGCCTCGATACGGGGGTCCATACGCCCAGTTCGCGGACGCCGGAGAAAAACAGTGGGTTTCCGGAATCGGCGGCGCCGTCCCCGACTCGACGCGGCCCTACTCGTAGACGAGGATGGTGCCGAAGGAGGCCTCGAGGACCGAGACCTCCTCGCCGGACTCCGCGCGGTACTCCTCGCGGACGGTCAGCCAGTCCGCCTCGAGTTCGTACGTCTCGCCGCCCGCCTCGACGCTGACGGTGTCCCCGGAGTGCATCTGGGCCTGGACCTCCGCGGGGTCGGCCGCGTCGACGGCCTGCAGGACGGCGCCCGCGTCGCTGCGGAACTCCGGCCCGACCTCGGCCTCGTCGGCGTCGACCTCGACGGGGACGAGCTCGACGTCCGGCCGCCCCTCGACGAGCTTGATGGGGGCGTTGACGGCCTCGCTGAGGTCGTACGTGTCCAGGGAACCGTTCTCGCCGGGCTCGAAGTAGAGCTCGACGCGGTCAAGGTCCGCGTTCAGCGGCAGGCCGTGCTCGGACTTCCACGCCCGGACCTCGCTGGCGGTCTCGGCGATGTGGCGGCCGGCGGTCTCGGCGTCCTCGTCGAGCATGTCGACGGACGGCCACGCGGCGTCGTGGACGCTGCCCTCGGTGCCGGGCAGGTGCTGCCAGACCTCCTCGGTGACGTGCGGGCTGAACACCGAGAGCATCCGGACGACGGACGTGACCGCGGTGTACAGCGTCTTCTCGGCGGCGGCGCGCTCGCCGGGGCGGCCGTTGTACAGCCGCCCCTTCACGAGCTCGACGTAGTCGTCGGCGAGGTCCTCCCACGCGAACTCGCGGAGGCGGCGCATCGCCGCGTCGTAGCGGTACTCGTCCATCTCGGCCTGGACCTCCTCGGTGACGCGCGTGAGCTCGGAGAGCAGCCAGCGGTCGGCGTCCCGGTACGCGGGGTCCTGGACGTCGGGCGTGTCCTCGTCGAAGTGGCCGTCGGCGAACTTCGCGATGTTCCAGAGCTTCGTGAGGAACCGCGACGCGGACTTGACCTCCTTCCACTGGAACTGGACGTCGCTGCCGGGCTGGCCGCCGAGCGCGAGCGCCTGCCGGACCGCGTCCGCGGAGTACTCCTCGATTGCCTCGTCGGGCTCGACCACGTTACCCCGGGACTTCGACATCTTGTTGCCGTCCGGGCCGAACACCATGCCGTTGACGAGGACCTCCTCCCAGGGCTTCTCGTCGGTGAGCGCGCCCGTCCGCAGCAGCGTGTAGAACGCCCACGTGCGGATGATGTCGTGGCCCTGGGGTCGCAGCGCGACCGGCTCGAACTCCTCGAGGTCGATGTCCTCGGGCCACCCGGAGATGTGCAGCGGCGTGATCGAGGAGTCCATCCACGTGTCCATGACGTCGGTCTCGCCGCGCCAGTCGCGGCCGCCGCAGTCCGGACAGTCGCCGACCGCGGGGTCGTCCTCGGTCGGGTCGACGGGCGTCTCGGCGGCGTCGGCGACGTGCCAGCGTCCGCAGTCCGCGCACTCCCAGGCGGGGATGGGGGTGGCGAACACGCGCTGTCGGGAGACGACCCAGTCCCACTCCATGGACTCCGTCCAGTCGACCAGGCGGTCGTGCATGTGGTCGGGGATCCACTCGATCTCGGCGGCCTTCTCGAGGACGAGGTCCTGGTCGACCTCGACGAACCACTGCTCTTTCGAGAGGATCTCGATGGGGGTGTCGCAGCGCCAGCACGACCCGACGCTCTGCTCGGTGGGCTCGGTGTCGTTCAGGTAGCCCTCGTCGTCGAGCGCGTCCGCGACCTCGGTTTTCGCCTCGTCGATGGACAGCCCCTCGAACTCGCCGGCGAGCTCGTTGAGGTGGCCGTCCTCGGTGAAGACGGGCCGGAGGTCGAGGTCGTACTCCGCCCACCAGTCGACGTCCTGCTTGTCGCCGAACGTGCAGATCATGACCGCGCCCGTGCCGAAGTCGGCGTCGACGTCGTCGTCGGCGACGAGTTCGACCTCCTGGCCGAACAGCGGGACCTCGAAGGTGTCGCCGACGCGGTCGGCGTAGCGCTCGTCGTCGGGGTCGACGGCCATCCCGACGCACGCCGCGAGCAGCTCGGGGCGCGTCGTCGCGATCTCGACGTCGTCGTTGCCGACCCCCTCGAAGGTGACGTAGTACAGCGTCCCCTCGCGGTCGACGTTCTCGACCTCGGCGTCCGCGATGGCGGTCTCGCAGCGCGGACACCAGTTCACGGGGTGTTCGTCGCGGTACACCATGTCGTCGTCGGCCATCTCGACGAACGACTCCTGGGTCTTCCCCCAGTACTCGGGGTCCATCGTGCGGAACTCCGAGTCCCAGTCCTGGGAGAACCCGAGTTCGCGCATCGTCTGTTTCATCTCCTCGATGCGCGCGTCCGTCCACTCGACGCAGAGGTCGCGGAACTCCTCGTTGGAGACGTCCGTCCGGTGGATTCCATTGACCTCCTCGACTTTGACCTCGGTGGGGAGGCCGTGGCAGTCCCAGCCCTGCGGGAAGAGGACGGCGTCGCCCTGGAGGCGGCGGTAGCGCGCGGCGAAGTCGATGTACGACCAGCCGAGCGCGTGGCCGAGGTGGAGGTTCCCGGAGGGGTACGGCGGCGGCGTGTCGATGACGTACTGGGTGTCCGACTCGCCGGGGTCGAACGCGTAGACGTCGCTGTCCTGCCACTCGCGTTGCCACTCGGGTTCGATGCGGTCCGGGTCGTAGCTGTCCGGGATGTCGCTCATGGGTTGGTGGGTCGTCGGCCGCGGTCGTGTCGCTGCGCGTGTGGGTCGCGTCGCTGGGCGCGAGAAGGGAATCTACACACGTACTACCGCGGGCTCGACGCGCATACTCGTGGGGAGCGGTGGCGCGGCCATAAAGGTTCCCGTAGCGCGCCACGCCGTGACGCGGCCGGCCGGTGCCACGGCGGCCCGAACGGCGGTCGTGCGACGGACCCTCACGATTTAGGGTCGCCGAAAAACCGGAGTTCTTATGTTCTTTAGGCCGACCAAAAACGAGGTATGCGACGACGCAGGTTCCTGAAGACGGGCGGTGCCGCCACCCTCGCCGGCCTCCTCGCCGGCTGCGCCAGCCCGAACGAGGGCAGCGGCGACTCGACGACCGAACCGTCCGCGGACACCACCGCCGAACCCACCACGGACGCCGGGACGACGGCGTCCGGCGACGAGGAGACCACCACCGAGGCGTCCTCGTCGTACTCCGTCTCCATGACGCCCGTCGGCGAGGTCGAGTTCGACAGCGTCCCCGAGGACATCGCGGTCTACATGCCCGGGTACGCCGACATGCTCGTCGCGCTCGGCCACGGCGACGCCGTCGCGTCCGTCGGCCAGAAAGCCCGGTTCCACAGCCACGTCTACGACGAACTCGACGGCGTCGGCGTCGACGAGTCCGCGATGGTCGACCTCGTGGCGGAGGGCGTCACCCGGGAGACGCTGCTGGACGTCGACCCCGACCTCTACCTCGTCGACCCGAACTGGCTGACGAACGTCTTCGAACTGAACGGCGAGGACGTCGACTTCCTCGAGGAGCGGGCCGCGCCGTTCCTCGGCAACACCATCTTCCGCCGCACGGACGCCTGGCACGACTACGACTACTACACGCTGTACGGCGCCTTCGAGAAGGTCGCGCAGGTCGTCCGGGAGCAGGAGCGCTACGAGGCGTTCGCGGCCTTCCACGACGACTTCGTCGACCGCCTCGCCGCGGACGTCCCCGAGGAGGGCCCGCGGGGCGCGCTCGTCTGGGGCGGCAGCGACCAGCCAGAGGAGTTCTCGCCGTACCACCTCAGCGGCGAGGGCGCGAACAAGAAGGCCTTCCACGACCTGAACGTCCGGGACGCCGTCGCGAACTCCGACGTCGAGGCGCTCTCGGAGAGCCAGCGCTCGAAGATCGACTACGAGACGCTGCTGGACCTCGACCCGGAGGCGCTGTTCGTGCGCGGCCACGAGGCGAAGAGCCGCGCGGAGTTCGAGGACACCGTCCTCGCGTTCATGCAGGACCACGACACCGCCAGCCGCATCACCGCGGTCGAGAACGGCGACGTCTACCGCGGCGGGCCCATCTACCTCGGCCCCATCCAGCACCTGTTCCTCACGGAGCGGTTCGCCACGGCGCTCTACCCCGAGTCGTTCTCCGGCGAGCTGTTCGACCGCGACGAACTCGCCGACATCGTCACGGCCTGACGCCGCGGGCCGCACCGTAGACGGAACGCTTTTCAACTCTTAGGTCGGCCTAAAGAACGAACGCAGTCCGGGCGCGCGCTGCGACCGACGCCACCGGGGCCGGCCAGCCCGCGCCACTATCCAACCGATGTCACGACAGTACCGCGTCCGCGACGTCCTGCTCCCGGACGTCGACGCCACGCTCGCCACAATCGCCGCGACCAGCACCGCTGTCGTCCTGCTGGCGTCCCTGGTCCAGATCCGGTACGGCGCCTACGAGATGCCCTTCGAGACCGTCTGGCGCGCGCTGTTCGACCGCGCCGTCTGGACGAACCCCGAGATCCTCGCGACCATCGTGCTCGGCGACGGCCTCGCCCAGTCCCTCGGCGTGAACGCCGACCTCGCCGTGCTGTCCGACGCCACCGCCGTCGTCTGGACGATGCGGCTGCCCCGCGTCGCCGTCGCCGTCTTCGTCGGCGCGAACCTCGCCGTCGCCGGCGCCGTCTTCCAGGCCATCACGCGCAACGAACTCGCCAGCCCCTACATCCTCGGCGTCTCCTCGGGCGCCGGGTTCGCCGTCGTCGTCACCATCGTGTTCTCGCTCGGCACGTACCTCCTGCCGCTCGCGGCCGCCGTCGGCGGCACCGGCGCGTTCCTGCTCGTGTACGCCGTCGCGTGGCGCGGCGGCACCACGCCCGTCCGGCTCGTGCTCGCCGGCGTCGTCGTCGGCACCATCTTCAACAGCCTCCAGACCGGCGTGTTCTACTTCATCGACTCCAACGGCGCGATGCGGACCGCCGTCTCCTGGCTCGCCGGCTCGCTCACCGGCGTCGGCTGGACGGACGTCCGCCTCGTCGTCGTCCCGACGCTGCTCGTCGTGCCGCTGTCCCTGGTCGCCGCCCGCCAGCTCGACGTCCTCCTGCTCGGCGAGCGCCGCGCCCGCGCGCTCGGCATGCGCGTCGAGACGATGCGGTTCGCGCTCTCCGCGCTCGCCATCCTCGCCACCGCAGCGGCGGTGTCGGTCGCCGGCCTCGTCGGGTTCGTCGGCCTCGTCGTCCCGCACGCCGTCCGCACGATGGTCGGCAGCGACTACCGGCGCCTGCTCGCCGGCTGCCTGTTCGCGGGTCCAGCGCTCGTCGTCGTCGCCGACGTCGTCGCGCGCCTCGGCCTCGGCGGCGCGCAGGTGCCCGTCGGCGTCGTCACCGGCCTCGTCGGCGGCCCGTACTTCCTGCTGTTGCTTCGCCGGACGGATTCGTTCACCGAGTTCTAGCATGACACGACTCCCACTCACGGACGGCACGGACGACGACACCGCCGAGTTCACGCCCGAGGACCCCGTCGACGACGCCGCGCTGTTCGCCACGGACCTCGAACTCGGCTACGGCGACGAGACGGTCGTCGACTGCGAGGACCTCGTCGTGCCCGCGGGCGAGGTCACCGCGCTCGTCGGCCCGAACGGCTCCGGGAAGTCCACGCTGCTGAAGGGGCTGTCCGCGGAACTCGACCCCGGCGCCGGCACCGTCCTGCTCGACGGCCGCCGCGTCCAGGAGCGCTCCGCGAAGGCCCTCGCGCGGGAACTCGGCCTGCTCGCCCAGGAGAACGACGCCCCCGGCGGCCTCACGGTCGCGGACCTCGTGACGCACGGCCGCTACCCCCACCGGGGCTTCCTCGACCCGCTCACCGAGGCCGACCACGAGGCCGTCGACCGCGCCATCGACCTCGCGGGCGTCGACCACCTCCGCGAGACGCCGCTCGCCGAGCTGTCCGGCGGCCAGAAGCAGCTCGCGTTCGTCGCGATGGCGCTCGCCCAGGAGACCGACGTCCTCCTGCTCGACGAGCCGACGACGTTCCTCGACCTCCACCACCAGCTCCGCGTCATGGAGGTCGTGCGCACGCTCAACCGCGAGGCGGACGTCACGGTCTGTGTGGTCCTCCACGACCTCCAGCAGGCCGCGCGGTTCGCGGACTACCTCGTCGCGCTCCACGACGGCAGCGTCTACGACTGGGGGCCGCCCGCCGACGTCGTGACGGAGGAACTGCTCGCGGACGTCTTCGACGTCGACGCCGCCGTGTCTTTCGACGCCGAGCACGGCGAGCCGCGCATCGTGCCGCGGCAGCCGCTCGACTAGGCCTCGAGTTCGTCGACGCGCTCGCGCAGCGCCTCGAGTTCCCGGTGTAGCTCCGTCCGCGACGGCGCGGTGTCGCCGACCGCCGACGCGACGAGCGCCGCCGGGAGCACGAGGAGGAATGTCGCCCCGAGCAACAGCAGCGACTCCGGGACGCTGGCGTCCAGCAGCCACAGCAACAGCACGTCGTTCGCCGCGAGGACCGCGACCAGGACGGGGAGGGTCACGCGCATGCCCGACGCTGGGCCCGCCGGGCACGCCAGCCTTTCGGTGTCCGGCGCGCTGGCCAACCGCAACCACTACCTTCCGGCCGCCGGAGTTCGACGTATGGAACTCGGAGTTATCGGCCTCGGGCGGATGGGCCGCATCGTCGTCGACCGGTGTCTCGACGCCGGTCACGACGTCGTGGCGTTCGACATCGACGCGGACGCCCGCGACGCGGCCGCGGACGCCGGCGCGACCGCCGTGGAGTCGATTCCGGCGGTCGCCGCCGAACTCGGCGACCGGCGACGGATCTGGCTGATGGTGCCCGCCGGCGACCCCGTCGACGCCGCGCTCGAGGAACTCGCGCCCGAACTCGACGACGACGACGACGTGGTGGTCGACGGCGGGAACAGCCACTTCGAGGACTCGATCCGGCGCGCCGCCGACCACGGCTTCGCGTACCTCGACTGCGGCACGAGCGGCGGCCCGGCCGGCGCGGAACTCGGGTTCTCCCTGATGGTCGGCGGCCCCGAGTGGGCGTACGACGAACTCGCGCCCGTCTTCGACGCCGTCGCCACCGGCCCGGACGGCCACGACCGCATGGGGCCTGCGGGCTCCGGCCACTACGTGAAGATGGTCCACAACGGCGTCGAGTACGCGCTCATGCAGGCGTACGGCGAGGGGTTCGAACTCCTCGCCGAGGGCCGCTACGACCTCGACCTCGAGGCCGTCGCGCGGACGTGGAACAACGGCGCCGTCATCCGGTCGTGGCTGCTGGAGCTCTGCGAGGAGGCGTTCCGCGAGGAGGGCGACGACCTCGGGGACGTCGCCGACCGCGTCGCCGGCGGCTCCACGGGCACGTGGACCGTCCAGGAGGCCCTCGAACAGGAGGTGCCGCTGCCGCTCATCTACCAGGCGCTCGCGGAGCGCTTCGCGTCCCGAGCTCCCGACGACGGCCGGTTCTCGCGGCGGCTCGCGAACCGCCTGCGGTACGGGTTCGGCAGACACGAGGTGGCGCGGAGAGAGTAGCGTGGTTCGGAACGAGCGAGCGAACCGAGCGAGTGAGAACCACGGTTAGGCGAGCGGGGAGTGCAGCGACCCGCGAGCAGCGGTCGCTCGGAACGAGCGAGCGAACCGAGCGAGTGAGAACCACGGTTAGGCGAGCGGGGAGCGACGGGAGCGGCGAGCAGCGCTTCGGAACGCGGAGCGCAGTTCGGTCGGAGCGAGACGACCGCTGGCGTCAGCCCTCGTCTTCGTCGTCGCGTCCGGGCAGGCGACGCACGGCCTGTAGCCACCGCTGCTTGGCCGCCTGTCCGGGGTCCGCGGTCGGGTCGTACGTGACGTCGTAGGGGAGGTTCCGCTTCGCGGCCGCGGTGAGGTGGTCGCTCGTGGCGCCGCTGCGCCAGTACCAGCAGTCCGCGACCACGACGAGCACCAGCGCGGCGAGGGCGCCGGCGACGAACACGCTCACGGCGTCGTCGACGGGGAGGACGACGCTGTGAACGACGACCGGCACGATTGCCAGCGACGCGGCGTAGAAGAGGTAGACAATGGAAGCGCCCGAGACGTCGACGCTGCGCGCCATGGCTACCTCGGTCGTCGGCGCGCTGTGGAATAAAAGTGGCCAGTCGCGCAGTGCGCTCTTCCGCGCCCGCCGCCGCTCTCGGCGTCAGTAGCCGGACGCGTGCTCGATCTCGTCGCTGACGCGCTCGGCGACGCCGGGCGAGCACTCGCGCTCGAGGAGGTGCAACGCGAGGTCGATGCCCGCCGTCACGCCGCCCGCGGTCAGCACCGTGCCGTCGTCGACGTAGCGCTCGTCGCGGACGTCGACGCCGTACTCCTCGCGGAGGTCGGCTTTCGCGGACTCGTGGGTGGTCGCCGGCCGGCCGTCCAGCAGCCCGGCCGCCGCGAGGAGCATGGCGCCCGTGCAGACGGCGGCGACGACCGCGCCGCCCTCGTGGAGGGTCCCGAGGCGGTCCGGCAGCTGACCGTTCTCGACTTGCGTCCGCGCTCCGGCGTCCGAACGCGCTCCGGCGGCTCCGCCGCCTCCGCCCCGTTGGACCTCCGGCGGGACGCTGTTCCACCCGCCACCCGGAACGACCACGAGGTCGGGCGTGCCGATGAGCACGTCGTCCGGTTCCACGCGGAGACCGTGGCTCGCAGTCACGCGCTCGGTCGGCGCGAGCGTCTGCAGGCTCGCGTCGACGGCCGCGCCGAACTCCGCGGCCGTCCGGAACACCTCGTAGGGCCCCACCGCGTCCAGCTCGTCGAACCCCTCGTAGAGGAGAATCGCGACGTCCATGCGGTGGCGTTCGCGCCACCCCGTCAAAACGCGTTCGACGCGCCAGCGGCGGCCGCCCGGGCGGGGTGACACAGCGCCGGCGGCGCAATCACAATACTGTTAAGCACCGTCTCCGTACCGCCGGACATGGTGAACACACTGGGGCTGGTGCTCGGCCTCGGGATGGCGCTCGTGTTCGTCGGGCTCCACTTCCTGAAAGGCACCTCGAAGCCCGTCCCCGAGGACATCGCGGCCGACGTCCTCGAACAGCGCGCGTCGACGGTTCCGGAGACGGACTTCCCGGAGCCGTACAACCGCTCCATCGGCGGCGGCGGCGCCGCCGGTGCGGTCGCCGCGGGCGGCGCGGAAGGCGAACTCGAGGAGACCGAGGACGAAGACGAGGGCTTCGACCCCGCGTCCATCCCCGAGGACGAGGTCGAGTACTACGAGATCGAGTACGTCAAGGAGGGCGAGACCATCGAGGTCGCGAACAACGAGACCATCCTCGACGCCGGCGAGGACGAGGGCTGGGACCTCCCGTACGCGTGCCGGCAGGGCCAGTGCCTCTCGTGTGGCGGCCGCGTCGCCAGCGGCGAGGACGCCCACGACTTCATCCGCCACTCCAACAACGAGACCCTCAGCGACGACGAGATGGAGAAGGGGTACATGCTCACCTGCACCGCGTACCCGACCACGGACTTCTCCGTCGAGACGAACGAGACGCCCTGACGGCGACCCCCGGAGCCCCCGGAACCCGGCAATCCGTTCCGTTTACCGCGTTTCTCGAAGTCGGAGTCTTCAAACCCCCAGCGCGCCGACGTGACGGCTAGTGCCCGAATCCAGGTCCTCCAGCAGTATCACGGACGGCGACCTCGCGGGCCCGATGGTCGAGCTCGCGTGGCCGATTGTCGTCATCCAGCTCCTCCAGGTGGCGTACAACCTCGCGGACACGTTCTGGCTCGGCCAGCTGTCCGGGAACGCCGTCGCCGCCATCAGCCTCGCGTTCCCGCTCGTGTTCTTCATCATCTCCGTCGGCGGCGGGTTCACGACCGCCGGCTCCATCCTCGTCGCGCAGTTCACGGGCGCCGACAGCGAGGGCTCCGCGGGGAAGGTCGCCGCGCAGACGATGGGGTTCGTCGTCTCGATGTCCGCCGTACTCGGCGTGCTCGGTCACCTCATCACTGGCGACATGCTCGCGTTGCTGCCCGCGGACGCAGAGACCGCGACCGTCGTCGTGCCGATGGCCGGCCAGTACATGGAGGTGTTCTTCCTCGGGATGCCCGCGCTGTTCGGGTTCTTCGTGTTCTCGTCGCTGATGCGGGGCTACGGGAACACCCGGACGCCGATGCGCATCATGTTCGTCAGCGTCGCCATCAACGTCGTCCTCGATCCGTTCCTCATCTTCGGCTGGTGGGTGTTCCCCGAACTGGGCATCGCGGGCGCCGCCATCGCCACCATCTTCGCGCGCTTCGTCGCCGCCATCATCGGCGTCTACGTCCTGTTCTTCACGGACGCCGGCCCGGACGTCTCCCTGCCGCAGTTCGTCCCCGACGGCTCGATGATCGCGAAGATCGTCCGCGTCGGCACGCCGAGCGCCGCCGAGCAGTCCACGAGCGCGCTCGCGATGATCACGCTCACCGCGATGGTGGCGTCGTTCCCGCCCGCGGTCGTCGGCGCGTTCGGCCTCGGCAACCGCCTCATCTCGCTGGTGTTTCTGCCGGCGATGGGGCTCGGCCGCGCGACGAACACGATGGTCGGCCAGAACCTCGGCGCGGGCAACCTCGACCGCGCGGAGGACGCCGTCTGGCTCGCCGCGAAGTTCGCCGCCGGCGTCCTGTTCGCCATCGCCGTCGTCGCCGCCGTCTTCCCGCGTCCCATCGTCGCCGTGTTCCTCAGTCCCGGCGCCGAGAACGCCGCCGCCATCGTCGAGTACGGGTCGACGTACGTCCGCATCCGTGCCATCGAGTTCGTGTTCATCGGCGTCCTCCAGGTGCTCCTGGGGGCGTTCCGCGGCGCCGGCAACACGAAGACCGCGATGGCCATCTCGATGGTGACGCTGTGGCTCGGGCGCGTCCCCACCGTCTACTTCTTCGCGTTCACCCTCGGCTGGGGCGCCACGGGCATCTGGGTCGGGATGGCCCTCGGGAACATCACGGGCGCACTCGTCGCAGCCGCGTGGTTCACGCGCGGCACGTGGAAGCGCGCGATCGTCGACGCCGACGAGGCCGCGACGCCGGACGGCGCGTAGCCCGCCGCGGACTCACAACCGTTATACCGGCGCCGCCACTAGCGGGACGCGAGGGCGCGTAGCTCAGCGGACAGAGCACTTGGTTCCGGACCAAGATGTCGAGGGTTCAAATCCCTTCGCGCCCGCTTCTCACAGAACTCGCACCGGCCAGCGACCCGTGTGTCGCTGGCCGTGCGATGACGGAGTGAACGGGCGGGATTTGAACCTTGGAAGTCGCAGCCCGCGCAGCAGAGCGAAGCGAGGCGAGCAGGAACGTCTTCCTCTGGTTCAAATCCCTTCGCGCCCGCATCTAGACGTTGTATTTTCGCAGGACGGCCTCGGGGTGAACCGCCGAACGGTAGGGGGCCGTCCTTTCGTTCGATGAGTGAACGTTGAGAAGTGCCCGGCGGGTCGAGGGGTAATCTACGTTTTCGTGAGTTTGCGAGTATAATGTTAGGCCGGTGATGGACGACTTGCTGTCGGAGGATTGGGGTTCAATACGGACGTACTCACAGCCGAGAATGTGAACGCAGGAGTAGCCGTGGTTACACTGCGAGCTCGGTCGGTTCGATGGCTCTCTCCTCGAACCACTCGGCGAGGTGGGCAACGCGGTCTGTGAGTGCTTCAGGCGTGTGCGAGTCAGTTCCGACGGTGATGGGGACGTCGTACTCTTGGAGGACGTCCAGGAACGTGGGGGACGGGTGATACTCCCCGTAGTCATCGAGGACGCGCCCGGCGTTCAGTTCGGTGGCCGTCCGCGATCGTTCGAGTGCTTCGGCGACCTGCCGATAGTGTGACTCGGTTGCGAATCCTCGGAGAGCGGGGTTGCGCTCGACCAGATCGAGATGCGCCGCGATCTCGAACAACTCAGAGTCAATCAAGGCGACAACTTTCTCGAAGTACTCATCGACTAGTGCGGCGCGCTCTGATTCGGACTTTTCGGCGAAGTACGACTCGTAGTGGACGTTGACGTTTTCTAGGTTGTGGACGCTCCCGATGGCGTACTGGAAGTCTGCCTCACCGAGGAAGGTCTCGATGGCGGCCTCGTCGCGGGGGTCATAGTCAACCTCCACTGCGTCGTAGATCTCAATGTCGTAGTTCTCGCGGAGCCGTTCGATTGCCGAGCGACGCCGTTCGTAGGTCGCATCGAAGGTGAAACCGATGTCGTTGCGAACCTCGATCATCGCGTCGCGCTCGGATACGATGCAGTGGTCCGAGATACCAACCCCTGAGAGGCCAGCCTCGCTGGCTGCCGCCACCATCTGACGGAGTAAGCGACCGTCAGAGTACAACGAATGGGTATGATAGTCGTGATCGATCACAGACGTCTCGGAATTTGGCACGTCCTGGTAACTAGTTATTGCCTCAGCTGTACTGTACGACTCACCATCGCTCGAACCGGTCTTTCAGACACCCGATCTCGACCGTCTCACGCCCGAAAGGACGATTCGTTCGTATGTCGAACGAGCGCCCTTCGCGCCCGTAGCGGATTTTCGCCGGTATAATCGCCAGCAAGCGGCAGGGTTGGTGTTGTAGTGAACGCAATGTGTGTCCTTTCGTTCGACGACTCTGAGCTGAGAAGCTATGGAGCAATCTCGGATTGTTTCCGGCTCTCGGTCGTTGAGACGGCCGCCAAGTGAGTTTGCGTATCTCGCATTTGTCCACGAAGCTTATGATTGGCCTCAAGCGCATTGCTGTATGAGGGGCCCATTGCCTGAAGATCGGTCGCCGGAACCGGTCACAGTCGAGTCGATGACGAGCGACCTGCAGAACCTCGGTGTCGAGGCAGGGCAGACGGTGCTAGTTCATGGCTCGCTCTCTGCGCTCGGATGGGTCTGCGGGGGTGCCCCCGCCGTCGTTGACGCGCTCAAGCGTGTTGTCGGCGAGACTGGAACGATCGTGATGCCGACCCACTCCCCTGGGAACAGGGCCCCCACGAATATGTCGGCCCCTCCCATCCCCGAATCGTGGTATGACAGCGTCCGCGAACAGATGCCACCGTATCGACCCGCTGTCACACCGGCGCAGGGGATGGGCGCGATCGCCGAGTGCTTCCGCTCGTACCCCGGGGTGCGGCGTAGCGCTCATCCACAACACTCGTTTGCCGCGTGGGGGGCAGACGCCGCGTTCGTCACCGATGACCACGCGTACGATTTCTCGCTTGGCGAGCAGTCGCCGCTGGCCCGCGTGTACGACCTTGACGGAGACGTATTGTACCTCGGGACCTCCCACGCGACTACGACGTCTCTCCACCTTGCCGAGTACCGGGCCGACATTGACCTCGATACGGTTCCGAACGCCAGTGCAGTGCTCGTAGACGGAGACCGCGAGTGGGTCCAGTGGGAGGACATTGACTTCGACGACGAGGACTTCTCGGACTGTGGCATGGCGTTCGAGCGTGAACACCCGGACGCCTTCGAGACGGGGAGTGTCGGGGTTGGTAACGCGAAACTCCTCGCGCAGCGGCCGCTCGTGGACTTTGGGGTTGACTGGTTCGAGACAAACCGCGAGTGATACCTACATCCTCTGTACTTAGCGGTACTCGTCGATACTGCGGTAGGGAACGTAGTAGTCGTAGTCGTCGATCCACGTCTGAAGCCAGTTGTCGGCAGTCGCTTCGGTGATACGGCCGGCGTCGAGCGCGGTGAGGAGGACGCCGACGGAGCCGACGACGGTGACGCCCTGTTGTTTGGCGAAGGTGCGGGCGTCGCCGTCGTCAGTCAGCAGACGGCCGTCGTGGGTGTCTGCGAGTGCGAACGCTTGAGCTTCGCCTGGATCGAGGTGATTTCGGACGACGTCTTCGCGGTTTGCGACCGTTTCAGAGATGTGTGCGACCGGAATGGTGTCGTGGAGTGCGTCGAGGGCAGGTCGGAGGTACGGGTGGGTCTGAACGCCGGCGTCGAGTTCGTGTTCGACTTCGGGGGCGGCACAGATGCCTGCGAGGTCGGCGACGAGGTCGATGCGGTCGATGGCGGCAAAATTCGAGAGGACGGTCGTGTTCAGGACGCTCGGGTCGGTGGGAACAGTGTCCGCCGTCATTCGGACTCCGACTCGTCGTTTCCGTGGTCGTTCGCGTCAGCGTAGTCGAGTTCTTGGGCGGCTTCGACTTCGTATTCGGCGTCGGTTTCATCGGCGAGGCCGAGGCGGAGTTCGACGCCGTGGTCGCGGAGGATGTCTCTCATCTCGAAGCGGTTGACGCCGGCGAGGCGGGCGGCGTCCCCGAGGGTGATGGTTTCGTGCTGGTAGAGTGTGACGGCAGCAGTGACGCGTTCCTCGTCGTGGTCGTCGAAGTAGTCGCGGGCGAATTCTCTGAGGGCGTCGCTCTTGCCGCTGAAGACGCCAGCTTCGACCGTACCTTCGATGAGCAGGTCGAGGTCGTCTGGATACGATCCGGTGATGCGGGCCATTGTCCTGGCCGAAACTACGCATTCATACTATTTATGAATTTGGCTGCCGGGTGAGTATCTGGGTTTCGTCACAGGGTATTACTGGTGCCCTTCGCGCCCGTGTACCTTTTTACTTCGTCGGGTTTCCTCGCTCGCTTCGCTCGCTGCGGGAACCTCTCCTCGGAAAAATCTACGCTAAAAACGGTCTCGCACTCGCTTCGCTCGTGCGAGTGAATCGCGCGGCTTCGCCGCGCGAATGCCGACGTGGGCGTTGCGGGGGCGTGGAGCCGGCGGGTCTGCGTTTCCCGGAGGCGCCACGAAATACTACGAGTGCACTTCGCGCCCGTATCCGGTCTTCTGGCTAGAACCGCTCGAATGCGGCGGGTATTTGGAAGGTGGACGCCCTGGCCGTCTTTTCGTTCGGGGAACCGTCGTTGCGAAGCTACAAACGAAGTCTCGGCGTATCACCGGATTTTGATTGTTGGAATGGTTACTGAGTACGTAGATATCTCTTACCAGGACAAAGAGCAGGTCGAGGTCGTCGGGTCGGTCAGGGATGATTCACAGGCTGTTCTTTGCAAAGGAAATTTCGCGACGAGGCTGCTCCTCCCCACAAGGATGAGAGATTTAGAGGAAGACGAAAAGATCGAACGCGCTATCCAATTTCTCGTGCACTCGTTCGAGTCGTCGGGGGACAACCCGAAGCCAGTGATTCTCCACAGCACGAGAGTAGGCATCGATCTTTACCACAGGGGTTACGAGACCCACATCGTGATCTCCGGCTTCCTCCACGACCTACTAGAGGATACGGACGTGGCGGCCGATGAGATCCGTTCGAAATTCGGAGACGACGTTGCAAGTGTTGTGGAAGCCACGAGTTTCGACGAGAACATCGACGATTATCTCGAACGACACCTCGATATCTATGTTCGGTGCTTTGAACTGGGACGGAGCGCGGTGGCTGTGAAAGCCGCGGATATTCTAGATAACAGTGACTACTACGGCTTAGGGGACTCGGAAGAACGGCAAGAGAACCAGATCGAGAAGATGAGCTATTTCATCGACGAATCTGAGCCGTACATCGGAGACGAAGACCTCCACCTGGAACTCCAGGACAAGTTCCCGGTTGTGCGGGAACGAGTGAAAAACGACGTCTAACGTGTGGGTCGTCTAAGGGGGATGGGGTCCGGCAGGCTTCCGAGACGGCGGTGTTGGCCTGGCACGCTTTCTCTACTTGTTCGCCCTCCGTCGGGACACCACTTTGAGCTAGCCGAATTCGACCGTCTCACGCCTGCAAGGACGATTCGTTCGTCCTGAGAACGAACGCGCTTCGCGCCCGTATCTGATCGGCGGAGTTTCGCGGGATTGCGTCGGGGTGAGCGGTCGAACGGTGGGTTGTTGTGCGTTCGTTCGACGGGCGCGAGTCAATCAACTACGGACCAGATTTCGGATTATTCTTGGCTGCCGTTTGCTGGAACGGCCGTTACACACGTCTGCTTTTGGACCCGGTCACACGTCCTGTTCACCCCAAACCACGCTGAAACCTCGTCCGATCGGGTATCCAACTAGAGTAATCACGCCAGAGACGATTACGGCGGCGGCAAGTGGATACATGAACGCGGCCGGCTCCGCCACGACTGGGATGAACAGGTTGAGTGTGAACGCAAAACTCGGGCCGAACGCGAGTATCCAATTCCCAACGAGATCCTCAC
The DNA here is from genome assembly GCF_037031165.1 of Halobacterium yunchengense. Classification (NCBI taxonomy): domain Archaea; kingdom Methanobacteriati; phylum Methanobacteriota; class Halobacteria; order Halobacteriales; family Halobacteriaceae; genus Halobacterium; species Halobacterium yunchengense. The sequence continues at coordinate 720,717 of NZ_JAYEZL010000001.1, read as the reverse complement.
CCTGGAACGCTTGGAATACAACGACGACCGTAACAAAGAATACGGCACCTTCGAGAATAGCTTGCTGTACTGAACTCGCGGGTTCCAAGTCCCAGACCCGGAGACCAGTCAACGTCCCAAAAACAAGGAGAAATGCGAAAGTGGCCACCAAAGTTTCACCTGTCCGCTCGTTCAAGAACATATACATCTGACTTGCCTTCCGGGAGGTATGCCTTGTGGGTCAACCTGGGACGCTCTGAGAGATCCCTGAATCCACTGTACTTAGCGACTCAACGCCCAGTTAGGATGTGGGTCTGAGTCGCCCGGATTTAGCCGTCTCACGCCTGCAAGGGCGAGTCGTTCGATGGTCGCACGAACGCCCTTCGCGCCCGTATTTCTGTGGTGAATTTTCGCAAGACTGCGACGGGGTAAAGCGGCGAACGGTGTGGTATCGTCCTTTCGTTCGTTGGGTGAACGGTGGGACGCGTCGGGAATGTGTGCTCGCCACGTGAGGTCCACTCGTTGACTCCCTCAGTTGGTTCGCGTGCCGGCGCCGACCCCCCGTCAGATACCGCTTGTGTCTGGTGCATCGTGCTGCGTAGAGGGCGTATACCGGTCACTGGCCGCGGTGACCCAGGGTTTTGCCAGGGGTTCCGAGCAAATAGCCTCCGAAAGCGAGTAGCCAGAGAATGAGTGGATAGGCTACCCACCGCTCGATTCCGCCGCTTCCGAGGGACGCTAGCGGATGGGGACTGTCGATTACGAGTCCATAGAGAAAGACGCTCACGAGTGTGAAAAAGGAGATGCCACCGAGGAGACCACAAAGAATGGAGAACGGCTTGGAGACAACCCGTGAAGACAGTATTACGGTGATACCGCCAGTGGAGAATGTGAGAAGGGCGAATAGCCCGTGCCAGGGAGTCACGTTGCCAGGGAATACCCCGACGCCGAATGCGCTGAAGCCAAAGATAGCGAGTGCAAGCGGGAAGCCCCAGTTATTCGTACCGCGGTAGACAAAGTAGGCTGAAAACAGCACGAGTGCCCCCGTTAACAGCATCGTACTGTTGAATATCGTTGCGGAGGGCTCGTGGATGATCGGATCGGGTGGCAGCGTTGATCCGAGGTCGCTGATGTCCTGTCGAGTCGAATAATTCGGATAGAGGACTTCGGCTGTGATGATCCCCATAAAAGCGATGAACCCGGACAGAACCATACTGAAGCCCGCTATCGACGAATCGGAGTAACCGAGTCGAGCCGAATTCCCGCCTCTTCGTGAATTGCTCATAGGTATGGAGTCATGCGTTGGGTTCGGTCAAAGTTAGTTGGGAAGAACACGTCGGTCACCGGTAGCCCAAGGGGGAATGGGTACCACCCCTTTGCATCCCCTCTCTATATCTCGCACGAGTTGTTTGACAAGACCCCGAGAGTTCGAAGCTCTCGTCGATAGGTGAGCCACCTGTCCTTTGCAACTCACCGTTATTCGAAGCGCTACGCTGAGACACTCGATTTCACTCGTCTCACGCCCGAACGGACGGTTCGTTCGCATGTCGACCAAACGCCCTTCGCGCCCGTAGGCAGTTTTCGGTGGTATAATCGACTGACAGCGGTGGGGTTGCTGTTGTATTGAATGCAGTGTTCGTCCTTTCGTTCGGTATCGTGGTTGTGGCGTCTGGGTCCCTCGGTCATCACTGCACTCCCGCCGTCCTGAACGAAACGACTACCTCGGTGGCCCTTCGACCTCGGAGCGAATGGGCGACTCGTTGTGGGACCCGTCGGTCGAGGACGTCCTCGCCGTCCACGAGGACATCGTGGCCGAATACCCAGACACGCCGTCCGGCGTCAGGGACCGGAGTGACGTCGAGTTCGCACTGGCGTACATCGAGGAGGGCCACTTCGGTGCTGCGCCGGAGTCGATTCACGAGAAGGCGTATCATTTACTCCGGTTACTCGTCGCCAACCATCCGTTCGCGGACGCGAACAAACGGACTGCACTAAACACGGTGGCCGTCTTCGACTTTCTGAACGGCTACCGGTTCGCCTACGACGAGGAAATCAGGACAATTCTGAAACAGTTCGGCTCCGACGAACGAAGGGTCGATGAACCAGCCGTGGTCGAGTATCTCCGCACGCACACCGAGGAGTTGGACTTGGCAGGTGAGGTCGAGCGGTGGCGCGAGGACCTCCTCGAGTACGGCATCGAGCAGTTGACCGGCGAGTCGGACGACCAGAAGGATTAACGACACTCGGTCTGCTAGTGGTGGTATGGCGACCGAAGAGGGAGTCGAGTCCGACTCGCCGCTCGACGCGGTGATGGAGGACATCCGCCACGAACTGGTGCGGCGGGTGGCCGCCGCCGACCGGGAGGCGAACCGCGACGTCTACGACGCGCTCGAAGACGAGTAGCCAGCAGATCTGGTGGCCGTTTCTCGCCGTTTACTCTCGGGGACGTACTGACCGGCACCTCCCTTCTCAAATGCTGGTCTGAACTGGGAGATATCGGCCGTCTCACGCCCGAACGGACGATTCGATCGACCTGCCAGCGAACGCCCTTCGCGCCCGTACCTCTACGCTGTCTCTTCGGGTGGGGGCGTCGAGCTGAGTCGCCGAACGGTGGGTGTGAGCTTTCCGTCCGACCAACCGGGGTCGAGAAGTACGGAGGTTCTCGGATTGTTTCTGGCTCTCGGTTGTTGGAATGACTGTTGCGTGAGCCACGAAGCTATCCTCTCGTCCATTCAACGCACGACCAGCAGGCCGTTCTCGGTCTGCTAGTAAGTGAAAATTAACTAATTTCCTATCCCTCCAACTGCCGTGCATGCCCCTGTATCGACTCTCGGAATTTGACTGGTCGGCACTCGACTGGGTATGCTTCGCGCTACTGATCATCGGCGCGCTCAACTGGGGGCTCGTGGGCCTGCTGGACATCAACGCCGTCGAGGCGTTACTGGAACCGGTGTTCCAGCCATCTGCGGCCGAACTAGTGGCCAGAGCCATCTACGTGCTGGTGGGCCTGGCGGGGCTGTACTTTTTCTACCCGTTATACCGCATCTCTCAACGGGTCAAGGGTTGATGCCACCCTGGCCGAGGGCTGGTGTCGAATACGTCCCCTATTCTGATCGGCTCAACGTCCAGCTAGGCGGTGAATCTGGGCAGCCCAGGTTTCGCCGCCTCACTCCTTCGAGGACGATTCGTTTGGGTGTCGAACGAACGCCCCTCGCGCCCGCTTCTGCGAGACGCGCTCCGAACGCGGTCGAGGGGTGCGCGACCGCGTCTCCAGAGTGAATCTGTACCTCGAACGCCGTCGAACAGGCAGTCGTGGCTGGGGTCACTCCCCGCGTTCACCGTACGTTTCCTCACCCCACCCGAAGTCGGACGCTTCGTCGTCGCGTTCGAGGTAGTCGTCCAGGACCTCCTTCACCGTTCGACCGAGGTCGTCCAGCTCACTGTCGATCGTCGAAACGGTGCTCGAATCGAGCGATCCGGTCGCGTTCAGCTCTCGCCAGTCGTCCGGAAGCGTTGGCGCGTCGAACCGCAGCCGGTCGTCGGTCGGGTCCCAGTAGAAGTCGAACGCCTGGAACAGACCCAGGTCGCTGACGAGTCGGACGTGCTCTTCGTCGAGCGTCGTGTACTCCGCCCACTCGTTGAACCCCTCCTTCCAGGCGCCCTCCTGGAGCAGGTCCTCGATGTCCTCGCGGTAGAAGTCCTCCGACCCGAGCGTCTCCTCTTGCCACTCGAACTCGCGGGGCGTCCCTCGGTTCGAGAGGTCCGGTGGTTCCGGAACCTCGCTGTCGAGTGCCATACTAGTGAGTCTACGGGGAACGCCTTAAAGCCCGTAGCAGACCGCAGCGAGACAACACGGGTCGCCTCTCGCGACCCCCGCCCGGTACCGGACCGGGGGTACCGTCTGTCGTGATCGGGGGACTATACCCCGAGCCACTCGTCGTTCCGCACCTGGTGTCCGTTCGCCCGACAGAACCCCGCCGCTTCGCGGCGTACCGCCCGGGACGTCGGGAGCGTTTCTCTGGTGCGAATCCGCTCGACGATCCAGTCGGTGATGGCTTGGATTCCTTCGTCGTCGTCATCCGCGTCGACCGCTTCGAGTTCCCGGAAGGTCTTCTCGTACGCTTTGCGCTGTGTCCAAGCGAACTCCGTGTTCCGGAGGGCCTCGCTGGCTTCCACGACTCGCTTCATCGCGGCGGCAACGGTCGGCCGCTGTACCTGCACCCGGACGGCGGCCGGCGAGTCGAAGGTCTCCTCGTCCGTCTCCGGGACGAGTTCCTCGATACTGTAGGTGCCCGTTACCGACGCTATTTCGCGATCCCCGACCGCCGCGACGACCTCGGCCCCGGTCGCCGGGTACGTTAGCTCTTCGAGCTCCGCCTCGAAATCGCCGAGCTCCGCCGCCTCCACCGGTGGCTCTCGTTCGTCGCCGCGTTCGAGTTCCGTGGCGATCTCGCGCTCTCGCTGGCGCTTCTCGGCGTCGTCCGCTTGCTTGTCTCGACCGCGCTTGTCGTCTGCCATTCCAGTACGTAGGCTCTCCAGTCGGATACCTCTGTGGCCGGTCGAATCGAGTGCCCTGTCCTCGTCCGACCGACGGACCAGTGCACAGGACCCTCCCGAAATCCCCGCCCGTGTTCGGTGGAACGCGCCGGCGTGGGGTGAGCAAACGACCGCGCGGTCGCCACGTCGGGACGTCCGGCCAACTCGTCCGGGTCGCGCCGGGCCGTCACGGAACCGAGTGGGACCGGTTCCGTCTCGTACACGGACGGGGTCACCCTCACCGGCGAGCCAGTCGCGGAGAGACGACCGTTCACCCCGAGCGATACCGACCCCGTCTTCGAGGTACACCGGCGCGCCTTCGACGGCTGGACCGACGGTGCGCGCATCGTGCAGCGAGTCCACGACGCTGGGACGGCCGCGGTCCCGCTGGTTGCAGTTGCGGACGACCGGGTCGTAGGCCACGTCCTGTTCTCTCCGGTGACGGTGGACGGCCGCGAGGGTGGCGTCGAACCGGCCGGCCTGGGACCGGTGGGCGTCCTCCCGGAACACCTGGACGAGTGGGTCGGTTCGGCGTTGATTCGAATGGGGGTAGCGGCGTGCGGGGAGGCCGGCGTCGACGACGCGTTCGGGGTCAGGCCGCTCCGCGACGGCGCGTTCGACGGCGTGCCGGAACCGTCAGCTACCGACCGGAGTTCCAGCGGGGGGACGCCTAGCCGCCGCACGCCGCGGACGTAGACTCGTTCGCGTGGCGACCGAACGCCGCTCCGCTCGTCCGTTCTCCGCCGGTCAGTCCTGTCCGGCCGGCCGGGACGCCGCCTTCGACGCGGGTGCCGGCGGCTCGTGCGTGCCGAACTCGGGGTGGGTCTCCTCCATCCAGGCGTAGACGACCGCCCCGGAGGCGAACATCAGGAGCGCGGTCGCGTAGAACGCCGCTTCGGCGCTCGCGAACTCCATCGCGAGCCCGATGAAGATGGCGCCGACGCCGTAGCCGGAGTCCCGCCACATCCGGTAGACGCCCATCCCGGTCGCCCGCCACGTGGGGTGGGCGGCGTCGCCGGGGACGGTCATCAGGTTCGGGTACAGCAGCGCCATCCCGAGGCCGGAGGCGCCCGCGAGCACGGCCCACGCGAGGTAGCCGTCGACGAGCACCATCCCGAGGACGCCCGCGCCGGCGAGGAACATCCCGGCGACGACGGGCGGCCGCCGGCCGATGCGGTCGGCGAGCCCGCCGGTCGCGATCTGGAGGAAGTACATCGCGCTGTGGACGCCGACGACGAGGCCGACCGCGGCGATGCCGAGGCCCTCGCTGGTGAGGTACAGCGGGACGGCCAGCCAGAACAGGGTGTCCACGAACTTCTCGACGTGGCCGGCCTGGGCCGCCGCGAACAGCGTCCGATCGCCGTAGGTCGCGCGCTTGAGCACCTCGACGAACGGGAGGTTCGCGTCGTGGTGGTCGTCGTCGTCGACCTCGGCCGCCGCGAGGTGGACCGTCTCCGTGACGAGGAACACCGAGAGCAGGAACGCCAGTACGACGACGGCGGCGAGGAAGTAGAACGGCTCCGGCCGGAGGTTCGTCTGGGCGGCGATGGCGCCCGTGACCCAGGCGCCGACGGCGACGCCGGTGTAGCCGAACGCCTCGTCGATGCCGACGGCCAGTCCGCGCTGGTCGGGGCCCGCGATGTCGATCTTGGCGTTGATGGCCATGCTCCAGGTGAGCGCCTGGTTGACGCCGAGGAGGACGTTCCCGACGGTGACCCACGCCCAGTTCGGCGCGAAGATGAGAACGACGGGGAGCGGGAGCGCGGTCACCCAGCCGAGGACGAGCACGGGCTTGCGGCCGTACTCGCCGCCCCACTTGCCGGCGTAGAGGTTCAGGAGCCCCTTGACGAACCCGAAGGAGACGACGAACGAGCCGACGACGAGCAGCGACTCGACGCCGAGGACGTCACGGCCGAGGACGGGGACGACGGCGCGCTCGGAGCCGATGGTGAGGCCGGTGGCGAACACCAGCAGGACGTGCAGGGAGAACTGGCCGAGGTGCTCGCGGATGCCCTGTTTCGGTGTCGGTTCCGTGCTCATGGGTTACTCGGCGGCACAGTTGTTCGGCCCGAGTTCGAGCTCGGCGAGCTCGTCGGCGGGGACGGACTCCCGGCCGACGTTCGTCCGCTTGACGCGTTCGAAGTTCGGCGGGTGGTCCGGGACGTCCGACGCGAGCTCCCGGACGAACGCCGCGCGGTCGCGTCCGAGGTCGTCGTTTCGCTCCCGGACCTCGGCGAGCGTCGCGGTCACCGGCGGCTCGGGCGAACCGGGGTCGTGGGCCGGCAGGACGACCGCGTCGTCCGGCCGGTCGAGCAGCCGCTTGAGGCTCTCGTGGAGCGTCGCGGCGTTGTCCTCGACGTCGGCGTCCTCGATGCCGGCCTCGACGCCGAGTTCGACGCGTCCCACGCTGTCGTGGAACAGGGTGTCGCCGGTGAGCAGTGCCGCGCCGTCGACGTCGAAGGAGACGCTCCCCTCACTGTGCCCCGGCGTGTGGACGACCTCGACCTCGAGGTCGCCGACCGGGACGGTCTGTCCGTCCTCGACCGGCGTCGCGTCGACGGCGAGCGCGTCGGCGGGGTGGAGGTAGTAGGGCGCGTCGTGGCGGTCGGCGAGGTCCGCGCCGCCAGAGACGTGGTCGGCGTGGGCGTGCGTGTCGAAGACGCCGACCAGGCTGGCGTCGTGCTCGTCGAGGACTGCCTCGTACTCGCGGTGGTAGTGCGACGGGTCGAAGACCGCGGCTTCGCCGTCCGAGACGAGGACGTGCGAGAGACAGCCCTTGCCCGGGCGCGCGACCTGCAGGAGCGTCCCGTCGAGGTCGGCGGCGACGGCCGCACGTCGGTGGACGCGACTCCAGCCGTTCAGCCCGTCAGCGAGCGTCTTCGCGTCGTAGTCCATCGCGCGGAGCAGTTCGGTCGCGGTCGCGGCGGCGACGCCCGCTCCGCAGACGGTGACGACCTCGCGGTCCTCGGGGAGGTCCGCGAGTGCGTCCGCCGCGGCGTCCCGGTCGCCGGTCAGTTCGTCGTAGACGGCCACGTTGACGCTGTCCGGGACGTGCCAGTCCTCGTACTCCGCTTCGGGGCGGACGTCGACGACGAGCGGGTCGTCGTCGGGGGCCTGTAACCGGTCGGCGAGCGTCTCCGGGTTGATCTCGGGCATCGTTGCTCGCCCGTAGGGGGAGTAGTAGAAAGTAGTCGATGCCGGCCATGGCCGGCACCGTTAATTATCTCTGTCCCGAACGTCCCGGTATGAGTCTCTACGAGGCGTCCTTCCGGGTCAGACACGAGTGCCCGTACCGGGAGCTCTCGGAGCGCTACCCGGACCTGACCATCCGCGAGTGGTACCTCAGCGACTGCCAGGTGGTGGAGCTGACGGCGCCGGCGTCGCCGGCCGACGACCTCCGCGAGGAGATCGACCGCCTGGGCACCGTCCTCCACGAGTCCGTCGAGGACGACCGCCTCCACGTCGTCACGCAGTCCTGTCTCTGCTCGCTGGAGGACTCCATCATCGAGCGCTTCGAGGAGTACAACTGCCTCTACCAGCCGCCGACGGTCCACCGCCAGGGGTGGGAGCACTACACGGTCATCGCGTTCGACGAGGGCGACGTCCGCGCGCTCCTCCGGGACCTCGAGGCGGACCGCGACGTCGAGGTGCTCTCGAAGACGGCCATCACGGAACAGCGGGTCCCGCACAGCATGCTCGCGCCGGTCGACCAGCTGTTCGCGGACGTCACCGAGCGCCAGCTGGCGGCGCTCCGGCTCGCCCTGGAGCGCGGCTACTACGAGCAGCCGCGCCGGACGTCGCTGCGGGAGCTCGCCGAACTGACCGACGTCGCCCGCTCGACCTACGAGGAGCACCTCCGGAAGGCCGAGAACAAGCTGCTCACGAACGCGGGCCAGTTCCTGCGGCTGGTCACCGCGACGACGTCGGCCGACCCGCTGGGCGTCGCGGAGCCGCGCGAGGCCGAGCGGGCCGCCGACTAGCCCACCGGCCCTCGAGGTCGCCGGTCTACCCGACGGTGAGGACCTTCTCGGCGTCCTCGACGATGCGCAGGTAGTCCTCCATCGTCCCCCGGGGCCGGAGGTCGTCGGCCTCGAGGTCCCGGGAGTCGAGACACGTCCCGCACGCGGAGAGTTCGCCGCCCTTCCGGCTGTACTGGACCATCACGCCGTGGGGGTTGAACTTCTCGTGGTCGAGGTCCGGCGCCTCGACGCCGTCGCCGAGCAGGAAGACCTCGACGGTGTGGTCCGCGTCGAGGGCCGTGTTCGCGAGCCGGAACGCGTTCCAGACGCGCTCGGGGTCGTTGCTCTCCAGGACGATTCCGAGGTGCATACCGGACGTTCGCTCGGGAGCGACAAGAGTTCCCGGGACGACTCCCGGTCGCCGGGAACCGGCCCACGCCGCCCGCGGCTGTGTGGGGCCGGGCCGCCGCTGACACGGGGTCGCCGTCGACGCGGCCGCTCCAGGGCGCGACCCGCGTGCGGTCAGTCGCCGTCGTCGTGGACGGCCTCGATGGCCTCGACGACGGGTTCGACGGGCTCGTCGGGGTCGAGCGCGGCGAAGACGCCCTCGTCGCCCACGTAGACGCGCACCAGCGTGAAGAGGTCAAAGCCCGTGGCGAGGTAGCGGACGCGGTCGGCCGCGGGGAACAGTTCCGACGTGAAGAGGTCGGCCTCGGTGAAGTCGACGTGGACGTAGGCGTGGATCTCCTCGAAGTGCGCGAGCATGTGGTCGTCGTCGTCGTAGAACGAGCGCGTGAGGTCGTCGACGTGGAGGACGCGGAAGTCCCGGTCGTCGAACTCGACGAACGACCGGAGCGTGCCGTCCACCGCCGCCTCGGCCGCCGAACACATCGCCGCTGCGTCCAGGGACGTCGGTCCAGTCGTCTCGTCACTACCCATGCGTGCTACTCGCATCCCGGTCGGGCTGGATTAACATTTCGCCACCGGTAAGCGAACGGACAGGTGGCCGGGGGCGTCGCCGGCCGTCGGTGGTGACTGGCTGTCGGTATCCCCTTGCTGTCGGCGGTCACCGGCTGTCTGTGCCGCCCGTGCCGTCCTGCTCGTCCCGCTCGCGGTCGTCGCCGGCGTCGACGGCGGTCGCCGACTCGCCGTCCGGCACGCCGAGGGGGAGTTCGTTCTCGTCGATGTCGAGCACCTCGTCGCGGGAGCCGTCGGCCATCCCCGTCGTCATCAGGATGCGGATGGCGGCGCGCACGCTCAGGTCCGCGTCGTAGACGCGGCTCTCCGGCACGAGCAGCAGCGCTCCCTGCGTGGGGTTCGGGCTGCCCGGCACGAAGACGTTCCGCGCCGGCTCGCCGGCCACCTCCTCGACGCCGCCCGGGCTGTCCCCGGTCCGGAGCCCGAGCCGGTAGAGGCCGTCGCGCTCGTACTCGACGTACACCGCGGAGTCGAACTCCGAGTCCTTCGTCGACACCGAGGACGCCATCTGCTTGACGCTCCCGTAGATGGTGCGGAACACGGGCACGAACCCGACCAGCCGTCCCGTCTTCCCGAGGACGTGCTGGCCGAACGGGCGCTTCGCGACCGCGCCGATGAGAGTCACCACGACGAGGATGACCGTGAGCGCGAGCAGCTGCGCGGCGAGGTAGTTGTTCCCCGTGTAGGTCGCCAGCCGCGTCCCCTCGACGATGGGCTGGAGCTGGCCGGCGAGGATGTTCGAGAGGAACCGCAGGATGACCAGGGTCGCCACCAGCGGCGCGACCAGCACGGCTCCGGTCAGGAAGTTGCTCTTCAGTGACTCCTTCAGCGGCATACCTCGAACGCGTGCGCTGCGGAGAAAAGCGTGGCGGTGGTCGCACTCCCCGCGGCGTGCGGTCGCGGCGGTGGTCTTCTGCGGTCGCGGCGGCGGGTCCGCCGGTCGTCGTGGACGCGACCGGCCGGTCAGACGGGGCGCGTACACGTGTCAAAACTTATGATGGTGGGTCGAGTGGGTGAACCATAGGCATGGGAGGGGAGGGGTCACGTTCGGAGCACGTTCTCGTCGCGGGGGCGGGAGCGGACGGGGGGGACGTCGACGTCGGGAGTGCGTCGAACGTTCTCGCCGTGACGTACCGCACGCCAGCCGAAGACTGGCTCGGCCGGTTCCAGGCCGGGCCGGAGCGCGTCGCCGTCGTCAGCGTCGGCGAGCAGTCCCGGGCGGCCACGGCGTCAAGTCCGGGCGGGGGAACGGACGTGCTCGCGTCCACGACGGGCGTCGTCGAGACCGTCGCGGACGCGGGCGACGTCGCCGCCGTCGGCGCGCTCGTCTGCGACTACCTGGCCGCGTGGGAGGGCGCCGGCAGCACCGACGTCGTCGTCGACGACGCGTCCGCGGTGCTCGACGCGGTGTCCGCGGAGACGGCGTTCCGGTTCCTGCACGCGCTGTTGAGCCGGGCGGCGTCCATGGACGCCCGGGTCGTCGCCGGCTTCGACGCCAGCAGGTACCCGCCGCACGTCGTGCAGACGTTCGCGCCGCTGTTCGACGACGTCCGCGAGGGCGCCTGAGGTCGAACGCCCTCGTCGCGCCGGTCCGCCGCGTCGCCTACAGCCAGCCCTCGCGTCGGAAGTACACGAGCAGGACGCCGGCCATCGCCGCCATCCCGGCCATCACGGCGGGGTAGCCGTACGTCCACCCGAGCTCCGGCATGTTGTACGGGCTGCCGGAGAAGTTCATGCCGTAGACGCCGGCGACGAACGTCAGCGGCAGGATGATGGTGGCGACGACGGTGAGCTTCTTCATCACGTCGTTCGTGGACATCGACAGCGCGTTCAGGTAGATGTCGCGCGCGCCGCTCGTGAGGTCGCGGTACGTCTCCGCGAGCTCCACGAGCTGCACGAGGTGGTCGTAGACGTCCCGGTAGTACTTCTCGGTGGCCTCGCCGACGTGGTCGGGGTCGCCGCGCGCGAGCACGCCGACGGCGTCCCGCGTCGGCCACAGCAGCCGCCGCACCGACAGCAGGTCCCGGCGGAGGCTGTTGATGCGGTTGAGGACGTCGCTGCCGGCGGTCGCGGCCGCCATCACCTCGTCCTCGACGGCCTCGATGTCGTCCTCGATGTCGTCGAGGATGGCGAAGTAGTCGTCGACGATGCGGTCGATGCAGCGGTACGCGGTGAAGTCCGGGCCGCGGGACGCCAGCCGCGGCTCCTCGCGCTGCACGAGCCCCCAGACGGCGTCGAGCGCGTCGACGCGCTCGGGCTCGACGGTGAGCAGCCAGTCGTCGCCGACGAAGAACGCCGCCTGCAGCACGCGCAGCTCCTCGGCGAACGCCACGTCGCCGCGGCGCAGCGTCGCGTCTTTCACGAGCACGAACGTGTGCTCGTCGAACTCCTCGACTTTCGGCCGGACGTCCCCGAGCGCGTCCTCGACCTCCAGGGCGTGGACGCCGTAGGCGTCCGCGACGGCGTCCAGTTCCGCCTCGTCGGGGTCGACGACGCGCGTCCACGTCGTCCCGTCGGCGTCCCTGGCGGCCGCGTAGTCGGTCCACTCGGCGAGGCCGTCGGGAGTGTAGACGACGCTGTCGACGGTCACGCCCCCACCTCCCCGTTCTCGCCGGCGGCGACGCTCAGCAGCGTGACGCCGACGACGACGGCGGTGATGCTGAACGCCCGACCCGGGTACGCCACGAGGACGCCGGCGACGTACCCCGCGACGCCGGCGACGGTCGCGACCGCGCCGACCGCTCGCAGCGCGTTCATGGCGGGGGTGTCGCGGCCGGAGACCAAAAACCCGACCCCGGTCGCGGGCGCGGCGCGGTCACTCGACGCGTTCGCCCTGGTAGCTGCCGTCGTAGGTGTCGTCGTGGTCGGCGGCCGCGAGCACGAGCTGGGCGACCCGGGCGCCGCGTTCCAGGTCGACGTCGTGGTGGACCTCGAGGAGCCCCTCGCCCTTCCCGGTGTAGCCGGCGTCCCAGACGGCGGTGTTGAGCATGCAGGAGTTCCGCATGAGCGTCGAGCGCGGGTAGAGGAACCCGACGTACCCCTCCGGGATGGAGATGGTCTCGGCGTACTGGAGGACGTAGCCGCCCGGCGACAGCGCGAACGTCTCGCGGTCCCCGTCGGCGACGGGCCGGACGGGCCGTCGGTCGCCGACGGTCTTGCCGTCGCGGCCGACGCGGCCGGGTTCGGTCTGTTCGAGGACGGCCGCGACGGTGAGGTCGACGCCGTTCGGCTGGACCTGGTCGTCCGTGAGCGGTTCGACGTGGTCGGCGACGAACGCGCCGCTGGCGTACATCGCGTGGACGCTCACAGTCGACCGGTAATGGTCTGTCGGTCCCGGACGCCGGCGGTCGCGCTCGGCGGGGCGAGCGGGCCGGAACGGGCCGACAGTGGTACGCGGCCACACGCGTCAAATTAGGTCTTAGACCGTGTATTAGGCGAACGCGCCCGTCCTGAAACACGCGGGATTTATAATCGTAGAAGGTCCATTTCCGGACGCTATGGGACAGACGCTCACGGAGAAAATCCTCGACGACCACCTCGTCGAGGGCGACCTCGAACCCGGTGAGGAGATCGGGATCGAGATCGACCAGACGCTCTCCCAGGACACCACTGGGACGATGGTCTGGCTGCAGTTCGAGGCCCTCGAGATGGACGAAGTCCAGACCGAGCTCGCGGCCCAGTACTGCGACCACCAGACCTACCAGTTCGACTTCAAGAACACGGACGACCACCGCTTCCTGCGCTCGGCGGCCGGCAAATACGGCGCGTACTTCTCTCGCCCCGGCAACGGCATCTGCCACAACGTCCACAAGGAGAACTTCGCCGCGCCCGGGAAGACGCTGCTCGGCTCCGACAGCCACACGCCGACGCCCGGCGGCCTCGGCCAGCTCGCCATCGGCGCCGGCGGCATCGACATCGCCGTCGCGATGGGCGGCGGCCCCTACTACGTCGAGATGCCGGAGGTCGTCAACGTCCGCCTCGAGGGCGAGCTCCCCGAGTGGGCGACCGCGAAGGACGTCATCCTCGAGCTCCTGCGCCGGCTGTCCGTGAAAGGCGGCGTCGGCAAGGTCCTCGAGTACACGGGCCCCGGCGTGGAGACGCTCTCGGTGCCCGAGCGCACCACCATCACGAACATGGGCACCGAGCTCGGCGCCACGTCCTCCATCTTCCCGACCGACGAGAAGACCCGGGAGTGGCTCGCGGCGTTCGACCGCGAGGACGAGTTCGTCGACCTCGGCCCCGACGAGGACGCCGAGTACGCCGACGAGATCGTCGTCGACCTCTCGGACCTCGAGCCGCTCATCGCGAAGCCGTCGATGCCCGACAACGTCGTGCCCGTCCGCGAGGTCGCGGGCGAGGACGTCGAGCAGGTCATCGTCGGCTCCTGCACGAACGGCGGCTACGAGGACATCCTCCCCGCCGCGAAGATGCTGGAGGGCCGCCAGATCAACGCCGGCACCGAGATGATCGTCGCGCCCGGCAGCAAGCAGGCCTCCGAGATGCTCGCCCGCGAGGGCTGGACCGCCGAGATGATGGCGGCCGGCGTGAACTTCTCCGAGGCGACCTGCGGCGCCTGCATCGGCATCGGCCACGTCCCGGCCTCCGACTCCGTCTCGCTGCGGACGTTCAACCGGAACTTCGAGGGCCGCTCCGGCATCGAGGACGACTCCGTCTATCTCTGCTCGCCGGAGGTCGCAGCCGCCGCCGCGCTCACGGGCGAGATCGTCGACCCCCGCGACCTCGCCGACGAACTCGGCGACCTCGAGGACCCCGGCTTCCAGATGGCGGACAAGTACTCCGAGGGCTACGGCGCCGACGACCCGGACATCATCACGCCCGAGGAGGCCATCGACGACGACCTCATCAAGGGCCCGAACATCTCCAGCGTCCCCGTGAAGGACCCCCTGGAGGCCGACGTCGGCGGTGAGGCCCTGCTGAAGATGGGCGACAACATCACCACCGACCACATCATCCCGGCGACCTCGGACATCCTGAAGTTCCGCTCGAACATCGAGCGGCTCTCGGAGTTCACGCTCTCCCGCATCGACGACACGTTCGCGGAGCGCGCGAAGGCCGCCGACGACAGCGTGCTCGTCGCCGGCGAGAACTACGGCCAGGGCTCGTCCCGCGAGCACGCGGCGATGTGCCCGATGTTCCTCGGCGTCGAGGCCGTCCTCGCCCAGAGCTTCGCCCGCATCCACAAGGCGAACCTCTTCAACTTCGGCATCGTCCCGCTGAACATCGACGAGGACACCTACGAGCGCCTCGAGCAGGGCGACGACGTCGAGATCGTCGACGACGTCGCCGAGGCCGTCCAGTCCGGCCAGGAGGAGTTCACGGTCCGCGTGAACGACGACTGGGAGGCGACCGCGACGCTGGACGCCTCCGAGCGCGAGCGCCGCACGCTCGCGGCCGGCGGCAAGCTCTCCCTGACGAAGCAGCGCCACGAGGAGGGCAGCGGCGCCGCCAGCCCCGCCGACGACTAGTCGACGCGCCGCGTCCCGTTCGACGCGTCGCGTCCCGTTCGACCGCTCCCGTTTCTTTCGCGCTCGCGCCCCAGCGGCGGCCCCGTCCGGGTCGCCGGCCAGCGGCAGCTCGGGGCCGTAGCGCATTTACCCGGGGTCGCCGTACGCTACCGTGTGACGACCGTCGCACCGCCGGCGTCCGGAGCGCCCGTCCGGCAGGCCACGCGCGCCGACCTCCTGGACGTGTTCCGCATCGAGAAGGAGGTGTTCGACCAGCCGTGGCCGTACTCGGCGTTCGAACGCCAGCTCGGCACGCCGGGCTTCCTGGTGAGCGAGCCGGCGGCCGCGGCGGACGCCGGCGGCCACGTGACGGGGTACGTGGTCGCGGACACGATCCCGAACCACCAGCGGCCGCTCGGCCACGTCAAGGACCTCGCGGTGCGGCCGGCCGCGCGCGGCCGGGGCGTCGGCGAGGCGCTGCTGACGCGGTCGCTGTCCGTGCTGGCCGCCCAGGGCGCTCGCTCCGTGAAACTCGAGGTCCGGGCGGGCAACGACGCCGCGCTGGGCCTCTACGAGAAGTTCGACTTCGAGTACCTGCGCACGCTCCCCCGGTACTACACGGACGGCGAGGACGCGTACGTGCTCGTCGCGAACCTCGAGGACCGTGACTCGTTTTAGGCGGTAGCGCCACGACTCCGACATGGGCTACGAGTGTCCCGTCTGCGGCGCGGAGACGGCGGACGGCGAGCACCTCGCGAACCACGTCGCGTTCACGGCGCTCGTGCGCGGCGGCGACCACGAGGCGTTCCTCGACGAGCACGTCCCCGACTGGGGCGAACGCGACCCGGAGTCGCTGGCGGCCGACCTCACCGACCACGCCGCGGAGACGGACGCCGAACCCGTCACCGAGCCGCGGCACGCCGGCCACGACCACGGCCACGGCCGCGACGTGCCGGCGATGGAGCGCGCGGGCCGGGCGGACCTCTCGGGCGAGGCGGCGTCGATTCTCGAGGAGGCCCGCGAGCTCACCGAGGCGATGCAGGCGTCGTCGGTGACCGCGAGCGGGCAGTCCGCGGACGCCGAGGGGGACGACGCGGACGACGACCGCGAGGGCGCCGACGCGGCGAACGCCGACGGGAGCGGCGAGGCGGCGGACGACGACTCCGAAAGCGAGTAGGGCGTGCGGGCCGCGGTGTCGCGTATGCCAGAGACGCGTGGCCTGCTCGCGCCCGCCACCGAGGCCGAGGCACGGGAGCGCTTCGAGGCCGTCGGGCCGGCCGCACAGACCGTGACCAGGGAGGTCGCTCGCGCGATGGAGCTCTCGAAGGCGGAGTACGACGACCGCGTGACGTCCGCGGTCGTCGGCACCGCCCGCGAGGCGCTGTTCGCGTCCCTGCTCGCGGTCGAGGTCGGCGACGCCGACGAGTTCGAGGCGGCGAAGGACGCCCACCCGGACGCCGACGTCTACGAGAACGGCAGCCCGTCGGTCGACTACGCGGCCTGGCACCACGTGCCGTTCGCGGACGCCCTGGTCGCGACGACGTTCCAGAACGAGCCCGACGCCGCGGTGGCGACGCTGCGCCGCATCGCGTTCAGCCGGTTCTACGAGCCGGTGCTCTGACGGGCCGACGAGTCGACCGCCTCCGCCGGGGGGGACTGCTGGTGGTCCTGGCAGGGACTGTTGGTGGTCCTGGCAGGGACTGGCGCCGGGGCCGTCTGGTCAGTCGTCCGCCGCAGCCCCCGCTTGCTCGCGGAGGTACTCGAAGACCTCGCCGGTCTCGCTGACGAAGTCGTCCTCGTCGTACTCGTTGCCGTGCAGGACAGTCGAGAAGTACGACGTCACGCCGGCGACGTTCACCGCCTCGCCGATCTCGGGCTCGGAGACGCCCGCGAACCGCGCCTCCTCCGCGTGGAAGTACGCGCAGTACGGGCACTTCATCACCGCGGCCGCGCTCACGCCGACGAGCGCCTTCTCGCGGGGCGACAGCTCCGTCTCCCCGAGCAGGAGGTCGCGGAAGATCCCCCAGCTGTGGTCGCTGGCGGGCGCCGCGAGCGCCTCCATCCACTCCGGTACGGTGCCGAGCGTGTCCTCGATCTCCCGGGCAGTCTGTTTGGTTGCCATGGTGTGTCCCGTTCGCGCGGGACGACACCGACACGACCCGCGCGGCCTTTGCTATGCTGTCACTGTGCGGGGAGTAGGCGGCCGGATGCGGCCCGCTCGCTGCGCGGGAAGCGCCGACTTGGGTGCCGGGTTCGGCCGTCAGGCCTGGTAGTCGGGACAGCACTCCTCGAAGTCCGCGTTCGGCGCCGAGCACCGTCCCGTGCAGGGGTGGTCGATGTGGCGTTTCAGCGCGAGCGCGGTCTCCTCGGAGAGCACGCCGCCGACGGTCTCGCTGTCCACGTCCTCGAGGCCGAGCTCGTCGCCCGCGAAGTTCTCGACGAGGCAGCGCTTCCACATGCGCTCGCGGGTCACGCGCTCGCCCGCGTCGGTGAGCGTCGCGCCCTCGTAGCGCTCGTAGTCGACGAGCTCGCGGTCCGCGAACGACGCGAGGCGCTCGGTGACGGTCGCGGGGTCGACGCCGAGGCGGTCGGCGAGCTCGCCCGTGCGCGCTCGCCGGCCCTCCCGCGCGGACACGACCAGGATCGCGCTGAGGTAACGGCCCGCCGTCTCCGAGAGGTCGTCCCCGCTCATCTCGGCGCACACTCCGGCTTTCGCAGGGATAAGGCTGTTCCCGGCGGGCCAGCGGGGACGCCACGCGTTATGTGGGTCGGGCCGGTAGGGCCGTCCATGAGCGACCACGACTGGCCGGTCGTCGAGTCGGCGACGGAGTACGAGACGGGCTGGTACGCGGGCGGCTACGACCGCGTCGAGCAGCCGGACGGCTCCCTGAAGGACTACTACTGGGCGGCGCTGCCGCCCGCGGTCGTCGTCGCCGCGGTCGACGACGGCGACGTCGTCTTCGTCGACCAGTACCGGCCGACCATCCGCGAGCAGTGCCTGGAGCTCGTGGCCGGCATCGTCGAGGAGCGGGCGGGCGACCCCGGGGACGGCGAGGTGGCGCCGTCGCCGGACCGCGAGTCGTACGTCGCGGCGGGCCGCCGCGAGCTCCGCGAGGAGACCGGCTACGAGGCCGACGACGTGCACTTCGTGGAGGAGTTCTGGACGTCGACGGGCGTGCTCCGGCACCGGCGGGGAATCGTGTTCGCGGAGGGGCTGACCGAGGTCGGCCGCGACCTCGACGACAACGAGTTCCTGTCCGTGGAGCGCGTGCCGGTCGAGGACGCGCTGGCGGTGGCGCGCGCGCCGCCGGCGAACGACGCGACCATCGAGGGACTCCTCCTCGCGCGGGCGGACGGCTACCTGTAGCGGCGACCGGCTGTCAGCGTCGGCCGGCGCGCGGCGTCACTGGTGGACGGCGGCGACGAGCAGCGTCGGGAGGTTGCGGTCGCGGTCGAAGCGCTCCTCGTCGTCCCGGCGCGGGTACCGTTTCGGCGCGCGGGTTCGCCCCCAGTTCATGTTACATGTTAACACCCGGGGCGCCTTGGTCGTTACGGCCGTCCGGGGGTGACGCGACCGCAAGCCGTAACTCCGCGCGGACCCACTCGCCGTGCATGGACGGCGAGATCTCCGCGGCGGAACTCGAGGCGCTGCTCGACGACGACGAGGACGTCCGCGTCGTCGACATCCGTCCGCCCGCCGCGTTCGCCAGCGGCCACATCCCCGGCAGCGAGAACGTCCCGTTCGCCGAGCTCCCACGGTCGGTCGACCGCCTCGCGGACGCCGGCCGCGTCGTCACGGTCTGCCCGCACGGCGAAGCCAGCGTGCAGGCCGCCCGCCTCGTGGCGTCCTACGAGGGGCTCGCCGACGACGCGCGCGTCGAGAGCCTCGCCGACGGCATCACCGGCTGGACCGGCGACCTCGTCGCCGGCGACGACCCCGACGGCGACGCCGACGCGGAGTCCGCGACGGACGCGCCCTTCTGACGCGAGTCGCTGACTGGCCGTTTTTTCGAAGGCGAGTCGGCGACCGTCAGTCACGCTGCCGGCGGACGGCCCGCTCGCTGGCGCGACCGCAGCGCTGGCCAGCGCGGTGACGGAGAGAAAGGCTGCGAGTCGACGTACGGGTCAGGCGACGTTGAAGCCCTTGTCGCGGAGGAAGTCCTCCACGCGCCCCGAGTGGTTGCCCTGGAGTTCGATCTCGCCGTCCTCGACCGTGCCGCCGCACGCGAACTTCGACTTGAGGTCCGACGACAGGCTGTCGAGGTCGACGTCGTTCGGGTCGAATCCTTCGATGACGGTAACTTCCTTCCCGTAGCGGCGCTCGTCGATGCGGATTTCGATTTGCTGGGACTCTTTCGCGACGTCCTCGCAGACGCAGAGTTCCTCGGGCAACCCGCACGTCGAGCAGACTTCCGACATTACACGTGTGGGTACGAAATCCCGCTATTAAACACTATCGCCGGGGTCCGGGGAGGCGGCTGTATTCGGCGGCGAGCGCCCGCGCGAGGCGTTTCGCCTCCTCGGCGTCGTCGGCGCTGACGTCCCCCGCGTACCGGGCGCGCTCGCGGATGGCCGCCGCTCGCGCCGCGCGCTCGCCGGCGCGCACGTCCGCGACGAACGCCCGCACCGTCTCGCCGGCGCGGCGCTCGCGGTACCGGCGCTCGAGGACGTACTCCACGCGCTCGAACGCCGCCTCCACCTCCGCGCGCGGGTCGCCGCGCGGCAGCCACCGCAGCCAGAGCGCGCGGTACGCGCGGTCCGCGGCGCCCGTGTACCGCGCGCCCGCGAGCGCGCCGACCGCCAGGACGCTCCAGACGGCGAGCGTCGACACCGGCGGCAGCGGCGGTCCGCCCCCGCCGCCCCCACCACCGGGCGCGCTGGCGTTCTCGTTGACCGTGAGGTTCGGCTGGTTCGGCGCGGCCGGCCCGGTGTTCGCCGGCACGCGGACGTCGGACCCCTCGCCGCCGACGCCGGTCTCGTTCTCGACGCCGTCCGCGTCGTCGAACTCCCGGTCCGTCTCGTTGGCGGGGAGCTGGGGCTGGGTCGGCGTCCACGTGCCGTTCTCGCTGCCCGCGACGTCGACGCCCTCGACGCCGCTCTCCCGGGCCTCCTCGACGCGCTCCCGCTCGACGCTGCTGCGCTCCGTGCTCGGCGTCGGGTCGAACCGCACCCAGCCGTGGTCGGCGACGTACACCTCTACCCACGCGTGGGAGTCGAGGCCGCGGACCACCCACTCGTCCTCGCCGACGCGCTGGCCGGGCGTGTACCCCGTGACGTACCGCGCCGGCACGTCCTGCGTCCGCAGCATCGTCACCATCGCGCTCGCGTAGTACGTGCAGTAGCCGGGCGTCTCGCCCAGCACGAACTCGTTGACGAGGTTGCCGTCCGCGTTCGGCGCGTCCAGCGAGTACTCCTTGTTCGCCTCCAGCCAGCGCTCGACGGCGACCGCCCGCTCGTAGTTCGAGTCCCTGCCCTCGGTGAGGTCGGCGGCGAGGTCGGCGACCCGCTCGTCGGTACTCGAGGGCACCTGGAGGTACGACTCCCGGACGCGCTCGGGCGCCGGCTCGGTGACCTCGGACAGCGCCGACGGGTCGCCGACGGGCTCGCGGCCGACCACCTCGTAGCTGTCGCCGGGGTACAGCGTCGGCCCGGACTGCAGCAGGCCGCCCTCGCTCACGTCGGCGTCGACGCCGCGCACGGACTGCGGGACGGCCGCCGACGGCAGCACGTCCAGCGTGCGCTCGGCGGTGACGGTCTGGGTGACGCGGTCGCCGGTCGGCGCCGGCGTCTCCGCCGACCCGACGTCGCCGGTCTGCACCCAGCCGTCCCCGGTGAAGCGGTCGTAGACGGCGGCGCGGTAGTACGTCTCCCGGTTCGACTCCACGACGAAGTGCACCTCGGGGTCCAGCCGGAGGCTGCCGCCGACGCCGACGTACCCCTCGGCGCTCACGAGACTGCCCGTGGTCGTCGTCGCCGACGCCGGCACGAGCGGGGAACTGCCGCCCGGCACCGCCGTCACGGTCGCGGACCCGACGACCATCACCGCCAGCACGACCGCCAGCAGCTGGGCCTGCCGGCCGCTCGCGTCGTGGGCGGCGAGCGTCCCGAACCCGACCGCGCCCGCCGCCGCGAGCACGCCCACCAGCGTCGTCGTCGCGCCCGCGTCCCCGGTCAGCACGAAGAACCCGAGCGCGACCCCGGCGACGCCAGCGGCCCGCGCGTACTGCCGGCGGAACGCGAAGTACGCCGCGAGGAACGTCGGCGCCGGCGCGACAGCGGTCGCCCACGTGCCCGCCGCCGGCATCCGGAGCACGGAGTACCCCGTCAGGAGGGCGACGGTGTCCCGGGCGACGCGCGTCGGCGACATCGCCTCGAAGTACGCCGGCGGCACCGCCAGCAGGTAGCCCGCCAGTCCGGCGGCAAGGAACGCCGCCGCGAGCCCGACCGCGTACTTCCAGGGGAGCGCACGCAGCACGCCGGCGAGGCCGACGGCGGCCGCGACAGCCGCGAGGAACAGCGTCCCGTCGCCGACCACGGTGACGACGTCGTACAGCACCGCGAGGTACGCCGCCGCCGCGACGGCGACGCTCGCGCCCGCCAGGACCTCCTGTCCGGACACCCGCCAGTCGGCGGCCCGCGACGCCACCGCGTCCCGGACGCCGGCGACGCTCACGCGATCACCTCCGGGGGCGTCTCGCCGCGCCGGTCCGGCGACTGCGCCTCGCCGGCGTTCCGGCCGACGAACTCCGCGTACCGGTGTTCGTCGCCGTCCACCGTGACGGAGACGTGCTCGCCGCTCTCCGGGGCGTACACGACGATCTCGGCCTCGTCGCGGCGCCGCCGCCGGAGCTTCCCGCGCTCGAAGGACGCCAGCGCCGCCAGCAGCCGCCGCCGGTGCGGGTCGCCGTGCGCCGGGTCGACGACCCCGTTCGGCGTCGCGACGCCGACCGCGACGCCCGCGTCCAGCAGGTGCGCGGCGACGCTCGCCGCCGCCTCCGCGACGGAGTCCTCGCGCGGCCCGAGCGCCTCGACGGCGACGGTGACGCGGTCGCTCGCCCCCTCGCCGGCGTACTCAGTGACCGCGAGGCCGTCCGGGCGCTTCGCGGACGCCTTCCAGTTGACGTCCCGCAGCGGGTCGCCGTGCTCGTACTCGCGGACGCCCGCGAACTGCTCGCGCTCGTCCGTGATGCCAACGTAGCCCGTCAGCAGCGAGGCCGTGTCCTCGAGCTCGTGGACGCGCGGGAACACCGTCACGCGCTGGGGCTCGCCGACCCGGAACGAGACGGTCCAGAGGCCGAACGGGTCGGTCGCCTCGACGTCCGTCGGCCCGACGGCGTGCACGCCCCTGCCGGCCAGCTCCACGTCGTAGGACAGCTCGCGGCCGTCCGTCTCCGCCCGCAGCTCGGTGTCGCCGCGCAGCCCCGCGCCGAGCTTGTCCCGCACGGTCGCGGGGTACGACCGGGGCGCCTCGACGGCCAGCTCGACGGTCCGCCAGTCGCCCTGGTGGCCCTCCCTGGGCGTCACGCGGTCGACGTCCGGCGGTCGGAACGAGAGCACGTACAGCCGCGTCGTCGCCAGCAGCGCGGCCGCCGGCACCACGACGGCGTTCAGGCTCCGGCCGCCGAACGCGTACCCCAGCACCACGCCGACGACGGCGGCCGCCAGCACGAACCGGCCGCGGCGCGTGAGCGTCGTCGGCATCCTACTCGGGGCGGACCGTGTCCAGCGCCCGCTGCACGAGCGTGCGCGCCGGCTCGCCGCCGAGGGTCCCGCCCGCCTCCGCGCGGATGCGGTGGGCGAGCACGCTCTCGGCTTCCGCCTGCACGTCGTCGGGCACCACGTAGTCCCGGCCGTCCACGACGGCCCGTCCCTGCGAGGCCCGCAGCAGGGAGATCGAGCCCCGCGGACTCACGCCGAGGGCCGCGTGGTCGCGGGTGTACCGCGCGAGCTCGGTGACGTACTCCTTGACGGGGCGCTCGACGGTCACGTTCGACGTCGCCGCGCGAGCGCGCCGGAGGTCCTCGACGGACGCGACGGCCTCGATGTCGTCGATGGGGTGGCCGCCGACGACGCGGTCGAGGACGTCGACCTCCTGGTCGCGGCCCGGGTAGCCGAGGTGGAGCTTCTTCATGAACCGGTCGAGCTCCGCGACCGGCAGCTCGTACGTGCGGTCGCGCTCGACGGCGTTCTGCGTCGCGATGACCACGAACGGGTCCGGGAGGGCGCGCGTGTCGCCGTCCGCGGTCACCTGCCGTTCCTCCATCGCCTCCAGGAGCGCGGACTGGGTCTTCGGCGGCGCGCGGTTGATCTCGTCGGCGAGCAACACGTTCGCGAACACCGGCCCGGGCCGGAACTCGAACTCCCGGGACTTCTCGTTGAAGACGTTGACGCCGGTGACGTCCGTCGGCAGCAGGTCGGGCGTGAACTGCACGCGCTGGAAGTCGCCGTCGAACGACCGCGCGACCGCCCGCGCGAGCATCGTCTTCCCGACGCCGGGCACGTCCTCGAGGAGGACGTGACCGCCGCCGAGGACGGCGGTCAGGACGTGCTCGACGGCGTCGCGCTTGTCGACGATGACCGTCTCGATGTTCTCGACGACGCGGGCGGCGAGGTCGCTGGCGTCGCCGACCGGCAGCGGAGCGGTCTGGGGGTCCGTTCGCCGGTCGGCGACCGCGCGTGTGTCGTGTGCATCTGTCATAGTGAGGGGAACCATCCGGGAGTCGTCGGCTGTGGAGTGGTAGGGGAGCAGATACTTGTATGTTTACCGGTCACACACTCGCTCGCCGGTTCAGTCCCACGATCTGCAGGCCGTACAGCACCGCTGGCCGTCCGCGACCCACAGGCGACCCGCCGGTTCGCCGCAGGCCGGACACGCCCCGCCCTCCTCCCACGAACTCGTCACCGCGGCCGGCTCGGCCGTCGCCGGCGAGTCGCCGCCGGCGCTCGCTTCGCGGCCGGACGGCTCAGTGGACTCCTCGTCCCCGTCGTCGACGAACGCGTCCAGCGTCGCCTCCTCTGGCACGCGCCGGCCTTGGGTCGCCACCGACATAACCGTCCCGGAGGACTCAAGGCGCCGGCCACCGCACCGACTCACATGGTCTGGATACTCGAGAACCCGGTCGAGATGGCCCAACACCTCCTGACGGCTGCCAGCACCGACCCCCTCTCCGCGGTGCTCGTCGCGATCGGCGGCCTGCTCGTGACCGTCAGCGCCGGCGGGTTCGGCGTGCTCGCGCTCGGCGCGCTCCTCGAGGCGCTCGTCCCCGACACCGCGACCGAACGCCAGCGCCGCGTCCGCCAGTAGGCCGCCGTCCCGCCAGTACCGTCCCGCCAGCAGGCCGCCGTCTCGCGGTCCTCCTCAGACGCCAGCGCGGTCGAACGCGTCGGCGAGCAACCCGACTGCCGCCGCCCGGTCCGGGCCCAGCGGCGACGCCGCCACCACGCTGTCGACGTGCTCGCCGACCGCCGCCAGCCGCTCGGCGACGTCCCCCGGGTCGCCGGCGACGCAGAACGCGTCCAGCATCCGGTCGGACACGGCGTCGAACGCCGCCGAGAACTCGCCCGCCTCGATTCGCTCGCCGATCTCCGCGGCGATGTCGCGGTCGATGCCGTGGCGGTCCAGGACGGGCGGCGCCGCGCCCGCCGCGATGAACGCCACCGGCGGCCGCGCCGCCTCCCGGGCCGCCGCCGCGTCCTCGGCGACCGACACCGACGCGAACGCCGCCACGTCCACGTCGCCGTCGACGACGCGGTCCTCGACGCCCTCCGCGACGCGGTCGGCCGCCCACGAGAGGTCGCGCTCGTGGCTCGCGTTCACCAGCACGCCGTCCGCGTGCTTGCCCGCCATCCGCAGCATGTGCGGGCCCTGGGCGCCCACGTACACGGGGACGTCGCCGACGTCGTAGTTCAGGCCCGCGTCGCGAGCGACGAACGTCCCGTCGTGGTCGACGCGCTCCCCGTCCCAGAGGCCCTGGGCGACCTTCATCGCCTCCAGGACGCGCCGCAGCGGCCGGTCGCGGTCCACGCCGAGGTTCCGCAGCGTCGACGCGTCCCCCGCCCCGAGGCCGAGCACCGCGCGGCCGCCGCTCACCTCGTCCAGCGTCCCGACCTGGGACGCCAGCTTCACCGGGTGCGTGTCGTAGGGGTTCGCCACGCCCGGCCCCAGCGAGACCTCCGAGGTGGCCGCCGCCACCCGGTCCAGCGCCACGAACGGGTCGCGGTTGTTGTAGTGACAGGACGCGAACACCGCGTCGAAGCCAGCGGCCTCCGCGTCCGCCGCCAGCGACGCCACCTCCTCGACCGGGACCTCGGGCGTCAGCTCAACGCCCCGCATACTCCCACCCCCTGAGCGCCTGCCGCACGAAGTCCGTCCCCACGTCACGGTACAGCCGGTCGCTGCCGTCGTGGTCGCCGAACGCGAACTCCCGGACCACGACGACCGGCGTCCCGCCGTCGCCCTCGCCGGACACCAGGTTCGCCGCCGCCGCGAGCTCGTCCACGACGCTCTCGACGGTCACCGAGAGCTCGTGGCCGTCGCGGTCGGTCTCCCCGCGCCAGTCACGGGACGCCGGCATCCCCGCCCAGCCCAGCGCCACGCCGCGCTGGCCGTGCCGGAACGGCCGGCCCGAGGTGTCCGTCACCACCACCGCGACGTCCGCGTCCAGGCCCTCGCGGATGCGCTCGGCGCTCGCCCCCGGGTCCTCGGGGAGCAACAGCAGGTCGGCGCCGCCCGTGTTCGACCGGTCGATGCCGGCGTTCACGCCGACGTGGCCGAACCGCGTCGCCGTCAACAGGAACGGCGCCGCCATCAGGACCTCCGTCGACTCCTCGAGGACGGCCTGCGCGAACCGCGGGTCCTTCTGTTCGCCCGTGAGCTCGCTCAACCGGGCCGCGAGCTCCCGGGCGCGCGGCCCCGCCGGGAAGTCGGACAGCGACGCCGTCCGCCCCTCCGCCTTCGATACCACGGTGCTGGCGACGCAGACCACGTCGCCGTCCGCGAGGTCGACGCGCTCCGCGACGAGCCCGGCGAGGTCGTCGCCCGCCCGCACCTCCGGCACGTCCGGTACCGCGAACGCGTGCATACGTCGGCTTCGGCGCCACCCCTCAAAGCCCCGGCGGTACCGGACACCCTACTCGCGGACCACGGCCACCTCGACGTCGCCGTCGGCGACGTCCACCGTCATCATCGTCGCCTCGTCCGCGGGCGACGCGCCGGTCGCGCTCCCCGGGTTCAGCAGTCGCACGCCGTCGACGACCTCGTCGCGCACCGCGTGCGTGTGCCCGGACACGCCGACGGCGTCCGGATCGTCGCGCTCCTCCCGGACCGTCTCCAGCACTCGCTGCTCGTACCCGTCGAGGGAGCCGGTGCCGTGCACCACCACGAACTGCCGGTCGCCCACCCACAGCGTCTCCACCGGCGGCAGCCCGAGGTCCCGGGGGTCCATGTTCCCGCGCACGGCGACGAACTCGCCGTCCGCCAGCGAGGCCACGCGGTCGTACGCGTCCGCGCTGTCGAAGTCGCCGGCGTGCACCACGACGTCGGCGTCCTCCAGTTCCTGTTCGACGAACGCCGGGAGCTCGGACGCCCGCGACGGGATGTGCGTGTCACTGACGAGCGCAACGCGTCGCATACCACTGGGTTCGGCGCCCCGGACAAAATAGTTCGCGGCGCGACGGTTCCGCGTGGCTTGAAACCGCTGGCCGTCTATCCCCCTCGTATGCCGACCGACGTCGTCACCGCCTTCGTCCGGCACGGCACGGACGTCCTCCTGTTGCGGCGCAGCGAGTCCGTCGGCTCCTACCCCGGACGGTGGGGCGGGGTCGCCGGCCACGCCGAGGGCGACCCCGAAGCGCAGGCGCGCACCGAGCTCCGCGAGGAGACCGGCTTCGGGGACGCCGACGTCGAACTCGTCCGGCGCGGCGCCCCCTTCGAGGTGGACGACCCCGACCACGGCACGTGGGTCGTCCACCCGTTCCTCTTCGACTGCCGGCGCCGCGACGCCGCCACGAACTGGGAGGCCGCCGCCCACGAGTGGGTGCCGCCCACGGAGATCCGCCGGCGCGACACCGTCCCGGACCTCTGGCGGTCCTACGACGCCGTCAGGCCCACCGTCGACTCGGTCGCCGGCGACGACGAACACGGCTCGGCGTACCTCTCGCTGCGCGCGCTCGACGTCCTCCGCGACGAGGCCGCCGTCGCGGCCGACGAGGGCGGCGACTGGGAACGCGTCGCCGCGGTCGCGTGCGACCTGGCCGCCGCGAAGCCGGGGATGGCGGTCGTCCGGAACCGCGTGAACCGCGCGATGGCGGCCGCGGACCGGACGCCGAGCGGCGTGGAAGCCGCCGCCCGCGAGGTCGCCGGCGAGGCCGCGGACGCGGACGACCGCGCCGCCGCCTCGGCGGCCGACGACCTCCGGTCGCGGGGCGTCGCTGCGGTGTTCACGCTGTCGCGGTCCGGGACGGTCGACGCCGCGCTCCGCGAGCTCGCCCCCGGACGCGTCGTGGTCGCCGAGTCTCGACCGGGCGGCGAGGGCGTCGGCGTCGCCGAGGCGCTCGCGGGCGACTGCGACGTGACCCTCACCGGGGACGCGAACGTCCCGGCAGCGGTCGCCGCGGCCGACGCGGTGCTCGTCGGCGCGGACGCCGTGTTCCCGGACGGCGACGTCGTGAACAAGGTGGGGACGCGCGCCGCCGCGCTCGCTGCACGCGACGCCGGCGTCCCGACGGTCGTCGCGTGCGCCGCGGACAAGGTCGCGCCCGAGCGCCTGCCGGTCGAGGACGGCGACGCGGACGCGCTCTACGAGGGGGACGCGCCGCTGGACGTCGAGAACCCGGTCTTCGAGGCCGTGCCGGGGCGGCTCGTCGACGCCGTCGTCACGGAGGCCGGCGTCCTCGACGCCGAGGCCGTGGGCGCGCTCGCCGCCGAGCGCCGCGAGTGGGCGGCCTGGGAGTGAAAGGTTCTTCCCCGGGTCACCCCTACCGTCGTCCCGGGCGACGGTGACGAGGAGTTACCCCCTCCGAGCCCCTTGTGACGAGGCATTTCTCCCGAGTCGCCCCGCTCCGAACCCCGGCAGCGACGGGTGTGGCGTGCAGGCGGCGGACCGCGTCGCGAGCCGGGTGCCGCCGTTCCGGAGCCGGCCGGCTCGCGGCTGGCGTCAGGTCACGCGCTGCGTTGGCCCCGTCCCCGTACTTGAACGTTCGCGGCGGCTCCTCGGCCCGGAGGCGGGCGGCGGTCGAACTCAGACGTCGACCCGGCAGGTACGGGGGTCGCCGGCGCGCGCGAGGAACCAGAGCAACACCAGCAGGCCAGCGAGCCGGACGAGGTTGCCGTGGAACGGGAGCGCGGCGAGCGCGCCCGCGAACCCGAGCAGCCCGAGCAGGCCCGCGCCGCAGCTCGCACACCCGGACGCGACCAGGCCGGGGACGACGCCCGTCAGTCCCTCGACGCCCGACTCGTCGGTCTGCCTGACCTGTCCGGCCGCGGTGACGAGCGCGACGCCGGTCACGAGCGCGTACAGCACGACGAGCGCCAGCCCCACGGTCCCCGCCGTCGAGAGGGTGTTCCGCGTGAGCGCGACCAGCGCGTCGTCGAGGTAGCCGACGCCCGCGCCCAGCATCTGGCCCGTGTACTCGGGGAACGCGCTCAACACGAGGGCGGCGTACGTCACCGCGGCGCCGGCGAGGACGCCGGCGACGCGGGCAGGCGTCGCGAACGCGTACCCGAACGCGGCGAAGACGTCCAGCGGGCGCGCCCGGGTCATGCGTCCCTGATGCGCCGGATGCCTTCCTGGAACCGCGAGTACGGCTGCGCCCCGACGACGCGCCCGGCGTGTTCGGTGCCGCGTTTCACGAGCACGGACGTCGGCGTCGCCGAGACGCCGTACTGTTCGGCCTGCCGGACCTCGGCCGCGACGTCGTCCCGGATGTCCTCGCCGCGTTCGTCCGCGCAGGACTCGACGGCCGCCGCGTCGACGCCCTCGACGCCCTCGGCGAACTCGAGCAGGCGCTCCCGGGACGCCCACCCCGACCCGGGTTTCTCCTGTTCGTCGAACAGCGTGGTGTGCCACCGCCACCACGCGTCCGGGTTCGACTCCCGGACCTGCCGCCAGACGCAGCGGTCGAGGACGGCCGCGGTCCGCGAGGCCGGTCCGATGTTCGGGTACTCCAGGAAGACGATGCGGACCGTCCCGTCGGCGACCTCGCCGTCCACGAGCTCCGGGAGGGTGTTCTGCTCGAACTGCTCGCAGAACGGGCACTGGTAGTCCGAGTAGTAGTAGACGTCCACGGGCGCGTCCGAGGCCCCCATCACGGGGTGGTCACCGAGTTCGAGGCCGAGACTCGTCGTGCCGGTGGTGTGTCGGACGGACGTCTCGGACGCGTCGCCGGAGTCGTTCGAGACCCTCGACACGGCGAACGCGGTGCCGCCGGTGACCGCGAGCACGCCGGCAGCGCCGAGCAGTCCACGCCTCGTCGTCTCGTCGAGTCTGCTCATCGTCTTGCGTTCGAACCCCACAACTGGTAAATTCTGTGGCGGATCGGCCCGGCGGGCGGCCGCCGTCAGGCGAAGAACTTCTTGAGGTCGTCGCGCTTCGCGGCCTCGAGGTGGGTGTTGACGGCGTCCTCGAGCGCGCCGACGCGCCCGTGCTTGGCGGCGATGGGGGCGATGGTGTCCCGCCACTGCTTCCAGGGCGGCAGGAGGCCGAGGCGGTCGGCGACGTCGTCCAGTCGCTGGTCGCGGTCGTCGACCTTGTCCATCTTGTTGACGGCGACGACCGGCTGGATGCCGAGTTCCTCGAGGAGGTAGAACAGCTCGACGACGTGCGGGACCTCGTCCGCCCCGGAGTGGCGGTCCATGATGTCGACGGCGGCCTTCCCGTCCAGCACGAGGACGCCGACGAGGATGTCGTCGGCGTGCGCCTCCAGGTACCGCACGACGTCGGTCTTGATCTGCTCGCGGACGTCGGCCTCGACGCCGGACATGAACCCGAACCCGGGGAGGTCCGTGACGACGAAGTCGTCGCTCGCCCAGTCGAAGTGGTTCGGCTCCCGGGTGACGCCGGGCTTCTGCCCGGTCTCGACCCCGTGGCCGGTGAGCTCGCGCATCAGCGTGGACTTCCCGACGTTCGACCGCCCGACGAGCACCACCTCGTCGCTGCGGTCCGGCCGCGTCTCGAACATACGGGTCGTAGCCGTCGGGCGGGGTTAAGTCCCGCGTCGCCGACCGGCCCTCGGGCCGCGCCGTCGGGCGCTCAAACGCCGGTTTCACTCTGAACGAGGTTGAAGGGTGGTGGCGTCGTATCCGTGCCCGTGATGCAACAGAAGACACTCGCGGTCGCGGTGCTCGGCGCCGCCCTGCTGGTCGCGTCGGGCGTGGCCGGCGCGCTCGCGCTCTCCAGCGGGCCGGCGTCGGCCGGCGAGGCGACGCCCTCCGAACAGTCGATCACGGTCTCGGCGGACGGTGACGTCGAGGCCCAGGCCGACCAGGCGGTCGTGCGCGTCGCCGTCACGGCGGCGGGCGAGGACTCGACGGCCGTCCGGGACGAGATGGCCGAGCGGGCGGAGTCGATGCGGGACGCGCTCGCCGAGTACGGCCTCGACGAGGACGCCGTCCGGACCGCGCACTACGACATCCGCCAGGAGCGCGAGCGGACGCCGCAGGGCACCGAGTACGGCGAGTACCGCGGCCAGCACCACTTCGAGATCACGGTCGAGGACACTGACGCCGCCGGCGAGGTCGTGGACGTCGCCGTGGACAGCGGCGCGGACCGCGTGATGGGCGTGTCGTTCACGCTCAGCGACGAGAAGCGCGAGACCCTCTACCAGGAGGCGCTCACGGAGGCGATGGGGAACGCGGAGACGCGCGCCGACACGCTCGCCGACGCCGGCGGGCTCTCGGTGACGGAGACCCACACCATCGTCTCGACGGACACGCAGTACCGGCCGTTCGAGGCCGAGACCGTCGCGTACACGAGCGGCGACGCGGGCGGGTCGACGTCTATCGACTCCGGGCCGGTGACGGTGACCGCGGACGTCCGCGTGACGTACAACGCCACGACGGCCTGACCGGAACTGGCGACGACCGTGTGGCCGCCGTGGCTGTGGCGACGGCCTGACCGCCGCGCTCCCGGCGACCCCCGCGCGGACCCGCCGCCCTGAACGCTTTTCTTGGGGCCGCGACAACCGGGGGTCGTGCGACTCGTCCAGGTGACGGTGCCGACCGGGAAACGCGAGGCCGTCCTCGGCGCGCTCGACGACGAGGGCATCGACTACGTCGTCTCCGACGAGACCAGCGGCCGCGAGTACACGGCCGTGGTGCAGTTCCCGATGCCGACCGAGGGCGTCGAGGACGCGCTGGACGCGCTCCGCGACGCCGGGCTCTCCGAGGACGCGTACACGGTCGTCCTGGACGCCGAGACCGTCGTCTCCCGGCAGTTCGAGGAACTCCGGGCGGCGTACGCCGAGGACGACGAGAACGGCGGCCGCATCGCGCGCTCCGAGCTGCTCGCGACCGCCGAGGGGTTCACCGACAACCGCGGGTCGTTCGTCGCGATGCTGGTCGTGAGCGCGGTGCTCGCGACCGCCGGCGCGCTCATGAACTCCGCGCTGGTGCTCGTCGGCGCGAACGTCATCGTCCCGCTCATCGACCCGGCGATGGCGGCGAGCGTCGGGAGCGTCCTCCGCGACCGCGACCTCTTCCGTCGCGGCGTCCGCTGGCAGGCGGGCGGCCTCGCGCTCCTCGTCGGCGTCGCGACCGCGTTCGCGGTGGCCGTGCGGTTCGCCGGCCTCGCGCCCGGCGGGCCCGCGGTGCTCGGCCTCGAGCAGGTCCGGCACGGGTCCTCGGCGGGCGTCCTGTCGCTGCTCGTCGCGCTCGGCGCGGGCGTCGCTGGCGCCGTGAGCGTGCTCTCCGGCGTCTCCACGACGCTGGTCGGCGTCGCCATCGCCGTCGCGCTGGTGCCGCCCGCGGCGTCGCTGGGCATCGGCGTCGCGTGGGCGTCCACGCCGGTCGTGGTCGCGTCGGCGGTCCTCCTGCTCGTGAACGTCCTCTCGATCAACCTCGCGGCGCTGGTCGTGTTCTGGCGGTCGGGCTACCGGCCGGCCCGGGGCGACGTCGAGGACGAGGCGCGGACCGCGACCGTGAAACGCGGCGCCGTGCTCGTCGCCGCCATCCTCGTGCTCGCCTCCTTCGTCGGCGCGACCACGTACTCCACGCACGCCAACCAGGACCTCGAGCGGTCCATCGAGGGGGACGTCGCCGACCTCCTCGACTCGCCCGAGTACGACGGCCTCACCCTGCTGTCCGTCGACGTCACCTTCGAGCGCGACGTCCTGTTCGCGTCCCCCGAGCGCGTCGTCGTGCGCGTCGGCAGCCGGGACGGCGGCCGGTACCCGGGGCTGGCCGACGCGGTCGCCGCGCGCCTCGACTCCCACGAGTCGGTGCGCGTCGAGGTGGAGGTCGTGCAGGTGTCGTCGACGGCCTGACGCGACCCCAGCCTATTTCTCGGCGCCGCACCTCGTCTGCGCCGTGCGACTCGTCCAGGTGACGGTGCCCGTCGGGAAGCGGGAGGCGGTCCTCGACGCGCTCGACGACCAGCGCGTCGACTACGTCGTCACGGACGAGACCAGCGACCGCGACGTCGCGGCCGTCGTCTCCTTCCCCCTCCCGGTGAACGCGGTCGAACCCGTCCTCGAGTCCCTCCGAGCGGCCGGGCTCTCCGAGGACGCGTACACCGTCGTCATCGACGCCGAGACCGTCCTCTCGCGGCACTTCGAGGAACTGAGCGACGAGTACGCCGAGGCGGAGAACGGGGACCGCATCGCCCGGGAGGAGCTCCAGGCGCGCGCGAGCGACCTCGCGCCGACGCTGCCGACGTACGCCACCATGACCGTCGTGAGTTCGGTCATCGCGGCCGCCGGGCTCCTGCTGGACTCGCCGGCGACCGTCGTCGGGTCGATGGTCATCGCGCCGCTGCTCGGCCCGGCGATGGCGGCGAGCGTCGGCACGGTCGTCGACGACCGCGAGCAGTTCTCGCGGGGCGTCCGCCTGCAGCTGCTGGGGCTCGCGCTCGCGGTCGGGAGCGCCGCCGTGTTCACGTTCGTGCTGCGGTACGCGAACGTCGTGCCGCCCGGCCTCGACCTGCTGTCGCTGGCCGAGGTCCGCGAGCGCCTGCGGCCGGACGTGCTGTCCCTGATCGTCGCGCTCGGCGCCGGCGTCGCTGGCGCGGTGAGCCTGATGACCGGCGTCTCCTCGGCGCTCGTCGGCGTCGCCATCGCCGTCGCGCTCATCCCGCCGGCCGCGACGGTCGGCATCGGCCTCGCGTGGGGGCTGCCGTCGCTCGCGCTCGGGTCGAGCGTCCTGGTGCTCGTGAACGTCCTCTCGATCAACCTCGCGGCGCTGCTCGTGCTCTGGTACGCGGGCTACCGCCCGAAGCAGTTCTTCCGCGTCGACGAGGCGCGGTCGGCGCTCCTGAAACGGACCGCCGTCCTGCTCGCCGGCATCCTCGTGCTGTCGGTGTTCCTCGGCGGCGTGACGTACTCGTCGTACCAGACCGCGACCGCCGAGCAGTCCATCCGCACCGGCGTCGAGGACGTCCTCGCCGACGAGGCCTACGAGGACGTGACGCTGCTGGACGTGGAGTTCGAGTACAGCCGCCAGCTGCTGTTCCGGACGCCGGCCACCGTCGTCGTCACGCTCGGCGTGCCGCCGGACAGCGAACAGCCCGGGCTGTCGCGGCGCCTCGACGAGCGCGTCGACGAGAGCGCGGGCCGGGACGTCACCATCGAGTTGCGGTACCTCACCGTCGAGCGCGTCTCGTAGCCGGAGCGGTCACCCCTCGAACGGGAGTTCGGGCTCGTAGCCGGCGGCGTCGACCGCCGCGTCGAGCGCGTCGTCGACGCCCTCGCCGGTCTCGACGCTCGCGTAGCAGTCCGCCTCGGCGGCCTCGGAGAGGTCGGCCTTGTTGCAGACGGTGACCAGCGGCACGTCCCCGAACTCGCCGGCGACCTCCGCGCGGAGCGCGCGCTGGGCGTCCAGCGGGTACCCGCAGGTCTCGCTGGCGTCCAGGAAGAAGAGGATGGCGTCGGCGGCGTGCGAGAGCGCGGAGACCGCGACGTCCTCGATCTCGTTGCGCTCGTCGGCGGGCCGGTCGAGCAGGCCGGGCGTGTCCACGAGCTGCCAGCGCACGCGGTCGACGTCGAAGTGCCCGACCTGGACGCCCTTCGTCGTGAACGGGTACTCGGCGGTCTCGACGTCCGCGCTGGAGACGGCGTTCACGAACGAGGACTTCCCGACGTTCGGGTAGCCCGCCACCACGACGGTGGGGTCGTCCGGGTCGATCTCGGGGAGGTCCCTGAGCGCGTCCCGCGCGCGGCCGACCGCGTCGAGGTCGTCCTCGACCTGGTCCATCACGGAGCCCATGCGCGCGAACCCCTGCTTGCGGACCGTCCGCGCGGCGTCGGCGTCCCCCCTGGGGAGCTTCCCGACGTACTCGCGGCCGAGCTCGTGGGTCTTGTTCGACGCCCACGTCACCTCCGAGAGGTGCTGGCGGAGGTCGTCGACGCCCCGCCTGTCGTCGAACTCGCGTCTGAGGACCGCGTCCGCGAGCTCGTAGTAGAACGGGTCGACCGTGTCGAAGTTCGGCCACGACGACACGACGTTGTGGAGGTTGTCCCCGAGGATGTTCGAGGCCGTCTGGAGCATCGACTCCTGGGCCTCGACGCCGCCTTTCGCGCGGCCCGCCCGGGCCGCCCGCGAGAACGCCTTGTCGAGGAGCTCCTCCGACGTCGGCGTCGTCGGCAGGTTCTCGAAAATCATGGGACGTGGTACGCCCGCGACACGTAAAAGGACACGCAATCGGCGGCACAGCGCCGCCAGACGGCCGGTGCGCGTCGGCCGCCGGCGCGGCGCGTCCACGCTGGTCCTCCCGGAGGGAGTGCGTCGCCGGTGCGCATCGCCTCTCGGGCGCGTGGACGCTGACCGTCGCTCGGGACGGCACGCCGCCGTGGTGCTTTTCGGTGTGCGCGTCGAACCGGACGTATGGTCAACTGGCGCGCTGTCCTCGTCGGGTTCGCCGTCCAGTTCGTGCTCGGCGTGTTCGCGTTCGCGATTCCCGGCGTCGGCCACGCCGCGGCGGGACTGATCGGCGGGTTCGTCGCCGGCTGGCTCGCCGACGACGGGCTCTGGAGCGGCGCCGTCCACGGCCTGCTCGCGGGCGCGCTCGGCGGCCTCGTCGTCGCCTTCTTCGTGTTGCTGTTCGGGTTCGTCCTCACGGCGACCGGGTTCGTCGCGGGCGGCGTCCTCGGGTTCGGCGTGGCGGTGTTCGCGCTCGTCGCGTTCCTCCTGCTGGCCGTCGACAGCGCCGTCGCCGGCGCGGTCGGCGGCTGGCTCGCGGCGCGGTAGCGACGCTACCGCCGGTCGCGGAGCTCGCCGAGGAGGGCGTCGACGTCCACGTCGTTGGCGGCGAGCACGACGAGCATGTGGTAGACGACGTCGGCGCCCTCGTGGGCGAGCTCGTCGGCGTCGCCGTCCTTCGCGGCGAGCAGGAACTCCGTGGTCTCCTCGCCGAGCTTCTCCAGCGCCGCGTTCTCGCCCTTCTCGTGGGTGAACAGGCTCGCGGTGTAGGAGTCCTCGGGGAGGCTGCGCTTGCGGTCCTCGACGACCGCGAACAGCTCCCGGAGCACGTCGTCGGCGTCCTCGCCCGCCGGGGCCGGGGCGTCCGCGTCGGCGTCGCTCACGCGCCCATCACCTCCCGGATGTCGCGGAGCTCCTCGAAGTCCGCGGGGTCGCGGCGCCCGTCCTCGAAGACGGCCGTCGCGACCTCGATGGGGGCGTCCGTGCGCGCCGCCAGTGCCAGCGAGTCGCTCGGCCGCGCGTCGACGACCTCGTCGCCGCGCGGCGTCTGCACGTGGAGGTCCGCGTAGTACGTCCCCTCCTCGACACTGGCGACGACGACCCTGTCGATGCGGCCGCCGAGCTCCTCGACGAGGTCAAGCGTCAGGTCGTGCGTCAGCGGCCGGCCGATGTCCTTGGCGTCCAGCCCGCGCGCGATGGCGGCGGCCTCCTCGAACCCGATGAAGATGGGGAGGACGTCGTCTTCGCCGTCGACGCCGACGAGCACCACCGGGAGCGCGCCCTCGGGCGTGCCGGCGACGCGGACGCCGTCGATGTGAGCGTTCATACCCGTTGTTTCGGTGGCACGGCCAAAAGGTTGCCTGGTGCGGCAGCCCTCCGGCTGCTGGTCGCCCGGCAGTCAGCGCGTCGCCGCCTGCTGGCGGAAGAACGCGAGGTCGTGGACGCGCGAGTCCGCCGTGAGCTCGGGGTGGAAGGAGGTACCGACGACGGGGCCGTCGCGGACCGCGACGGGCCCGCCGTCCCACGTCGCGAGCACCTCCACGCCGTCGCCGACCTCGGCGATGAGCGGCGCGCGGATGAACACCGCGGGGAACGGCTCGTCCAGCCCGGCGACGTCGAGGGGCGCCTCGAAGGAGTCCTTCTGGCGGCCGAACGCGTTCCGGTCGACGGTCGCGTCCACGAGGCCGAGCGTCTGCACGCGGTCGTCGTTGGCGTCCCGGGACGCGACGATGAGGCCGGCGCAGGTCGCCAGCAGCGGCTTCCCGGCGTCGACGTGCGCGCGGATCTCCTCGCCGATGCCCTCGCGGGCGAGCAGCCGCGAGATGGCCGTCGACTCGCCGCCCGGCAGCAGCAGGACGTCGCAGTCCGGCACGAGGCCGGCGCGCCGGATCTCGGTCACTTCGGCGTCCTCGCCGTGCTCGGCGGCGGCGCGTCGGATGGCGTCGGCGTGCTCGGAGACGTCGCCCTGCACGGCGACGACGCCGGCGTGGATCGTCATGGCCGACCGTAGGGAGTCCGCGGGAAAAAACCTCTCGGGGATAGACGACCGTCCCCCGGTGGGCCTACACGAAGAACTGGAGGAGGAGGACGACGAGCCCGAAGAAGACGCCGGTCGCCACCACGGACCGGGGGTCGAGTTGGATGGCGTTCGGGTCCTCGGAGTCGAAGTAGCGGACGAGGCCCGCGCTGGACATCAGCCCGCCGTCGTTCTGGCCGCTGCTCATGTGCGTCTCTGGACGCCGCTCCCGCGTAAACCTTTCGTGTCCCCCGCACTCGCGGTGGCTCGCGCTCGGGGCAGTCCGACCGCGCTCTCGCCAGTCCCGCGCCGGCGGTGTCTCGCGCGCGTCGGCGGTGCCGCATCGACCCGGACCGCAGCGCGCTGCTGGCGCCCCGGACGTCGACTCTCGGCGCCGATTGCCGCCGCTTAGCGGCGAGGCGCGTCCCGTGAGAAACCCTTATGCGGGGGGCGTGGCAAGAACGGACAGACCGATGACTGTCACCGTCAAAGACTTCTACGCGGACTGGTGTGGGCCCTGCAAGACCCAGGACCCGATCCTCGACGACCTCGAGGAGGACTACGGCGACCGCGTCGTCTTCGAGAAGATCGACGTCGACGAGAACGAGGACATCGCGAACGAGTACCAGGTCCGGTCCATCCCCACGGTCGTCGTCGAGGACGACGACGGCGTCGTCGAGCGCTTCGTCGGCGTCACCCAGCGCGACCAGCTCGAGGACGCCCTCGAGAAGGCCGGCGCGTAACCGGACGCTCCCGCTCGCGAGTCGCTTTCTCGCCGCAGGCGCCGCCGACCGTTAGCCTGTAGTAATCGACCCGTGACGGTGTAGCCATGGCCGCCGTGTCGCCGCTGGCTGCCGGCGGGCTGCCGCCGGTGACCTTCGAGATGGGCGTCGTGTTCGTCCTCGTCGGCGTGACGCTCGTGTTGTTCGTCACGGAGGCGCTGCCCCTGGACGTCACGGCGGTGCTGGTGATGGTGGTGCTGATGGTCCTGGAGCCGTGGACGGATATCGGCGTCGCCCAGGGCCTCTCGGGGTTCTCGAACCCGGCGACGGTGACGGTGCTGGCGATGCTCATCCTCTCGAACGGCGTCTCGCGGTCGGGCGTCGTCCAGATCATCGGCCGGTGGATGTCGGAGTTCGCGGGGACGAACAAGCGCCGCCAGCTCGCGTCCACCATCCTCGCGACGGGACCGGCCTCGGGGTTCATCAACAACACGCCCGTGGTCGCGATCCTCGTGCCCGTCATCAGCGACCTCGCGCACAAGGGCAACACGTCGCCGTCGAAGCTCCTCCTGCCGCTGTCGTACGCGTCGATGCTCGGCGGGATGCTGACGCTCATCGGGACGTCGACGAACATCCTCGCGAGCCAGACCGCCGAACGCATCGGCGACGAGCAGGGCGTCGCGAGCCTCCACGCGTTCTCGATGTTCGAGTTCACGCACCTCGGCGTCGTCGTGCTCGTCGTCGGCGCCGCCTACCTCATGCTCGTCGGCCACCGGCTCATCCCCGAGCGCGTGCCGCCCCAGGAGGACTACATCGCCGAGTACGAGATGCAGGACTACCTCAGCGAGGTGGTCGTCCAGCCGCAGTCGCCCATCGTCGGGAAGACCATCGCCGAAGCCATCGACGAGCGCCGCTTCGACGCCGACGTCCTCCAGCTCGTCCGCGGCGGCGAGCGGTTCATCGAGCCCATCGGCCAGAAGGTCATCAAGCCCGGGGACGTGCTCGCCATCCGCACCGACCGGGAGACCCTCGCCGCGATCATGGAGGTCGACGACCTCCAGCTGACCGGCGCGCCGGAGACCGACCCCGAGATGGAGCCGACGACGGAGGCCGACCAGACGCTCGTCGAGCTCGTCATCCAGTCGGGGTCGTCGCTCGTCGGGGAGACGCTGCGGACGTCGGCGTTCCGCAGCCGGTACGACGCGAACGTGCTCGCGTACCGCTCGCGCGGGGAGACCATCCGCGAGCGCATGGACGAGCGCCGGCTGCGCGTCGGCGACACGCTCCTCATCCAGGCCCCCGAGGACTCCATCGACCGGCTCGCCCTGAACCCCGACTTCATCCTCGCGCACGAGCCCGAGGAGCCGGACTACCGCACGGAGAAGATCCCCTTCGCGGTGGCCACCGTCGTCGGCGTGGTCGCCGCGGCGACCTTCCTCCCGGTCCACATCGTGGTGGCGGCCCTGGGCGGCGTCGTCGCGATGGCGGCGACCGGCGTGCTGCGGCCGGCGGAGCTGTACGACTCCGTCGACTGGAACGTCATCTTCCTGCTGGCGGGCGTGATCCCGCTCGGCATCGCCCTCGAGGAGACCGGGGGCGCGGAACTGCTCGGCGCGCTCGTCGCGGCGTCCGGCGAGTTCCTGCCCGCCGTCGGCGTGCTGTGGGTGTTCTACGTCGCGACGAGTCTCATCACGGGCGTCATCTCGAACAACGCCAGCGTCGTGTTGATGATCCCGGTGGCGGTGGAGGCGGCCCTGGACGTCGGCGCGAACCCGTTCGCGTTCGTGCTCGCGGTGACGTTCGCGGCGTCGACGGCGTTCATGACGCCCGTCGGCTACCAGACGAACCTCTTCGTGTACGGGCCGGGCGGCTACACGTTCGGCGACTACGTCCGCGTCGGGATGCCGCTGCAGTTGCTGCTGTCGGTCGTGACGGTCGCCGGTATCGCCGTGTTCTGGACCGTGTAGCGCCGCCCGTCCGGGCGCTCAGAACCCGAAGACGGGGACGAACCGGAACGCGAGGTAGGCGCCGCCGGTCGCGAGCATCGGGACGACGTTCTGCATGAGGACGACGCGCGCCGTCGTCCCGGGGTCGAAGAGGTCGGCGGCGCTCGGAATGTCCTCGGGGTCCTCTTCGCCGATGGCCGGCACGTCGTCGTCCTCGTGTTCCTCGTCGGCCGCGAGGCCGCCCACGGACACCGGGACGTCCTCGTCGCCGCGCACCGCCTCGGGGACCGTGACCGGGCGCGTCGCGCGCCCCCAGCCGAGGCCGACGATGCTCATCGTCGCGATGACGACGAAGCTCGCGGGGATGCCGATTGCGGACAGGAAGATGACCAGCGTCGCGCTCACCACCGCGACGACGATGGCCGCGGTGAGCGGCAGTTCCGTGATGTCGCTGCCCATCGTGTCCAGCGTGCGGCGCGCGATGGTGAACGCGCCGACGCCGACCGCGGCGCACGCCAGCAGGATGCCGGGGTTCATCTCGAGCTGGCCGCTGCCGACGAGGGGGGCGACGGCGTTCGCGACGTTGCTCGTCCCCGAGCTGAACGCCATCAGGCAGCCGATGACGACGACGGTGACGACGCCGTAGAGTTCGCGGCGGTTCGTGGACGCGGCGGCTCGCAGCACCGGAATCGCGCCCGACCGGTCGACGGTCAACAGCGGGGGGTCGCTGCGCTCCATCGCGATGAGCGCGTGCAGTCGAGCGTAGAAGTACCGGCCGATGATCAGCGACACCCAGAACCCGATGATGGGGGCGACCAGCCACCAGATGGCGATCTCGCCCAGCACCGCCCAGTCGAGCGCGTCCCGCGCGACGCCCAGGCCCGCGATGGAGCCGACCGCGGTCATCGACGTCGACGCCGGCACGCCGAACATGTTGCCGACGAACAGCGCGAGTCCGATGAAGAACAGCACGCCGATGCTCGCCTCCAGCGTGAAAATCGCGGGGTTCGTGACGAGGTCGTTGCCGAGCGTGTCCACCACGCGCCGGCCGATGGTCCACCCGCCCACGAAGAAGAACGCCGTCATCAACAGCGCCGCCACCGGCTTCGAGATCGCTTTCGCGCCGACCGCCGGGCCGAACGCCGGCCCCGTCGTCGACCCGCCGACGTTGAACCCCACGAACGCCGCCACGAGCAGGCCGACGGCGAGGAGGACGCTACTCACCGCACCACCCCCGGGCAGACCGGTCGTCCGGTCGGTCGGACCGCGTGGCCGTCACCGTGCGCCCTCCTCGTCCTCGACCGGTTCCTCGTCTTCGTCTTCGTCCTCGTCGTCCGCGAGCTCCGCGTCCGCGACCGTCCGCTCGACGGTCTCCTCGAGGGTCTTCTCGACGGTTTCGCCGACTTTCTCTTCGACGGTCTCCCCGACTTTCTCCTCGACGGTTTCTCCCACCTTCTCTTCGACGGTTTCGCTGACGGTCTCCTCGACGGTCTCTTCGACGGTTTCGCCGACTTTCTCCTCGACTGTCTCCCCGACCTTCTCTTCGACGGTTTCGCTGACGGTCTCCTCGACGGTCTCTTCGACGGTTTCGCCGACCGTCTCCTCGACGGTTTCGCCGACCGTCTCCTCGACAGTTTCGCCGACCGTCTCCTCGACGGTCTCACCGACTTTCTCTTCGACTGTCTCCCCCACCTTCTCTTCGACGGTCCTGTCGACGGACTCCTCCACGGACGCCTCGACTGTCTCGCCGACGGTCTCCTCGACGGTCTCGCCCACCGTCTCCTGGACTTTCTCCTCGACGGTCTCGTCGACCGCCTGGGTCATCCACTGGGGGTCGAAGCGCGCCATCTTCCACGCGATGTGGACGACGAACGACGCCAGCACGCCGAACCCGAACGCGAGGCCGACCGTCGAGTCGGCGACCGTGAACAGCGCGACGGACGCGAAGATGAGGACGCCGTACGCGAGGTCGGTGAGGCTGTCGACGCGGTTCGGGTTCATTCGCCGGCCACCTCGCCTCGGCGGCGCTGCTGCGCCATGGGCGACGGCCCGAACGTCGGGGCCTGCTGCGATACACCTGGCCGTGTGCGAGTCGGCGAGAGCGACCCGCTGAGAGAGAGAACGCTGATACCGGACAGAGGTGACGGACCGGAATAGGGGTTGCGGTGGGAGCGACCGCCACGCCGCTCCGCAGCGCCGACGACCACCGCGTCGCGTCGGCCGGCGCGGCTACCCCAACGCGTAAGTAGTCAGTGGTATAACTTAGGAATATGCCGTTCGACTCGTTCGCGGACGCCGACGAAGCACAGGTCACGCGCGCGATCGCCCGCCAGTGGACCGAGGAGTTCCTCGACGACACCGAGACCGACGTCATCGTCGTCGGCGGCGGCCCCTCGGGGCTGATGACCGCGAAGGAACTCGCCGACCGCGGCGTCGACGTCACCGTCGTCGAGAAGAACAACTACCTCGGCGGCGGCTTCTGGCTCGGCGGCTTCCTCATGAACAAGCTCACCGTCCGCAGCCCCGCCGACGCCGTCCTCGACGAACTCGACGTCCCCTACGAGTACGACGACGAGACCGAGGGCCTCGCGGTCGCGGACGGCCCGCACGCGTGCTCGGCGCTCATCGAGGCCGCCTGCGACGCCGGCGCGCGCGTCCAGAACATGACCGAGTTCACGGACGTCGTCGTGCGCGACGACCACGAGGTCGCCGGCATCGTGATGAACTGGACGCCCGTCCACTCGCTCCCCCGGGAGCTCACGTGCGTCGACCCCATCGCGGTCGAGGCCGACGTCGTCGTCGACGCCACCGGCCACGACGCCGTCGTCGTCTCGAAGCTCCACGAGCGAGGCGTCGTCGACGCCGAGGGCATCGCGCACGCCGACGAACACAACACCGGCATGGACGCGACCGACGAGGGCGAGTACGGCGCGCCCGGCCACGACTCCCCCGGCCACGACTCCATGTGGGTCGCGGACAGCGAGGACAGGGTCGTCGAACACACCGGCAAGGTCCACGACGGCCTCGTGACGGCCGGCCTCTCCACCGCGACCGTCCACGGCCTCACGCGCATGGGGCCGACGTTCGGCGCGATGCTGCTCTCCGGGAAGGCCGCCGCGAACGCCGTGCTGGACGAACTCGGCGCCGACGGACCCCGGGTCGACCTGCCGTCCCGCGCCGCGCCCGCCGCCGACGACTGATGCGGCCGGTCGCGCTCACTGTCGCCGGCTCCGACAGCGGCGGCGGCGCGGGCGTCCAGGCCGACCTCAAGACCTTCGAGGCCTGCGGCGCGTTCGGCACCGCCGCGGTCACGGCCGTCACCGCCCAGAACACCACGGGCGTCCTCGACAGCGTCGTCCACGACCCCGAGACCGTCCGCGCGCAGGTCGAAGCGGTCACCGCCGACTTCCCGGTCACCGCCGCCAAGACGGGGATGCTCGGGGACGCCGCGGTCGTCGAGGCGGTCGCGGACGCGCTCGCCGACGCCGACTTCCCGGTGGTCGTCGACCCCGTCGTCGTCGCGCAGTCCGGCGACCGCCTGCTCACGGAGGCCGGCGTCGACGCCGTCCGCGAGGACCTGCTCCCGGAGGCGACCGTCGCCACGCCGAACGTCCCCGAGGCCGAACTGCTCGGCGGCGTCACCGTCGACGACGAAGCGGACCTCCGCGCGGCCGCCGACGCCGTCCGCGACCTCGGCCCGGACTCGGTGCTCGTCACGGGCGGCCACCTCGACGGCGACCCGGTCGACGTCTACGTCGGGGACGCCGAGAGAGCGCTCACGCGCGAGCGCGTCGACACCGCCGACACGCACGGCTCCGGCTGCACGCTCTCGGCGGCCGTCGCCGCCGGACTCGCCGCCGGCGAGGACGCCCCGGACGCCGTCGAACGCGGCGTCGACGCCGTGGTCGCGGCCATCCAGTCGCCGCTCTCGCTCGGCGCCGGCGCCGGGCCGGTCGACCACGCCGCGATCGCGGACGCGTCCTCGCCGACCGCGGACCGCGACGCGCTGGGCGGTCAGCCCGAGACCACGGCGGCCGCCATCGACGCCGTCCGCGAGGTGGTCGCGGCGCTCGAACGCGACTGGCCGCCCGCGCTCGTCCCCGAAGTCGGGACGAACGTCGCCGTCGCGCCCGCCGGCGCGTCGACGCCCCGGGACGTCGTCGCCGTCGACGGCCGCCTGCACGCCACGAGCAGGGGCGTCCGCGCCGCGGGCGGCGTCGCGCCCGGCGCGTCGAGCCACGTCGCTCGCTTCCTGCTCGGCGCGCGCGACGCCGACCCCTCGGTCGCCGCGGCGGGGAACCTCCGCTGGGACGCCGGCCGCGAGAGCCGCCTGCGCGACCGCTGGGACGTCGTCGCCGTCGACCGCAGCGAGGAGGCGGCCGACGCCGCCGGCACGATGGACTGGGCCGCCAGGGAGGCGACGACCGGCCGCGACCGCGCGCCCGACGCCGTCGTCGACCGCGGCGCCGTCGGCAAGGAGGCGATGGTGCGCGTGCTCGCCGCCGACGCCGCCG
Organism: Halobacterium yunchengense; assembly: GCF_037031165.1. Taxonomy (NCBI): domain Archaea; kingdom Methanobacteriati; phylum Methanobacteriota; class Halobacteria; order Halobacteriales; family Halobacteriaceae; genus Halobacterium; species Halobacterium yunchengense. Next base: position 676,755 of record NZ_JAYEZL010000001.1, on the reverse strand, counting down.
GTCTCCTGTCGAAGCTCCGGGAGGCAGCGGCGCTCGAACGCGACCGCAGCGACTGACCGCGAGTGCGCCGGCGGTCTCCGCGCGTCCGTCGAGTGCCGCCTTGGGTGCGACTACCGAATGGATCCGCCGGGTGTGACTGCAGAGTGGATCCGCCGGGTGTGACTGCAGAGTGGATCCGCCGGGTGTGACTGCAGAGTGGATCCGCCGGGTGTGACTGCAGAGTGGATCCGCCGGGTGTGACTGCAGAGTGGATCCGCCGAGTGTGGCTGCCGAATGGGTCCGCCGAGTGCCGCCGCCCTGGCGTCACTCGAACCTGACGCCGACGTCGTGCATGCCGTCGTTGTGGATGGCGAGATTCACCAAAAGCGGCGTCAGCGACTCCACCTCGGCGGCGTTCGCGAGCGGCCCGGCGTCGAGCGCGCGCAGCCCCTCGATGCCGGCCGCGAGGTCCGCGACGTTCCGCTTCGCGTCGTCGTCGTCGCCGACGACGAGCGTGTCCAGCGAGAGCTCGACGTCGAGGTTCGCGAGGCGGTCCGCCGCGAGGTTGTGGAACGCCCCCACCACGGGCACGCCCTCGGGCGCCGCCTCCGCGACGAGCGCCGTGACGCTGCCCGCATCCGGCGGGTTGTACCGGAAGCCGCCCGCGCCCTTCTGCATCCCCACGGCGGGCGTCACCAGCGTCGTGTCCTCGTCGATGCGGTCGCCGATCTCCTCGACGACGTCGACGACGTGGTACGCCGGCACGGCCAGCACCACGACGTCCGCGCGGTCCGCGGCCATCGCGTTCTCGAAGCCAGTGACCTTCTCCTCGACGCCCCGGCTGTCCAGTTCCGTCTCGTACTCCTCGGCCTTCGCGCGCGCCTTCTCCGGGTCCCGGGACCCGACGACGACCTCGTGGTCGGTGTGGTACGCCCACCGCAGCGCCAGCCCTTCGCCGATGTCGCCGGTCCCGCCGAGCAACGCGATTCGCATACCCTATCGTCTCCCGGAACGCGGTTAAGAATTGCGTGGCCGGCAGGTCCCTCGCCGCGCGCCGACCGGACTACTCGCCGGCGAGCAGCGCCGGCAGGTCGTTCACGGAGTCCAGCACGCGGTCCGCGCCCGCGTGCTCGTACTTCCGGCGGCCCTCCGGTCCGGTCAGCCCGCCGGTCAGCACGCCGACGGCGTAGTACGTCCGCTCCGGGTCGGCGCCGCGGGCGTTGACGACCGTCTCGACGTCGTCGAGCGTGTCCCCGACGAACGCCACCGACGTCGCCCCGGTGCGCTCTGCGAGCGCGACGAGCGCGCGCGGGTTCGGCTTCCCCTCCTCCCAGTCGTCCATCGTGAACCGCCGCTCCGCCGGCACGTCGAGGCCCACGCGGTCAAGCGCGAGCTCCGCCTCCGCCTCCGGTCGGCCGGTCAGCACGCAGACCGGGTACTCGCTCGTGAGGGCGTCGACCGTCTCCGGCGTCACGACGACGGGCTCGTCGTTGACGTAGCCGCGCTCGTCCGCGAGCTCCGGGTCCGGCTCGCCGCCCTCCAGCTCGCGGTACAGGTCGGCGCCCAGGTACAGCTGCTGGAACACCGCGCGGAGCCGGTCCGGCCGCCAGGCCTCGCGCACGCGCTCGACGGCCCCCGGGTCGAGGCTGGCCTCCACGACCGCCTCGGCGCCCGCCAGCCCGCCGCCGTGCGCCGCGACGCGGTCGGTGAACGCGCCGACGTCGCCGTCGTAGCCCTCGCGGCGAGCCAGCAGGAACAGCGCCGCCGCGTCCGTCAGCGTCCAGTCGTTGTTGAACCCGCCCGCGTCCTTGAACTGCTGGACGGCCGCCTTCTCGACGGTCTCGCCGTACACGTGCCGCAGCGACTCCACGATGGCCCGCCGGTAGGAGTCCGCGACGTCCACCAGCACGCCGTCGACGTCCAGTACGACCGCGTCCACGTCCATACCCCGACCCAGGGAACCCGGAGAGAAGTCAGTTACGCGTCCCACTCGTCCGGCCGCCAGGACCGGACTCGCCGCTGGGCGCGTTCGCGGACGACGAACACGGTCCCGCTCGCGACGGTCCGCCGCTCGACGGGCACCGTCGCCGGGTCGCCGCCCAGCGTCGTGAACAGGCACGCCGCGCCCACCGCCGCCGCGGCGTCCGCGAGCGGCCGCTGCAACTCCGGCGGGCACCGGAGCGCGTACACGGCGTCGGCGCCCTCGTACACCGCCAGGTCGGGGTCGGTCACGTCGTCCCGGACGAACGTCACGGCGTCGGGCACCTCGCGCTCGACGACGTCCGTCGCCGTCACCTCGCAGCCACGCGCCGCGAGCGCGGCGGCCACGTCCGTCCGGCGGCCCACGCCCACCTCCACCAGCCGGTCGAACTCCGCCAGCACGTCCGCGACGTCCGGGAACTCTCCCACGCCGGGATGTTTATGCTCCGGCGCGTATAACGTCTCCCCCAATGCGGGTAGACATCGTGCCCGTGGGGGACGTCCCCGCGCACGTCAAACGCGAGGCGTCCGCCAGCCTCCGCACCATCTACGACTGCGAGGTCGTCGTCGCCGCCGAACAGGACGTCCCGGAGGACGCCTTCGACGACGCCCGCAACCAGTACCGCGCCGCCAAGTTCATCGACCTCGCCACGCGCGTCGGCAACGGCGAGAAGACGCTCGCGGTCACCCCCAACGACCTCTACTACCGGCGCCGCAACTACGTCTTCGGGCTCGCGTACCTCGACGGCCGCGGCTGCGTCGTCTCCACGTACCGGCTCCAGACCTCCAGCGACGGCGGCTTCTCCGAGCGCCCCGCCAGCGAGGTCTTCGCCGACCGCGTCCGCAAGGAGGTCGTCCACGAGGTCGGCCACACCCTCGGCCTCGAACACTGCGACAACAACCGCTGCGCGATGAACTTCTCCCCCACGGTCCGCGAGGTCGACCGCAAGGAACAGGAGCTCTGCGGCAGCTGCCAGCGAACGGTCTTCTGAAGCCGCGTTCTGCCGCGTGAGCGGGGCTTCGCCGCGGCTCACTGGCAAACACTCGGGGAAAGCCGTCGTCACCCCTGCGGGGATTCGTCGGCCTGCGCTCGCGGACTTCGAGGCGCTCCGCTCTCGCGCCCCGCCTCGCTCGCGCAGTGAACCGCCGCCGGCTCCTCGATTGGTCGTCCGCATCAGTCGTCTGCACTTCGCTAGTCGCCGCCTAACTGCTCGGCTCGCCCCGCTGCCTGGGCGACGACCTCGGGTCGGGCTTCCAGTTCGAAGTCGACGGAGTCGCCGTAGTCGGCGTCCCGGACGGTGCCGCGGTCGTGGCACCACGAGACGAACGCGTTCCCGTCGTCCGTGTTCGGCACCGAGAGGCGGACCGTCTCGAGGTCGGTGAGCGCGTCCCGTACCGCCGCCTGGAGGCCGCCGATTCCGCCGCCCTCGCTCGCGCTGATCGCGACCGGGTCTTCGGCGAGGGCCGCGACGGCCTCCCGTTTCGCGTCGAGGTCGCTGGCGGCGTCGCACTTGTTCAGAACCGGGACGAGCGCGCCCTCGCGGTCGTCCAGTGCTGCGAGGCTCGTCTCGACGTTCTCCCGGACCGTCTCCGGGTCGTCGGTCGCGTCCACGACCAGCAGGACGGCGTCGGCCTCGCGGGCGGCCGACAGCGTCGTGCGGAACGACGACATCAGCCAGTGCGGCAGGTCGCTGACGAACCCGACGGTGTCGGTGAGGAGGACGCGGCGGTCGCCGACGGTCGCGCGCCGCGTCGTCGTGTCCAGCGTCTCGAACAGGCGGTCCCGGGACGCCGCGGTCTCGGCGAGGTCGTCGTGCCGCCGGTCGTTCGCGTCGACGTCGAGGTCGTCGGCGAGGCGGCACAGCAGCGTCGACTTCCCGGCGTTCGTGTAGCCCGCGAGCGCCACGAGGTCGAAGCCGGCCTCGTGGCGGCGGCTCCGGGCGTCCTCGTCCCGGTCGTCGAGCTGGTCGAGTTCCGCTTCGAGGTCGTGGATGCGCTGCTTGTAGTCCGCACGCAGTTGCGCGGCGACGGACTCGCCGCCGCCGCGGAACCCCCGCCGACTGGAGTTCTCGCCCCTGCGGGCCCTGGCTTCCGCGCGCGGCAGCTCGTACCTGCGTTCCGCGAGTCGGACTTCGAGGCGCGCGCGCCGCGTCGCAGCGCGGTCCGCGAACACGTCGAGGACGAGGCGCGTCCGGTCGACGACTTCCGCACCTACGGCTTCCTGCAGGCTGAACGCCTGCTCTGGGTCGAGGTCGTCGTCCACGACGACCACGTCCACGTCCTCGCGGTCGACCTGGTCGGCGACGTCGGCGACCGCGCCCTCGCCGAGGCCGTAGGTCGGGTCGGGCGGCCGTACTTGCGTGCGCTCGCCGACCACGTCGAGGCCGGCGGACGCGCAGAGCGCGCGGATCTCCTCGGTCCGAACTGGTCGTGTGGCTGTGCGCTTCGCGACGATGGCTGACTGGCCGTCTCGTGACATGCGTGCTGCGGGCTGTGGGCGGTCGAGGACAGTGCGATCGCGACGCCCGCACGCGGCGGAGGGACCGGCGGCGCCGGCCCGCCGGGCGGACGCCCGGCTACGAATCGAGAACGGTCATCGAACCGACAGAGAACGCCGCCCACGAAAAATCTGACGTGGGTGTGCGAACCGGAACCAAGCCGACACCAACTACGGTGCCGTGTCGACGCCGGCCCACCCGAACGCCGCGAACGGCAGCGCCGCCGTCGTCAGCGGCACGGACAGCCAACCGACCGGTGCGTCCGTCCCGTTGCCCGGTCCGCCCTGGCCGTTGTCGGCGCCACCGGGACCGCTGCCCCGCTCTCCGTTGACGTCACCGAGCGCGTCCTCGCCCTCGCCGGACGAATCCGTGTCGTTCGTCGGGACGTCGCTGTCGTTCCCGGTCGCATCGTCGACGACGTCCGTGGCGTTCTCGAGGTCCGTGGCGTTCTCGACGTCGACGCTCCCGTTCTCGTCGACGCCGACGCCGAGCCCGTCCCGCGTGGCGTTCCCGTCGGTCACGCCGTCGGGCCCGTCGCCCTGTCCGGGCGCGTCGCCCGGCCCGCCGTTCCCCGGTCCGGCGGTGCGGTTGTCGTCACCGGACTGGCCGAACGGCGGGCCGTCGGTCACGTCCATCGGCGGCCCCATGGACCCGTTCGGCGGCCCGGCGATGCTGCGGGCGACCGACGCCACCTCCGGTCCGGAGAGGTTCCGCGCCGACGACTGCAGGGCCTCGATGGCGGCGGCGTTCACGCCCTCCGCCTCGAGCGCCGCCGCCGGCAGCCCACGCGCCGTCTCGGCGGTCGCGTTCGTCAGCCGCTCGACGGTCGAGATCCGGGTCGCCAGACCCGCCACCTGGGCGCGGTACCGCGACTTCGAGATGGAGCCGTTCTCGTAGGCGGCCTCCAGTTCGGCCTTCCGGTCGCGGAGCTCGGCGAGCCGCTCGTCGAGGTTCTCGGCGTGGGACGCGACGACCGACGCCTTCGACGCGTTCGAGTTCGCCGCCGCGACCTGCAGGCCGAACGCCCGCTGCTCGACCTCGCCCTCCACCTCGGCGCCCTGGACCGCGGCGACGCCGGCGAGCCGTGCGCCCGGCGCCGTCTCGTTGCCGGCCTCCTCATCGTCCCCGTCGTCGTCCTGCACCGCCGGCGCCGTCGCCCCGTCTGCGACCGGCGCTCCCGCCGCCAGCGGCGCACCGGCGCCGACGACGAGGAGTGCAGCCACGAACACCACGGTCGCTCTCATGTCGTCCTCGCCTTGCCGTCGCTGCGGCTTATACCCGCGGGACCGTGCGCACGAATTGAAGAGAATTAACGCCGATTAAGCCGGATTAACCGCCCGAGGACGCCGCCGGCGCGCTACTCGGTGGTGTAGTAGTACTCGCCGTCGCGTTTCTGCTGCTTGTCGAGCTGGCTGCCGGGCTTGTTGATGCGCGGCCGCCCGAGGTTCTCGTCGCGGCGGAACGTCACGTCGAGGTTCGCGAGGAACTCGTTCATCCCCGAGCGCATCTCCTGGGGCGTGGAGGCGTGGCCGTGCGCGGCGGGCTCGCCGTCGAACACCATCAGGCGGTCGCTGACGAGGTCGACCATGTAGATGTCGTGGTCGATGACCATCACGGTGGTCTCGCGGTTCTCCGCGAACCGCCGGATGGCGCGCGTGGCGAGCACGCGCTGCTCGACGTCGAGGTGCGCGGACGGCTCGTCCATGAGGTAGAGGTCGGCGTCCTTGCTCAGCGTCGCGGCGATGGCGACGCGCTGGCGCTCGCCGCCCGAGAGGTCCGTGAGCGTCTGCTCCTCGATGCGGTCGAGCTGGAGCGGGTCGCCGATCTCGGTCTGCCAGTAGCTCGTCCCGTAGTCGTCCGTGATCGAGGAGAGGAACGCGTCCACGCGCATCGGCTGGTCGGCCTCGACGTACTGGGGCTTGTACGCGATGTCGAGGTCGACGCCGAGGTCGGCGTCCGCGTCGCCGTCGACCGTCGTCGGCTCGAGCTCGCCGGCGAGCAGCTCCGCGAACGTCGACTTCCCGATGCCGTTCGGCCCGACGACGCCCAGCACCTCGTTGCGGTTGATGTCGCCGCCGTCCACGGACAGCGTGAACTCGCCGTCGCCGTAGGACTTCGTCACGTCAGGGTACGAGATCAGCGTCTCCTCGCGCGTGGCGGGCCGGGGCGCGTGCTCCTCGAACGTGATGGCCTCCGGCCGGATGCGCATGTTCTCGTTGTCGAGGTAGCCGCGGAGGTACTCGTTGATGCCGTTGCGCACGCTCTTCGGCGTCGTCACGACGCCGTACACGGAGGGTTCGCCGTACGCGACGTGGATGGAGTCCGCGAGCAGGTCGAGGACGGCGAGGTCGTGCTCGACGACCAGCACCGCCTTGTCCTCGGTCTCGGCGAGCTCGCGGACGATGCGCGCCGCGGTGACGCGCTGGCCGATGTCGAGGTACGGCGTCAGCTCGTCCACGAAGTAGAAGTCGCGGTCGCGCGCGAGCGTCGCCGCCAGCGCGACGCGCTGGAGCTCGCCGCCGGAAAGCGAGTCGATTGCCTGGTCTATCACCGGCCGGATCGACAGCCGGTCGACGAGGTCGTCCAGGACGCCGCGCTCGTCGGTGCGCTCGAGGAGGTCCCGCGTCGTGCCGCCGAACTGGTCGGGGATCTGGTCGACGTACTGGGGCTTGCGCGCGACCGTGACGTCGCCGCTGCGCACCGACTCGAGGTAGTCCTGGAGCTCCGTGCCGCGGTACGCGTCCACGACCTCGTCCCAGCCGGGTTCGTCGCCGTGGCGGCCGAGGTTCGGCGTGATCTCCCCGGAGAGGACCTTCACCGCCGTCGACTTCCCGATGCCGTTCGGCCCGAGCATCCCCGTGACCTTCCCGGACTCGGGGACGGGGAGGCCGTACAGCGAGAACGCGTTCTCGCCGTACCGGTGGGTGGGGTCGTCGTCGAGCTCCTGCGGGAGGTTGATGATCTCGATGGCGTCGAACGGGCACTTCTCGACGCAGATGCCGCAGGTCTCCCCGAGGCAGATCTCCTCGCTGATGCGAACCTGGTCGGGGTCGCCGTCCTCGGCGTCCTCGCCGCGCAGCGTGATGCACTCCTTGCCCGTCCGGTTGGGCGGACAGTAGTTCGAGCACTCGTAGTTGCAGCGGTCGGGCTGACACCTGTCGAGGTCGACGACCGCGATGCTGTCCTCCGCCATCGTCACACCGTGACGCCGGCGGTCAGCAGCACGCCCCACGTGATGAACCAGAGCGCGAAGGACATGAACAGCACGTAGACGTGGTCTTTCGTGGAGAAGTCGGAGACGTCGACCCCGGTCACCCGCATCAGCCCGAGCTCGACGACGACCACGGCGAGCAACACCAGCAGGCCCGTGCGGCTGGTCGGGTCGCTGATGGTGGCTTCCGAGAGGAAGGCCGCCGCGACGCCGCCGAGCGTGGCGATCGTCGTCACCTTCAGGCTGCGGCGGTGGGCAGCCGTCGGGTCCGCAGTCTCTGTCATACTCCTGCGTCCGGGAGCCGCGGGCAAAAGGTGTTCGCTTGCCGGACGCGCAGGAACTGTCCCGCGGCGCGCGCGGACGCGACCGGTCGCTCGGGTGGGACCCGGGGTCGGACGCAGGCTCGGCTTACTCGGAGCGGCCCCGTTCCTACTCGCCGTAGGCCGTGTATAGCAAAGCCAGCGACGGCCCACGCGGCGCTCATGGGCACACCACCCAGCATCGACAGGCGTCGCTTCGTCGCGCTCTCGGGAACCGCACTCGCCGCCGCGCTCGCGGGCTGTGCCGGCGGGGACGGCGACGGGGGGAACGGCGAGACGCCGACGGAGACGACGGCGGCGCCGACGGAGACCACGGCCGCGGAGACGACCGGGGAGACCACCGAACAGACCACCGAGCAGACGGAGACGACCGAGGAGCCCCAGGGGTTCCTGCGCGCCGCGCACATGTCGCCGGACGCGCCGGCGGTCGACGTCTACGTGAACGACGAGCCCGCCTTCGAGGGCGCCGAGTTCACGGGCGTGACGCCGTACGCGCAGCTGCCGCCCGAGGAGTACGACGTCCGCATCACGGCCGCGGGCGACGAGGAGACCGTCGTCTTCGACGAGGCGGTGCCGGTCGAGGCCGGCTACCAGACGGCGCTGGCGTTCGGCGAAGTCGGCGCCGACGAGGGCGCGGACACCGCGTTCTCCGTGGGCCTGCTCGCCGACCAGGCGGAGACGTCCGACGACCAGGCCGCGGTGCGGCTGTTCCACGGGTCGCCGGACGCGCCCGCCGTGGACGTCACCGTGGAGGGGAGCGAGGACGTGCTGTTCGACGGCGCGGCGTTCGGCGACACGACCGACTACGCGACCGTCGAGCCCGGGTCGTACACGCTGGAGGTCCGGCCGGACACCGAGGACGGCACGGGCGACGTGGTGACGACGTTCGACGTCAGCCTGGAGAGCGGGACGGCGTACACGGGGTACGCGGTCGGCTACCTGGAGCCGTCCGGCGACCAGCCCGAGTTCGACCTCGCGACGTCCATCGACGGCATGGAGGCGCAGGTCAGGTAGCCGGTCACGCGCGTCTCCGCCGGCCGCGCGGACGGTGGCAATCGGGTGCCACACGCTCCCGCAGTTTTAAGCGCGTGGAGTGTTTCGATTCGTAACGATGGCTGGAGACGACAGTGTGCTGGAGGACCTGCCGCCGAGCGCGAAGCTCGTCTACAAGGTACTCGAGTACGACGGCCCCCTCACCCAGAAGCGAATCGTCGAGGAAACGATGCTCTCCGCGCGCACCGTCAGGTACGCGCTCGAACGGCTCGAGGACCGCGGCGTCGTCGACGAGGACGTCTACTTCGCGGACGCCCGCCAGAGCCTCTACCAGCTCGCCTGCGAGGCCGAGGACGCCCAGGCCGACGTCGACGCCGAGGCGGCCTGACGGCACCACCGCACGCTCCGCGCTCGCCGGCCGCCAGCCGCCGCGTTCGCGTTCCGGCCGCTACTCGTTCGGGACGACCGATATCACGCGCTCGCGGTCGATGGCGCGCTCCAGCTCCTCCGCGATGGCCGAGCCGCGGGAGACCTTGATGTCGCCGCCGCGGCCGACCGTCGCCGTGAACAGGTACTCGCCGTCCGCCTGCACCTCCACGGTCTCCCCGGACCGGTCCCCGGACAGCGGCAGGATGACGTGCCGCGAGGTCACCTCCGGCGTCACGACGTCGCCGGACGGCTCGCTCCCGCCCGCGCTCGCGCCCGCCGGCGCCGCGGTGCGCTCGTCGAGCGTGCGCACGTCGATGTTGATGCCGAGGCGGTTCTCGATGTCCGAGATGCGGCCGCCGCCCTTCCCGATGACGTGGCTGATCTCGTCCTCGGAGACGTAGACGACGGCCTCGTTCGGCCCACGGATGTCGACCTCCACGGGCCCACGGGTCGCCGCCTTGATCTCGCGTTCGACCTCCTGTTTCGCGAGGCGGTCGACGCCCGATTCGGCCTCCTCGCCGTCCTCGAGGGGCACCGTGACGACCTGGCGGTTGAACGTGTAGATCTCGTAGGCGGGCGCGCCCGTCGCGAAGTCCCGCACCTGGATGACCGGGCGCGCGAGGTCCTCCTCCATCAGGCCCTCGGGCACCTTCACCTCGGTCGTCACGTCGTAGACGGTCTCGACGTCGCCCTCCTCGATGTAGACGACGGTGTCCACGATCTGGGGGATCATCCCGAGTTCCACGCGCCCGACGAGCCGCTGGAGCGCGTCGATGGGTCGGGTCGCGTGCACGACCCCGACCATGCCGACCCCGGCGAGGCGCATGTCCGCGAACACCTCGAAGTCGTCGGTCTTCCGGACCTCGTCGTAGATGGTGTAGTCCGGCCGCACCATCAGCAGGGAGTCGGCGGTCTTCGACATCTCGCCGCCGAGCTCCGTGTACTGCGTGACCTCGTCGCCGACCTGGAGGTCCCGCGGCTTCTCCATCGTCTTCACGACGTTGCCGTTGTCCGCGAGGAACTCCGCGACCGCCTGCGCGAACGTCGACTTCCCGGCGCCCGGCGCGCCCGCGATGAGCACGCCGCGGTCGCGCTCCAGGAGGCGCTCGCGGAGCTCGTCGGCGTGCTCGTAGTCGTCCATCGTCGTCTTCACGATGGGGCGGACGGCCGTGATCTCGGGGCGCTCGGAGAACGGGGGCGTGGAGACGGCGATGCGCATGTCCCGGACCTGCGCGATGGTCATCCCCTCCTCGGAGAGCTCGACGAACGCGTCGTCGTCGCGTTTCGCCGTCGTGACGATCTCGTTCGCCCACTCGTGGATGGTGTCGGCGTCCAGTTCCTCGTCGCCGATCGCCTGGTAGGCGATCTCGCCGACCTCGCCGCGCTTCGCCATCGGCACCATCCCCTCTTTGAGGTGGACGCTCATCGTCAGGTCGTCGAAGAACTGCTCGATGGCGAGTTCGCCGGACTCGCGTTCGAGCGGTTCGAGGTACTCGACGTCGATCCCCTTCCCCTTCGCGACTTCCGCCTGCACGATGTCGCTGGTCAGCAGTTTCGCGTCGAACTCGGTGGCGACGTCGCGGATGATGGCGTCGATGGCGCCCGCCGACGCGCGCCTGATGTCGTCCTCGCCGGCGCGCTCGCCGACGTACTCGATGCCGATGCGGCCGTCGTCGGCGAGCTCGACGAGGCGCTGGAGCTCCTCGAGGGCGTCCCACCCCGTCTGTCGACCGCTGTTCGCCTGCGCTTCGATCTCGCCGACGACGGCCTCCGGAATGTAGACGGTGGCGCCGTCGTACTCGCCGTCGTCGACGCGCCGCGAGATGCGGCCGTCGACGACGACGCTCGTGTCGGGAACGAGGTTCATGTTGGCTCGGAGTACGCGTCGCCGGGTTGATAAGGAGTGTGACCGGTGGACGCCGGCCGGCGGTCCGCGCGCTCGGTCAGAGGGGGAACCGCCGCATCAGCGCGGGGAGTCTGTTCCGCAGGCGGACGCCGAGGCCGCCGGTGTGGTCGTCGATGCGTGCGGCCTCCTCGTCGGTCAGCTCGAAGTCCAGCGCTTCGAGGTTCGCTTCGACGTGCTCGCGGCTGGTCGCCTTCGGAACCGCGACGACGCCGTCCTGCCGCGTCAGCCAGCGGAGCGCGACCTGCGCGGCCGACTTGTCGTACCGCCGTCCGACGTCCGCGAGCAGGTCGTCGTCGAGCACGGAGCCTCGTGCCAGCGGACTGTACGCGGTGAGCGCGGCGTCGAGGTCGTCGCAGGCGGCCCGCACCGCCGTCTGGTCCTTGTAGGGGTGGTACAGCACCTGGTCGCAGACGAGCGGCACGTCGACTGCTCGCTGGGCGTCGCGCAGCTGCGTCGCGGTGTAGTTGCTCACGCCGACGTGCTCCACGAGGCCGTCGTCGCGAAGCTCCGCCATCGCTGTCAGCGTCTCCTCGGCGGGAACCCGTGGGTGCGGCCAGTGAGCGAGGAGGAGGTCGACGTAGTCCGTTCCGAGGGCGTCCAGGCTGTCCTCGACGGCCGGTCGGACGTCGTCCGCGGCGAGGTCGGACCGCCAGACCTTCGTCGTGAGGAAGACGTCGTCGCGGTGGACGTCGGCGCGGGCGACGCCGCGACCGACTTCACGCTCGTTGTCGTACGCCCGCGCGGTGTCGACGTGGCGGTAGCCGAGGTTCAGGGCCGTCTCCACCGCCTCGACGCAGGCATCGCCGGTATTCTGCCACGTGCCGAGGCCGAGCGCCGGGATGCGTGCCCCGCCGCGTTCCACGTACTCCATGGTCGGTCCTCCCGGTACGGCGACAAGAACCCTTCCCTGCCGACGGGCGCCGCCGCGCACCACGGCTAAGGGGCAGCGGTCCGAGTTCCGTGTGTGTCCGAACTGCGCGACCTGACCGAACACCTCGTCTCGATTCCGAGCCACGACGACGAGACGGCCGCCGGCGACGCCGTCGAGGAGTGGCTGCGCCGCGAGACCGACGCCGACGTGGTCCGGGACGCCGCCGGGAACGTCCGGGCGTGGAAGCACGCTGCCGCCGCCGGCGACGGCCTCGCGCTCGTCGGCCACCACGACGTCGTGCCGCCGGCGGACGCCCAGACCGCCGCCGACGGGTACGCCGTCGCGGAGCGCGACGGCCGCCTGTACGGCCGCGGCACCGCCGACATGAAGGGGGCGCTGGCGGCGATGCTGCTGGCGTTCCGGGACGCCGACCCCGACGGACCGCTGGCGTTCGCGTCGTTCGTCGGCGAGGAGACCGGCGGCGAGGGCGCGCGGCACGCCGCCGACGACGGCTTCAGTCCGGACTACGCGGTCGTCGGCGAGGGGTCGACGGGCTACTCCGAGCGCGGAGTCCTGGACGTCGCGGTCGCGCACAAGGGCCGGCGCGCCAGCACCGTCACCGCCGAGGGCACTGCGGCGCACGCCAGCGAGGTCGACGAGGGCGTGAACGCCGTCTACCGCGCCTGCGACGCCGTCGACGTGATTCGCGACCTCGACGCCCCCGAGGCGGACGTGCTCGGCCAGCGCCTCCGGGGGAGCGTCGCCGTCACCGGCATCGACGGCGGGTCCGCGTGGAACGTGATCCCGGAGTCCTGCGAGGTCACCGTCGACGAGCGCACCGTCCCGGGCGCCAGGGCGGACCTCGCGAGCGTCGAGGCAGCTGACGGCGTCTCGTGGACGGTCGACCAGGACCTCCCCCCGATGGCCTGCGACGACGACGCGTTCGCCGACAGCGTGCTCGACGCCGCACGCAGCGTCCAGGACGGTCGCGGCGAGCACGTCCCGAAACCGCACGCGACGGACGCGGGCTGGCTCGCGGCCGCCGGCGTGACGTGTCTCGTCTGCGGGCCGGCCGAACCCGGCGAGGCCCACACCGACGACGAGAGCGTCTCCCTCGACGCCCTCGAGCGCTGTCGAGCGGTCTACGAGCGCGTCGCCACCGGCACGCCGGCGTAGGCGGTCTCTCACGAACGTCCCTCCGAGAAGGCAATCCTCATAGGGAGTGACCTGTACCGCTAGCGTATGTCCGCGCAAGCGTCCGAGGCGGTCCCCGACGCCTACGAGCAGCTCCTCGAGCACTACGAGCAGATCTCGAACGTGAACGCCGCGAACAGCCTCCTCCAGTGGGACCAGGAGGTCATGATGCCGGCGGGCGGCACGCCGGCGCGCTCCCGGCAGAAGTCCGCGCTGTCGTCGCTGTCCCACGACCTCCTCACGGAGGACCGGGTCGGCGACTGGCTCGACGAGCTCGCGGGCGCCGACCTCACCGACGACCAGCGGGCGGTCGTCCGCGAGATCCGACGCCAGTACGAGCGCGCCGACCGCGTCCCCAACGACCTCGTCGCCGAGATCTCCGAGACGACCTCCGAGGCGCTCCCGAAGTGGAAGGAGGCCAAGGCGGAAGACGACTTCTCCGTGTTCGCGCCGATCCTCGAGGACCTCGTCGAACTCAAAACGGAGTACGCCGAACACATCGACCCCGAGAAGGACGCCTACGAGGTGCTGTTCGCGGACTACGAGCCCTACCTCGACCTCGACACCGCCGAGCGCGTGCTCGAGCGCCTCCGCGAGGAACTCGTCCCGCTCATCGAGGACGTCCGCGCCAGCGACGTCGAGCTCGCCGACCCCTTCACCGGCGAGTTCGACGTCGACACCCAGGAGGAGCTCGCGCGGGACGTCCTCGACACGCTCGGCTACGACTTCGACCACGGCCGCGTCGACACCGCGCCGCACCCGTTCTCCACGGGCAACCAGTTCGACGCACGCGTCACCACGCGCTTCGACCCCGAGAAGCCGGTCGACGCCCTGATGAGCACCATCCACGAGTTCGGGCACGCCCGGTACACGCTCGGCCTGCCCCGGGAGCAGTACGGGAACCCGCTCGGCGAGTCCCGTGACCTCACCGTCCACGAGTCCCAGAGCCGCCTCTGGGAGAACCACGTCGGGCGCTCCCGCGTCTTCTGGGAGAAGTTCCTCCCGGCGATGCAAGAGCGGTTCCCGCAGGTCGCGGACGCCACCCCCGAGGACGCCTACGAGGCCGCCAACGAGGTCCACGAGGACAACCTGATCCGCGTCGAGGCGGACGAACTCACCTACCACATGCACATCGTCGTGCGCTTCGAGATCGAGCGCGAACTCATCGACGGCGACCTCGACGTCGCTGACGTCCCCGAGCGCTGGAACGACAAGTACGAGCAGTACCTCGGCGTCCGCCCCGAGGACGACGCGGAGGGCTGCCTGCAGGACATCCACTGGAGCCACGGCTCGTTCGGCTACTTCCCGACGTACTCGCTGGGCAGCGTGCTCGCCGCCCAGATCTACGACGCGCTGGAAGCCGACGTCGGCGACGTCGACGAGAAGGTCCGGAACGGGGACTTCGACGTCATCGCCGACTGGCTCGAAGCGAACGTCCACAGCCACGGCGCGCGCTACACGACGCCCGAACTCGTCGAGGAAGCCACGGGTGAGGCGTACAACGCCGACCACTTCGTCGACTACGTCACCGGGAAGTACACCGAGCTCTACGACCTGTAGCGGGCGCCGACGACGGCCGCTGCCACCGAAGACTTATTCCGGTGCTGGCGGCAGGTCCGGTATGCCCGGTCCCGTCTTCCTTGCGAGCGACCGCGTCACCCTCCGGCCGCCCGAGCGCGAGGACCTCGACGCGATCCGCGAGTGGCTGAACGACCCGTGCGTCTGGCGGCCCGGCGCCAGCCCGAACCCGATGAACGACGCGCTCGGCGAGCAGTTCTTCGAGGACGCGCTCGCCACCGAGGACGACGTGAAACTACTGGCGTGCGCCGAACAGGACGGCGACACGGACGCGGGCGGCGCCGAACCAATCGGCGTCGTCGGACTCGCCGCAACCCAGTACGGGCCCGACGAGACGGCGCGCTCCCGGGACATGGAACTCATGTACTACCTCGACCCGGACGTCCACGGGCAGGGCTACGGCACCGAGAGCGTCGGCCGCGTCGTCCAGTTCGCGTTCGAGGACCTGAACCTCAGGCGACTCACAGCGTACCCGGGCGCGTTCAACGACGCGTCGGTCGCGCTACTGGAGTCACTCGGTTTCCAGCGCGAGGGCGCGCGCCGCGACGCCGCGTACTACCGCGGCGACTACTACGACCTGTTGACGTACGGCTTGCTGCGCGAGGAGTGGAACGGCGCGTAGCGCCCCCTCGCTTCGCACCCCCGGTTTTCCGCCGGCCGAGGGTTGATGTACTGACGGGCCAGAGGGAACGTGTATGGCGACGAACACGCCCGACGAGGCGGCCTCCGCTCCGGACGCCTACGACGCCCTCGAAGAGCGAACGAAGCAGCTGTCCTACCTCGGCGACGCGCGCGGCGTGCTGGCGTGGGACCAGCGCGTGATGATGCCGGCGGGCGGCGCGCCCGCACGCGGCAAGCAGCTGTCGGCGCTGTCGACGGTCCACCACGACCGCCTCACTGACGACGAGGTCGGCGAGTGGCTCGACGAACTCGCGGACGCCGACCTCGGCGACGACCAGCGGGCGGTCGTCCGCGAGCTCCGCCGCCAGTACGAGCGCTCGGACAGCGTGCCGAGCGACCTCGTCGCGGAGCTCACGGAGACCCAAAGCGACGCCCAGCAGGTCTGGGAGGACGCGAAGGCCGACGCGGACTTCTCGCAGTTCGCGCCGACCCTCGAGGACCTCCGGGACCTCCACGTCGAGCGCGCCGAACACATCGACGCCGACGCGGACCCCTACAGGGTGATGTTCGAGGACGGCGAGCCCTACCTCCCCCTCGAGCGCGTCGAGGAGATCTTCGACACGCTCCGCGCGGAACTCGTCCCGCTCGTCGAGGACCTGAAAGCCAGCGACGCCGAGTTCTCCTCCCCCTACGAGGGCGAGTACGACGACGACACGCAGATGGCGCTCTGCCGGGAGCTCGTCGACCGCCTCGGCTACGACTGGGACCGGGGGCGGCTGGACACCGCGCCCCATCCGTTCATGGTGGGACCGCAGTTCGACGCGCGCATCACCACGCGGTTCGCGGCCGACGACCCCCTCGGCGCGGTGATGAGCACCGTCCACGAGTTCGGGCACGCGTCCTACCAGCACGGCCTGCCGGACGACCAGTACGGCCTGCCGCTCGGCCAGTCGCGGTCCTCGGGCGTCCACGAGTCCCAGTCGCGGTTCTGGGAGAACCACGTCGGCCGCACCGAGGCGTTCTGGGAGTACGCCACGCCCGTCGTCAACGAGCACCTCGACGGCGACGCCGACCCCCGGGCGGTGTACGAGGCGGTCAACCGCATCTACCCCGAGAACAAGATTCGCGTAGAGGCCGACGAACTCACCTACCACATGCACATCATCCTCCGGTCGGACGTCGAGAAGGCGTTCGTGGGCGGCGAGCTGGACGTCGACGAGATTCCTGGCCGGTGGAACGACCTGATGGACGAGTACCTCGGCGTGCGGCCCGACGACGACGCTGAGGGCTGCCTGCAGGACATCCACTGGACGGGCGGGTTCGCGTCCTTCCAGAACTACACGGTGGGGAGCGTGCTCGCCGCGCAGCTGGACGCGGCGATGCGCGAGGACCTCGACGTCGACGGCCTCGTGCGCGAGGGCGAGTTCGACCCGATCCGCGAGTGGCTGACTGAGCACGTCCACCGGCACGGCCAGCGGTACACCACCGACGAACTAATCGAGGTGGCGACCGGCGAACCGCTGACAGCGGACTACTTCGTCGCGTACGCTCGCGAGAAGTTCGGCGACCTCTACGACCTCTGAGCCGTCCCGCGGTCGCCGTCTGGCGGTTCGCCGACAGCTCGCCGGGCTGTCACTCCGGTACGTTGAAGTAGTGGTATGGTGTAGCACACCACGTATGTCGAAGGCATCGACTCCGGACGACGGCCTTCTGGACGACTTCCTCGAACAGCGCGGCCACGAGACTGCGACCTGGGAGGAGAGCTACAACAAGAAGCAGTGTCCGGAGTGCGGTGGACTTCACGACGTAGAGGCGCGAACCTGCACAGTCTGTGGCTGGTCGCCGTAGGCCGGCCCTCCTCGCGCGGTCCGGTTCCGGTCGGACCGCACCGCGCACGCTCGTTCTGGTCGCCAGCCACGGCACTCGTTCGCTCGGCCAGCTGCAGGGCTCGCTCTCGTCGCCAGCCGCGACATCCGAATCGGCCGCCCCATCGCCGTGTCGTGACGGCCGGCGGCCGGAACGGGTCCTCCGGCACTCGTCGCGACTGCACGGCGCGCTGCTCGTTTCTGAAGCGGCCAGCACGCATAAGACGAACCCCGAGAAACGTCCAGTGTAGCCATGCCGGAGTGCCAGAACTGTGGGTCGTTCGTGACCGACGCGTACGCGAGGGTGTTCACACCGAACGAGCAGGGCGCGCCGCGCGTGTGCCCGAACTGCGAGGACAAGATCCGCGACGGCGCGGAGGTCAGGGAAGCGCGGTCGACGCGACGGACGTGACGGCGGGCCGCGTCGCCGCACGCGACGCCGCAGACGCGGCCGCTGCCCCGCTCGCGCGGCCGCAGCCCCGGACGTGTTAGGCGGCCGTAGAATTTCACGCCGTTTATACCGTTTCGGTCCCTCTAGTTGTCTAATGACGGACTCGGAGCCGGAAGTCACGCGGCTGTTCGGTGGTCCGGGGAGCGGGAAGACGACCGCGCTCCTCGACCACGTCGAGGAAATTCTCGAAGACGAGGACGTCGACGTGCGGGACATCCTCGTGGTCTCGTACACGCGGGCCGCAGCGGCCGAGGTCCGCGAGCGCCTCGCCGAGCGGCTGGACGTGAACCCCCGGTCGCTGCGGGGGAACGTCGCGACGATGCACGCGAAGGCCTACGAACTCCTGAACCTCTCCCGGGGCGACGTTGTCGGCGAGGACGACAAGGAGGCCTTCTGCGAGGAGTACGGCATCCCCTACGAGGACGAGTACGCGTCCGGCTCCCGGCGCACCGCGCGGTCGACGACGCTCGGGAACAAGGTCATCGCCACCAGCCAGTGGCTCCAGCGGACGCGACGCGACGTCGCCGACTGGTACGACGTCCCGTTCCGGTGGAACGACGAGGAGGTGCGACTGCCGCCGGACATCGACGACAACGCCCAGACCGGGAACAAGTACACGCCGACGTGGCCGTCCTCGGACGAGCGCTACGACATCCCGGAGGCCATCCGGGCGTGGCGCGCGTACAAGGGCGAACACGACCTCGTCGGGTTCGCGGACATGCTCGAGCGCGTGAAACAGCGCTCGCTGCTCCCGAACGTCGACTACCTCGTCATCGACGAGTTCCAGGACATCACGAGCCTCCAGTACGACGTCTACGAGGAGTGGCGGCCGCACATGGAGCGCGTGCTCATCGCGGGCGACGACGACCAGGTCGTCTACGCCTGGCAGGGCGCGGACCCCGAACTCCTCCTGAACACGAAGGTCACCGAGGACGTCGTGCTCCCGAACTCCTACCGGCTGCCCTCCCAGGTGCTCGAGGTGGTCCAACAGGAGATCAGCCACATCGACACCCGCCAGGAGAAGGACCTCAAGCCGCGCAAGGAGGGCGGCAGCGTGGAGGCCATCGACAGCCCGTCGATGCTGGACCTCGTGCGGAACGTCCGCCGCACCGTCGAGTCCACCGACGACGACACGGTGATGATCCTCTTCCGCGCCCGCTACCAGCTGTTCGACTTCGTCGACGAGTTCATCGGCGAGGGCATCCCCTTCAGGGCGCTGACCGACCAGCGGATGTGGACCGACCGGCTCCAGCAGTACATCTCCGCGGTGGAGAAACTCGACCGCGACGAGGCCGTCGACGGCCTCGAGGCGCGGCGCCTGATGGACATGCTCCAGGACTCGGCGTTCGGCACCCGCGAGCGCAACGACCTCCGTGAGGCCATCGACGAGGCGCAGGGCGAGAGCACCGACCTCACCGACCTCACGTTCACCGCGGACTTCATCCGGGACTACGTGCCGTTCGTGCCGGGGCCGTCGGCGGCCGCGGACATGCTCCGGAAGGTCACTCGCTACCAGCGCCGCAGCATCGACGCGTACTTCCAGGGCGACTACCGCGGCATGGACCCCGAGCGCGTGCGCGTCGGCACCATCCACTCCGCGAAGGGCCGCGAGGCCGACCACGTGTTCGTGGCGACGGACCTCACGGAGAAGGTCGTCGAGCAGATGGCGGCGACCGCCGACCCCGAGGACGTGCCCGACGACGTGGAGTTCACGAGCAAGACGAGCCCCGTCCCGATTCTCACGGACAACGAGCGCCGCGTCTTCTACGTCGGCATGTCCCGGGCTCGCGAGCGCCTCGTGCTCCTCCAGAACCTCGTGGGCGGCGCGCCGACGCTGCCCATCGACGTGTTGCTGTACGGCGAGCAGACCGGCCAGACCCTCGAGGACGCCCTCGAGGGCGACACGCCGGTGCAGCTGCCGTGAATGCGGCGCGGGGCCTTCGACGGCGCGCTCGCTGACGCGGGCGCCGACGCGTTCGTCCACGCCGGCCCGGCCGGCGAACCGACCGTCTCGCATCTCGCCGGCGAGCGACTGCCCTGCCGCGCGGCGGTCGTCTACGGCGGCCGCGTGGCCGTCGTCCCCGAACGCCCGCTCCCCGACCGCGTCGTGGTCCGCGGGGACGTGACAGTTCTGGACTCCGAGCCGACGCCCGCCGAGCGCCTGCCCGACCTCGTCGGCGACTCGGTGCTCGCGCCGCGCACGCTGCCGCACGACGCCGCGCTGTACCTGGAGCACGCGGGCGTCGAGGTGGCCTCGACCGGCGCCCACGAGCGCGCCCGCGAGCGGAAGACCGACGCGGAACTGGACGCCGTGCGCGCCGCGCAGGCGGCCGCCGAGGACGGGATGGCCGCCGCCGCTGCGCTGCTCGCGAACGCGAGAGGGGACCCGCTCGCGGACGAGCACGGCGAAATAACTGCCGAGCGCGTGCGCCGCGCGGCGAACGCGGCGGTGGCAGCGGCCGGCGCCGACCCGGAGACGGTCGTCGCGGCCGAAGGTGCCATCGCCGCCAGCGACGCCGTTCCGGTGCGCGTGACGCCGCGCGCGGACGGCTACTCGGGGTGGCTCGCGCGGACGTTCGTCGCGGACAGCGACGGCGGCTGGGAGCGCCGCGCGACGCTCGCCGCGGAGTACGCCGTCGACGCGGCCGTCGACGTCGTGGACGTCGGGGAGACGACGGCCGCCGCAGCGGCCGAGGAGGCGACCGCGGAACTCGGGTCGTACGGCTTCCCGCCGACCGAGGGCTGCGGTGGCGTGCACGGCGTCGGCCTCGAGCGCCGCGAGCGCCCGGGGGGCGACGACGCCATCGAGGCGGGAGCGGTGCTGGCGGTGCGCGCGGACCTGGACGCCGAGCAGCGCGTGTGGGCGGCCGACCTCGCGGTCGCCACCGGGGAGGGCGTCGAACGCGTGGGGTCGTTCCCGCACTCGGTGGTGCCGAAGGCTGACTACTGACCGTCGTCGCCGAGGTGGGCTACTGACTGTCGTCGTCGGGGTCCTCGGCGACGACTTCCGCGGTCTTCTGCGCGGCGAGAATCGGGACGTCCGTCGGCGTCGTGAGGTAGCGCTCGAACGCGAGGATGCCGGCGGCGAACCCGAGGAACACCCAGCCGGTGGGGTCGCCGCGCAGCAGGCTCTCGACGCCGAACAGCGCGGCTGGCGCGGCGAACGCGACGGCGACGGCCAGCGACACGGCGTCCAGCAGTTTCACGCCGCGACGTAGACGGCCGACGCGGATAAGCCTACCAGGTGCGGCCGGGCAGGAGGTCGGCCGCGGGGACGCCGCCGACGTCGCCGTCGTCGGTCCGCACGAGCACGCGGACGTCGTCGCCGTAGTCCGCGATCAGTTCGCGGCAGACGCCGCACGGCGAGAGCACGCGGGCTGTCTCGCGCTCGCCGCGTGGGTGTTCGACGGCGGCGACGCGCCGGAAGTCGCGGGCGCCTGCGGCGACGGCGGCGCCGATGGCACCCGGTTCGGCGCACGTGGAGGCGCGGCCGACGCTCGCGGGGAGGCTCGCAGCCGTGTACACGTCGCCGTCGGCGGCTTCGACGGCTGCCGTGACGACGTGGGCGTCGTGTTCGAAGCGGCCCGCCTCGGCCGGCGAGTACGCGGCGTCGGCGGCGTCGGCGGCGCTGTCGAGGAGGGCTTCGTCGGCGGCGGTGAGCGGCGTGGGGTCCATACGCGGCGGTCGGCGTCGGTCGGGAAGTGTCTTCGGCCCCGCGCCGGAAACCGCAACGTTTTCGTTACGAGTCACGAATCTGAACTCGTGTTCACCGGAATTGTCGAGGAGACGGGGACCGTCGAGCGCGTCGTCGACGAACCGGACGGGCGGCGCATCCGCGTCGCCACCGACGACGTCACCGGCTTCTCGCACGGCGACAGCGTCAGCGTCGGCGGCGTCTGCCTCACCGTCGAGGAGCACGGCGACCGGTGGTTCACGGCGTTCACCGCCACCGAGACCCTCGAGAAGACCACGCTCAGCGAGGTCGCGGAGGGCGACCGGGTCAACCTCGAGCGCGCGCTCCCCGCGGACGGCCGCCTCGACGGTCACATCGTGCAGGGCCACGTCGACACCACCACGGAAGTCGTCGCCGTCGAGCAGGTCGGCGAGGACTGGACGTACGCGTTCGCGCTCCCCGACGGCCACGAGCGGTACGTCGCGCGGAAGGGCTCCATCACGCTTGACGGCGTCAGCCTCACCGTCGCCGACGTCGACGACGAGGCCGACACCTTCTCGGTCGCCGTCGTCCCCACCACGTACGACCTCACGACGCTCTCCGAGCGCGGCCCCGGCGACGAGGTGAACGTCGAGGTCGACGTCGTCGCGAAGTACGTCGAACGCCTCGACGCCTACTGACCGCCCGAGCGCCCCTCGCCGCCGTGGCTCCGGTCCTCGTCCTCGCGGCGGCCGTTGCCCTCCTGGCCGTCGTCCCCGTAATCGCCGTTCTGGTGGGCCTCCGTGTCTTCGCCGCCGCTCACCTGGTCGTCCTCGCTGTCCGCCGTCCACTGGACTTCCTCGCTGTCATCCGTCGGCTGAACGTCGACGTGCCCGTCGGTCACGTCGACGTCCTCCTCGTCGGCTAGCTGGACGTCGTCGGCGACGTCCACGGTCGCCGTCTGGCCGTCGCCGGACTCGCTGGCAGCGTCCACACCCTCGCCGGCCTCGTCCGCGTCCTCGCCGGCATCGCCCACGGCCGCCTCGGCGCCTGTCGCCTCGAACGCCCGCCGGTAGCGCGCGAGCTTCCGGTAGAGCACGTAGAACAGGGCGCCGTCGTAGACGACGACGAACCCGATGAACGCGAGTCCGGGCGGCACGCCGACGGAGTCGGTGGCGACGCCGAGGTTCGTCACGACCGTGTTGTACGTGGCGTGGATGACCGTCGCGACGAGCAGTCCCTTGACGACGATGGGGCCGGCGTCCTCGGCGTTGAACTTCGCGAGCCCGAGGTAGTAGCCCGCGAACGCCGAGTAGATGACGTGCCCCGGGCCGGCGAGCGTGCGCACCGCGGCCGTCTGGAGGCCGACCTCCGCGAGCGTGGGGCCGCCGGCCGCCTGGCTGGCGACGATGACCTCGCGGGCGACGTAGATGGCGTTCTCGATGGTCGCGAACCCGAGGCCGGCGACCGCGCCGTACACCGCGCCGTCGACGACGGCGTCGAAGCGGTCGCTCCGGTAGGCGTACATGCGGACCGCGAGCAGTTTCACCGTCTCCTCGACGGGACCGACGATCAGGAAGTAGTAGAGCGCGGGCGCCAGCACCGCCAGCCACAGCGGCGCCGACTCCGCGAGCGTCCCGAGGAAGAACCCCGAGAAGAGGCTGTTCAGCGTGGCGGCGAACGCCGCGAACAGGAACCCGAACGCGAACGTCACCACGAGCAGCTCCAGGGGCTCTCGCTCCGTCGCGTCCGCCCGCCAGAGGAACGCCGTCATCCCGAGCGCCGGCACCACCGACAGCAGCACGTACGCGCCGATGACGGGCCGGTCGACGAACACGAGCGCGAACCCCGCCGCGAACTGCGCGAGCACGATGAGCGCCGCGAGCGCGACCACCGACGCCCGCGCGGTCGTCACGACGGCGCCGTACAGCCACGCCGACAGCCGGTCGACGGTCGTCCGCACCTCCCAGGTCGCCACGTCGTAGAGGTCGCGGTCCCCGTCGCTCGCCCGCTGTACCGGGTCCTGGTCCGGAGCCATGCGCGTCCGTTTCAGCGGCCGCTCCCTTCAGTGTGTCCGCAGCGGCCCCCCGCCGGACCTTATATGCCACTCGTTCCCTAAAGGGGCACGCTTAACACCGCGGTCGGGCTGACCGACGGGCATGGCATACAGTCCGAGTCGCGGCCTGCTGTACACGGCACCCCCGAGCGAGGAGTCGAACCGACGAGACGCCGACGCACCGACCGACAGCGCGAACGCGGCCGACAACGCGGACGCGGCCGACAACGCGGACGCGACGGCGGACGCGGCCGACGCGCCGTCGCCGACGCCGGCGGACGACTAGCGCGGCCGACTCCGGTTCCCGGGCGGTCCGGTCGGCGAACTCGCCCAGCGACGCGACCGCGGAACTCGCCGCGGGCGGCAACGCTGAAAACCCCGCGCCGCCAACCACCCGGTATGCTCTTCGACCAGCGGACGCGGGCCGCGCTCCGGGACGCCGGACTCTCCCAGGCGGACCTCCGCGAGGTCCAGCAGACCGTCGCCGACGAGGCGCGGGCGGAGGCCCGCCGCGTCGAGTCGTTCTTCGACCGGCTCGACGTCGTCTACTCGGACATGGACCGGACCCACTCCGCGGCCGACTACCCCAGACACGACCTCGAGTACGTCGACCTGTTCACGCACAGCGAGGACGTCCGCGGCTTCGTGCGCTTCGAGACGTGGGGCGCCTGGGTGGAGGGCGCGCGCGTCCTCGAAACGGATGACGGCCACCCCTCTGTGGTCGAACTGACGCTCGGCCCGACCGTCCACGACCGCGTGCGGTTCGCCGCCGACCGGCGCCCGCTGGAATGACCCGGGTCCGCGTCCGCGGCATCTACAGCACGGCGCTCACGCGCCTGCTGCTGGACGCCGGCCTCGACGTGGTGGACGCGTCGCCGCCCATCCGCGAGCGCTTCGACGCGGCGTTCCCCGGCGGGCCCGCCGACGTCGACGTCCGGATGACGCCGGACCGCCAGGGCGTCGCCGTCTCCGGCCCGCCCGGCGACGCCGACGACGTCCTCGACGTCGCCGCGGACGCCGGCCTCGACGCGTTCGCGTGGCCGGACCGCGCCGCCCGGGGCGCCGTCTTCAACGCCGTCGTCGAGCGCACGACCGGGGGCGGCGCCGTGGTTGCACTCGGCGACGACCGCGAGGGCTACCTTCCCTTCGACGCCGCCGACGAGTACGTCGAGGACGGCGACCGCCTGCGCGTGCAGGTCCACGACCCGAACCCGCCGTGGGGCGGCGGCCGCCCCGAGGTCGGGACGACGCTGCGCGCCCTCGGCGGCGTCGCCAGCCTCGACCGCGGCGTGGACGCGCTCGTCGCCGACACGCCCAGCGGCGGCGGCGACCACGAACTCGCGCGCACCACCGAACTGCTGGCGCCCGACGTCCCCGAGGACTGGGGCGTCCGCTGGCACCGCGCCGCCGAGGACGCCGGCATGGACGCGCTCGGGGACGCCCTCGAGGCGGCGGTGGCGCTCGCGGACCGCCTCGAGGCCGCCGTTGCGGACGCCCCGAGCCCCGGCGAGCGCGCGCCCCACCGCGTCGCAGCGCCCGAGCGGACCGTCTGGACGTGGTTCGGCCGCGACTCGCGGTTCGCGCTCGACGACGCGCGCCGCGAGGTCACCGCGACGATGCCCGGCCACCACCGCGTCAAGGCCGGCAGCGAGGCCGCCAGCGGCGCCGTCGACTTCGCGGAGGCGCTCGGCGCCAGCCCCGACGGGTTCCCGTTCGGCGCGGTCACCGACCAGTTCGGGCCCGTGGAGGGCGACCGCGTCGCCATCGAGCACGGGAAGCCGGACGGCCGCCGCATCACGCTCGGCCGCGGCGACGTCACGGACCGCGACCGCGAGCGCGGGCGCGTGACGGTCCGCCGCGAGATGAGTCCCGGCGGCACCTACGACGCGCTCGGCGTCGAGCGCGAGCGCGGCGACGTCGCCGTCACGCGCTTCACCGAGGGGAACTGGTGGTACCCGACCGTCTACGAGAGCGCGGACGGCCGCGTGAAGGGCACGTACCTCAACGTCTGCACGCCCGTGGAGGTGTTCGCGGACGCCGTGCGGTACGTCGACCTCCACGTCGACGTCGTGAAGCACGCCGACGGCGCCGTCGAGGTCGTCGACGAGGACGAACTCCGGGAGTGCGTGGACGACGGCCTCGTCGACGAGGCACTCGCGGAGCGAGCGCTCTCGGTCGCCGAGCGCGTGCAGGACGCCGTCAGCGACGACTGACGAGGACGAGCAGCGACACGACTGACGAGGACGAGCAGCGACACGACTGACGAGGACGAGCAGCGACACGACTGACGAGGACGAGCAGCGACACGACTGACGAGGACGAGCAGCGACACGACGGAGGAGAGCGACCGGTCTCGGCCGGGCCAGCGAGCGCGGCCCCGGCCGGTGTCGTCGGCGAGGAGTGCGCGCGTCGGCGAGAAGCGCGCGCGTCGGTCAGAAGTGCGCGTCGGAGTTCGGGCTGCCCTCGCCGCGGCCGCCGCGACCGCCCTCGTTGCGGTCGACGCCCATGTAGCTCTCCGGCTGGTCGGTCCCCCAGCCGCCGCCGTCGCCGTCGGTGAACCGCACGACGACGTCGCTGACCTCGTCGAACTCCGCTGCGAGGTCGGTCTTGATGCGCTGGGCGGTCCGCGGACTGATGCCACAGCCCGAGCACGCGCCGCCGAGCTCCACGACGACCTCGCCCGCCTCGGGGTCGGCCTTCCGCACGGCGCTGGTGCCGCCGTGGCTCCGGATGATGGGCATCTGGGCCACGAGCCACGTCTCGACGCGCTCGTGGAGGCTGCCGGCGCCCGCTGTCTCGCTCATGGCCGACGGTTGGGGGTGGCGCGGCAAGAGGGTTCCGCTCGGTGCGGTCCCGGCGGCCGCTGCGGTCCAGTGCAATCGCCGCAGTCGACCCAGCCGCCTCTCACTCGAGGCGCCGCTTCGCGGCGAGCGCGGCGGCGCCGACGCCGGAGAGCGCGGCGAGCACGCCGAACCCGGGGGCGCCGCCGCCGGACTCGCCGTCGCCGTTGGACTCCGTCGTCGCCTCGGTGGTCGGCGCCGCGGTCGTCGCCTCGGTGGTCGGCGAGGCCTCCGTCGTGGGCTGGCTGGTCGTCGCCCCGGTGGTCGTGGGACCGCTGGTCGTCGCGTCGCCCGACTCCTCCTCGACGAGCGCCGGCGGGTCCGGCTGTTCGCCGGCCTCGTTCGGGAACGCGTACACGCCAGACGGGTAGTCCTCGCCGCCGGTCATGCTGCTGGCGAGGAAGGCGTCCTCGGTGGCGTACTGGGCCGTCCAGAAGCTCGTCTGCTCGGGCTGGCGCCACCACGCCAGCTCCTCGGGGTCGGCGGGGTCGCTGACGTCGTGGATCTTCACGCCGCCCTGGTACCAGGACGAGTACAGGCGGTCGCCGTGGAACTCGAAGTTGTGGCTGGTCGTCCACGTTCCCTGCCGGGTGCCGTTCGGCGTCGGCGGCGGCGCGACGAACGCCAGTTCCTCCGGATTCTGGGGGTCGGAGACGTCCCAGAGGTCGATGCCGCCCTGCTTGTCGTCGTCGTCCTCGGGGTCGTCGTCCCAGGACTCCGCGCCGGACGCCAGCACGGTCGCGTCGTCGTTGACGGCGACGTAGTGGCTGTTCCCGGGGACGCTCAGTCCCTCGCGGCCGATCTCCTCGACGCCCCGGAGGTCCTCGACGCTGTAGTGGCCGACGTGGTTGACGTACTCCGGGTTCGCGGGGTCGCTGACGTCCGCCAGCCACGTGCCGGCGTCCCAGTACGCGACGTAGAGGGTGTCGTCCTGGACGTAGACGTCGTGGCACGTCCGCAGGTACCAGTGGACGTCCTCCCAGGCGTCGTCGACGTCGACGCAGGACCACCGCGAGAGCTCCTCGGGGTCGTCCGTGGAGACGTCGACGGCGACGACGGGGTTGGTCGCCTGGTCGTTCGCGGTGAGGTACGCGACGCCGTCGCGGAGGAAGGAGTTGTGGATGGGGAACTCGGTCTCGTGGAACGCGCGGCGTTCGGGGCTGGCGGGGTCGCTGACGTCGTAGACCAGCACGCCCTGCACGCTCTCCTCGCGGGTGGCGTTCGCGGGACCGACGACGATGAGGGTGTCGCCGTCGACTTTCACGTCGTAGACCATCTGCATCGGGCCGTCCTCGCGGTCCGCGAGGAGGCCGCGCTCCTCGTGGAGCACCTCGGGGTTCGCGGGGTCGCCGACGTCCAGGGTCGCGTAGCCGTCCGTCGTGGCGGCGTACGCCGTCTCGCCCGCGTCGTCGACGACGACCTCCTTCGTGGTCTCGAGGCCGACGTGGCCGAGCGGCTCGTAGGACGCCTGGCTGGTCGCTGTGACGGCGGTACTGGCGAGGGGGAGGGCTGCTGCGGCGGCGGCCGACCGCAGCACGTCTCGTCGTCGCATACCACCTCTTCCGCGACCGCGTGGAAAAATCCTCCGACGGCTCGCGGCCGCTGCAGTCGCTCGGCCGGCCCTGGCGGGTGGGGGCGTGCGGTCGGCCGCTGCTAGTGGTGGTCGCGCGGTCGGCCGCTGCTAGTGGTGGTCGCGCGGTCGGCCACTCTTCCTGTGGTCGCCCGATTGGGTCACCGTCTGCTGCGGTCGCCGGTGCCGCCGGTGAGCGCGGACGCGACGGCGCCGCGGAGCACGACGTCGTCGCCGAGCGACGTCAACCGCAGCTCGGGGACGTTGTTGAACACGTCCGTCTCGAGGTGCTCGCGGATGGGGTCGAGCACCTCGTCGGGGTTGTTCAGCGCGACGGCGCCGCCGACGTACACCACGAGGGGCGCGTACGCCTGCACGAGGTTGGTGACGCCGACGGCGTTCCAGAACCCGACCTGGTCGACGACGTGGCGGGCGAACTCGTCGCCGTCGGCGTGCTCGAAGACGTCCTTCGCGGAGAAGTCGGCGTCGTCGAGGGGGAGGGCGGTGTCGACGCCGCCGTCCTCCTCGGCGAGCATGCGCGCGTACTCGGGGATGTTGTTCCCCGAGCAGTACGCCTCCCAGTGGCCGTCGCGGCCGCAGCCGCAGGTCCGCCGGCCCTGGGGGTCGACGACCATGTGACCGAGTTCGCCGGCGTTGCCGTCCCAGCCGGCGAGGACGTTGCCGTCGACGGCGACGCCCGCGCCGATGCCCGAGGAGATGGTGACGTACGCCATGTCGTCGGGGTTGCGGTCGGCGTGGAAGCGCTCGCCGATGACGCCCGCGACGGTGTCGTTGTGGAGGTGGACGTCCTCGGAGTCGATGAGCTTCGACAGCGGCCCGACCAGGGGGACGGTCCCGACGGAGTCGGGGAGGTTCGCCGGGCCGTCGACGCTGCCGTCCGCGAGGTCGAGCGGCCCGATGCTGCCGACGCCCGCGGCGCGGACCTCCCGGGGGTCGACGCCGGCGTCCTCGCAGGCGGCGCGCACGGCGTCGAGGACAGCCTCGGTGACGTGGATGCCCGTGGGGCCGCGCGGCGTCGGCCGCCTGTCGCTGCCGACGAGCGTGGCGTCGCCGTCCGCGACGGCGGCGCGGACGTTCGTGGCGCCGAGGTCAACGCCGACGAAGTACGGCATCTACGTTGACTGCGGCCGCCCGGACACTTAACTGCACAGTTTTCACTCGCAGGCGTGTTAGTCGGGCGCGTCGGGCCGGCGGACGTGCCAGTCCGCCGAACGGGTCGGTCTGGCAGACGGGGCAGTCGGACGACCGCGTCAGTCGGCGAACCGCGGCGACGGCCGGGTCGCGACCCACACCCTCGCCGGGCCGCGGACGCGGCACGTCGGCGGCGCGTCCTCGGTGGCGCCCGCGCGCTCGACGGACACCTCGGCGTCCGCGTCGAACCCCACGACGCTCGCCGCCGACACCACCCGCTCGCCGCCGTCCGGGACGTCGACGACGTCGACGCGGCCGCGGCCGGCGAGGTACGCCGTCCCGCCGCCCGAGACGGTCGCGAGGAAGAGACCGCTGCCGCGCGCCGGCGCCTCGCCGACGCGGTCCGCGCCGACCCGGACGGCCGCGCTCGCCGCGACGAACGCGTCCGCGACAGCGGCCACGTCGCCGCGCCCGAGGTCGGCGGCGACCAGCCGGCCGTGGTACCGCGGCGCGAGCCGCACGGTCGCGGCGTCGCTGGCGGTGACGCGGACGGGCGTGCGCTGGCGCTGCCGGGCGGCGTTCGCCACCGACCGCAGCACGCCCTCGCGGGCGCGCTCGACGCGCACGCCGCCCGTGTGGTCGACGAGCGCGTCCGACGCCGCGAGCACGGACTCCCCGGCGGCCAGCTCGACGACGAGCACGCCGCCCGCGCCGTCCTCCACGGACGCGTCCATCCCTAGTGGTCGCTGCGCACGAACGTCACCGGGCACGGCGCCGACAGCAGCACCGTCTGCGCGGTGCTCCCGAACACCGCCTTCCCCGTGGGCGAGCGCTTCCGGCCGCCGACGATGGCGAGGTCGGCGTCCACCTCGTCGGCGAGCGCGACGATGCTCTCGCCGTGCTCGCCGACGCGGCCGGCGACCTCGTGCTCGACGCCGGCGTCCCGCATGCGGTCCCGGAGGTCCCGGATGGTCGCGTGCCGGCGCGCCACCTCGTCGGAGGTCACGTCCGCGGCGTCCTCGACGCCGATGCCGTCGCGGACGTCGTCGTACTCCTCCTGCGTGAACACGTGCGCCAGCGTCACGGTCGCGCCGGTCGGCCCGGCGATGTCGACGGTCGTTCCCGCCAGCGGTTCGATTCGCTCGTCGTCGGTCGGCCCCACTGCCAGCAGGACGTTCTCGATGGCCATGCCAGCGCCGTGTCCCGGCAACCCCATAAGAATAT
Source organism: Halobacterium yunchengense (assembly GCF_037031165.1). NCBI lineage: Archaea > Methanobacteriati > Methanobacteriota > Halobacteria > Halobacteriales > Halobacteriaceae > Halobacterium > Halobacterium yunchengense. The sequence continues at coordinate 646,365 of NZ_JAYEZL010000001.1, read as the reverse complement.
CCCGCCGCGGCCGGTCTCTCCGGTATGCTCGCCCCCGACCTCGACGGCCGGACCGCCCTCGTCACCGGCAGCGCGCGCGGCGTCGGTCGCGAACTCTGCCTGTCCCTCGCGGACTGCGGCGCCAGCGTCGCCGTCCACTACCACGCGAGCGAGGACGCGGCGGCGGAGGCCGCCCGGGACGCCATCGACGCCGGTGCGCCCGACGTCACGACCGTCCAGGGGGACGTCACCGACCCCGAGGGCGTCGACGGCGTCTTCGCCGCCGCCGAGGACGCGCTCGGCACCGTGGACGTGCTCGTGAACAACGTCGGCGACTTCGACCCCCGGCACTGGGAGGCGCTCTCGCTCGCGGACTGGAACCGCGTCCTCGACACGAACCTCACCGCGACCTACCTCGCGTCGAAGCGCGCGCTCGACGGCATGCGCGCCCAGGAGTGGGGCCGCATCGTCAACGTCGGCTACGCGTCCGCGGAGAGGGGCATGGTCAGCCCGAAGAACTTCCCGTACTTCGTCGCCAAGCAGGGCGTGCTGATGTTCACGCGGATGCTCGCCGCGGACACCCAGGACGACGGCGTCACGGTGAACGCGGTGTCGCCGTACGTCGTCGAGAACTCCGAGGAGTTCCCCGAGGACCTCCCGCGCGACCGCCCCGCCGCCTTCGAGGACGTCGCACAGGCCGTGCGGTTCTTCTGCGACGAGGGCTCCGAGTACGTCTCCGGGGAGAACGTGGAGGTCGACGGCGGGTGGCTGCCGGAGGACGTGTAGCGGTCGCCGACCGCCGACTACTGGCCGTCCGCCCACGGGCCGACGTCCGCGAACCGCCCGAGCGCCCAGCCGGCGGCGAACGGCGCGAGGACCGCCAGACAGCCGAGGCCGACCCACCTCGCCGGCGGCGGCTGGGCGGCGAGGAACAGGAGGTACGCCGTCCCGGCGACCGGGAGCAGGCGCGCGAGCACGGAGTCCGACTCGGACGTCATCGGTGGCTGTACCGCGTGCGCACGGAAGCATCCACCGCTGTACGTGCGTCGGCGGCATCGCACCGCTGTACGTGCGTCGGCCGTGTCGAACGCCGTTCCGCGGCCCGACGGGCAGCCTTGCTCGGGTCCTGCGGACCGCGAGCGCCGTCCGCCGCGGGCCCGGACACGGCTCCGGGTCCGGATTGCAGCGAGCGACAGGCCTTTCTCGGGGCGCCGTGTCACCGCGAGGCATGCACGAGCGAGCCGCCGAGTTCGTCGAGCAGGCCCGCGAGCAGTACGGCGTCGACGTCGACGTCCACGAGTTCGACGACGGCACGAAGACCGCACGGGACGCCGCCGACGCCATCGGCTGCGACGTCGCGCAGATCGCCTCGAGCATCGTCGTGGTGGCCGACGACGACCCCGTGGTGGTCGTGACCAGCGGCGCGAACCGCGTGGACCTCCAGAAGGTCGCGGTGTACGTCGACGCCAGCGACGCGCGCATGGCGGAGGCCGACGAGGTCAAGGAGGCGACCGGGTGGAGCATCGGCGGCGTGCCGCCAATCTGCCACGCGAGGGACGTCCCCGTCCTCGTGGACGAGACGCTGCTCGACCACGACGAGGTCTGGGCTGCCGCGGGGACGCCGGACGCCGTCTGGCCGGTCGCGCCCGACCGCCTCCGCGACCTCGCGGACGCGGAGGCCGTCGACGTCGCGGAGTAGCGACGGTCGACCGGCCCGGCGCGGCTGTCGGACGCGTCGGCGCGCCGGTCCTCCGTGTCGGCGCGCCTGTCGACCGGCCCGGCGCGGCCGTCACTCGTTCTCCAGGGCGTCGAGCACGCACGCCGTCGCGACGACGGCCTCCTTCGGCACGTCGCCGGCGTCGTCGATGGTGACCGTGTACGTGTCCTTCAGGGAGAACTGGCCGCTGACGTCGCCGACGTGGCCGCCGTCCGCGTCACGGATCTCGTACTTGTTCGGAACCAGGTTCGCGAGGCCGACGAGGTGCCGGAGCGCCGAGAGCAACTTGTTCTTCGAGTGGATCGACGCCAGCGCCTCGCCCGTCTCCGGGTCCCTGATCGTCCAGTGCTCGACGAACACCGAGAAGTCCTCGTCGAGGACGACGACCGCCTCGCCGGTGCCGTCGTCGGTGACGGTGTACGTGCCGGCGACGTCGAGGATGCCGCCCGCTTTCACCGTGAACGCGGGCTCGCCGTCTCCCGTGACGAACGGGAACTCCTCTTTGAGCTTCAGGAGCTTCTGCTTCGCGCGCAACACGACCTCGCCGTCGGCGTCGCGGACCGCGTACTTGTTCCGGATGGCCGCCTGCTTGACCTCGTAGCGGTCGCCGTCGAGGTCGACCGTCGAGATGTCGTACGCGCCGGCGTCGGCGGGCGCGTCGCCGCTTGCGGGGTCGCCGCTGGAGGGCTGTGACATGGGCGTCTGTGGGGCGCACACCCGGATAAGCCTTCGCACGGCGCGGCGAGCGGGCGTGCCGGGACCGACAGACCTTCCCTCCCTCGCCGGGTAGAGAACGGCCGATGAGCGAGGACTACATCGAGGTCCGGGGGGCGGAGGAGAACAACCTCGCGGACCTCGACGTGCGGATTCCACGGGAGTCGCTGAACGTGGTGACGGGCCTCTCGGGGTCCGGGAAGTCGTCGCTGGCCTTCCACACCATCTACGCGGAGGGCCAGCGCCGGTACATCGAGAGCCTGTCGGCGTACGCGCGGAACTTCCTCGGGCAGATGGACAAACCCCAGGTCGAGGCCGTCGAGGGGCTCAGCCCCGCGATCAGCATCGACCAGAAGAACGCCGCGAACAACCCGCGGTCGACGGTGGGGACCGTCACGGAACTGCACGACTACCTCCGCCTGCTGTACGCGCGCGTCGGCGTGCCGCACTGTCCGGACTGCGGCCGCGAGGTCGGCGAGCAGTCCGCCCAGCAGATGGTGCGCCGCATCCTCGAACTCCCCGAGGGGACGAAGGCGAAGCTCGCGGCGCCCGTGGTGCGCGACCAGAAGGGCGCCTTCGAGGACCTCTTCGAGGACCTCGTCAGCGAGGGGTACTCGCGCGTGGAGGTCGACGGCGAGCCCTACGACCTCGCGTACGACGACCCCGACCTCGACGAGAACTACGACCACACCGTCGACGTGGTCGTCGACCGCGTGGTCGTCAGCGACGAAAACCGCTCGCGGATCACCGACAGCGTCGAGACCGCCCTCGATGAGGCCGACGGCGTGCTGAAGGTCGTCGTGCCCGACGCCGACGACGACCTCGAACTCGGCGGCGCCACGGCGCGCTCGACGGGCGACCTCGCCGAGGACGACGGCGACGACCGGCTCGTCGTGGAGTTCAGCGAGGCCCTCGCCTGCACGCACTGCGGCATCGACATCAGCGAGATCGAGACGCGGAGCTTCTCGTTCAACAGCCCGCACGGCGCCTGCCCGGAGTGCGAGGGAATCGGGAACACGAAGGAGGTCAGCGAGGCCCTCGTCGTCCAGGACGCGAGCAAGCCCGTCAAGCACGTCTTCGAGGCGTGGAGCTACAACCGCTCGTACTACCAGACGCGCCTGGACGCGGTCGCCGCGCACTTCGGCGTGGACCTCGAGACGCCCTTCGAGGACCTCGACGAGGACGTCCGGGACGCGTTCCTCTACGGCACCAGCGAGGACGTCGTGTTCAAGCGGAACACGAAAAACGGCGTGCGCCGCAAGGAGAAGCCCTTCGAGGGCGTGATTCCGAACCTCGAGCGCCGGTACGTCGAGACGGATTCCGAGTCGACGCGCGACCACATCGAGGAGTACATGTCCGTGACGACGTGCCCCGAGTGCGAGGGCACGCGCCTGAAGGCGTCCTCGCGCGCGGTGCTCGTCGACGGCACGCCGGTCACCGAGGTGAACCGGATGAGCATCGGTGACGCCCTCGAGCACTTCGAGGGCATGGAGGAGACGATGGACGACCGCGACCGCACCATCGCCGAGGAGATCCTCAAGGAGATCCGCGCGCGCCTCGGGTTCATGCAGGAGGTCGGCCTCGAGTACCTCACGCTCGACCGCGAGGCCTCGACGCTGTCCGGCGGCGAGAGCCAGCGCATCCGCCTCGCCACCCAGATCGGCAGCGGGCTCGTCGGCGTCCTCTACGTGCTCGACGAGCCCTCCATCGGCCTCCACCAGCGGGACAACGACCGCCTCCTGAACACCTTAGAGGAGCTCCGGGACCTCGGGAACACGCTCGTCGTCGTCGAGCACGACGAGGAGACGATGCGGCGCGCGGACAACGTCGTCGACATGGGGCCGGGGCCGGGCCGGCACGGCGGCGAGGTCGTCGCGAACGGGAGCGTCGAGGAACTCATGGAGACCGAGGAGTCCATCACGGGGGACTACCTCGCGGGCCGCCGCGAGATTCCGGTGCCCGAGGAGCGCCGCGACTACGAGGCGACGCTCACCGTCCGGGGCGCCCGCCAGCACAACCTCCGGGACCTCGACGTCGAGATCCCCGTCGGCGCGTTCACCGCCGTCACCGGCGTCTCGGGCTCCGGGAAGTCGACGCTCGTCCACGACATCCTCTACAAGGGGCTGGCCCGCGAGATGAACGACAACACGAGCGTCGACCCCGGCGCCCACGACGGCATCGACGGCGTCGAGCACGTCGAGAAGGTGCGGCTCATCGACCAGTCGCCCATCGGCCGCACGCCCCGGAGCAATCCGGCGACGTACACGGGGGTCTTCGACTACGTCCGCGAGAAGTTCGCGGAGACGAAGCTCGCGAAACAGCGCGGCTACGAGAAGGGGCGGTTCTCGTTCAACGTCAAGGGCGGCCGCTGCGAGGCCTGCGGCGGCCAGGGCACCCAGAAGATCGAGATGAACTTCCTCTCGGACGTCCACGTGCCCTGCGAGGAGTGCGGCGGCGCGCGGTACAACGACGAGACCCTCGACGTCACGTTCAAGGGCGCGACCATCGCGGACGTCCTCGAGATGAGCGTCGAGGAGGCCTACGAGTTCTTCGAGGCGGACAGCCGCCTGGGCCGCCGGCTCAAGCTCCTGATGGACGTCGGTCTCGACTACATGAAGCTCGGCCAGCCCTCCACCACGCTCTCCGGCGGGGAGGCCCAGCGCGTGAAGCTCGCCGAGGAGCTCGGGAAGAAGGACTCCGGGGACACGCTCTACCTCCTGGACGAGCCGACGACGGGCCTCCACAGCGCCGACGAGCGCAAGCTCGTCGAGGTGCTCCAGCGGCTCACCGACCGCGGGAACTCCGTCGTGGTCATCGAGCACGAACTCGACCTCGTGAAGAACGCCGACCACGTCGTCGACCTCGGCCCCGAGGGCGGCGAACAGGGCGGCGACGTCGTCGCGACCGGCACTCCCGAGGACGTCGCGCGCGACGACGACAGCTACACCGGCCTGTACCTCCGGGACAAGCTCCCCGACGTCGACCTCGAGGGGCCGCGTTCGGACCGCGAGAAGCCCGCGAAAGAGGAGACGGCCGCGCCGACGGCCGACGACGACTGAGCGAGCGGCCGAGGGGGAAGACATTTGCTCGCCGGTCGGCTACCGGACGGTGATGCACGACTTCGCGGTCGTCGGCGTCGGCCCCGCTGGCGCGCGGTTCGCGCGCCGCGCCGCCGAGCGGGGCTACGACGTGGTGGCCTTCGAGCAGGGCGAACTCGGGAAGCCGCTGGCGTGCTCGGGGCACGTCAGCCTCGACGTCTGGGAGTACGTCCCCGAGGAACACCGCGAGGCGCTCTTCCAGAACGCCATCTACGGCGCGCGCTTCCACCTCGGCGGCGCGGACTCCGAGGCCCACCCCTTCTACAAGGACGAACCCGTCTCGAACGCCGTCGACCGCGTCCAGCTCGACAGGGTGCTCGCGGCGGCCGCCCGGGACGCCGGCGCGGACGTCCGCGAGGGACACACGGTCACGCGCGTCGACGAACACCCGGACCGCGTCGAACTCACCGTCAACGGCCCGGACGGCCAGTTCGACGTGGAGGCGAAGATGGTCGCGGGCGCGGACGGCCCGCGGTCGCGGGTGCGGGACGCGCTCGGCCTCCCGGAGCCCGACGAGTTCCTGCACGGCGCGCTCGCGTTCGACCCCGGCCCCGACCACGCCGACTTCGTGGACGTCCACCTCACGGTCCCTGAGTTCTTCGCGTGGCGCATCCCCCGCGGGGACGCCGGCGTCGAGTACGGGCTCGCGGCCGCGCCCGGCGAGGACGTCACCGGGATGTTCGACGCGCTCGTCGACGACTACGGCGTCGACGTCGAGCACCGCTGCTCGGGCGTCATCCCCATCGGCCCGCCGGACAGCGTCGCCAGCACGCGGGGGTTCCTGCTCGGGGACGCCGCCGGCCAGACGAAGCCGTTCACCGGCGGCGGCATCATCTACGGGATGACCGCCGCGGACTGCGCCGCCCGCGAGGTCGACCCCGACCGGCCGACGACGCTCTCCGAGTACGAGTCGGCGTGGCGCGAGGCGCTCGGCCGCGACATCGCCGTCGGCCACCTCGTCCGCCGCGGCTACTCCGCGCCCGAGCCGGTCCAGCGCGCCGGCATGCGGCTGTTCGAGGGCGAGATCGGCGTCCACATGGACCAGCCGACGAGCCTGTTCTCCGCGGAGCAGCTGCGGGCGCTCCTGCGGTGACCGGCCGCCGCGGCGCGCCCGGTCAGTCGTCGTAGCGCGGGAGCCGCGCGGACCGCTCGCCGCACTCGACGAACGGCAGGCCGACGACCTCGCCGGCGAGGTCGCCGTCCGCCGCCTCGACCGCGACTGCGCCGTCCGCGACGTCGTAGTCGACGACCGCGAACGCGACCCGCTGCTCGCGCAGCGGACTCGCGGCGGCGCGCGTCACCTCGCCCACGTCGTCGCCGTCCCTGCGGACCGTGGCGCCAGCGTCCGGGAGCGGCGGGTCCGCGCCGCCCTCGCCAGCTCCCAGGTCCGCGTCGCCGGTCCCTTCGAGCGCGTCGCCGCCCCCCTCGTCGTCGCCGGCCCCTTCGAGCGCGTCGTCGTCGAGCGCCAGGCCGACGAGGCGGCCGCTCGGCCGCCCCCTGTTCGCCACCTTCGAGACGACCTCCTGGCCGACGAAACACCCCTTCTCGTAGTCGACGGCGTTCCCGAGGCCGAGGACGTTCGGCACGCGGCCGGCGAGCTCCGTCTCGTAGAGGGGGGTGCCGGCTTCCAGCGTCAGCGTCTCCCACGTCCGCAGGCCGAACGGCACGGCGTTCAGCCCCCGCACGAGCAGCGTCTCGAAGACCTGGCCGGCGTCGTCGGCGCCGCAGACGACGAGGTACCCCTCCTCGCCGGCGAGGTCGTCGTCGCGGGCGACGGTGACGCCCTCCTCCATCTCGCCGCGGACGAACGTCAACGCGTCCTCGGGCGGACTCGCGCCGCCGAGCGTGCTCGCCACCTTCTCGGTGGCGTTCGGGCCGTGGACGCCGAACACGGCGAAGTCGCCGGTGCGGTGGCTGACGTCGACGTCCTGGACGAACGTCCGGTCGCTCCACTCGGCGGCGACGTCGCCGCCCTCGCCGGCCGGCAGGAACGCGAGCAGGCTGTCGCCGGTCGCGAACACGTAGCAGTCCACGCGGATCCGGCCCTGGGGGTCAAGCAGGAGCGCGTAGACGCCGTCGCCGTCCGCGGTGGGGACGCGGTTCGTGACCGTGTCGTCGACGAACTCGTGGCGGTCCTCGCCCGTGACGACGACCACGTCGAAGGCGTGCTCGACGACGCCGACGCCGTTCCGGACCGCGCGGTGGGTCCGCTCCGGCCGGCCGTAGTCGACGGGGAGCGCGCGCCCCGCGACCTCGCGGAACGTCGCGCCGTGGTCCTCGTGGCGGTCCCTGACGACTGTCATTGGGGAGTCATCGGTCCGACGACCGGGTAAACCCACCGCATCCGGCCGCCGCGAGCCCGCCGGCGCTGCCGCCGTCCGACCGGTGGAGGGCCGCCGGCGCTGTCGCCCTCTCGCGGCGCGAGTTCGTCGGCGCGGCGCCCGGTCTGGCGGCCAGGAGCGGTCGCCGAGCGCTCAGAGGCCGATTCGCTCCCTGATGGCGTCGAGCCAGGACGCCGTCGCCTGTTCGTTGCCGTCCGGGATGACGCGGTCGTCGACGACGAAGACGGTGCGGCCGTCCGACTCCTCGGCGTCGATGAGGTCGTCGGTCTTCAGCGCGCCGAGGGCCTCCTCGAGGGTGTCGATGTCGGCGTCGACGTGCGACCGCAGCTCGAACAGCGTCATCCCCTCGCTGGGCCGGTCGACGAGGGCGTCGAGCACCGCCACCTCCGTCTCCGCCCGGTCGCGATACTCGGGCTTGGCCTGCATGCGTGAGGGCACGCGCGCCGCCGCCTTATCGGTATCCCCGAGCGGTAGTCTTTTGCGCTTGGCACGGGTACGACGCTGCCAATGGGTCTCAGGTGCTCTCTGCTCGGACACGACTACGGGGACTCGTTCGTCGAGCGGGACCGCGAGGAGCGCGGCGACGAGGTGGTCGTGACCGAGCGCGAACTGAAGGAGTGTGCGCGCTGCGGCGCCGAGAACGTGACCGCGGAGAACACGGAGGTGCGCTCGCTGCGCGCCGGCAGCGACGCGACCGACGAGCGGTCGGAGCAGGCGGGCCAGCCCGGCGGGACGCGGACCGACCCCGAGTCCGCGACCGGCGACGCGACCGCGGACGCGGCGGACGCCGACGACGGGGCGTCCGGCAGCGCGTTCTCCTCGCCCGGCGACGCCATCGAGCAGGCGGAGGCGGACGCCGCGCCGGCCGGTGGCGCGGTGAGCGCCGACGCGGACGGCGAGGACGCCGTCATCCTCGACGACGACGCCGACGACGCCCCGGGCAGCGACCAGTGGGACGAACACGAGGACGTCGACCCGGAGGCGCCGGCGCCCGACCCGGCGCCGTCCCCCGCGGAGGAGGACGTCGAGTTCGTCGGGTCCGCCACGAGCGACGCCGCGGACGCGGCGGGCGCCGAGGACCGCGCGACGGAGGCGGCCGGCCAGTCGGGAACGGACGACGCGGCCAGTCGGTCCGACGGGGCAGAGGCGGCCAGCCAGTCGGGGTCGACCGGGGCGGCCAGCCAGTCCGACCGGCGGGCCGACGCCGGGGCCGCCGCGCGAGCGGGCGGCGCGTCCGGTGGGGCGGGCGACCGCGCTCGCGGCGAGTGGCCGGAGCGCGAGGACGTCGACGACGACGGCGTCGACGCCGCCGCGAGCACGGACGACGCGGCGTCGACCTTCGAGTTCGGCGACGAGGACGTCGTCGAGGCCGACACGGGCTTCACGAGCGCCGGCCCGCTGGAGACCGCCGACCGCGCGGAGGCCGACGACCTCGACTTCACGCTGTTCTGCCCCGAGTGCGGCCTCGAGCGGTACGCAGGCGGGTCCAGCCTGCGCGCGGGCGACATCTGTCCGGAGTGCAGGAAGGGCTACCTCGCCGAGGACCGGTGACGCGAAGCCGTTAAACCCCTCGCTGTCTTTCTCGCGTCCATGAAGGAGTACAAGATGCGCCGCGGCGAGTACCTCGAGGACCGGATCCCGGACATGGAGGCCACCGTCGAGGAGTACTTCGGGACCATCTCGGGCACGGAGGACTACAAGGGCAGCGAGCTCTACGTCGTCGAGGACCCGGACAACCCGGTGTTCGAGCGCATCACGGTCGGCGCGGTCGCGTACTCGGGGAAGAAGGACAAGCTCGCCGTCGACTTCGAGGAGCGCCCCGCCGAGGAGGTCATCGCGGACGGCGACGCCGAGGCCGCCGCGGACGCCGTCGACGCGAAAAACGAGTTCCTCCTGGAGGCGACCGGCCGGGACGCGAAGGCGCGCCGCGACTCGATGAAGCGCTCCGTGGAGGACGACGCCGAGACGCCGGACGGCGTCTCGTAGGCCCGTCGGTCCGGCGGTCCCGGATCGGAGGCGTCGACGGCGTCCAGCCGACCGACCTAGTGCCGGTTGAGCTTCGACCGGCTGATGGCGATGCCGTTCGGCGTGACGATGAGCTGGTCGTCGCCCTTCTGGACGATGTCGCCGCCGACCTCCTGGGCGACCTGCCGGAGCTCGTCGACGACGTGCTCGACGGTGCGGTCCTCGGTGCGGAGGCGCGTGATGTCCGCGATGACCATGTCCCCGTCGTAGACCGCGTCCTTGATGGCGATGACGTCCTCCTGGCCGTCGATCTCGGCGACGTGGACGGTGACGCTCGCCTCGTCGCCGGCCGTGTCGAAGTCCTCGACGTCCAGTTCCACGTAATCCTCGGTGGAACCGCCGCTCCCGCCGAGGATCTTGTCCATGAAGCCCATGGACGTGAGAGGGGGTCGCCGCCCGCATAGTTCTTGCGTCAGACGGACCGGAACGCGGACCGTTATGTGCCTGCAGGGGCTGCCTGGACGCGTGACCTTCAGCATCTGCGTCCGGGAGCCCTACGAGGACGGGGACGGCAGCCGGCAGTACCGCTTCGGCGTCGCGGTCACCACGCGCCTGCCGGCGGTGGGCGTGCCGTGCCCGCACGTCAACGAGTACGGCGCGGTCGCCACGCAGAGCGTGACCAACGAGCGACTCGGCAGCAGGGGCGTCGCGTACCTCGCGGACGGCCTCGGGGTCGCGGACGCGCTGCAGGCGCTGCTGAACGCCGACGACGGCAGCGCGAGCCGCCAGCTCCACGGCGTCGGCCGCGACGGCGAGTTCGCGTTCTCCGGGGAGGACTGCAACGACTGGTACGGCCACGCGACCGGCGACAACTACACCGTCGCCGGCAACCTCCTCGAAGGCGAGGCGGTCATCGAGCGCACCGCCGAGCGGTACGAGGACGCCGCGTTCGGCGACGCGCCGCTGGCGAAGCGCCTGATCGACGCGCTCGGCGCGGGGCAGGCCGCGGGCGGCGACCGACGCGAGGACCTCACCGTGCAGTCGGCGGCCGTGCGGGTCGTGGACAGCGGCGACGACGACCGGCCGTACTACGACGACCTGCGCGTCGACGCCAGCGAGGACCCCATCGTCGACCTCCGCGAGACGTTCCGCCTCGCGAAGCGCGGCTACGAGGACGCGCTGGAACGCTACGGCGAGGCCGACGACGGTGACACCGGCCACGCGGACGGTGACCACGCGGACGGTGACACGGACGACGCGGACGGCGACGACGCAACCGAGGACGAGTAGCGGGCGGTCGCGGCCTCAGACGCCGAACTCGAAGAGCTCGTCGCCGACGTGGTGGAGGTTCTCGACGACCTTCCCCGAGTCGCCGACCATCTCGTCGCCGTCGACGAGCGCGCGCCCCACGGCGAGGGCCTTCCCGTGGCTCTCCTCCTCGATTACCACGAGGTCGCCGGCAGCGATGTCGTCGTCGGCCGCGGTGATGCCGGGACGCATGACGTCGGCGCCGTCGCTGACGAACGAGATGGCGCCCGCGTCGACGGTGACGACGCCCGTCGACACGTCGAAGGCGTTCGCGCCCTTCACGGTGACGAACGGCTCGCCCCCGGGGTACCAGACCAGCGGCTCGCCGTCGACGAGCACGACGTCGAAGTCCTCGTCGGCGAGCTCCACGAGCTCGAAGGAGTCCGCGTCGAGTTCCACGCCGAGCCCCTCGCGGAGGGCGTCCGCGATGCGGTCGACTTCGTCGCTCCGCAGGTGGTGGCGAGAGGACACTTCCATGCCCGGGAGTCCGAGCGCTCCAGGCTTAAACCCGCTGCTCCGTCGCCAGCCGCCGCCTCCGGGCGGCCAAACCGCTAAGTGGCGCGCGGCCGAACACGCGACCGATGTGGGGGTCCGCGGACGACACCGTCTCCTGTATCGCGTGCGGCGAGGAGCTGTCGCGCGAGGACGCCCGCGAGTACGACAAGCACGGCGACCGCTGGGACCGCGACGGCAAGCGCTTCGAGTACCTCTGCAAGCCGTGCTTCCGCGGCCTCGCCAAGCACTCCCGGGACGGCCTCGAGGACGCACTGGCGGCCGCGGGCGCCGGCCGCGTCGACGACGCGGAGTTCCTCCGGCGGTTCCTCGCCGCCGGCCGCGAGGAGCCGCCGGGCGGCGAGAAGTGACGGCGCCCGGCGGTCGCGGGGCCGCTGCGTGCCCGCGAGCGCCGCGTCGATACGCCTAACTGCCGCACCCGAGTACGCGGGAGTATGTCCAACGAGCCGGAGGCGGCACCGGGCTCCATCGAGGACCAGGGCCCAGTCGAGATCTCCCCGGAGCTCGCCCGCCAGATCGAGAACAAGCGCGAGGACCTCCTCGAGAAGTTCGAACTCCACGACGAGTTCGCGCCCGAGGTGCTCGCGGAAGCCGAACAGCGCGTCCGGGACGTGCAGGCCGAGATCGCCGAGGAGGTCGACGACCGCGCGGACATGCGACCGCTGCCGACGTGGACGACCGACCCCGTCGACGCCCAGGACTTCGACGACGCCGTCAGCGTCATGGAGCGCGACGAGGAGTACGTCCTCTGGGTGCACATCGCGGACGTCACTCACTACGTCCACCCCGGCTCGGAGATGTGGGACGCCGCGATGGACCGCGGGAACACCATCTACCTCCCCGGGTACACCATCCACATGCTGCCGCCCGTGCTCGCGGAGACGGTCTGCTCGCTGGTCCCCCGGGAGGACCGGCTCGCGCACACCGTCGAGATGCACCTCGACAAGGAGGACCTCTCCTACCGGAACATCGAGATCTACAAGTCCGTCATCCACAGCGACGAGCGCCTCACGTACAAGGAGACCGAGGCCCGCCTCGACGACGAGGACGCCCCCCTCCACGACGAGATCTCGCTCGTGTTCGAGCTCGCCGACCAGATGCACGAACAGCGAAAGGAGGAGGGCAGCCTCGTGTTGAACCCGCGGCGGGACCGCGCGCACACCATCATCGAGGAGTGCATGCTGAAAGCGAACAAGGCCGTCACGCACGAACTCATGTGGTCTCGCGGCGTCGAGGCGATGTACCGCGTCCACCCGCAGCCGAGCCCCGACGAGTGGGACGACGCCCTCCGCGAGATCCAGGAACTGGACGGCGTCTCCATCCCCGGGGACGCCTGGGACGACCCGCGGAAGGCCGTCAACGCCACGCTCGAGCAGGCGCCCGAGCGCCAGCTCGGGAAGATCCAGTGGGCCGTGATGAAGGTGATGCCGCGCGCGAGGTACATGAACGACCCGTTCGGCGGCCACCACGCCCTGAACTTCGAGATCTACGGGCACTTCACGAGCCCGATCCGCCGGATGAGCGACCTCGTCAACCACTGGATCGTCTACCAGAACGACGTCCCCGAGAACCTCGTGGAGCTCTGCGACCACGCCAGCAGCCAGCAGCAGGCCGCCGAGTCCGCCGAACGCGAGTACCGCGACTTCCTCGAGGAGGTCGGCCTCGACCCGGACGCCGTCAACAACCGCGGCGTGAACGTCGTCGAGGGAGACGAGGCCGCCGAGGACTCCGAGGCCGCCGAGGAAAGTCAGGGGGCCGAGTACCCCGGGGCCGCCGAGGAAGGTCAGGGGGCCGAGGACGACGCGGCCTGACCGCGGCCCGCCGCCGGGCTACCAGTGCTCGACGGGGCGCTGGTCCGGCGTCAGGAACGGCTCGGGGACGCCGTTCGTCCACAGCGTGCGCCCGAGCCAGTAGCCGACGTGCCAGCCGACACGGTTCCGCTCGCCGCTCCCGACGACGATGCGGCCGCCCGTGTAGTACTCCTCGTCGCCGTCGCCGTCGACGTCCGGGCCCGTCCACTCCGCACACGAGTTCGCGGGGCTCACCCCGCTGCAGGCGACCGTCTCGTTGTCGCTGACCTCGACCACCACGTCGGCGTCCGCGCGGTCGGCGACCAGTTCGAACGCCGGCGGCGCGCTGACGGTGCCGTCCGCGCCGCGCTCGTAGTACGCCGTCGCCTGCGCCACGCGGTCCCGCACGTCGGCGTCCACGCCCCCGTCGCCGACCACGGCGACCGACAGCGACGCCGACGCCCACGGGTAGTCGCGCTCGAAGGCGTCGGTGACCTCGCCGGGCGCCGCCGCGCTGAGGTTCCGCGCCATCACGTCGCCGGGCCCCTCGCCGTGCCGGTACCCGAGCACGTGCCCGAACTCGTGTTTCAGGATGGCGAGCGTCGTCTCCGGGCTGTGGCCCGCCCGCACCTGGACGGTCACCGGCTCCTCGGTCACCGTCGCGTTCGTCGGGATCACCGGCGCGCACCCCAGGCCGACGCTGTCCTCGTGGACGCCGCAGTCCTCGACGGTCCGCACGACCTCCACGCGCACCTCCGGGGAGTCGCTGTGCGCGACCACGTCGAACTCGGGCGCGTACCGCTGTCCCGGGTCGATGGCCTCCTCCCAGTAGCGCGTCGCCTTCATCACCTCGGGGACGACGCTCCGGTCCATCGACGCCTCGTCGTCGACCACGACGTCGATCTCGCTGACCCCCCACGGGTTGCGCGCGTCCTCGACGTCCGGCTGCCGGAGCTCGTAGGGCGCGTCCGTCGGCTCCGCCGACGGCTCGTCGACAGTCGCGTCTGCGGGCGTCGTCGTGAGACACCCGGACGCGACGACGAGGGCGAGCACTCCGACCACCAGCGCGGCCCGCGGCATTGTGTCACACTCTCGCACTTTACTCGTATTAACGTACCGCTCGTCTGGCACGTCCTCGCACGCGAGCGTCCGGTCCTCCCAGCCGGCGAGAACCCGGCGCGCGTCTTCGCTGGGTTCGCCGCGACGCCCGTCACAGCCGGTCGAGAACCGGCCGGCTGGCGCGACCGACGCGGACGGCCGCGTCCGAGAGGTCCCAGCGGAACTCGTACGCCGGGTTCGCGCCGTTGATGCGCGGCACGGTCGCCGGGTCCGTCTCCGGCGTCACGCCGCGGTACCGCCCCTGGCTGGCGACGCCGAGGTCGTGGGTCTCCCGGACGACCGCCACGGCGCGCTCGTCGTAGTCGTTGAACGGGTAACAGAACCGCGTCACCTCGGTCCCGAGGAGGGCCTCCAGTCGCTGCTTGCCGCCCACGATCTCCGCCTCGACGCGGTCGTCGGACACCTCCGTCAGTCGCGGGTGGGTCACCGTGTGGTTCCCGACGGTGACGAGGTCCTCGTCGGCCAGCTCGCGCAGCTGGGCCTCGGTCACGTACTCGTAGTCGAAGCGGCTGTTGTGCGCGAACTCGCGGTCCTCGACGGCCCGAACCGGCACGAACACCGTCGCCGGCACGTCGTACTCGCGGAGTATCGGGACGACGTACTCGTAGAAGTCCCGGTAGCCGTCGTCGAAGGTGAGCGCGACGCGCTTCTCGTCGCCGCGTTCGAGGACGCCCGGCAGGTCGACGACCTCGTAGGCGTCCGTGAGGTAGTCCAGCTGCTCGCGGAAGTACCCCGGGGAGATGTCGTCGTAGAACCCCCCACCGACGGAGTGGTACCGCAACACCCTGTTCGTCTCCTCGGGGGCCATCGCCGCGACGCCGGTGTAGTCGCCGACGAACGCCAGCGCGCGCCACCCGGTCAGCAGCAGTTCGTCCGGGGTCCACATAGACCTACGGCGTCTGCACAGCCAAATTGTTAGTCGCAGATTCCCACCGGTACGCGGCGGCAACCGGCGCGTGCGACGCCACGCCGGCGACACCGCGTCACCTCGGCAGTCGAGCGAGCGGCTCCGACGGCTCGCTGCCGGCACGTTAGCCGAGTCCTACCCAAGTCCGGACGGACAGCCCGCCCGATACCGACCGGGTCGCCCCGTGCTGCTCCCGTTCGTACCGCCTCGCAGTCGTCCCGCACTGGACAGGTTTCCGGCCCGCTGTCGTCCGCGCGCCCGTCCGGCTCGCTCGCTGGAGGACTCCCGAGCGACGCGGACGAGACCGCCAGGTGCTTTCCCGACGGCGTCGCGCCGCCCGCAGCGACGGGCGAGCGACACAGGCGTCGCTCGTCGGTGAAGCGCTCAGAGAAGTGGACTCGCTGGGATTTGAACCCAGGGCCTCTTCCTTGCGAAGGAAGCGATCTACCACTGATCTACGAGCCCGCACACGTTCGAAGTCGACCGACGTATTTCAGACTTCTGTTTCGGGGCGGCAGCGGCGGCGTCCGACGCCGTCGCTGTCGGGCGGGAAATAGGGGAAGTGGGGTCGCGTGACACCCGCGTCGCGGGCGCGGCTCAGTCCTCGAGGACGATCTCGATGCTGACTTCGTTGGGAACCTGAATCCGCATCAGCTGGCGGAGCGCGCGTTCGTCCGCGTCGATGTCGATCAGACGCTTGTGGACGCGCATCTCCCAGTGCTCCCAGGTCGCGGTCCCCTCGCCGTCGGGGGACTTCCGCGCGGGAATCTCCAGGGTCTTCGTCGGGAGCGGAACCGGACCACTCAGCTTGACGCCGGTCTTGTCCGCGATCTCCCGGACGTCGTCGCAGATGTCGTCGAGGTCGTCCGGATCGACGCCGGCGAGACGAACGCGTGCCTGCTGCATGGATTAGGCTTCGTTGACGTCCAGGACCTTGCCGGCGGCGATGGTCTGGCCCATGTCGCGGACGGCGAACGAACCCAGCTCGGGAATCTCGCTCGACGGCTCGATGGACAGGGGCTTCTGCGGCCGGACGGTGACGACCGCGGCGTCGCCGGACTGGATGAAGTCGGGGTTCTCCTCCTGGGTCTCGCCGGAGGACGGGTCCATCTTCTTGTCGATGGACTCGATGGTGCAGGCGACCTGCGCCGTGTGGGCGTGGAAGACCGGCGTGTACCCCGCCGTGATGACCGAGGGGTGCTGCATGACGACGACCTGCGCGGTGAAGGTCTCGGCGACCGTCGGCGGGTCGTCGGCGGGACCGCAGACGTCGCCGCGGCGGATGTCGTCCTTGCCGATGCCGCGGACGTTGAACCCGACGTTGTCACCGGGCTCGGCCTTCGGCACCTCCTCGTGGTGCATCTCGATGGTCTTGACCTCGCCACCGACGTCCGAGGGCTGGAAGCTGACGTTGTCGCCCGTGTTCATGATGCCCGTCTCGATGCGTCCGACGGGGACGGTCCCGATGCCGGAGATGGTGTAGACGTCCTGGATGGGGAGGCGCAGCGGCGCGTCCGTCGGCGGGGACGGCTGGGGCAGGTCGTTGAGCGCCTCGAGCAGGGTCGGGCCGTCGTACCAGGGCGTGTTCTCGGACTGGTCGGCGACGTTGTCGCCCTCGAAGGCGGACGTGGCGATGAACGTCGCGCCCTCGGCGTCGAAGCCGACCTGCGCGAACAGGTCGCGGACGTCGGAGACGACCGCGTTGTACTTGGACTCGTCGTAGTCGACGATGTCCATCTTGTTGACGGCGACGATGAGTTCGTCGATGCCGAGCGTCCGCGAGAGGAAGACGTGCTCGCGGGTCTGGGGCGCGACGCCGTCGTCGGCGGCGACGACGAGGACGGCGTTGTCGGCCTGGGACGCGCCCGTGATCATGTTCTTCACGAAGTCGCGGTGGCCCGGACAGTCGACGATGGTGAAGTCGTACTCGTCCGTGGAGAACTCCTGGTGGGCGATGTCGATGGTGACGCCGCGCTCGCGCTCCTCGGCGAGGTTGTCCATGACGTAGGCGAACTCGAAGCCGCCCTTGCCCTTCTCCTCGGCTTCCTCTTTGTGCTGTTCGATGACGTGCTCGGGAACGCTCCCCGTCTCGTAGAGGAGGCGCCCGACCATCGTGCTCTTGCCGTGGTCGACGTGGCCGATGACGGCCAGGTTCTGGTGTCGTTCGTCGCTCATTGTCTGATATCGCGCGAAAGGCGCGCTCTGTGGGAATTATTCGGCAGTTCGCATTAAAACCATTTCGGTACGGGCTCAGCGCCACCTCGGCGCCGTCCCGGGGTTTGTGCGAACACGGCACACGGACGGCGGCCCTCGGCGGGCCGCCGCGGCGACCTGTCAGGCCAGCCGGTCGACGTCCGCCAGCACCGCGGTCGCGGTCTCCCGGCCGCCGGCGCCCCGCCCGGAGATGTTCAGCCGGCCGGCGTGCTCGGTCTCCAGCTGGACGATGTTCATCGTGCCCGAGACCGCGAGCGCGTCGTTCTCCGGGACGAGCCGCGGCCCGACGCGCGCGCCGTCGTCGGTCACCTCGCCGATCAGCCGGACCGTCCGGCCGTCCTCGGCCGCGAGGTCCAGCGCCGACGGCGGGATGTCGGTGATGCCCTGCACGTCGACGTCTGCCAGCGAGTAGCCGCCGCCGTGGATGACGTTCGCGAGGATCGCGCACTTCAGCGCCGCGTCGGTCCCCTCCACGTCGAACGTCGGGTCGGCCTCCGCGACGCCGAGGTCCTGGGCCTCCGAGAGCACGTGCTCGTAGCCGAGGCCCTCGGCGGCCATCCGCGTCAGGATGAAGTTCGCGGTGCCGTTCAGCACGCCGCGCGCCGCGGTGACGCGCTCGGCGCCGACGCCGTCGATGGTCGCCAGCGCGGGGATCGCGCCGGCGACCGTCGCCTCGAACAGGAGCTCGCCCGCGCTCTCCCGCTCGAGCGCGCGCAGGTCGTCGTAGCGCTCCGCGACCGGTCCCTTGTTCGCGAGGACGACGTGCCGGCCGGCCGCCAGGGCGGCGCGCGCGTGCCCGAAGCCGGGCTCGGCGTCGCCGAGCGTCGTCGGCGTCGCCTCCACGAGCACGTCGTAGTCGGCGTCGAGCGCGTCCGCCGGGTCGGCGTCGCCGACCGTCCCGGCCTCGTCCTTGTGGTCGAGCGCCGCCGCGACGTCCACGCCGTCTGGGTCGACGACCGCTCCCGTCGAGTCCGCGAACGCCGTCACGACGTGGCCGTACTCCGCCGCGAGCTCCGCGACCGACCGGCCCACGTCGCCGGCGCCCAGCACCGCGAGTCTCATTGTTCACCCACCAGGGGTTCGACGACGACGAGGTCCTTCGCGTCCGCGACGCCGCGCACCTGCTCGACGGCGCGCTCCGCGCTCCCGGACTCGATGGCGAGGCGGACGCGCGCGGCCGACACGCCGTCGGTCCCCTCCTCGGTCGTCAGCGAGAAGTCCGCGACCGACGCCGTGCCGCAGGCCTCCAGTTCGGAGAGCGTATCCGAGAGGTCCGTGTCCACGAGGTCGCCGACCAGCAACACGGTGACGGCCTCGCCGTACCGCTCGGCGTCCGCCTGGATGACGGTCACGCCGGCCTCCCGGAGCGCCGCCACGATGCGGTCGAAGCGCTCCGGCGGGCACTCCAGGTCGACCTCCACGGGGATGTGGCCGCGCGGCGTCAGCGACCCGCGCTCGTGGAAGATCGACAGGAGGTTCCCGCCGTTCTCCGCGATGGGCGAGAGCGCGCGCAACAGCTCCCCGGGCTCGTCGACGAGCTCGAGGCGGAGCGTGTGCGCGCGGTCGGCGGCGTCGCTCACCGAACCCCCTCCGGTGCAGCCGCACCCGGTGTCGCTGTCGGCAGCGAGCGCTGTCGCCGTCGCTCGGTGCCGATGCCACGCCGGGCGCGTCTGCCTGCGTGCATACCTCTCCCTGGGGTCGCTCCGCGCTATAAGCCTTCGGCCCGCACAAATCCTACCGCTGTACTCGGGACGTGGGACAGCGGTCGCTGTCCGTCACAGCGTACGCGCGTTTCGCCGGCGAGCAGTGCTTGCCGAGCCCTCGCTCACTCCGTTCGTGAGGACACTGCGCGAGCGGAGCGAGCGAGGAAACCCCCCGCAGCAAAACGGGCCGTTAGAAGTAGTCGATCTGCTCGGGCAGCTCGGTCTTCATGCCCTTGCGTTCGCGGATCTCCGCGATGATCTCGGGCTGGAGGTTGTCGGCCATGACGCGGAAGCCGGCGTTCTCCGTGTTCCAGGACGCCCGGCCCTCGGTCGCGGAGCGGATGTCACTGGAGAAGCCGATCATCTCCTCGACGGGCGCGATGCCCTCGACGACCATCATGCCGCCCTCCTGGTACATGTCGTCGACGCGGCCGCGGCGGCCCTGGATCTCGCCGGACGCGGCGCCCATGTGCTCGGACGGCACGTCGATGCGGACGTTCTGGATGGGTTCCAGCAGGCGGATCTCGGCGTCCATGAGGCCGCGGTGGACGGCGTCGCGGACGGCGGGGATGACCTGCGCGGGGCCGCGGTGGATGGCGTCCTCGTGGAGGCGCGCGTCGTGCAGGCGGATGAGCGCGCCCTCGACGGGCTCGGCGGCCAGCGGGCCGTCCTCGAGGGCTTCCTGGAGGCCCTCGACGACGAGTTCCATCGTCTCGTTGAGGTGCTGGATGCCCTTCGTGTCGTCGACGAAGACGTTCTTCCCGATGATGTCCTCGACGTTCTGGGAGGTGTCCTTGTCCATGCCGGCGTCCTGGAGGACCTCGCGGCGCTCCTGTTCGGGCATGTCCATGGAGACCTCGCCGAGGCGGAGCTGCTCGAGGATGTCGTCGCCGAGCTGCTCGATGGTGATGTAGAACTTGTTGTGGCGGTTCGGCGACACGCCCTCGACCTCGCGGGACGCCGAGGTCGGGGACTCGCGGTAGACGACGATGGGTTCGCCCGTGTTCACGGGGATGCCCTGGTTGCGCTCGATGCGCTGCGTGATGACCTCGAGGTGGAGTTCGCCCTGCCCGGAGATGAGGTGCTCGCCCGTGTCCTCGTTGATCTCGATCTGGATGGTGGGGTCCTCCTTGGCGACCTGCTGGAGCGTCTCGATGAGCTTCGGCAGGTCGTCCATGTTCTGGGCCTCGACGGACTTCGTGATGACGGGCTCGGAGATGTGCTCGATGGACTCGAACGGCGTCATCTCCACGCTGGAGGCGGTCGAACCGGCGATGGCGTCCTTCAGGCCGGTGACGGCGGCGATGTTGCCGGCGGGGACGCGGTCGACCTCCTCGCGCTCGCCGCCCATGTAGATGCCGACGCTCTGGATGCGGTTCTTGCCGGCGGTGCCGGAGACGTACAGCTCCTGGCCCTTCTCGAGTGTGCCGGAGAACACGCGGCCGGCGGCGATCTCGCCGGCGTGCGGGTCGATGCCGATGTCGGTGACCATCAGGACGACCTCGCCCTCGGGGTCGACCATCCGCATCGTCTCCGCGAGGTCGCTGTCGGCGTCGCCGCGCCAGATGCGCGGGATGCGCATCGGCTGGGCGTCGATGGGGTCGGGGAAGTGCTCGCACACCATGTCGAGGACGACGTCCGAGAGGGGCGTGCGCTCGTGGAGCTCCTGGCGCTTGTCGGCGCGCTCGAGGTCCATGATGTCGCCGAAGTCCATGCCGGTGCGCTGCATCGACGGCATCGAGACGCCCCACTTGTAGAGCGCGGAGCCGAACCCGACGGTGCCGTCCTCGACGGAGACCGTCCAGTCCTCGTCGATGTCGTCCATCTCCTCGGTCATCCCGCGGATGAGCTCGTTGACCTCGCGGATGACGCCGAGGAGGCGTTCCTGCATCTCCTCGGGGCCCTCCTGGAGTTCGGAGATGAGGCGGTCGACCTTGTTGATGAACAGCGTCGGCTTCACGCCCTCGCGGAGCGCCTGCCGGAGCACCGTCTCGGTCTGGGGCATCGCGCCCTCGACGGCGTCGACGACGACGAGCGCGCCGTCGACGGCGCGCATCGCCCGCGTGACGTCGCCGCCGAAGTCGACGTGGCCGGGCGTGTCGATGAGGTTGATGAGGTGGGCTTCGCCCTCGTACTCGTGGGTCATCGAGACGTTCGCGGCGTCGATGGTGATGCCGCGCTCCTGTTCGTCCTCCTCGGTGTCCATCGCGAGCTGCTCGCCGGCGGACTCCTCGGCGATCATCCCCGCCCCGGCGAGCAGGTTGTCCGTGAGGGTCGTCTTGCCGTGGTCGACGTGCGCGGCGATGGCGATGTTCCGGATCTGCTCGGGTTCGTCCATCAGCCGTTCGCACTGTTCGACAATCTTCTTGCGTCGGCCCATTGGGAAGTCATACTGCCAGCGGGTTCAAAAGGGTAGTGTTTTCCGTGGACCACGGCACGACGGAACACGCCGTGCAGGCGCCAGCGCGCGGCGTTCCTCGGAGCGGGACCGCGCTGCCGGCGGCGAAAGAGTCTTTGCCGGAACTGCCTTGGTAAGAAGACACATGGACCTGCGCGTGACGGGAGCCGGCCCCGCCGCACCGTTCCTCGGCGCTCGGGACGTCTTCGAGACCGAACACGACCTCCAGCACCCCGTCGAGGTCCGCGTCCGCGAGAGCCCCGACGAGCGCACGTGGGCGGGCCACTACGACGACCACCACGTCCTCAACATCTCGCGACAGGCCGCCACGTCGGCGATGGCCCGCGAGCTCGCCCTCCACGAGTTCGCGCACATGCACCGCCACGAGCACGACCACCCCAGCCACGTCCTCCCGATGGACGAAGTGCTGTTCCTCGCGCTCACCGGCCGCGAGGTCGAGCGCCGCGTGCTCGCGCACTGCTACCAGATCGCCAACCACGTCAAGGACATCTACGCCGACGACATCACGCTCTCCGTGGGGCCGACGGACAAGCTCGTCGCCTTCCTCGAGTCCGAGCTCGCCGCCGCCGTCGCCGACCGGCCCGCCGCCGGCCCGACGGTCGGCCAGCGCCTCACGGCCGGCGCCGACCCCTCGATGACCGCGGTGAACGCGGCGTTCGCGCTCGCGCTCCTCGAACGCCACGACGCGGTCGGCCGCGGCCACCGCATCTACGACCTCGCGCACGCCGCCGGCGAGGACGCCCCCGAGATCGACGTCGACGCGTTCCGCGAGCGCTTCGCCGCGCTCGCCGCCGACCCCGACGAGAGCGACTGCCGCCGCGGCCTCGTCGACGCCATCCGCACGTACGTCGACGCGCAGGCGAGCACCGCCGGTCCGGCAGCGGACTAGGCCGTCACGCGGGTTCCGCCGCCGACCCGGCCGTCAGGCCGGCGTGATGCGGACGAGCCGGTCGTCGCCCTCGCGGGGGAACTGCTCGCCCTGCGCGCGGCCGTCGCGGTTCGACGTCACCGCGTACAGCGTCCCGTCCGGCCCCTGTTCGACGTGCCGGATGCGGCCGAGTTCGTCCTCCAGTGTGGTGTGGTGGACGGCGCTGTACCCGTCGTGCATCCAGTCGGCGTCGAACCGCTTGCCGCCGTTCCCCGCGGACGCCGGCTCGCCGTCCGTCGGGTAGACCGTCACGAGGTTGACCCGCTGGGAGATGAGCCCGCCGACGACGAGGCGGTTCTGCCACGACGGCACCGCGTCCGCGGTGTAGAACACCGACCCCGGCGGCGCCCACGTCTCGTCGGTGTTGACGACCGGGCGCGCGTAGTCGCTGCCGCGGTACGTCTCCGCGGTGCGCGCGCGCTCGCCCTCGGGCCCCCACCCGTAGTTCGCCCCGGCTTCGAGCACGTTCACCTCGTCGTGGGCCGACGGTCCGTGCTCGGTCGCCACCGGCGTCGCGTCCGGCATGAACGTGATGCCCTGGGGGTTCCGGTGGCCCATCGTGTACACGCGCGGGTCGCCGCCGTCGATGCCGGGGTTGTCAGCCGGCGCGCTCCCGTCCGGCTCGAGGCGGAGCACCTTCCCCGCCAGCGAGGACGGGTCCTGGGGGAGCGGCTTGACCGTCCCCATGTCTGGATTGGCCAACGCGGCGTCGCCGGTCGTCACCCAGAGGTAGTTCTGTGGGCCGAACGCGAGCCGCGCGCCGTTGTGGATGATCTCGTTGCCGGGGATGTCGTCGACGACGACCGTCTCTGCGTCCGCGGGGTCGTCCGCGGAGACGTCGAAGTACGAGAGCCGATTGACGAAGGGGTCGTTCCCGGAGACGGCCGGCCCGCCGTCGTGGGTGTAGATGGCGTACACGAGCGGGACGTCCGGGTAGTTCGGGTGGACGGCCAACCCCATCAGGCCGCCCTCGCTGCCCGCCTTCCACCAGCCGTTCTCCTCCCCGGGGGCGACCCAGTCGGCGTGGTCGATCACCTCCGGGGTCGCGACGGTCTCCAGGTCGTCGGAGGTGTACCGCGAGATCCGGCCGACGCGCTCGCTGATGAACAGGTCGCCGTTCGGCGCGAACGCGAGGTCCCACGGGATCTTCAGGCCCTCGACGACGGTTTCGGTCTCAACGTCCAGGTTCGGCGCCTCCACGGGGTGGGACCAGTCGGGGTCGTACTCGCTCCAGCTCTCGACGTCGTGCTCGACGGCGAGGTCGTACTCGTCGTCAGCCACGGTCGTCACGGTCGCCTGCGTGCCGGAGGGCGTGGTCGTCGTCGAGTCGGCCGGTTCGCTCGGCGACGCACAGCCGGCGAGTCCGGCGACGCCAGCCAGCCCCATCGCAGCGAGGAACGAACGGCGGGTCTCGCGCATACCCCACGTTCGGGAGGCCACAGTTAACTGCTTTCAGGTATCGGCCCGACGTCGCCCGGGCGTCGACCGCACCACGGCGCAGTCGCTGGCCGACTGGAGAACTGAGAGAACTGCAGGAGAGACCGAGCGGTCCGCGTCAGCGGGCCGCGGCCGCGACGCGCTCTTTCTCCTCTTTCTGGCCGACCGCGTACGTCTGGACGTCGTAGTCGGCGGCGCCGACGAGCTGCTGGGCGAGCGCCTCCGCGGCGTCGGTCGGCGTCTTGAACGACGCCGAGTGCGCGCCGTCGGCGATGAACTTCAGCGCCTGGTCGACGCGGCGCTGGGGCGCGACGTCGACGGCCTTCGGCACGGAGATGCCGCCGTACTTCAGGCGGACGGTCTCCTCGCGGGGCGCGGCGTGCTCGACCGCGCGCACGAGCACCTGCACGGGGTTTTCCTCCGTGCGCTCGTGGACGACGTCGAAGGCGTCCTGGACGATGCGCAGCGCCTGCTGTTTCTTGCCCGTGTTCTCGCCCGTCTTCATCAGGCGGTTCGCGAGCCGCTCGACGACGCTGATCTCGGACTTCTTGAACTGCTTGGAGGCGTGCCGGCCCATCGTGTGCGCGACCGGCGTCACCGCGAGGTAGCGTCGCGTGCTCGGGTCGCTGTACTGGACCTCGGAGACGTCCCACTTCCCGAACAGCAACGCGTTCACGTCCTCGTCGTCGCTGCCGGCGGGCGCCTCCGGTTCGGGGGCTTCTTCCTCGCTCATGGTTATCGCACCGGCTTCTCCGCGTTCCCGCGGACGAGTTCGATGAGGCTCACGCCGTTGACCTTCTCGACCTTGTAGTTCACGCCGGAGAGGTCGCCCATCGCGCGGCCCTTCGCGCCGCCGATGCCGGCGATGGTGACCTCGTCGTGCTCGTCGATGAACGAGATGGCGCCGTCGCCGGGGCAGAACGCGGTGACCTGCTTCCCGTTCTTGATGAGCTGGACCCGGACGCACTTCCGGATCGCGGAGTTCGGCTGCTTCGCTTCGATACCCACCTTCTCGAGGACGATGCCGCGGCCCTGCGGCGCGCCCTCGAGGGGGTCGGACTCCTTCCCGAGCCCCCGTTCTCGCCGCGCGTACTCCGAGTCGGACCACCGGTGCTTCTGGCGGTCCTTCTTCAGTTTCCGAGCGGCGTACTTGCCGTTCGACATACAGCCGAATACCCAGCGGAGACACTTAAGCCGTACCTTTTACTGCGCTCAGTCGCTGCGCTCCTTCGCTGGTAAAAGCTACGCCAAAAGCTCTCCTCGCTCCCGTTGGTCGGTCGTCGGCCCGCGCTCCCTGCGGTCGCGCCGTGAACGGCTTCGCTCGGGCTCTTAGAGCCGCTCGCTCGCCGATGCTTGCAACCTAATTGGTCACTCTGCTGTCGAGCATCCGGCGACCGAGTGGTCCGAAGGACCCGGAAGGTCGCCGGTTCGCCGCGCGAGTGAACGTAGTGAACGAGCGCGGGCCGACGACCGAACGGAGCGCGTCAGCGCGAAGTGAGGGAGGAGTGCTTTTGGTGTCGGTTTTGCCGAGGGCGCGCGAAGCGCGCCCGCAGCGCAAAAGCGCCTATGTGAGCTGGATGTCGTCGACGTCGAAGTGCCGTTTCGCGAGCGTCTTCGCCGCCTGGATGTTCTTCCCGCCGGCGCCGATGGCGACGCCCTTGTCCTCGTGGGCGACCTCGGCGTACGCGACGGTGGTGTCGTTCTCGCTGATGGTGACGTTGTAGACGGCGGCCGGCGACAGCGCGTTCGCGACGAAGCCCTCCGGCGTCGGCGCGTCCTCGACGAGCACGACGTCGCGGCCGAGCTTGTCCTCGAGGGCCTCCACGCGGCTGCCGCCCGGGCCGATGGCGGTGCCCATGTCGCCGGCGGCGACGACGAAGACGACGCGGTCCTCGTCGTCGTCGACGACGCAGTCGACGGCGGTCGCGTCGGTCGCGTCCTCGAAGGCCGCGATGAGTCGGCGCGCCTCGTCGGAGAGCCGGACTGTCATCGGTTCAGTCGGACTTGCTGGCGCCCATGCGGAGGTCGACGTCGCCCGTGCCGAGCCGCACCGGCTTCCCGACGATGACGTTCTCGATGACGCCGTCGAGGTCGTCGGCCTCCCCGTAGATGGCGGCGTCCAGCAGGTGGCTGACCGTCACCTCGAAGGCCGCGCGCGCCAGCACGGAGTCCTTGTTCCCGGAGATGCCGTGCCGGCCGATGGACTGGATGGTGCCGTCGTTGGTCATGATGTCCGCGACCAGCATCAGGTGGCGGATGTTCACGTCGCCGAGGCCCTGCTCCTCGAGGGTGGTCATCGTCTCCTCGATGATGGCCTCGCGGGCGGCCTCGATGCCGAGGGTCTTGTGGACCTCGTGGATGTTGTTGCAGGTCGTCCGGGAGGCGTCGACGCCCTCGATCTTCAGCGTCTTCTTGAACGCCGACCCCTCCGTGTAGAGGACGAACTCCTCGCCGCGGTCGGTCTCCTCGCGGCGGATGACGACGCGGGAGACGTCCTCGATGCCCTTGAAGACGATGTCGCGGAGCTGCTCGACGAGCTGGAGGAGCTCGCGGTAGGAGGGCTCGCTCGGCCCGAACTCGAGGACGGTGCCCTGCTGGGTGACCTGGACGCCGAGGCTGCCCTCGATGGTCTCGGCGATCTCGGCCGCGATCTCCGTCGTGGAGTCGACGAGCGGCCACCGCTCCTGGAGGGTGTCCTCGTTCAGGTCGATGCGGACGACCATGTCCGCGACGTTCGTGGAGATGTCCCCGAGCGCGAGGATCTTCGTCGCCTCGATCTTCCAGACGACCTCGTGGGCCTTCTCGCGCTCCTCGGCGTACTCGTCCTCGAGGTGCACCGTCATGATCGGCGTGTCCGGGGTCTTCCGGGCGTCCACGAGCTCGATGAGCCGCGGCAGCCCCTGCGTGACGTCCATCTCCGCGACGCCCGCGTAGTGGAAGGTGTTCATCGTCATCTGGGTGCCGGGCTCCCCGATGGACTGCGCGGAGACGGTGCCGACGGGGTCGAGGGGGTCGACGCGCGTGTCGAGGTACTGGGACTCGACGGCGGTCGCGATCTCCTCGGCCTGCTGGACGGTGACGCCGTCGCGGTCCGCGATGGCGTCGAGCACGCGGTCCTTGAGGCGCCGCGGCAGCTCCGTGTCCTCGACGCGCTCGCGCATCGCGTCCGTGACCTCAGTCATCGGACTCCACCTCCCAGGACGCGCCGTGCTCGGAGAGGTTCGTCGGCGGCTCCTGGACGCCGAGGAACTCCTCTTTCTCGGTCTCGCTGTCGAACTCCGCCTCGACGATGCGGTCGGCGATCTGTTCGACGTCGATGTCCTTGCTCTCCGAGGAGGACACCTCGACGGGCGAGGTGCCGTCCTCGCCGAACTCGAACTGCACGATGGTGTCGCTGGTGTCCCGGACGGTGCCGTCGTACTGGGTCTCGAGTTCGGAGAGCGCGTTGATGAGCCGGCGCTGGAGGTAGCCGGACTTCGACGTGCGGACCGCCGTGTCGACGAGGCCCTCGCGGCCGCCCATCGCGTGGAAGAAGAACTCCTTGGGCGTCAGGCCGCTCGTGTAGGAGTTCTCCACGAAGCCGTGGGCCTCGCTGGAGAGGTCGTTCGGCTCGAAGTGACTGAGCGTGCGGTCCTCGTAGCCGCGGTTGATGCGCTCGCCGCGGACCGCCTGCTGGCCGACGCAGCCCGCCATCTGCGTGAGGTTCAGCATCGACCCGCGCGCCCCGGACTCGGCCATCACGACCGCGGGGTTGTCCTCGTCGAAGTTCTCCGCGGCGACGTCGCCGGCGGAGTCGCGGGCCTTCCCGAGGGTCTGCATGATCTTCATCTCGAGGGTCTCGTCGACGGTGCGTCCCGGCAGCGACTCGAGGTCGCCGTTCTCGTAGGTCTCGATGAGCTCCTGGACGCGGTCGTAGGCGGACTGGATGGCCTCGTCGATGCGCTCGCGGGCCTCCTCGGAGACGGTCTCGTCGTCGATGCCGATGGAGAACCCGAAGTGCATGATCGAGCGCATCGCCAGCGCGGCGACCTCGTTGATGAAGATGCGCGCGCGAGTCCGGCCGTGGACCTTCGCGATGGTGTCGACGATCTCGCCGCCGAACCCGCCGACCTCGTCCTCGGCGATGGTGCCCTCGACGAGCTGGCCGTTCTCGATGACGACCTGCTCGCCGACGGTGCCCGTGAACTCGAGGTTGAGGTCGTCGGGCAGCAGCTCGCTGAAGAGCTGTCGGCCCACCCAGTACGGCTCGCCGTCGTCCTCGCCGGCGGGCTCGGGCAGCTCGTTGATGGAGGTCTGCCGGAGGAGGTCGGAGGCCTGCGTCTCGTTGAACCGGGGGTTGGTGTGCGTGAGCAGGTACGTCCCCGAGATGTGGTCCTGGATGGCGCCGATGATGTTCTCGCCGAACCGCGGCGAGAGGATCTGCTCCTGGACGCGCATCAGCACGCGCGCCTCCGCTCGCGCCTCCTCGTTCTGGAGGGCGTGCATGTTCATCTCGTCGCCGTCGAAGTCCGCGTTGTACGGCGGGCAGACGACCGTGTTCAGGCGGAACGTCTTGTACGGCATCACCACGACCTCGTGGGCCATGATGGACATCCGGTGCAGGGACGGCTGCCGGTTGAAGATGATGATGTCGCCGTCGATGAGGTGGCGCTGGACCTCCCAGCCGGGCTCGACGCGCTCGGCGAGCTCCTCGCAGACCTTCTCGGTGACGCGGACGCGCCGGCCGTCGGGCCGCGTGACGTAGTTCGCGCCCGGGTGGGCCTCGGGGCCGTTCCGGACGTACCTGCGGGCGCGCTCGACGTTCTGCTCGTTGACGACCATCGTCTGGGTCATCTCGGTCGCGACCCGGTCCGGCACGCCGACCTCGTTCAGCGACAGCGTCGGGTCGGGGCTGATGACGGTGCGCGCGGAGAAGTTCACGCGCTTCCCGGACAGCGAGCCGCGGAACCGCCCCTCCTTGCCCTTCAGGCGCTGGCTGAGCGTCTTCAGCGGGCGGCCCGAGCGGTGCCGGGCGGGCGGCGTCCCGCTGATCTCGTTGTCCATGAACGTCGTGACGTGGTACTGCAGCAGCTCCCAGAGGTCCTCGATGATGAGCTGGGGGGCGCCCGCCTCGCGGTTCTCCATGAACCGCTGGTTGATGCGGATGATGTCGACGAGCTTGTGCGTGAGGTCGTCCTCGCTGCGCTGGCCGTTGTCCAGCGTGATGGAGGGGCGCGCGGTCACCGGCGGCACCGGCAGCACCGTCAGGATCATCCACTCGGGGCGGCTGCGCTCGGGGTCGATGCCGAGCACCGCGAGGTCCTCGCCGGGGATGTCCTCGAACCAGTCGCGGATGTCCGAGGGCATCAGCTTGTTCATGTCCTCGGTGGTGAGGTCGGCGCCGATGGCCGCCTCGATGGCCTCGCGGTCCTCGCGGCGCGGCCGGAACTCCCCGGAGAGGATCTCGTTGACGCGGCTGATGTCGATGCCGGTCTGCTCGGCGAGCTCCTGGGGGCTGACGCCGCTCTCGTCTGCGTCGGGGTCGGGCTGCATCGCGGCGGCGATGCGCTCGCTGTAGTCGCTGGCCAGCACCTGCTGGACCTCGTAGTACGTCGTCGGCTTCTCGTGTTTGATGTCGTACTGGACCTCGCCGCAGTGCGGGCAGTGGTCTTTCTTCCGGGCCTCCCGGATGGCGGCCTTCGTGACGTCGCTGACGTCCTCGCGGAGGCTGCGCGTCCGGTCGAGGTCCTCGCGGTACTGGTCTTTCTCCTCGTCGGTGAGCAGGAGGCGCGCGCACTCCCGGCAGGTCCCGCGGAGCAGCCGGCGGATGAGCTTCGCGAACCCGACGTGGATGACCGGCGCCGCCAGCTCGATGTGGCCGAAGTGGCCGTTACAGCTCCCGGAGCGCTGGCCGCAGGTCTTGCACTCCAGGCCGGGGTCGATGACGCCCAGCCGGGGGTCCATCAGCCCCATGTCGATGGGGAAGCCGTCGTCGTCGTACGTGTCCGCGGTGATGACCTTCGTCGCGGACATGTCCCGGTACTCCTCTGGGTCCATCAGCCCGAAGCTGATCTCGCCGATCTCCTTTGGGGATTGGCCTGTGCTCATACTGCGTCCTCCAGTTCGAGGCGCGGCGCGATGCCGAGCGCCTTCATCTCGTCCAGCAGCAGCTTGAACGCGTAGCTCATCTCGATGCTGTGGACGTCCGTCTCCTCGCCGCAGTTCGGACAGTAGACGCGGCGCTGCTCGTAGTTCTCGACGGCGGTCATGCCGCAGTTCCCGCAGACGTGGATCTCCTCGCGGTCCGAGGAGTCAAGCAGCCGCTCTTTGAGCACCATCGAGGCGCCGTGCCCGATGACGGTGTCACGCTCCATCTCGCCGACCCGGAGGCCGCCTTCGCGGGCGCGGCCCTCGGTCGGCTGGCGCGTGAGCACCTGCACCGGCCCCTTCGAGCGGGCGTGGAGCTTGTTCGACACCATGTGGTAGAGCTTGTGGTAGAAGATGGTGCCGACGAAGATCTCGGCCTCGACCTTCTCGCCGGAGACGCCCGAGTACAGGACCTCCTTCCCGGAGGACTTGAACCCGCGCTCCTGGAGCGTCGACCGGATCTCCTCCTCGTCCTCGCCCGTGAACGCGGTGCCGTCGACCGACCGGCCGTCCATGGAGCCGGCCTTCCCGCCGAGCATCTCCAGGACGTGGCCGACCGTCATCCGGGACGGCAGCGCGTGCGGGTTCAACACGAGGTCGGGGACGACGCCGTCGCCCGTGAACGGCATGTCCTCGTGGGGCGCGAGGTGGCCGACGACGCCCTTCTGGCCGTGCCGGCTCGCGAACTTGTCGCCGAGCTCGGGGATGCGTTCGTCCCGGACGGAGACCTTCGCGAGCTTCGAGCCGTCCTCGCCCTCCATCAGCGTCACCGTGTCGACGACGCCGTCCTCGCCCGAGCGCATCGTCACCGACGTCTCGCGGCGCTTCTGGGGGCTGAGGCCGCCCATGTCCTCGGGCTCCTCGAGGAACCGCGGCGGGCTCGTCTTCCCGAGGAGCACGCTGGACTCGTCGACCTGCGTCTCGGGGTTGACGAGGCCGTCGTCGTCGAGGTGCGTGTACGCCTCCTCGCCGCGGGCGCCCCGCACGTCGTCGCCGGGGATCTCGAAGCGGTCCTCCTGGCCGCCCGGGTAGCGGCGCTCCTCGCCCTCGTACGTGCGGAAGAAGTGCGAGCGGGCGAGCGCGCGGTCGACGCTGCCCTTGTTCATGACGAGCGCGTCCTCGATGTTGAACCCCTCGTAGCTCATCACGGCGACGACGAAGTTCTGGCCGGCGGGCCGGTCGTCGTAGCCGATCTGCTCGGTCGTCTGCGTCCGCACCATCGCCTGCTGGGGGTAGTGCAGGAGGTGCTGGCGGGTGTCCGGCCGGATGCGGTAGTTCGCCGCCGGCAGCCCCAGGCTCTGTTTCATCATGCCGGCGCCCATCGTGATGCGGGGGCTGGCGTTGTGCTCGGGGTACGGGATCATCCCCGCGCCGATGCCGAAGATGAGCTGGGGGTCGATCTCGAGGTGCGTGTGGTTGTCGGTGAGCTCGTCCTCGTCGACGCCGACGAGGACGTCCTCCTCCTCCTCGGCGTCGATGAACTCGACTTTCCCCGCGCGAACGAGGTCCTCGAAGTCGATGTCGCCGTTCTCGATGGCCGCGAGCTCGTCGTCGGTGACGAGCGGCTCGCCGTCCTCGACGACGAGCAGCGGGCGGCGCGCCCGCCCCGCGTCCGCGTTCACGATGACCTCGTCCGTGCGGTCTTTCACCGAGACGTTCACCATCTCGGAGACCTCGCCGCGGCGGCGGGCCTCCCGGATCTGTGCTGCCAGCTCCTCGGGGTCCTCGTGGGTCCCGACGAGACTGCCGTTCACGTAGACTTTCGCTTCTCGTTCCGTGCTCATGTTAGTCGTCCGCGGATGTCGCTTCCGTGTTGATGCCCGGGATGCCCTCGACGCCCATCGACGACAGCTCCCGTTTCAGTTCCCGCTCGTCGTCGACGGTCTGTGAGAGCTCCATCGCCTGCGCGAAGTTCTTCACGAGGCCGCAGTTCGGCCCCTCCGGCGTCTCCGAGGGACAGATGCGCCCCCACTGGGTCGCGTGGAGGTCCCGCGCCTCGAAGTGGGGCTGCGACCGGCTCAGGGGACTGCGCAGCCGCCGCAGGTGACTGAGCACACCCATGAAGTCGGTGCGGTCGACGAGCTGGCTGACGCCGGACCGGCCGCCCACCCAGTTCCCGGTCGCGATCGGGTGTTCGAGGCGCTCGGTCAGGACGTCGCTGCGCACCACCGTGTTCACGGTGAGCTCCCGGTTCCGCATGTTCGCGCGCTCGAGCTGGTACTTCACGTCGCGCGCGAGCTTGTTCAGCGCCGTCCGGAAGAGGTCCTTCATGAGGTCGCCGCTGACCTTCAGGCGCTTGTTCGCGTAGTGGTCCTTGTCGTCGGCCTCGCGGCGGTCGAGCGCGAGCTCGAAGCACGCCTCGGCCATCCGGCAGAGGTAGTAGGACTTGTTGATGCGGGTCTCCTCGTCCTCGACGCCCTCCTCGTGGAGGTGCGGGAGGAGGTAGCGGTCGATGACGTAGTTCGCGCGCTTCAGCTGGTAGTTCTTCCCCTGCCCGGAGGCGACGCGCTGCCCGAGCGTCTCGATGGCCTCCTCCTGGGTCTGGACCTCCGCCTCCTCGAGGTTCTCCAGCATGAACTTCACGATCTCGGGGTCCTCGCTGACGCGGTGGACGATCTCCTCGTCGCTCTCCAGGCCGAGCGCACGCACCAGCGTCACGAAGTTGATGCTCCCCGAGACGGAGGGGAACGATACCTCGAGGATGCCCTCGCGGTTGCGCTCGACGAGCACGAGCGCGCGGTAGCCGCGGCGCTGACTGAACGTCTTCGCGACCTGGATCTCGTCGCCGTACTTCGAGTCGTACTCCGCGAGGATCTTGTTCGGCGCGAGGTCCTCGCTGGTCATCAGCACGCGCTCGCTGCCGTTCACGATGAAGTACCCGCCCGGGTCGGCGGGGTCCTCGCCGATCTCGACGAGCTCCTCGTCGCTGAACCCGGCGATGTTGCACTTCTCGGAGCCGACCATGATCGGCATCCGGCCGACCTTCGTCTCCGTGGTGTCGAGGACGCGCTCCTCTTCCTCCTCGCCGCCGCGCACGATGCTCATCTCCATGAACACGGGCGCCGCGTACGTGATGTTCCGGAGGCGCGCCTCCTGGGGGTACAGCAGCTCCTCGCTGCCGTCCGCCTCGCGGACGCGCGGCGTGACGATGCGGACGTCGCCGAGCTCGACCCACACCGGCTCCTCCTCTTCCTTGTCGCCGATGTCGGTCTCGATTCTCTCCTTCTCGGTGACGACCTCCTGCATGCCGCGCTCCAGGAAGGAGTTGAACGACCGGAAGTGGTGTTCGGCGAGCCGTTCCTTCGAGAAGTACGACCGCGAGAGTTCGCGTCGGTCTTCCAGTTGCATCTATTCGATCACCAGTCGGTACACGATTGCTTTGTCCGTCGTCCGCGAGTCCCGCACGATCTTCACGACGTCGCCGGTCTCGGCGTCGTCGGGCAGCGCCGGGTCCTTCAGTTTGATCTTCGGCAGGTCCGTCACCTCGATGTCGTAGTCCGCGAGCACGTCCTCGACGTCCTCGTCGTCGAGGACGGTGTGCTCCGGGACGAGTTCGTGTTGGCTTACGTCTACCATGGGTGTGCCTGGATGGGGGGAGAACTACCTCTCACGAGATACTACAGGCCAATTATCGCGGCGCGCAAATAAGTCTTGTCAACTTCGGCGACAGCGCGTCTCGCACCCGCGGAGCGCTTCGCCACCACGCCGCACACGGCCCGCGTTTGGAAAGCCTTAAGCGTGCCACCCGGCTACGACTGAGTGCAGCGAGCCCGGATGGTGTAGTGGCCCATCATACAACCCTGTCACGGTTGTGACGCGGGTTCAAATCCCGCTCCGGGCGCTTTCTCGGCGAACCCACATCGGCCAGCGACTGCAGCGTCGCTGGCCACGTGCAGACCGGTGACGCGGCAGGGATCTGGACCCTGTCAGGCGCGCGCAGCGACCGACCTGCCCGAGTACGACTGCCTCCGGGGCGACTCCCGCTCGCGGCGGACCGGCGCCTTCGGGGAGTTCACTGTACTGCACAGCGCCGCCTCTCCTGTTCCGGGTTCGGGCGAATCAGCACAATCGCGCCGGACTGGTGCCGCTCGTCGCACCGCGCACGAGGGGGCAGGCCGACGGACTGTGCTGTCCCGTGGACGGTGAGGGACCGCCCATGGACCCGACGCGGCTGTCCGGGAGCGACCGGATCTCTCCTGGCCCAGACGGCTCGAATCACCGGCGGCTGTGCTCCAGTATCCGCTGGGGCTGGCTGTTCGGTGGCGGTGACCGGTTCTGTGGCGGAGTGACGCCGAACCCGCGGTGTTCAACCCTCTGTCCGTATCATTTCGTCGAACGCGACCGCGACCGTCTCGGTGGGCGCGTCGTCGCCGGCAGTCGCGTCGAGTTCCGGCGGGGCGTACTCCTCGATCCACGCCCCGGAGAACTCCCACTGCAGCTCTGCCGTGCCGTCCTCGTTCTGTACCGTGATCGCGATCTCCCTCCGGCCCTCCTCGACTTTCCCTGCCCGTACGTCCGCGAACCAGTCGCGCAACGTGGACTCGCCCGGCACGAAGTTGCGTTCCATCTCGAGGTGGTCGAACGCGACCTCCCCCCACAGTGTCTGGTCACCGCCCTCGTACTCCTCCACCGCGACGGAACTACTGGGGAGTGTCACGCGCTGCCAGCCCGACACCGCTTGCCCGCCGATGCGGACTTCGAACCGCCCGGTGTTCGTCGATCCCTGCGTGTCTGTCTGCTGTTGTTGGTCTCGCATGGTCGTCTCAGTTGGCTCCGTGTTCAGGTCATCGAGCCCGACGTCTTGACAGCCCGCGACCACGACCGTCACGCCCCCGACTTCGATGGCCTCGATGAACTCCCGTCGGCTGATTGCTTCGTCCATGTGTCCCTCGTCTTGCCGTACCGCGGCCGACCGCCCCCTCGCTCACCGTCGCAGCGACGCCGAGTCGCTACCCGGACACCCCCGGTGGTCCAACAGGTCAGTAGACCCTCATCTCTCGCTCGAAGATTACGTACGGCACACATATAGTTTTCCCAGAACCGATACGCCGTGAAGGCGACGCGGCCCGTTCGACCCGCCGCACTGACTCACTGCAGTTACCGACGAGCCTGAGGCCGGCGTACACTCGCCGGTCGCGCGCAGCGTCTCTTTCCGCCGGTGCGACAGCACGAGCGTTCTCGCTGGCCGGGGAGGGGGCGCTGGGACCGGGAGTCGAACCGGCCTCCCTCCCGGCACCGATCGGCGGCGGACGGTTCGGTCGACGGCCGTCTCGGCGCGGAGCAGTCCCGCTGGCCTCGCCGACGGCCGCTGCACGCCGCCGGCCGTCCACGACGGGGCCGAGACCGACGCGGGAGTCGTCTCGGAGCACGCCGTGCTCGCAGCGGTGCTCGAGGCCCTCGCCGACGTGCGCTTCGAGCGACTCGACGGGGTGCACGCTGGGCGGTTCGCGCGTCCCGCCAGGAAGCCGCGCAAGGCCACGCGGGACGCCGCCCCCGAGGACGCGGTCTCCGCTGGGGCCGCCCTCGGTGCGACGCCCAGTTCTGGAGCGACGACGGCGAGTACGCCGACCGTGACGCCGTCCCGGTCGCGACCACTGGCGTCAGCGGCGACCGGTCCGAGCGCTAGCATCCCTCGCGACGGGCGGACGGCCACGGCGGCATCCTGTCGACCTCCAGCGGGCCGGTTTCCCTAGCCGCGCTGGGCGAACCGCCGCGTGACGTCGTACTCGTTGCCCGTGGCGATGTACGCGACGTCCTCGACGACGCCGCCGAGCTCGGGGACGATGCGCAACAGCGCGAGCGTCAGCGCGACGAGCGCGACGACGGACAGCGACTGCGCGAGCACGCGGTCCGCGAACAGGTACGACACCATGTTCGCGTCCGAGGTCGCGAACAGCGCGAACATCGCGTCCCGCATGAGCGCGCCGCGGAACCACTGCTCGCCGTGCGCGACCGCGATGAACACCACGCGGACGACGTTCAGCCCGTAGATGACGGGGAGCGCGACGGCGAGCGCCTGCAGCCGCCGGCGGAGCGGCGCGCGCACCGCGAGCGCGAGCCCGCCGACGATGCTCATGCTGCCGACGCCCGTGCACGCCAACAGCACGGTCGTCGTGAACTTGTGGCCGTCCTCGCCCGTGACGGCGTGCTCGCCCGTGAACACGAACTTCGCGGTGTACCCGTGGTCGCCCTCCACGATCGGGGGGTTGTACCCGAACTGCGCCATCAGCCAGTCGGCGTGCATCGTCGTCGTCTCGATGGCCCACTGCTGGAGTCCGGGCATCGTCTGGAACGGCAGGTAGAGCACGCCCATGACGGCGACCGCGCGCGTCAGCGTCTCGAGGCGCCGGCGGTCCGCCGCGACGAGGTACGCGGTGTACAGGCACGCCGGCACGGCCGCCGCGCTCAGCACGCCCTCGATGACGCTGAGCTGCGTGAAGAAGAAGTGCGGCACGAGCAGGCCCCAGAACGCCGCGAACACCGTCCACGCGCCGACCGCGGCGTACCGGCCGGCGGCGCGGTACTCGAGTGCGGTCAGCGCCGTGCTCGACGCGAACGCCGCGATGACGACCCACGCCAGCGCGTCAGTCACGGCAGTCATCAGTACGCGAGGGGACGACCGACGCACGCATAGGCGTGTCGGTGTCCGCGAGCGCCGCCGCGGCGACGCTGGCTGTGGGCCGCGGCCGGCGCCGCCGCTGGTCGAGTGCGGCGCGCGAAAGAAAATGCGTCGTGGAAGACCGCTACCGGCGGTCAGTCGTTATTCAGTTCTGGCGGAGTGCCAGGAAGGCCGCGCCGAGGATCGCCACGAGGGCGATGCCGACACCGAAGCCGGGGATGCCACCGCCGGACTCGCCGTCACCATCGTCTTCGGTGGTGGTGTCGTCGGCGGGCTCGGTGGTGTCATCTGCGGGTTCGGTGGTCGTGTCGGCCGGCTCGGTCGTGGTGTCCGCGGGCTCCGTGGTGGTGTCCGCGGGCTCCGTGGTCGTGTCAGCCGGCTCGGTCGTGGTCTCCTCGACCGCTTCGACGACGCTGCCTTCCGCACCGGCACTGTCGCCGTCAGGGTCGTCCGCGGAGAGTTCGAACGTGGAGTTCACCGAAGCGTCGCTGAAGTCCAGCGTGGCCGTCCACTCACCGTCTTCGACGGTCACGTCGTCGTCGGTGAGGATGTAGCCTTCACCGGGCGACTCGATGGACTCGGCGCGCACGGTCAGCTCCGTACCCGTCGCGGCGCTCGTTTCGCCGCTGAAGGTCTGGTCTTCCGCAGCTTCGACTTCGTACTCGTCCTGGTTGAACTCGAGCGTGCGCTCCTCAGCGGAGAACTCGGCGGATGCCGAGGCGTCCTCGCTGACGAGGCTGGTGTTGTCCGCGTCGAGAGTCGCCGTCGCGTTGTAGGCGTCTTCGCCCCAGACGAATTCGCGGTTGTCATCGTCTGCGTCCGTCACGTCGACGGCCGCGAGGTCAGCAACGACGTAGTAGGTGTCGTTCTCGGCGTCAGCGACGACCTCTGCGTTGTCGTTCTGGAGCGCAGTGGCGTAGTCCAGAATCTTGATGTCGGTGTTCGGCTGCTTGCTCGCCTCGGTCTGCTCGACGGTCAGCGAGAGCTCGCCGTTGTCGATCGCATTCAGCACGGCCTGCGTGCTGTTCTCGGTCGAGGCGTTCCGGAGAACGCCCTCGATACCAGTCGCTTCGAGCTCGTGGACGACGTAGTCCTGGTCCGCGATGGAGTCATCCTCGGAGAGCGGGCCCTCCGAGATGACTTCGTCCATGTCGGTGGCGGCAGGAGCCGTCCACATGTTCTGGCTGGTGACGCCGCTGGCGTCGTTCACGATGAAGCGACCGACGTCCTGAGAGCTCGCGTTGGCGTCGGCGCCAGCGCGAACGGTCATCCGGTAGCTGTCAGCGGCAATCGGCTCACTGAGGGGGTCCGAGACGAGTTCGATGTCGTCGATGACGGTGTCTTCACCTGCGATGAAGGCCTCACCGGCGGTTTCGGCGTTAACGTTGTTGTTGCCGCCCATCACGTAGGTGTTGACGTCGAACTCGGCGTAGCCGTCGCCGTCATCGTCGGTGACGGTGACGTTGACCTCGTAGCCGGATTCGTCTTCCTCACCGATGGTGACCGTGGCCTGGTCGTTGCTGGTCACGGACACGTTGACGGTGCTGATGTCACCGCGCTGGTTTTCGACCGTACCGGTGACGAACTCGGAGTCGTCGTCGGCTTCTTCAGTGACTTCGAATTCGTCGGTCTCGGCGGTGACACCGGACGCGATGTCAGTCACTTCGGCAGTGTAGTTACCGACGTCCTCGGCATCGACCTGATTGAAGTTCAGGGTTGCCTGACCGTCGGAGTCGATCGTTCCCTCCGCGGTGTAGTCGGTCTCGTCACCGTCCTCGTCGAGAAGGACCGCTTCGACATCACGGTCGATGTCGTTGGACTCGACGGTCACCTCGACGTCATCCGCCGTGGTGTACGAATCGGCGGAGGCCTCTGCGCTGAGGCCGAGGTTTTCGAGGGTGAGCGTGCCGACGTTATCGTTACTCGCGGTGATGTTGTACTCGCCGGTCTCGAGGTCGTCGGTGTCGTACACGTAGACCTCGCTACCGTTCCCGGAGCCACGGTTTGTGGTGTCGTCGTCGGGCGATTCAATCTCGAACGTGTCCGAGATGTTCCCCTCGATAGCCACGTTCGTGCCGACGTAGGCGTCCCGGTCTTCTGCGTCCGCCGCGTCAATCGTCTCGGGCGCGACGGTCACGTCAACCGCGTCACTACCGTTGATGGAGACACCAGTGAGACTGGTGTTCACTTCATCATTGGCAGTGCCGAACGCACTAGCGTCGATGGTGACGCGCTCATCGTAGTCACCGTGGGTGGACACAGCAGTATTGCCACCGTCGAGTTCGACGTCATCGTAGCCGTCGAACTCGAGAGTGATGTCTGTGCCAGCATCAATGTCCGATACGTTCTCAGTAAATGCCAGTTCGAGGACGCTGTCGTCGTCGGAATCCACGTAGTGCGTGGCCTTCCGAAGGTCCTCTTGGTCGACCTGCGCCGCAGCGCCTCCTGTGAACGCGATGCCGGCTGCGAAGACGCTGCCGATCATCAGCGCAGTCAGGAAGACCGCGCGGAGCTTGTCTGTCTTGCTTGTCATGGTTTGGTTGGTCTGCTTTCGGCACCTGCACCCCTCCCGCCCCACGGCAGGACGGTACTGGACGCTGGCACCAGTGGGTAGGGGTGTTCGGGATAACACACGAAATCGGTAAATACTTTGTGTTATTTGCAGGTCCAGCGGCGCGAAACGCGTGGTACGCATTCACACGCGAATCGCGAGTAGCGGCCGTCTGCCGGTCGTTCGCGACTCGGCGCGGTCGCACCTCCGCCCCGTAGTTTTAAGTAGTGGGTGTGGGGGTCGTTCGCACGACTCGCGGTGCGGGGCCGTCGGCTCGCGCCGCTCGCTCAGCCCGCCGTCTCACCCCGGTCGACGACGCGCTCCTCGCCCCCGTGCTCGGTCCGCCGCTCGCGCACGCGCACCGTCACCGCGGACTCGCTGGCGTCGTCCACGACGAGCGCGTCCCCCGTGCGCGCCGGCAGCCGCTCCCCGAGCGCGCCGTCGAGGTACGTCGGCCGCGTCGCCGCGAGCGCGTCCACGTCCCGGCCGCTCGTCAGGCGGTGCGCGACCACGAGGTCCGACTGGGAGACCGCCGCCTCGGGGAGCGCGCTCGGCCGCTGGGTCGCGAGCACCACGCTCGCGCCCGGCGCCCGGCCGCGCGTGTACAGCGTCCCGACCGCGTCCGCCGCCGGCCCGCTCACGCACGCGTGCGCCTCGTCCACGAGCAGCCACGGGAGCGGCCGCGCGCCCTCGACGGCCGCGCGGTAGAGCGCGTCCGCGACCGCGCAGCCGACCGCCCGGAGCGCCGCGCCCGCCAGCCCGGTGCAGTCCAGGACGCTGCCGCCCTCCAGCAGCTCCCCGACGCGCGGCGCGTCCGGCGCGAAACACCCCCAGGAGGCCGCGAGCGCGAGGTGGTTCGCGGCCGCGCGCCGCGCCGCGTCGCCGGCGTGCGCGCCCGCCACCCACTCGCGCATCCCGGCGAGCGCGTCGCACTCCGCGGCGGCCCGCCAGACGAGCGTGCCCGCCGCGCTCGCCGGGTCGAGGTCCAGCAGCCGACACC
The DNA here is from genome assembly GCF_037031165.1 of Halobacterium yunchengense. Classification (NCBI taxonomy): domain Archaea; kingdom Methanobacteriati; phylum Methanobacteriota; class Halobacteria; order Halobacteriales; family Halobacteriaceae; genus Halobacterium; species Halobacterium yunchengense. Next base: position 605,916 of record NZ_JAYEZL010000001.1, on the reverse strand, counting down.
ACGCCCGCGGCGGCAGCGCGTCCGCCCGCACCGCCGGCTCGCGGACCGCCAGCCCCGCGGCCGCCAGGCCGCGGAAGGCCCCCATCGGGTCCACGACCACGGGCGCCACCCCGGGCGCGTCCGCGAGCGCCTCCGCGAGCACGCCGAGCGTGTACGACTTCCCCGAGCCGCGCTTCCCGACCACGACGCCCGCGTGCGGCCGCGCGAGATCCACGCCCACCGGCGCGCCCAGGCTGCCGTCCGTCGCGAGGTAGCGGCCGAGCCGTCCGCGCGCGCCCGCCGCCGTCGACTCCGCTCCGAGCGACTCCCGTCCGAGGACGTCCATGCGAGTGGGTGGCCGCCCCACCGGGCTTGAACCCACGCACGAGGGTTTATCAGTGGAGCCGGGGCCATCCCGTGGCGTGTCCGACACACGCACCGTCACGCTCGACCTCGACTGCCGCCCGGCCGCCGACCGCCTCCGCTACCGCGAGTTCGCGCGCGACGACCGCGCCATCGAGGGCCTCCCCGTGCGGCTCGTCGTCGCGTTCGTCGTCGGCGTCGCGACGCTCAGCGTCCTCCTCAACATGGTCTCGGGCGTCGACACGCTCGCCGTCAGCGAACTCGACGCCAGCCCCGACCCCGACGTCGTCGCGCCGGGCAGCCAGACCGTCGACGTCACCGCCGTCGACGCCGACGGCAATCCGGTCGCCGGCGCCACCGTCGTCGTGCAGTCCGGCACCGCCGACCTCGACGGCGTCGCCACCGCCACCACCGGCGACGACGGCGTCGCGACCCTCGAGGTCGCCCCCGAACTCGGCCCGAACCAGGACCGGGGCACGCTCGCCGTCGACGTCAAGCCGCCCGCGGACTCCGAGTACGTCGACCGCCGCGAGAACAGCGACATCCTCGTCGTCCGCGAGTGACCGCCTGGCCCGCCCGGACCCGCCGCGCGCCTACCGGCCGTCCCAGTCGATCCACTCGTGCTCCCAGCCCGCCCGCGACTCGGCGGCCCTCGCGGCGCGCTCGCGGTCCTCGCGGACCGTGCGGTTGCGCTCGACCGCGCTCGCCTGCTCGCCGTCGACGAGCAGCGGCGCGAACGCCGCCGGCCCGTGGACGGACGCCACCTCGCCGCCCTCGACGGCGACGAGGCGCTGGTTGGTCGCGCCCTCCGGGTAGACCAGCCGTCCGCCGTCGACGAGCTGGTCGCACAGCGCCGGCGGCGGCGCCACCGCGGCGGCCTCGACGAGCACGCGGTCGAACGGCGCGTACTCGGGCAGGCCGTCGGCGCCGTCCCGGCAGTCCACGAGCACGTCCCCGTAGCCCGCGCTCGCGAGGTGGTCGCGGGCGTCGTAGACCACGCGGCGGTCGATGTCGACGGCGTGGACGTGCTCGCCGCCGACGATCTCCGCGAGCACGGCGGCCGTGTAGCCGACGCCCGCCCCGACCACGAGCACGTCGTCGCCGCGCTCGGGCGCGAGCGCGTCCACGAGCCGGCCGACCGTCGACGGCGCGAGCACGCGCGTGCCGCGGTGCTCGAAGGCCTGGTCGGTGTACGCGCGGTGGCCGGCGTCCACGAACTCGTGGCGGGGGACCGCCCGCATCGCCGTGCCCGTGGGGCGCGCCTGGACGACAGCCTTCGTGTCGTGTTCGAGGCTGTCGACCATCTCCTCGCGCAGCGCCGCGAACTCCATACGCGAGTGTTCGCGTCCAGCCTAATCAATCGCGCGTCTACGCCCCGCCACGAATCGGTACCCCGTGCCGGGGACGTCGCCGGCGTGGACGTCCTCGAATCCGGCGTCCGCGAACCACTCGCCTACGGTCGCCTCGCCGTGGCACTCCCCGCGCTCGGTCGTCGCGAGCAGCTCCGCGGTCGTCCCGGCGTCCGGCGTCCCGTCCGCGAACGCGTCGACGTGCACCACGAGCCCGCCCTCGCGGGCCGCCCCGCGGGCCGCGGCGAGCAGCTGCCGGTTCTCCCCGGGGCCGTGTTCGCGCGCGACGCCCGCGTGGAAGACCACGTCGAAGTCGCCGGCCGCGCCCTCGAAGGGGTCGCCGGCCACCAGGTCGACGCGCTCGTGTTCCAGCAGCGGCTCGACGGCGTCCACCACGGCCGGCCGGTCGAGCATCGCCGCGTCGAACCCGCGGCGCGAGAACTCCACGGCGTGCCCGGCCGCGCCGTCCGCGACGACGAGCACGCGCTCCGCGTCCGGGGCCTCCCGGACCGCCGCCGTCACCGCGGCGCGCACGCTCGCGTCCGACGCCGCCGCCTGCTCGCCGAGGCGGTTGCGCGTCCAGTCCGCGCCCCGCTCGGGGCGGTCGCCGGACCGCATCGTCCCGGGGAGCGCGACCAGCGCGTCCAGCCGGTCGAGGTCGTGGGGCAGCCGGCCGATCGAGCGCACGTCCGTCTTCGTGATGAACCCGAGCATCCGGTTGGTCGGCTCGACGACGCCGTCGACGTCCTCGAGCAGGCCGAGGTCGCGGAGCGCGTCCACTGTCAGGCGGGCGGCGCGCTCCGTGACGCCCGCCGCCTCGGCGACCGCCGCTGGCGTGTCCGCACTCGACACGAGCGCGTCCAGGACGCCGGTCTCTCTGGCGGCTCGCAGCAACAGCAGCTCGCGGTAGTCCATACCGGCCCGTCGGCCGCCCTCCGGGTAAAACCAGTTGCCGCCGCACCGCCTTCGCGACGCGTCGCCGCTACTCGTCGTCGTGTTACTCGTCGCCCTGCATCTGCACGAACCGCACCGCGCCCTCGTCGGACTCGACGAGCCCGCCGTCCGCGCGCTTCTCCGCGCGCACGAGGCGCTGTCTGGACTCGCCGATGGGCGCGACGAGCACGCCGCCCGCCGCCACCTGGTCGACGACGGCGGCCGGGAACTCGGGCGCCGCGCACGTCAGGTAGGCGGCGTCGTAGGGCGCGTGCTCCGGCCAGCCGTCGCGGCCGTCGCCCCGCCGCACGGACACCGCGCCGTAGCCCGCGTCGGCGAGCGTCCCGCGCGCCCGCTCGGCGAGGTCCGCGAGGTACTCCACGCTGTAGACGTGCTCGGCGCCGACCAGCTCCGCGGTGACGGCGGCGTGGTAGCCACAGCCCGTGCCGACCTCGAGGACGCGGTCGCCCTCGCGGAGGTCGAGTTCGGTCGCCATGATGGCGACCATGTGCGGCGCGCTGATGGTCTGGCCGCCGCCGATGGGGAGCGGGCGGTCCTCGTAGGCGTGCTCGCGGCGGCGCTCGGGCACGAAGCGGTGCCGCGGCACCGCGCGCACGGCGTCCGCGGCGCGCTCGCTGACGTTCGGCCGGCGCGCGAGCGCGTCGGCGAGGGCGTTCCGTTCGTCGGCGTAGCGGTCGGTCGCGTCCTCGGTCATGGGTCTGGCGTCGCCGCGGCCGCTACCAGGCGGACCACGCGGTGCTGGACTCGTCCTCGCCGTACACGCGCTTGACGTCCTTCGCGAACACGGTGTCGCCGTCCTCGCCGAGCTTCGGGAACTTGTAGTCGTCGACGGCGTTCTCGCGGACGTGGACGCCGGTCACCTCGAACTCCTCGTCGCCGAAGGACTCGCTGGCCCCGACGGTGAACTCGTAGTCGCCGGGCACGTGGACGGTGAGGCCGCGGCTGTCCTCGCGGGCCCCGTCCTGGGGGTGGACGGTGACGTCCACGGAGACGTTCCCGACGGCGCGCGTCCACACCGTCTCGACGTCCTCGGCGTCGGCGCGCGTCGTGCGCTCCTCGGGCCCGGTCTCGATGCTCGTCACGCGCGCGACGGCGATGGTCTCCTCGGTCTCGACGACGAACTCGTCGCCCTCGTAGACGGTCTCCCCGGGGTCGAACTCGACGGTCCCCGTGAACGACTCGTCGTCCTGTGAGACGACGACGTCGACGGCGACGCCCGCCTCGTCGTCCAGGGCCTCCTTGTGGACGTGGCCGCAGTCCGTGCACTGCACCGTCGCCTGCCCGCCCCCCGTGGTGAGTACCTCGTGGACGGTTTCGAGGTCCGGCGAACACGACGGACACTCGAGGGGAGTGGACTCCCCGACGTTCTCGCTCATGGACACGCGTAGCGGCCGCGGACGTAAAAACGCGCGGAGTCGCCGGTTGACGCGTCGGACGGTCGCTCGGCGACGCCGCGCCCGCCGCCCGGCTCGCTTCTCGGAGACTGCCTCCCGCCGCTCGCTACGCTCGCGGCAGGTCGACAGTCTCCCCGTCCGCGTACACGGTCGGCTCCAGGACGATGCCGTCGAGGTGCAGCGGCGCGTCTGTGTCGCCGCCGATGCCGGCGTCGTCCCCGATGGCGATGTGGACGGTGCCGGCGGCCTTCTCGTCGAGGAGGACGCTCCCCACGAGGTCGGTGACGGCGACGTTCGTGCCGATGCCGAGCTCCGCGAGGTTGTACGCGTCCCGGCCGACCGCCTCGCTGGCGGTCTCGACCTGCTCGCGGATGTCGTCGTCGGAGATGTCCGTGACGTAGCCGTCCTCGACCTCGAAGCGGAGCTCCTGGCCCTCCGCGAGGCGGCCGTGCGGCCGCATCGTCCCGTCCACGACGTACGTGCCGTCGGCGCTCTCCGGCGAGACGAACACCTCGCCCGCGGGGAGGTTCGAGAAGTCCCCGGGCTCGTGGACGATGCCCGTGTCGTCGCGCCACTCGCGGTCGCCGACCTCGAACGTGATGTCCGTCCCCTTCGGCGTGGTGACGCGGAGTTCGTCGGCGCCCTCGACCTGCGCGAGCACGTCCTCGCAGTGCTGGCGGATGGTCTCGTAGTCGGCGTCCAGCCCCGTCGTGAACACCTCCTCGGTGATGCCGGGGAGCGTGGCGCCGCGGGCGCCGGCGTCGTTGGCGTTCCCGCGGGCGCGCGTGTGACTCAGGCTCTTCGTCGTCGGCGCGAGGAAGACGTCGGACGCCTCCATCGCGGCGGCGACCGGCGCCGGCGGCTCCTCGCCGTGCTGGTCCAGCGGCGGGTACCGCAACACGGTGGTGTCCTCGCTGACCTCGCTGGCGACCTCGTAGAGGGCCTCGCCGATCGCCGCGCGCTCGTCGTCGGTGACGACGACGCACGTCTCGTCGGCCCGCAGCCCCAGGCACTGTTCGACCGCGGTCTCGGCGGCCTCGCGCAGACTCATGTGGGGTCGTCCGCGCGCTCCCCGTATAGCGCTTTTCGTGTGCGAAAAACGGGGCGGTCGCTCGTCACGCCTCCGGCGGCTCCTCGACGGACTCGAAGAACTCCATCTGCTCGTCCGCGTTCTCCGCGGGCCGCCAGTCGTCGCGGTCTCGCTCGCGCTCGGGCATGGCCCGGGCGGACGTACGCGCCCCAGCACCCTGAGTGCTTTGCTAGCTATTCGCACACGACGGGGCGCGTGCGGCCGCTCGATTCACTCGCTTCCCGGTAAATCCGCGCCGAGCGACCTCGTAACGGTTATCCGCGTGCCGGGTGGACGTTCCGGTATGCTCCGCGTCGGCATCAACGGCTACGGCACCATCGGGAAACGCGTCGCTGACGCCGTCCGCGCCCAGCCCGACATGGACGTCGTCGGCGTCGCCAAGACCCGCCCGAACTACGAGGCCGAGCAGGCCGTCGAGCGCGGCTACGACCTCTACGCCGCCGTCGAGGACCGCGCCCACCAGTTCGCCGAGGCCGGCGTCGAGACCGCCGGCCTCGTCGACGAACTCGTCGCCACCAGCGACGTCGTCGTCGACGCCACGCCCTCCGGCGTCGGCGCGCAGAACCGCAGCCTCTACGAGGAGTACGACACGCCCGCCGTCTACCAGGGCGGCGAGGACGCCGACGTCGCCGACGTCTCCTTCAACGCGCGCTCGAACTACGCGGACGCCGAGGGCGCCGACCACGTCCGCGTCGTCTCCTGTAACACGACCGGCCTCTCCCGCCTGATCGCGCCGCTCCGCGAGACCTACGGCGTCGAGAAAGTCCGCACGACGCTCGTGCGCCGCGGCGGCGACCCCAGCCAGACCGGCCGCGGCCCCATCAACGACATCCTCCCGAACCCCATCACGATTCCGAGCCACCACGGCCCGGACGTCCAGACCATCTTCCCGGACCTCGACATCGACACGCTCGGCATGAAGGTGCCCGCGACCCTCATGCACATGCACAGCGTGAACGTCACCCTCGAAGCCGAACCCGACGCCGACGAGGTCCGCGACCTCCTCGCCGAGCAGTCCCGCATCACCGTCGTCGACGAGTCCCTCGGCATCGAGGGCACCGGCCAGCTCAAGGAGTGGGCCCTCGACCGCGGCCGGCCGCGCGGCGACCTCTGGGAGAACTGCCTCTGGGGGGAGTCCGTCACCGCCGAGGGCCGGGACTTCTACTGCTTCCAGGCCATCCACCAGGAGTCCGACGTCGTCCCCGAGAACGTCGACGCCGTCCGCGCGATCACCGAGAGCGCGGACGCCGCCGAGTCGGTCGCCACCACGAACGACGCGCTCGGCATCTGAACCCGCCACGTCGGCACACCACGCCGCCCGCAGGCGGCACCTGTGACAGTCCGAACGCTTTTCCACGGTGCCGACCTACCCCGGCGTATGAGACGCGACGACCGGGACGACCCCTTCGACGACATCTTCCGCGAGATCGAGCGGATGATGGACGACATGATGGACGGCGCCGCCGGCCTCGAGGACGACCAGACCGGCTTCGGCACCGACACGCACGTCGACGTCCACGAGACCGACGACGAACTCCGCGTCATCGCGGACCTGCCGGGCGTCGAGAAGGACGACATCTCCGTGCAGTGCGACGGCGAGACCGTCACCATCAGCGCGCACAGCGACGCCCGCGAGTACGACGAGCGCGTCAGCCTCCCCGGGACCGTCGACCCGCGCTCCGGCTCGGCCTCGTACAACAACGGCATCCTCGAGATCACGTTCGAGCGCACCGGCGACGCCACCAACATCGACGTCGCGTAGTTCTCCCCGCCGTCGCGCCGCTCGCCGCCCGCTGTTCACTCCCGCGCCGTCCGCTCGACCAGCGCCGCGAGGCGGTCGTAGAAGTCCGCGTCGTACTTCGCCGCGTCGTCGATGGTCGGCCGCGCGTTCGTCTCGTTGACGACCGCGCGCCCGCCCGACACCAGGAGGTCGACGCCCAGCAGGTCGACGTCGAGGGCGTCGGCGGCGTCGACGGCGAGCGCCCGCAGGTCCCCGGGGAGGTCGACGCCCGTCGCGGTCGCGCCGCCGTGGACGTTGTGCTTCCAGCCGTCGCCCTCGCGGCGGACCGCCCCCACGACCTCGCCGTCCAGGACCATCGCGCGGTAGTCCGTCGCGTCCGGCAGGTACTCCTGGACGAGGTAGGACTTGTCGCCGGTCGCGCGGTAGTCGTGGACGAGGTCGAGGTAGTCGGTGACGCCCGCCAGCGAGTCCGCGTCGTGGACCTTCGTCACGCCGACGCCCCTGGTGGTCGAGTTCGGCTTCACCACGACGGGCGACTCGAAGCGCTCGAACGCCGCGCGCACCTCGCCGGCGTCCGCCGGGTTCGAGACGTACGCGGTGTCCGGCACCGGGACGCCCGCCTCGGCGAGCGCCGCGAGCGCGCCCGCTTTGTTCCGCGACCGCAGCACCGCCGCGCGGTCGTTCACCCACGGCACGTCGAGGAACGCGTCCACGACGCCGCCCTCCATCAGGCGGCCGGGGAACACGAACCCGGCGTCGAAGTCGGCCGGGTCGAACGGCGGGTCGGCGAGGTCCGTCACCACCTCCCGGACGGAGACGTGTTCGGCGCGGACGCCGCGGTCCGCCAGCGGGCCGCGCATCCGCGCGAACGTCTCCGCGTCGTTGGCCACCGCCAGCCCGAGCATGCGCGAGTGTCGTCGCGACGCGAGTAAAAGCCGCCGGTCCGAGAAGCCGCCCCGCCGGCGCCGCGCGGCGGCCGGCCCAGCGGTCGCTACGCGGCGAGGAGAGCGGGAGAAGCGGCCGCGTTACCGGACGAGCAGCTGTTCGCCGCGCTCGACGTCGATCTTGCACGGCGGCGTGATCTTGTTGTACGCGCGCCGGAACGCCTCCTTGACGGCGTCCGCCTGGTCGACCTCGCAGTACGCGGTCAGCAGCTGTTCGCCCGGGTAGATGCGGGCGGCCGTGCCGACCGGCACGCCGAACGCCTGCCGCATCCCGTCGGAGACGCGGTCCGCGCCCGCGCCCGTCGCCTGCTTGTTCTCGCGGATGATCTGGTGGGGGAACTTCCGGAGGGACATCTTGTAGTTGCCCTCGCCGAGCTCCTTGATGAGGTGGCGGTTCGCGGACAGGCGCGCGGACTCCATCGAGCCGTGGCGGAGCTGGCATTGCTCCTCGGGCACGAGGCTGATCTGGACTGGGTAGTCGTCGGCGTCCGCCTGCAGGTCGCCCATCTGGTGCTGTGCGATCTTCGAGCCCGGGATGCCCGTGACGTAGTCCCGTCGCGTGTACGACGGCTTGTCGATGTCCCGGTACATGGAGGCCGGCTTCTCGGACATGGTTACTACTGGAGGCTCACGGTCAGCGCGCGAATAAAGGCTTCGAACCGGAATCGTCGGCGTCGTCGGCCGCTCGCGCCGCCAGCCGGCCGGACGCGGTGGCGAGGAGGCGGGCGGACACGCTGGGAGGGGCGAGCGGACGCGGTGGTAGGAGCGCGCGGAAGTGGCGGGAGGGGGCGAGCGGGCGTGGTGGAAGGGGCGAGCGGACGCGTCCGCTAGCGCGGTCCGACGCGACCGGCGAGGGCCGCGCCGAGCGGCGTACAGCCGTGGTGCGCGCCGCTCCCGGTGAGGGTAACCGTTTTCCCCCCAGATTGTGTGGCAGTCACCGATGGCAGACACCGCCGAGGACGCCGACCAGCGGATTCACGTCGGCGAGACGGCCGACGGCGACCGGCTCGCGTTCCCCATCGTGGAGATGCTGACCGGTCGCGGGTTCGTCACCGGGAAGTCCGGGTCCGGGAAGTCGAACACCACGAGCGTCGTCGTCGAGGAGCTCCTCGAGGCCGGCTACCCGGTGCTCATCGTGGACACGGACGGCGAGTACTACGGCCTCAAGGAGGAGTACGAGCTCCTGCACGCGGGCGCCGACGAGGAGTGCGACATCCAGGTGAGCGTCGAGCACGCCCAGAAGCTCGCGCACCTCGCGCTCGAGGAGAACGTCCCGATCATCCTCGACGTCTCCGGCTACCTCGACGACGAGGAGGCCGACGACCTCCTCCGGGAGACGGTCCGCCACCTGTTCGCGAAGGAGAAGAAGCTGAAGAAGCCGTTCCTGCTCGTCGTCGAGGAGTGCCACGAGTACATCCCGGAGGGCGGCGGCGTCGGCGAGACGGGCAACCTCCTCATCAAGGTCGGGAAGCGCGGCCGCAAGCACGGCCTCGGCGTCGTCGGCATCAGCCAGCGGCCCGCCGACGTCAAGAAGGACTTCATCACGCAGGCGAACTGGCTGGTCTGGCACCGCCTCACGTGGGAGAACGACACCAAGGTCGTGGGGCGCATCGTCGGCGGCGACTACGCGGACGACGTCGTCGACCTCGACGACGGCGAGGCGTTCATCCAGACGGACTGGAGCGACGAGCAGGTCCGGCGCGTCCAGTTCAAGCGCAAGCGCACGTTCGACGCTGGCGCGACGCCCGGCCTCGACGACTTCGAGCGCCCCGACCTGAAGTCCGTCAGCGGGTCGCTGATGGAGGAGCTCGGCGACATCACCGACCAGCGCGAGCAGGAGCGCGACCGCATCGCGGAGCTCGAGTCGAAACTGGAGAACCGCGAGGAGCGCATCGCGGAACTCGAGTCCGAACTGGAGACCGCGCGGGACGTGTCGGCGGCCGCCCGGAAGATGGCGAACGCGCTCGCGCACGGCGACGGCGCCGCGGCGCCGCCGGACGGCTACCAGGCGACCCTCCAGACGAAAAACGAGCAGATCGACCGGCTCGAGGCGCGCGTCGAGGAGCTCGAGGCGGCGGTCGGCGGCGAGTCGAGCGGTGACGCGGCCGCAGGGGGGGACACGGCGGCGACTGAGGCGGACGCGGCCGCCGACGCGGACGAGGCGACGACCGAAGCGGACGCTGCCGCAGCGGGGGAGGAACCGGCGGCCGACGACCGCGGCGCCGACGCGGAGGGCGCCTTCGAGTTCGGCGACGGCGACGACGCGCTCGCGGACGCCGACGCCAGCCGGGACGCGCTCGTCGACGCGGTCCAGGACCGGCTGCGGCGGCGCGGCGAACGCCTCCGGCTCGAGGACGGCGCCGAGGAGGCGGCCGACAGCGGCGGCGAGCCGGACGCGCAGGCGGTCGTCGACCTCCTGCAGGCGCCGCCCGTCGTCGAGCGCGTGAACGCCGCGCGCCGCGAGTCGAAGTGCAACGACGACGCCGCCTGGCGGGCCGTCTCCGAGCTCGCGACCACGCCCGGCGCGACCGCCCACGACCTCGCGGACGCCGCGAACGTCGACGTCGAGGCCGTGCACACGCTGCTCAGCGAACTCCGCGGCCGCGACCTCGTCGTGCGGGCGGACCGCGCGTACGCGTTCAACCCCGTCCGCATGCGGACGCTCGTCGAGCGCGACGACCCCTCGAAGCCGCGGACGGAACTCCGCGACCAGTGGCAGCCCTGACGCGCCGGCCGTCGACGTTCCCCGTCCGCCGTCCGGACGCGGCCGCGTGACTGCGAGCGGAGCGCGTCGGCCGCCGCGACACAGCCGTCGCTACGCGGTCGTAAAAATACGGGAAACTGTGTTGTTCGGAGTACAGCCGGCGCTAGAGCCGGGTGAGGTTCGTCGCGCGGGGGCCCTTGTCGGCCTCCTCGATGTCGAACTCCACTTCCTGTCCCTCTTCGAGGTCGGGGCCGCCGACGTCCTCCATGTGGAAGAACACGTCCTCGTCCGCGTCCTCAGTCTCGATGAAACCGTAACCGCCAGTGTCGTTGAAGAAATCAACCGTACCGGTTGCCATTGCTCTTGGAGAGAGTCACCTCTCACTCATAACCTTTGTGGACCGCGGTGGCGGTCGAGGGCCTCCGGCACCCCGATCGTCGTCCCCCGGGGAGCGAGTCGGCTCCTGGTGGGCGAGTCGGCTCCTGGTGGGCGAGTCGGCTCCTGGTGGGCGAGTCGGCTCCTGGGGAGCGCACGCGTCGTCGGGGAGCGAACGCCTCGCCGTTCAGGCGTCGACGATGTCGTGGAGGTCCGCGAGCTCCTCGATCTCCCAGGTCGGCCAGACGTTCAGCTCCCAGTCGCGGCGGTGCGGCCGGCGGATGAACGCCGAGTCGATGCCGGCGTTCTCCGCGGCGCGGACGTCGGACTCGTTGTCGCCGACGAACAGCGCGGAGTCGGCGTCGAGGTCCGCGAGCGCGCGGTCGACGTAGTGGGAGTTCGGCTTCCGGCGGTCCAGGCTCTCCACGGTCGGCTCGCGGCCGTACGCCGTCCCGAACAGGTCGTCGACGCCGAAGTGCTCGAGCGCGAAGTCGACGGTCGCCTGCTGGTTCGAACTCACGATCCCCATCGAGACGTCGAGGTCCTGGAGCTCGTGGAGGTCGTCGTAGAGGGTCTTCCGGCCCGCCCGCATCTCCTCGTACTGGGCCTCCGCGAGCGTCCGGTCGCGGGTCGGCCAGAAGTCGTGCGGGCTGATGCCGTACCGGCTGCAGACGTCGCCGACGGTCTTCGGCGTCGCACCGATCGTCATCTCCTCGACGTCCCCCGGGTCGGGGTCCGTCACGTCGAACTTCTCGAACGAGTCCTCGGTCGCCGCCTCCAGCACGTCGTAGCGAGTGCGGCCGACGAGGACCCCGTCGTTGTCGAACACGACGGTGTCGTAGGTCATACGCGCCGTACGGGCAGCACACGGATAAGCGTTTCATCGGGCCGTCTGCGGCGTGGTCGCGCCGCCGTCCGGCGCTTCCGGCCCGTCTGGGGGTCTCGACCGTCGTGGGCGGCCGGCCGCGTGCTCGCGCGCCCGCCCTCACGAGTCGCCGGTCGTCGAGTTCCGGTCGTCGCCGGTCGTCGAGTTCCGGTCGTCGCCGGTCGTCGAGTTCCGGTCCCCTCCGGTCGGCGGGCTCCGGTTCTCGCCAGTCGGCGAGCGCGAGCCGTCGCCTCAGAGCGTGTACGCCATCAGCACCTCGTCCACGAGCCGGTCGCCGATGGTGTAGTGGTCGCTGCGGACGCCCTCCGTCTCCCACCCGTGGGACTCGAGGAACGCCAGCCCCTCGTCGTTGGTCGCGGGGACGCTGTTGTACACCTTCCCGTAGGCGTTCGCGGCCGCCCAGTCGAGCGCGCGCTCGAGCAACTGGCTGCCGACGCCGCGCTCGCGGTACTCCCCCCGCACGCCGACGGTCAGTCTCGCGGCGTTCTGCGTATCGACCTGCGGGAGGTCGAGGTGCGTCCACCCGACCACGTCGCCGTCGACGGTCGCGACGAAGAACACGCGGGACTCGACGGCGTTGTGCCGCGTCACGGTGTCCTCGTAGAGGAGGCGTTCGGCGACCGTCTCCGCGACGACGTACGTCTCCTCGGCCGTGACGTCCCGGATGGTGTCCACGAGGCTCTCGAAGTCCTCCTGGCGCGCCGGCCGGATCGAGTACCGGAAGCCGTCGGCGACGTGGGCTTCCACGGACCCGGGGTCGAGCCCGACCCGGAGCGTGCCGCCGTCGTCCTCGAGGTACCCCTCGGCGAGCAGCCACTCCAGTTCCGCCCGGAACGCGGTCGGGTCGACGTCGACCGCGCTCCGCGTGCGGTGCCGGGCGGCGGTGCCGTGGCGCTCGACGTACTGGTAGATCTGCTTGCGCGTCTCGCAGTCGAACCGCGGTCGCTCCAGGGAGTGCATACGGCCGCGTTCGCAGAGCGGCCACGTAGGCGTGATGGGTGATAGCACGCGACAGCCGGAGTCGTCCGTCCGGTCTCGCGGCTCCGGCCCGCGGAGGGACCGACGCTACGCGGAGACGGTCTCCTCGACGATTTCGATCTCCTCGTCGGTCAGTCCGTACAGCTCGTAGACGATCTCGTCGATGAGTTCGTCCGTCCGCTCGATCTGTTCGTCTAGTTCCTCGGCGCGCTCTTTGGTCTCCAGATAGCTCTGGAGTCCGTCCTCGACGTCGTCGACGGCGGGGAGCGTGAGCGAACGCAGGCGGTCGACGAGCGAGTTCGTCTTCGTGGCGGTCTCGCGGAAGTTCGCGAACCCACCGGCCTCGTCGACGGCGACCGGGACGAACGCCTCGACGAGGTCGGCTTCGGTCTCCGTGAGGTCGGTGATGCGGAGGGCTGGCAGGGGTTCGGTCTCCGTGTACCCCCACTGGTCGGTCTCGTGGCCGTCCTCGTCGTCGGGCTTGTAGCGAGCGGTGAGGCGGATTTCGACAGTCTCATCGTCTTCGCGTTTAACCGTGGCTCCGCCGACGCGGAGGTTAGGCTTTTGCTCGGTGGTTTTCTGGAGAATTGAGTCGGCAGACTGCTCTGGTGGTTGTGAAAAGCCAACCTCGCTGATAGAGTCTCCAGTCGAGTAAGCTCCTAAATGGTCTAGGAGCTCCAAATTCAGGTTGGCACGGCTATCGCCCAAGTCCGAACGGAACGAATGTAACTTTGCTAGACCCGTGCTTGAGTTGACGTTCTTTACCGATTCCCCCGCTACTTCCGTTTCAGAAATGGAGGCTTCCGCAAGTCGCGAGTCAATATGGTCAAATGACGGGAGTGGGAGTTTCTTCACGTTCTGTGGCTTGACCTGAGAGAACACTCGCCCCTTCTCTTGGGTAATAGTATCATAGAGGTCTCGAAGTAGAGTTGAGTTTAACAGCAAAACCAGGGTCTCGAGATCGGTGAAGTTCTTCTTTGGCGTTATACACAGCAAGCTGTCGACTGTGTAAGTATCGTCACTGCTTAGTCCTGCTATCAGTGTGTCTCCTGTCTGTCGTAGAAGGACTTTGGATTGTTCAAAAATATCTGGATTTCGTGGCCTATGAAGAGTGTACCACGGTCGAATTCCTTTTTCTACTTCGCTGACGGAATCCAAACTGCCTCTGTATTGTTCAAGATATTCGATTGTTTGCGGGATTTGATTCGCCTCTATATCCCGCTCTATGTAGAGAATATACCGATTCGGCTCTGAAACGAAGAAAGGAGTTACATCAGATCCGAACAGAACCGGATGCAGGAGTTCTTCTTCCAAGTTGTACTCTTCCATCTCCGACTCGGAGACTGTGAACGCTTCGTCACCTCCAGTTTGGATTCCCTGTTCAACATCGAATCGACTCCCCAAGCGTCCGTGCTGCTCCTGTAACTCGGAAAGTATTCTCCTATGTTCTATTTTATACGTTGGAATGACTGCATCTTCCTCCGAAAGGACGCTTTCTATCGGAAATTCAATTGCTCCAACGAGATTGCTCCCGAGGGTTTGTGGGTCCTCACTTCGGAGATTTCGTATACTCAATTCGGTCGTGTTGGCGATCCTTGAACCAATGATTACAGCAGAAGGTGCGACCGCATCAGCGAATACGCCCTCCCCGAGGTCAGAAACTTGACTAAGTCCAGATCCAATGAGCTCTCGACGTAATTTGGAATACTCGCTTTGGAATAGAACTACACTTGGGAGTATTAGCCCATAGTTCGCTGTATCCTTCCCCAATCTGAGTCCTTCTTCGGTGAAGTAAGCGAACGTATCCGGTAGCCGCTTAACAATCTCGCTGAATTTGACTTTGAGGTAGTCTTTGTTTTCCCCAGGGTGTCCCCAAGGTGGGTTACCGATGACAGCGTCGAAGCCCGCATCTTCGCGCTTCTCCCCACCCTGCCCGAAGAATACTTCCGGATACTCGAGTTCCCAGTGGAAGAAGTCCTCCTCGTCGGCCATCGCTTGCGCCGACGCGAACCAGTCCTCGCCGCGGATCTCCGCCCAGTCGTCGGCGTCGTCGATGGCGCCAGCCATCTCCTCGTAGACGCCCTCCGGGACGTCCAGGCCGAACTCCTCGGCGGTGTGGACGTTCGCGATTTCGAAGAGCCGCTGGTAGAGCGGGTCGTCGCGGATCTCGTCGTAGATCTCCTCCATCGACTTGATGTCCTCCAGCGTCTCGTTGTCGATGGCCAGCAACTCCTGCATCAACTCCATCACGTGCTCGAGGGTGTTCTTCCGAGCGCGCGCCGCCGCCTGCATCAGCGTCAACTGACCGCCCTCGTCGTCGACGTCGTCGGAGAGCACTTCGGTGATGTCGGAGCCGACGAGTGAGTTCCCGGTTTTGAGGTGGTGGTCGAGGAACGCCAGCGGCTGGTCCGCGGCGAGGGTCTCCAGCCACATCGAGAGCTTCCCCAGCTCCACGGCCATCCCGTTGACGTCCACGCCGTAGATGCACTCCTTGGCGATCTCGCGGCGGAGGTGTTGTTCGTCGTAGGACTGGATCTCCTGCTCGCGGACGACCTCCATCACCTGCTCGGTGAGGTAGCCCGTCGCGCTCGTCAGGAAGTGCGCGCTCCCCATCGCCGGGTCCAGAATCTTCAGGTCCTTCACCGCCTGCCAGAACCGCCGGAAGAACTCGCGGTCGCCCTCCGCGAGGCCGTCCGCGCGCAGGTCCGCCTTGATGTCCTCGAGCAGCGGGTCGACGGTCTCCTCGACGATGTACGAGACCACGTAGTCCGGCGTGTAGTAGGCGCCCGTGGCCTTCCGTTCGCCGTCGTCGTTCACGACGTAGAGCTCGCCCTCGTCGACGGTCTCGACCGCGTCCGCCACGCTGACCTCCGTCGCCGGCTTCCACACCTGCCCGCCGTCCTCCGCGACCGCGGCGTACTGCTCGGACGCGATCCGGAACTCGTGCTCGAGCAGGCCCTCGTAGATGCTGCCGAGGTGGCGCGTGTCCAGGTCCGCGTAGTCCGCCAGCACGAACTCGTCGTCGTCACCCTCGGTCGTACCGAGGCGGTAGATGACTTCCGCGATGTGGCGGTCCGAGACTTCGTTGTTCGCGAGGAACTCGTGTTGGTCGTCGTCGAAGAGCCCGCCGTTGTACGGCGGAATTCCCAGGGATTGCTCGCCTTCGTCGACGAGGTCGAAGAGGTCCTCGAGGCGACTCCACTTCTGCGTGGAGTGGCCGCTGTAGTCCTCGAAGTCGTCGCCGGACTGGATGTCGTCGTGGATCTCCGACCGCAACTGCGTGAGGCTGAAGTGCTCCTCGTACTCGTCCTGCTTGTCCGGGTCCTCTGGGTGAATCAGGCCTCGGGACTCGGCGTAGAGGACGAACATCAGCCGGTAGAGCAACACCAGTGACTGTTCTTTTAGCTCCGCTCGCGCCGCCTCGTCGTCGGGGTCGATGTCCAGGTCGTTCGTGTGGAGGAAGCCTTCGCCGAGCACGCGCAGCGCCGTGAAGACGTTGTCCTGGAGGTCCTCGCCGAGTTCCTGGGCGGCGGTCTCGGATTCGTTCCAGACCGTGTCGAGGAACGACGTCCCCGCGGTCTCGTGGAAGGCTTCCGGTCGGAAGAACGCGTAGAAGTACTTGAACTGCTCCAGGCTCCCCGAATCGAGCAGCTCCGGGAGGTCGACCTCGTAGTAGATTTCGGTCGCGTAGTCTTTCGTGCCGTACAGCCGCCACTTGCGGCCGTCGGTCAGAATCCCCCACTGGAGGTTGTCCGGCGTGTGTTCGAGGTAGTACTTGATCTGGTGGGAGGCGTCGCGGTAGGAGCGCTGTTCGCTGAACCGCGCGGTGAAGTCCGCGTTCCACTGTTTCGCCTCGAGGGCGACGGACGCGAGACTGTACGCGGCCTCGACGTCGCCGTCTTTCTTCCGTTTGGCCGCATTCCGGCGCGTCTCCCCCGAATCGAAGAGCAGTCGGTCGTTGTGGCCGCCGCCGTCAGGGATTGTCGTCTCTGAGAGCGTGTCGTAGCCGAGGACGTCCAGTACCTCGTCGATCCAAGCGTCGAGGAGTTCGTCTTCGTTGTAGGAGTCGACGAGGTCGCGTTCGAGGTCCCAGAGGACTTGGAGGTCGTCGAAGGCCTCGCTCGCTTCCTCGTCGCAGTCCCAGTCGTCCAGGTCGTAGATTCGCTCGTCGAGGTAGTAACCGGAGAACAGACTCGAGTTCTGGTAGGGCGTCGAGCCCAGCGTCGCCTGACTCATCGTGGATGCAACAGACGCCGTCGGAGACGCTATTCAAACTATGGGAACACGTCACTGTGGCGCGCTCCCCGCTCCCCGATCGAATCAGCGTACCGCGGCGAGCGACGCGAGCGAGGACACCCGAGGCGGAAAAGTGTGAGTATGCCGCCTCTCGGATTTGCACCGATGGAAGACGGACCGCTCGCCGCGCTCGCGGTTGCGACTTCCAGGGTTCGAATCGCGGTCGGGAGCATTTCCACTGCTCCCCTCGGTCGCAGGAAAATGCCGCCTCCCGGATTTGAACCGAGTCGAGACGGACCGTTCGCTCCGCTCACGGTTGCGACTCGTCGGGTTCAGAATCCGCTCGGGTCGCATATTCGCGGCCGACGGCTCACTCGCTGCGCTCGTTCGCGTTGTCGGCCGCAGAATGATGCCGCCTCCCGGATTTGAACCGGGGACAGCTCATGGATTTTGGGCGTTTCACTCGCTCTACTCGTCGTTTCTGCGCTTCAGAGAACCAACCCATGAGCGAAGAAATTGAACCCATTTCGCCGGCTGCGGCGAAAGAGATGTACCTCGAAGCACGGAAGAACGAAGTCTCAGAAAGCACCCTCAGCGGCTATCACTACCGCCTCAAGCACTTCATCCGGTGGTGCCAGGACGTTGAGGGGCTCGACAACCTGAACGACCTCTCCGGCCGCGATCTTCAGCGGTTCAAGACGTGGCGGAGAGACGACGGCGGGCTGAAACCCATCACACTACAGGGCCAACTCGACGCTCTCCGAATCTTCATTCGCTGGTGCGGGTCCATCGATGCAGTTGAGCAGGACCTGCACGAGAAGTTCGACGCCCTGATGCCGGAATTGAAGAAGACCGACGAACAGAGCGAGAGCATCCTTCGATCCGACGCGGCCGGGGAACTGCTGGAATACCAGCGGAAGTTCGAGTGGGCGTCTCGCGCTCACGTCATCATGGAACTCCTCTGGCACACCGGAATTCGACTCGGGACGCTCCACTCCCTCGACGTAGACGACTACGACCCAGACGGAGAGCGTGTCGAACTGCACCACCGTCCCGACACCGGGACTCCGCTGAAGAATGGGAGAGAGGGAGAGCGGATGATTGCCTTGGACGCCGAAATCTGCCGTCTACTCGAAGATTGGATCGAGCAGAATCGTCACCCGGTTGAGGATGATGAGGGCCGTGAACCCCTGCTCACGAGCCGGAATGGCCGCATGAATCGCTCAAGCATTCGGGACGCCGTCTATCGCGTCACTCGCCCTTGCTTCTATGCTGAGTGCCCGAAGGGACGCGACCCCGACAACTGCGAGGGAGGATCCTACGGCGGCTACAGCAAGTGCCCAGTCAACGTCTCTCCCCACGACGTTCGGCGCGGCTCCATCACTTACTTCCTGACCGAAGACGTGCCCGAGAAAGTCGTCTCCGACCGCATGAATGTCGGACAAGACGTTCTCGACAAGCACTACGATAAGCGCGATGAGGCGGTGAAGGTTGAACAGCGGCGAGGATATCTGGATAATATCTAATCCTGGTCCGATTCTTGCGCCTCTGCGAATCTTTTCAACAGCTTCCTGGCTTGCCTCTTACCTGGGGGAGTGAGACTCACTGTAGCCGAGGGTCCTCTACCTCGTCGGTCGAAATAGCGGTCACCTTCGCCCTGGTACATGTTCCCCATGCCTGACGAGGATATGTCGGAAAGTTCGAGGGCATCTTTCAGAGATGAAGATTTGATTCTCTCTTCACCATAGTACTCATGCCAGACATATAATAGAATAAGCGAAGAGATCCGTTGTCGGTCTGTCTTCCTATCACCAATATCTCCCATCTCATCGATATACAAAACGGGGAAATCATCCTTATCAGGGTCTACATAGATGAATCTTTCCAACCTTGGCTCGGAGACTCTCAGTTCTGAAGCAATTTCTGCCAGTGGCCCTGACTCCTCGTCCTGGCTGGTGACTTCGATTTCTGATTCTTCTTGACCGCTCTCCTCAAACTCTTCCAGGGACACTACTTCAGATTTGGAATGATCTATCTCCGCGGGCTCAGAAGCCTCACCGAGTTCGTCCAAAGACTCCTGATTGTCCTCAATGAACTGAATAAGATTTAGAACTTCTTGTTGGTACTCTTCGTCGTCAAAAGCGTGTATCTCCACCTCCAGCGGCCCGTATTCTAATTTTGCTGTGGTTTCCATGGCTCGCTCGTACAGTCATACTGTGCAAACATAAGTTCTTCGCAGAAATGAACCTGAATTCCCGGAGAATTCTGGATGTGGTTCCAGGAATTCTTTCTGAAGGATTGAAATCGGCTTTGGCAAACTCGTATTTAGGTCTTAGAAGCGCTCAGTAGGATAATTTCAAGGAGTAATCCAGACGCTCACTCGCTTACCTCCTAAACCCAGCCGAATTCTAAAATATAGGGAAAGGCCCGGAAATCAATGATTGATTCAATACCCGGGATTTTCGATGGGGGAAAACTTAAGTCCCAACCTGACATTGTTTACGGCAAACGCTGGCGATCCCAGCCTACGATTGAACACAACAATTGAACGCGATTCGGCCCGCGCCACCTGCCAAGGAATCACGCGGGCCAGCTGCCTCGCCCCCTAAACGCCCCCGTCCGCAGGGACTTGGGGTCCCCGCCGCACTGGAGGCTATGAGGGCTTGCTTCATCGTTAGGAGGGCCCTATGAAATAGTTTTCCTATTCTGCGGTGTTGCGGACGCAGAATGAATGAGTTCGACGACAAGCTCATCACCAACTGACGAACTCACGCCGTGGGAAGAACTGACCACGGCACGACGCCGAGTAGTACTGACTATAGCCCACGTTCACGGGCCTCAGACGTTCAACCGTCCTGATCTCCAAGACGACGTGGAGGACAAGGACGACGTGGAGGACGTCATAGACGACAAGGAGCGGGTACTCACTTCGCTCGATTACACTCGTCTCCTAAACGACCTTACCGAGGAGGGCTACCTCGTGAAGGAGTTCCAGGGTGGGACGAACCCCATTATCCTGGATGTGGAGTACGACCCCGGGCGCGACACTCGGAACGCGGCCCCCTGGGGTAACGCGAGTGCGCTCCACACACTAGTTGATCAGGTCTGCGACCGTGAGGGCATCACCCGGGACCTCCTCAAAGAAGTCGAAGACAGGTACGACTTCAACGAGGTCAAGGACAAGGTGAACACGGCCGTTGGACGGTACGTTCTCCGGCCCTACGCCGACCCGAGCAAGTACCGCTTCACGGAGGAGGGGTACTCGGTCGTCTACGACAAGGTCGAAGCGGCGAAGGACGCCGACGAGTAGGCCTTCCACCCTCAGTCAATTTTATTTAATCGTCCCCGAGCAGCCTCGCGCTGTGTACTTCATCTAACCAGAGAGTGTGTTAGCGGAAACATCACGAAGCTGGTTCCCACATTGAGCTGATCAAATCTGTGTTCAAATTTGACCTTCTACTGTCTCGATAAACTCCTCGCCCCACTCATCTTCCATTTTGAGATTCTCTGTCTGATCAATATTGGGGATGTGAGGCCCTCGGAGATACACGTTATATCCCTCAGCCAGTTCGTGGGGGAGATGTAGCGGTTTATCCAGTAATCCAGATACGAACCGGTCCAACGCAGAGATGGTGTGGTCTACGATGTGAGCTACGAACGGCCAGAGTGGAGCAAGGTTATTTTCATCTACTTGGTTATCTTTCCATATGTCAAACCTGGAGTACGGATTAGATTCAACATCTACGGCTAATCCGTTTTCTGTCTGGAATATCGCGTCTGGAGAGTTTCCTTGATGTGCTACTTCATCTCGGAAATTTCGTATCTTCTTGAACTCTTCTGCTTCATTTGAGTAGAATTCAGCGAGTCCTTCCGGGAATCCATACTTGCTCTGAAGAGTATCCGCGGGAACAGGTTCTCCACCGTTCAATGCAATATCTTTGAATGAGCTTGTGGGTAGACTGGCACTGAAATCATCCCCCTCTCTCGTCGGGACCACCTTGTCCCATGTGTTCCCAGCCACAAACTGCAGGTGATCATACATACTCCGTGAAACCATGAATATGTATTCTAACTCACTTTGAATGAGACGTTGTAATCCTACTGTTGATTCCGAGAGTGTTCTTTGAAAAACCGCTAATTTAGAAAGTGACGCTGCAAGGTTTCTAATATCATCCAGAATATTCGTGAATAAACCGGCGATGTCCGGCCAAGATAATCTTTGATAGTAGAGTTCCAAGAAGGGGATATTCAAATCACTGTCTGGGTCCTCTGGTTCTTTGCCAAAGTAGACTCCAGAAATCGGCTCTGCAGAAAGGAAATGGAGTTCGCCATCTGGACTTGGGATGAAGCTGACCCAATCTTCATCCTCAGTGAAATCGGGGAGCTCCTCATTCTCACCTGGGGCGTAGATGAATCCCGTTGGAATAACTCGCCCCCGAAGACTCTCTGTAAATGGTGTCTTTTCCTCTAATTCAGAATATTCAACATTTCCTTTCATGATGGTGGCATTCTGACCCTCCTCCAATTAAATAACGATTGACGCACCTCTACTATGTACCATGGACCTTCAGCGTCATTCCAAGCAACGCCGTATTGGCGGATCTGGGCTCTACGAGTAAGAGGGTATCTCGTCTTAGAATCCGACCGCTCAGGCATGAGATGGACCCCGGTCACGTCCTATTGACGTGATTGATGCTTAATCGTATGGTCAATCAAATGAGTTCGAGAGTTGGTGTCTCAGGGATTTTTGTGAGGCCGCTTCTATGGTGTGACCTCCTTAGTAGATTCGCGCAAAATGAAAGAAACTACTCCCCCTGCTCCACCGAAAAGAATCGGCCAGACAATTCCGACAAGGAGAATTACTGATCCTGTAGTTGGTCCCATCTCCATGGTCACATTGTTCCCCCTTACTACTATTTCAACGAATAGTGTGCCTAGTATTGCTGCTATGGTATATCCATAGAGGACAGAACTACCGCGGAATACTGCTTCACTTATACTTCTCAACTCATGCTGATTCGCTACCAAGTAACCACTTAGGAGAAGTACACCCATCGGTATGGCCCAGACAATTACGTCAAGCGAAAATGCCCCCGGAGAGTATCTAAACGACCTAGCAATTCCGGAATCTGGGGTTGCAATTACGTACAATTCGGCATTGTGTGCCAAATAGTACCTCAACGAAGTCAACTTCCAAGCTGGCGGAACAGAAGCACCAAGTTCCGCAGGAGAACTCCCCGAAGTCAATTGAAACCCACCTACGAATCGGGAACGCACGGTACTTGATTTGAACAGGTAAAGAAGAATATTCCCTGCTATGAATGATATCACTCCTGTCAGAATCGAGAAGCCGGATAAATGTTCGCGGAACTTCGCTGACAATGAACTGCTAGTGGACTGACTTCCCTGCCGGCTTTCTACCATGTCAGGTGGTTGACTCTCATTTCCAAAAAAGATGCTCCCGCTATCTACTTACCCCCTCATCTCCACAGAGGCCGCCATATTGCCCGCTTCCTGCCAATCGTCCTCTGAATCAGCGGATTTGGTCTGATGGAGCGAGGAATCGCAGAGACGCGCGCTCACGAGCTATTCGGAATTCTCCCCGCCTTCGAGGAACTCCCGCCAAGAATCGACGCTGTCGGCTTTCGCACTCTCGGGGTCTTCGAGGACGCCGAGTTCCTTGAGACTCTGGAAGATCGAATTATCGTACTTTCGTACCTCTTCGAGTAGCGGAGCTGCCTCACGCCGACCTTGCATCTTCTGAACCAGCCCGGACTTCCCTTCGACGTACTTGGACGCCTTCGTTGAGATGTGCACTTGGATCGCGACCTGTCGCGACAGAATCCGATCTGTGTGGTCGACGCTCCCCGTGTTCTCACGCACTCGATCTTCGATGGTCCTCGCCAACTCCTCGATGAACTGCTGCTCTTTGGGAGGCAGTGATTGGTAGTAGTGATGAGGATCAGCGTCCAGCCCGTGCTTGGTCGCGTTCTGGTTGTTCGCTGGCGCACCGCCACCAGGTACTCCACCATGCAACTTGCACCGTCGCCCGTCCTCCCCGCCTTCGACGACTCCCCATCCGGCGGGCAGTGAACAGTAGCCGGCGAACACTCGATCTCCGTCCTCGGGGCGTTCAGTCTTTCTCCCGTTGCACTCCTCGGCTGGTTCGACCTTCGGGACGGCGTCGATCTCGCGACCGAGATACTCGTCCTCTTTGTCACCGGTCATGGATGTTGATTCGAGTGATTCAGGGAAGAGGTGGAGACAACACCGATGGAGATAAATTCAGACTCTTCTCTGACTGGGTTCTGTACGTCTATTACCACCAGATTGTGGTGTTTCCTACGGGCTTCCCATCGGGCCGAGGGGCTTCTTCGAGTAGGTCGAACGCTTCCTCGGTACTGATACCGAGCTTTTCGGCAACCTCTTCCGTGGAGACTGCCGGATTGTAGGCTTGGTTCTTCTCCCGCTTGACGACTCGATCGGCATCTGCCGGCGTCACAGATCCGGAATCTGACTCACTCATCGTCATTGGTACCAAGGGAAGCCGCCTTCCGGAACGTCGTCTGCGCGGGACTTTTCCCCTTCATCTTCGTCGCCCTCTCCGTACTCGTTGAGCCGCGCTACTTCCTCAGTGCTCATTCCCTCGGATAACCTCGCGTCTGACATGTCTGGGTCGATGACTTCCTTCTCGACGGTCTCTGGATTCTCTACGTCGCCACCTTCGATGGGCACTTCGATGGTTTTCGTCGGTGGGTCGCGGTCCGTCAGCTTCATTTTTGTCGACTCCCTCTTGTTGGCTCGACCGCCGACGGGAATCTCAATAGTTCGTCCTTCCAGCCGCTCGGTCCCGGATATCGTTTCAAGCAGGTTCTCTTGAACGACTTCCCGCGTGTTCGCTCGGCTGGTATCGACGTTTCGGCCTTCGAGTTCGGATTGAACATCTTGAGTCAATTCCTCAAACTTGACTGCTAACTGCTGCTTCTGATACTCCTGAACGGCCTGCTCGACTTCAGAAATTATCTCCTCCACCTGCTCCTCGACGAACTGTTTGACTCCCTCCTCTGGAATGCTCGATCCCATATGTCTAATAATGGAGTTATACGGGATAGGGATGTTGGGGAAATTCCGCAAATTGTATCCTATGTAATCTCTCTACCGGTATTTCTAGTCCTGGGGTAAGTATATTTTATCTTATGATAATGACCAAGTTTCCTCTATACCCCAATAGGGGACACCGGTCCTTGATATTCCCCAATCCCCATGAATTAGCATGGCATACCCGGATGGCTATAATGACGTTGCAGCCCATGAGAAATCGATTTCAAAGGCCAGAGAGGTCAAGGAGAATCTTGGCCTGACGTGGAATCAGTTTTTGGAGCGAGGGGCTGCTGAACTCGCTAAGAACGACTGATAGATCATGAATGGACTGGTGTTCGGGGGCGGGTGCCTAACCGGGACCCCCGAGACGAACATGGGAGTGGAACTCGACCAACGCCGAGCTCCGGGAGCCGAGGAGGAACTCGAACTCCATGAGTGAATTTGGAAGCGACGCTAATGAGGTTGTGGGGGCTGAGGTTGGTTCTAAGCGTGTTTTAGCGCAGGCGCTACAAGCACCAACAGCTTGTAACCATGAGAACGACCTCTGTACTTGTAACGTCTCGAACGACGAGCGGGCTAATCTCCTCAAGGAGTATCTTAGTGCATTAGCCGATTCAGGTTGGCGGAACATTCGGCTGATGCCGCTTGATTCTGAGGGAAAGGCCCCAATTATCCAGGGTCGCTGCTCTTTGGACTCAGATGAAGCAGAATCTTTGCTTGTTCGTGGAGGGACTGCAATACAGCAGATTCGCAGGGATGGTGTGAGAGGATTCTGCTTGTACGCTGGCAAACCCAGTCATGAGACGGAGGGATTGGTATTCACTGACCATGACCGGCCAGACCTCTTTCCTGCAGACTCGAACACATTAACGGTGAAGTCGGGTTCGGGAACGGGATATCATCAAACCTTCGAGAACACTGGTAGCGTCCAGAACTCGAAGGCTAAGGGCGATCTCGACCAGGCGGGTGAGGTACGCGCTCATAATTGGTACGTCGTTCTTCCCGGGTCGATTCATCCGAGTGGAGGAATCTACCACGTAGTTTCGAACCTCGGAGTAGCGCCCCTCGAAACGGAAGACCTTCCAGAAGAACTGACTCCGAACAATCAGCCCAACGCTTCACATGATTCGCCACCGGTCAAACTCGATAATGAAGTGCCTGACTCCCTCGGGGAGATTGAAGCGAGCTTTGACGTAGAAAGCCGGTATCAAACGATGCTCGACTCTGCTGCTTCAGAGACGATTGACGCTATCATTGAGGGGAATCTCAACGACACACGATTTGCTGATGATCGACATGAGTCAGAGGGGTGGCTTGCAGAACAGGTCGGGTTCTATATGGCGCGAGATCGGGAGGTTGTGGAGGACGTTCTAACTACCCTCTTCCAGAGAAACTCAGATACGGACGCCCATACCAGTGATTCAACCAAGAGCAGTAGGCGGAAGTTCCTCGAAAACGACCAGCACCGAAAACAGGTTCTTGATTACGCTGTTTCGAAGAGGTCCGAATACGACCCAGGGCTGGGAATCACCAAATATACTCGCCAGGATCGACCGGAAGTCGGTTATCCAATCGTCGACCGAGTTCAGGATGCTCTCTGCGATTTAGTCCTCGCTCGGAAGGTTGAGATCGTTGAGCATCCCCGAGTTGACCGAGGAGAAACACAGGTCTATGAGGCACTCAGGAAGATGCAGGACGACGATTCGACACCCTTCACCGTGAAGTCCGTTAGGGATGGGCGCAAGCGCTACTACTACCTCGATGGCTACGAACTAAAAATCCCAGAAGAGCGCCGCGAAGAACTGGGAATTGAGGTGGGACTATGATTCCCCTCCCTATCTCTTCCGTTTCCTATAGTGAGAGGGCCGAATTAGTTAGCATATCTGAAATGAGAGGGAGTTCGCTATGAACGGGACCGAGAGCCGTGATGAACTCAAACGAATTCGGAGTGCCCGCGAGGGGGCTAATCAGTCACCCAGCCAGGACATCTTCAAGTGTCCAATTGACGGGTGTTCGAAGGTGTTCCTCGAAGAGGGTGCACTTCGAAACCACTCAGGCCAATCTGACGATGAGACTCATAGGGGACTCACGCTGGACGACAAGCTCGCTCCGATTGAAAAGTACAAACTCGAGGATGCGCTCCGAGAACAGTACTTCGAACAGGGGAAGACGCTGAAGGAATTGGAAGAAGAGTGGGGTACACATCGAGGAACGATCCACTACTGGATGAGTCAGCATGGCGTCGAGCGTCGACAGCATGTCGCCACTCGCGTCCAGCGAGCCAGTTTTGGGCTGGACAGTAGTGGATACGAACGCGCGCAATCTCGAATCCCTGGAACCAGAGAGAACGACGCTGTCCGACTCCACCAGTTAGTTGCTATCGCTGAGGGAGCCGACCCAGAGAAAGTCTTCTCGGGTGGGGACTACCACTGCCATCATCGAAACAGTGTCCCGTGGGACAATCGACATGAGAATATTGAACTGCTGAGTCGGGAGGTCCATCAGCGCGCGCACCATCGCGATGACTGGACTCAGGAAGATGGATTCCCCGTTCTGGTGACGGGCCAGCCATCGTCCGAAGAAGACTGTCGCTCGACGTGGGGACCAGGAATTCCCAGTTCTGATTCAGAGAAGCAGGATGAAGAGGAAGACCTGTGGGCTCCGGGGCCGACGAAGTCATCTGCCTAATCCGCTACATCTCGTGAGCGCGCGTAGACTGCGCCATGAGCGAAGATAATATCTGGCAGGCGTCTTCCTCTGCTCTTCTCCTGGGCCCGCTCTATGGACTCGTTAGCGACCTCAGAATACCCTCCCGCGCTATTGCCGCGTGCGCCCCCTCTCTGAAGAGAGATTCAGCGTCTTAGTGGCTGTGTGGGTCGTACAGGGGCACGAGTAACTACAAGGGCCTCCCAATTCAAATGAGAGCGAAGCGCCAGAAGGCGTCGGGGCGCGAGTGAATCCATGGTCAACTCTAATCGGCATTTCGGCCGCAAAATCGCCGTAAGGCGGTGTCTGCGTGCGAATGAAATTAGAGTGAATGAGGAATGCCGCCTCCCGGATTTGAACCGGGGACAGCTCGATCTTCAGTCGAGTGCTCTCCCAGTCTGAGCTAAGGCGGCGCCAGTCGGTGAGACGGCGGTTGCAGGAAAAAGGGTTTCGAATCCGGGCGGTGCCGGGCGGCGATTATCGGCGTCGGCGACGGGGCGCGACGCGGCGCGCTGCACCGCGAGGATTCGACAGTCAGGGCCGTGGTGACGACACCATTCGTTTGGCGACTGGAGTGAGACGTCCGGCGTCGCGAGACCTCCGGGCCTGCCACGGCGTGACTTCCAGCCGGGACGGCGTGCCGCACGCTCCTCGCCGGCGCCAGGGGGTCGCGTGCACGGGCGGAGGTCCGTCCAGCCGACCCGCGACGCGGACGACACTGCGGGAGGGCTCCGCGGCGGCCCGCCCCACCACGCGGTTCGTCACCGAGGCCCGGCCCACCCTGTGACGCGCGAACGACCCGTGTCAGACGCCAGCAAGCCAGTTATCGACCACTTGAAGTGTTTTCCCGATGAGTTTATTACGAGGTAGTCACTTGTGTGTGTAAGCGCGGGTGGGGCCAGGACCGCGCGCAGGACCACAATGAAAATCAGTTTCGAAATCCCTGACCGGGACGAACGGGGCGTATCGCCAGTCATCGGTGTCATCCTGATGGTCGCCATCACGGTGATTCTCGCAGCCGTCATCGCGAGCTTCGTGCTCGGGTTCGGCGACTCCGTCAACGAGAACGTGAACGCTGGGGCCGACGTGAGTGAGAACGACGACGGCACAGCGAGTGTGACATGGATCAGTGAAGGGAACGCGGAGGAACTCGTCGTCTCCGCTGATGGCAAGAACGACACTCTCACCAGTGTCGGCGATTCCTTAACCCTATATAATAATTCCAGCGGAGACCTGGACGTCAGCAGTGGGGACGTTCAAGTAACAGTCGTCGCCGTCGGGTCTGGCGGTTCCGAGACCGTGGTCACCCAAGAGACAGTCACAATCGACGACTGACGCGGTACGACCACCATTCGGCATTCATTTCTTCGACTGAGCACGAAACGCAGACACGCTACTCGAAGTACAGCTTCATCGGACGGGGTACTTCCACTCGATTGTGAATACGGACTGGCAAGCCTTCGTCGTAAACCATCCGTCATCGTAAAACGGAATGCTTCGAGGCCTGGCGGATTTGAACCGGAGCGAGGCTCACGTCGTTCGTCTCGCAGGGTTCAAATCCGCTCACCCCAGTTACTGCTGTCGACGCCTCGCGCAGACAGCGCTCGGCGGTCGACGTGCCAGAAACGTGGGGCCTGGCGGATTTGAACTTCCGTCGCTCCCTCCGGTCGCGACGGCGTGCAGATCCGCTCGCCAATTCACTGCACGCAACGACTCGCACACGCTCCGCGGTGCTCGTCGGTTGCGGTCGCAGGAATGGGGCCTGGCGGATTTGAACCGGAGGAAGGCGTGCTCGCTCGCCGCGCTCGCTGCGCGCGCCTTCCAGGGTTCAAATCCGCTCACCCCAGTTACTGCTGTCGACGCCTCGCGCAGACAGCGCTCGGCGGTCGACGTGCCAGAAACGTGGGGCCTGGCGGATTTGAACCACCGCTCACCCGGTGTCCCACGGCCACCGAACCGGACGACGGCCGATATGAGCCGGGGGCTTTGAACCAGACTAAGCTAAGGCCCCTCGACTCACGATTCCCGCGGCCGAACCTTTAGCCTGTCGGGATTTCCGTGCTCGCGCCGCTGCGCGAGTGAGCGTCGGAGAAGCGCCGCCACCAGGGCTCGAACCTGGGACAACCTGGGTAACAACCAGGTGCTCTACCAACTGAGCTATGGCGGCTTGCAGGCCACCGTAGCCGGCGTGTTTTGAAATGGCTTTCGTTTCGCCAGCAGGCCCGGGCATCGACACGGCAAAGGGGTGGCCGCGTGAAGCCGTCGGTATGAGCGACTTCGAGGCGGTCGTCGACGCGGTCCGCGAGCGCGTCGACCCGACGCCCGCCGAGCGGCGCGCGCTCGCCGCGGCGGCCGAACGGCTCGCGGACCGCGCCCGGGAGGCCATCGCGGACCTCCCGGTGGACGCGGACGTGGTGCAGGTCGGCAGCACCGCGCGCGGGACGTGGGTGGCTGGCGACCGCGACATCGACCTGTTCGTGCGGTTCCCGTCCGACCTCCCCCGGGACGCCCTCGAAGCCTACGGCCTCCAGGTCGGGAACGCGGTGCTGCCCGACGGCCGCGAGGAGTACGCCGAACACCCCTACGTGAAAGGCGAGTTCGAGGGGTACGACGTCGACCTCGTGCCGTGCTACCGCCTCGACGCGGCGACGGACATCCAGTCCGCGGTCGACCGCACGCCCTTCCACAACGCGTACCTCGAAGCGCGGCTGACCGACGACCTCGCGGCCGATGTCCGGCTCTGCAAGCAGTTCCTGAAGGGCGTCGGCGCGTACGGCAGCGACCTCCGCACGCGCGGGTTCTCCGGCTACCTCACCGAGTTGCTCGTCGTCGAGTACGGCGGCTTCCGGGAGACGCTCGAGGCGATGCGGGGCTGGCGGCCGCCCGTCGTCGTCGACCCCGAGGACCACGCCGCGGCGTCCTTCGACGACCCGCTCGTCGTCGTCGACCCCACCGACCCCGAGCGGAACGTCGCCGCGGTCGTCGCCGCGGAGAACGTCGCCCGCGTCATTCACTACGCGCGCGAGTTCCTCGCCGACCCCGGCGAGGCCGTCTTCGAGCCGTCGACGCCCGACCCGCTGACCGCCGCCGACGTCCGCGAGCACGTCGCCGACCGCGGGACGACGCCGCTTGCCGTCGTCTTCGACGCGCCGGACCTCGTCGACGACCAGCTCTACCCCCAGCTCTACCGGTCCCGGGACGGCCTCGCGCGCGGCCTCGACGACCGCGGCTTCTCCGTGCTGCGGGCGGCGACCTGGGCGCGCGACCGCGCCGTCCTGTTCGCCGAACTCGCGGTGAGCGAACTCCCCGCCGTCGAACGCCACGAGGGCCCGCCGGTCTACGTCGAGTCCCACGCCGAGGGGTTCTACGAGAAGTACGCGGCCGGCGAGGACGCCTACGGGCCGTTCCTCGACGGCGACCGGTACGTCGTGGAGCGCGCCCGCGAGGTCAGGACGGCCCGCGAGTTCGCCGAGCGCCGGCTCGCGGACGTCGCGCTCGGCACGCACGTCGAGTCGGTCGTCGAGGCCGGCGACTACGACGTGCTCACCGGCGGCGACGTGGCGTCGCTCGCCGACGAGTTCGGCGCCGAGTTCGCCGCGTACTTCGACCCGCGCGTCTGAGTCCCGCTACAGCGCGGGGTGGGTCGCCCGGAGCTCCTCGAGGAGGTCGCGGACGTCGTCGCTGACGTCGTCGTCGGGCCCGACGGGCTCGCGGCCGTCGAACGTCTCGTGGACGACGCCGACGCCCTCGGCGAGCGTGTCGAGGCTGTAGCCGCCCTCGAGGACGAACGCCAGCGCCGCGTCCGTGCGGTCGGCGAGCGACCGCACGCGGTCCGCGAGCAGCCCGAACCCCTCCGTGGAGACGTGCATCCGCGAGATGGGGTCGTGGCGGTGGGCGTCGAAGCCGGCGCTCACGAGGAACACGTCCGGGTCGAAGTCCGCGAGCGCGGGCGCCAGGAGGTCGTCGAACCCCGCGCAGTAGTCGGCGTCCCCCGCGTTCGCGGGGAACGGCGCGTTCAGCGTCGCGCCCTCGCCGTCGCCCGTCCCGGTCTCCTCGACGGCGCCCGTCCCCGGGTAGAGGCCGTCCTCGTGGATGGACGCGTAGAAGACGTCGCCGCGGTCGTAGAAGACGTCCTGCGTGCCGTTGCCGTGGTGGACGTCCCAGTCGAAGACCGCGACGCGGTCGGCGCCGAGGTCGTCGATGGCGTGCTGGGCGGCCACCGCGGCGTTGTTCAGGAAGCAAAAGCCCATCGCGTCGTCCGCGACCGCGTGGTGGCCGGGCGGCCGACCCAGGGAGAACGGCGTGTTCCGGCCGTCCGCGCCGTTCAGCGCGGCGCGGGTCGCGTCCTTCGCGAGGCCGGCGGCCGCGAGCGCGGCGTCCCACGTCGCCTCGACGGCGACGGTGTCGGGGTCCCAGTTCCCGCCGCCGTCCTCGCAGAACTCGCGGACGCGCTCGACGTAGTCGGCGTCGTGGACCGCGGTGGCGTCCGCGACCGTGGCGGGCGCGGCGTCCTCGTAGGAGACGCCGTGGCGTTTCGCCAGCCCGCGCTTGATCGCGCGCAGGCGGTCCGGGCTCTCCGGGTGGCGCTCTCCGGGGTCGTGGTCGAGGCAGGCGTCGCTGAAGCCGAATCTCATTCCACCAGCTCGAAGTACGTCTCGAAGTCCTCGGCCTGTACCGTGCGGCGGCCGGCGTGCTCGGCGAGCACGGCCGCGCCCTCGGCGGCCTCCGAGGCGTACGCCTCCAGGACGTCCGCGAGCGCGACGCGGGCGGCCTTCGAGACGCGGAACTGGTCGTCGACGTCGAGTCTGGCGATGCGGTCGACCGGCGCGACGGGCAGCGTCAGCGAGTCCGCGTCCGGCACCTCGCCGACGCCGAAGTCCGACGCCATCAGCGTCTTCCGGCCGTCGTCGGCCGCGCGTTCGGCGGCGTCGACCGCCAGCGCCGCGCCGTGCTCCTGGATGCGTCGTGCGAGCTCGGCCGCCGCGTCAGCACTCACCCGCAAGTCACCCGCGTGCCGGCGGATGACCGCGTCCACCGGCGCGAACGGGAGTTCGACGCTCATGCGTCAATGGGTGGCTGTCGCACGCTTAACTGTTTCCGTTGCCCGGGAGGGGACTGTCAGCGACGACGAACGCAGTCCGGTGACTCGACGGCCGACGCCGCCCGGCGGGGCAGTCGAAGCGCGAGGGACGACGCGTCGGTCGCGTGGAGGCGCCGGGGCGCGCGAGGGTTTATGTGCGGCCTGGAGAACCTACGTTCGAGATGGGAACCCAGATTCCGACGGCGGAGCTCTGTGACCGCTTCGAACAGTTGTACACGGGTCTCGTCACCGACGCGATGGACGAGCTGGGGTATCGAGACCAGACGCTCGACGCCGGTCTCGGTCCGCTGGAGCGCGGAATGCGCGCGGCCGGCGTGGCGTACCCCGCCGAGGGGCGGACGAACAGGAGCGTCGACCCTGACGAACAGATCCGACGGTTCCTGGAGATGCTGGGTGACGCGCCCGAGCACTCCGTCCTGACCGTGAACACGAACGACACGGACTCGTCCCACATCGGCGAGCTCTCGACGATCGCGCTCGCGAACGCCGGCTGTCGCGGCGCCGTCGTCGAGGGGGGCGTCCGGGACACCGAACTCATCCTCGAACAGGAGTTCCCCGTCTTCACGCAGTTCGCGACGCCGGAGGACAGCAGCCCGCGCTGGGAACTCCTCGAGTGGGGCGCGCCAGCAGTCGTGGGCGGCGTCCGCGTCGCGCCCGGTGACGTCGTCGTGGCCGACGTCGACGGCGTCGTGGTCGTCCCCGAGTCCATCGCCGAGGACGTGCTCGTGGCTGCCGAGGCGGACCGCGAGAACGAGGCGGCCCTCCGCGGGGCACTCCGCGACGGGGCCGACCCACTGGAAGCCTTCGAGGAGTACCAGACCTTCTGAGCGCAGACCGCCCGCGGGGTGTGGCGGTCCGCGCTGCTCCGCGCGTGCTTCCGGCGACGCGCCGCGGCCGGTCTCGACTGCCCGGTTCGAGCGGCGCTCGAACCGCCGGCCCGGGAGCCGCCACCACGCCTTTCCGGCGCGCGAGCGAACGGCGACGTGTATGACCGACGACCCCCACCAGGCCGACGCCCGCGACGTCGCCGACCAGGAGGTCGACGCCGACGAGGCGGAAGCCGAGGACGCCGTCGAGGACCGACGGCAGGCCGAACGGGAACACGAGGAAGAACGCATCGAGGATGAACTCGACCACGAGGACCGGGCGCGCCACGAGGAAGCCAGGGAGAGCGCGAACCCCGACAACCCCCGCGACGACGAGCCCTGGGACTGACGCCGCGCGACGGGAACGGCGACGACGAGCCCCGGGACTGACGCCGCGCGACGGGAACGGCGACGACGAGCCCCGGGACTGACGCCGCCGCCGACTCAGTACAGCCGCCAGTCAGTGCAGTTCTTCTGCGCGCAGTCGGCCGTCGTCCAGGCGGCCGCGCACCGTCACCTCCTCGCCGAGCGTGACGTCGGCGTCCGTCTCGACGCTCAGCGTCTCCTCGCCGTCGTCGAGGATGACGGGGTTCTGGGCCTGCACGACGACGCCCGTGAACTCCACTTCCTCGTCGTCGCCGTTCGCCGCCGAACCGCCAGCGTCGCCGCTCGCGGCGTCACCGCTGCCGCCGTCGTCACTACTGTCGTCGCCGGCGCCGACACCGCTGCCCCCGTCGGCGTCGTCACCGCTGTCCTCGAACGCGGCGAGCCCCGAGGGCTCGTCGCCGCCGTCGTCCGCGGTGGTCGCGCCGTCCGCGAGCGGGATCACGGAGGCCTGCCAGCCGGCGGACGCCTCGATGTCGTCCTGCCAGCCGTCCTGGATCTCCACGTCCACGAACGCAACCTCGTCGCCGGGCCCGACGTCGAGGTCGGCCTTCTCGCCCCAGAGCGCGACGCGGATGTCGCCCGTGTCGTCCTGCACGCGGACGTTCCGCACCTGGCCCTCGCTGCCGTCGTCGCGGTCGAACGTCCGCTTCGGGTCCGCCGACCGGATCACGCCCGCGACGTCCGCGGTGTCGTCGATCTCGAGGTCCTCGATGGGCGTCGTGTCCGGGACGAACGCGACGTCGGCGTCGACGGGCTCGACCGCGCCGCGCTCGCCGACGTGGAGCTCGAGGCTGCCGTCGCGCTCGCGGACGTAGCCGTCCACGACCTCCACGACCTCCCCCCGTTCGAGTTCGGTCGCGGTCTCCGCCTGCTCGTCCCAGAGGGTCACGCGCACGCGGCCCGTCTCGTCGCCGAGCACGAGGTTCGAGACCTTCCCCTCGCTGCCGTCGTCGCGGTCGAACGTCCGCACCGACTCGGCGCCGAGGACCTCGCCGGTGAGGTTCACGTCAGAGATGCCCAGCGAGAGGTCCTCGACGCGGTACTCGTCCTGCACCTGGACGTCGACCTCCGTCTCGTCGTCGACCTCCACCTGGTCGACGCTCACCTCCACGCCGTTGTAGCCGTCCTTCGGCCGGCCCTTCACGCGCAACACGTCCCCGACCGCGAGCTCGTCGGCGGCGGCCTCGGCCTGCTCGTCCCACAGCGAGATGCGGACGCTGCCCGTCTCGTCGGCGACGTCGACGTTCACCACGCGGCCCTCGGGGTTCTCGTCGTCGTCGCGGTCGAACGTCCGCACGTCCCCGATGCTCGTCGCCTTCGCGACGAACTTCACCTCGTCCATCTCCGGTTCGACGTCCGCGACGCCGTTCACCTCGCCGTCCTCCAGCTCGTGGGCGATGAGCATGGCGGCCGTCTCCTCGTCGGCCAGCCCGCCCATCTGCTCGACCTTCGACTCGACGGCGTCCCGGAACTCCTCGAGGGACACGTCGGTGTCGAGGTCCTCGTAGACCTCCTCTATGGCGCCCATAATCGTAGTTCAGGCCAAGGACGCGGCCGGGGTAAGAGTTTTCGGTGTCGGTGCGCGTCCGGTGTCGTCGGTGGCGTTCGGCGGCACACCGGGTGTGGCTCGCCCTCCGGTTTGAACCTCCGGTCGGCCACCGGCGCGCCGGGCGCGCCCGGTCACGCGACGTAGTCCAGGACCTCGTCCCGGACGTACGTCAGGAACTCGGCGGCGTCGTAGGCGGCGGGCTGGTACACCTCGACGTAGCCGCTGCGCGCGGCCGTCATCTTCACCGCGTCGCCGCCGTAGTCGTACGCCAGCCCGAGCTGGGTGACCGTCGCGCCGTCGCGGAGCGCGTCCAGGTCGCGGCTCGCGCGGAGGTCCGCTGCGTGGAACGTCCCGTTCACGCTGCCGTCGCCCCGGCCGGCGACGCCGACGCGCCACGGCGTCGCGTCCGGCCGGTCGTCGAGGAACGCGTCGAGGTCGAGGGTGGCGCGCTCCAGGCTGGTCCCGGTCTCGGCGCCGACGAGGTCGAACGCGAACGCGCCGTCGCTGCTGGCGGCGGCGACGAACTCCCCCGGGACCCCGACGACCTCCGTGTACGCCGTGGTCACGCGCCGCTGGTCGGTCACCGTGATGCCGTCCTCGTCGACGCTGACCTCGCGGTCCGGCGCGACCCGCTCGGCCGCGGCGCGGCCGGCGAACGCGGCGTCGCCGTCCGGCAGCGAGAACACGCGGTCGACCTCGAGCCGCCGGGCCAGTTCGCGGTCCCCGTCCGCGGTCGTCTCCGCGTACGAGTCGATCTTTCGGAACGAGCCGTCGACGAGTGCGACTACACCTGCGCGCATCGTTGTCGGACCCACTGCGTACCGGCTTATAATCCTACGCCGTCGTGTCAGGGACGTAACTACAATTCCGCGGCGGGTCGCGAGCGCGACGCGCGACGCCCCTCAGCGGTCGGGCGCGACCCGGTGCTCGACGACCGGGTACGCCACGCCGAGGACGACGCCGTAGAGGACGTGCCAGCCGAACAGCGACCACGTCACGTACGGCAGCGGCCCCAGCGCCGGCCCGCCGAGCAGCCCGAGCCAGATCGGCATGATGATGCCCGCGCCCGCGACGGCCAGCACGACGGCGTACGCGACGGCCGCCAGCAGCGTCTTCCACCACGAGTCCGCGAGGTGGTAGAACCCGGGGTCCGAGAGCACCCACGCGAACACCAGCCCGAAGACGACGCCGTGCACCAGGTGCGCGACCCAGCCCGCCAGGAGGCTCCCCTCGAAGCCGTACAGGCCCGCGACGGCGAGCCGGAGCGTCTCGAGGCGCACCACGCTGACGGCGACGCCGGCGACGACCGCAGCGAGGAAGCCGGCGAGCGCGCCCGCCCGCCAGTTCCACTCCCCCGCGAAGGGGTTCGACGCCACGGCGCCGACGAGACCGCCGGAGTCGGAGGACACCTGTGACCACCGACACATTCGACGCGCTCCTGGACCGTAAGCGTACGTGGCGCCGTCCACCCTCGCCGCCCCGCCAGCGGCCAGCACCGCCCGCCGCCTCCCCCACGGTTCGAGGCCCCCACCCACAGCTCGACGCGCCAGCTACGGTTCGACGCGCCAGCTACGGTTCGACGCGCCAGCTACGGTTCGACGCGCCCGCCACGAGTGGTCGCGACCCCCGAATCGTAACCGCTTTACGTAGCCCCGGGCTACCAACGAGTGAGTCCGGGTAGGGTAGTGGACTATCCTCTTGGCTTGCGGAGCCAGGGACCGGAGTTCAAATCTCCGTCCGGACGTTTCTCACTCGCTGCGCTCGTTCGAAACGACCGGACGGGCCCGCGTTCGCTTCGCTCACGCGGACTCCGTCCGGACGTAACTGCTCTCGGCGCCACGACCGCGAGAGCCACGGAGGGCTCTCGCGTCGTGCAGACGCGTCGTTCCGCCCGGGCGGTTTTCGCCCACTATACTGCGTCACCGCGACCGCGAGCGACCGCCGCGTCGTCCCGACGAAACGCGTTTGCGTGCGGCAGTCCAAGCGAGCGTATGGACGCGGCGCTTCGCGCGGGCATCGCCATCTACAACGCCGGCCGGCAACACGCCGCCCACGACGCCTGGGAGGACGAGTGGCTGGCGCTCGAGGACGGCAGCCGCGACGAGCGCCTGCTGCACGGTCTCATCCAGTTCACGGCGGCCGTCCACCACGCTCGCGACCGGAACTGGACGGGCGCCGCGGGACTCGCGGAGAGCGGCGGCGACTACCTCGCCGCCCTCCCCGCGGACTACCGCGGCGTCAACGTCGGCGACGTCCGCGCGTTCCTCGCGGCGCTCGCGCGCGACCCCGAGGTCGTCGAACGCCGGTCGCCGCCGCCGCTCCGGTACGACGGCGCGGCGCTCGCGCTCGCCGACCTGGACGCGCCCGCGGCCGTCGCGGCGGCCGTCGTGCTCGCCGAACACGCGGGCTACGACGAGGACGTGTTCGCGGACGCCGCGGCGTACGCCCGCGAAGCGCTCGCGGACGGCGAACTGGACGAGTTCGGCGTGCTGCTCTGTGACTTCGTCACCGAGACCGACCAGCGGGCGCTCGTCGCGACGCGGCTGCGCCAGCACGTCCAGCGGCGCCGCCAGCGCGACAGCGACGTCGCCGGTCTCTTCGACTAGCGCAAGCGCCGCCGGCCGCTCGGACTACAGGAAGCTCTGGTAGGCGATGAACCCCGCGACGGCGAGGCACGCGACGCCGAGCGCGCGCACCAGCCGCGGCGCCCAGTCGCCGAACGGGTGGTCGTCGCTGCCGTAGCGGCCGTCGTGGCGGCGCCGCCGGTTCGGGCCGACGAAGACGGACAACAGCAACATCTCCCGGGGCTTCGCGACGAGCGCGAGACCGAGCGCGGCGCCGAGGACGACCGCGAGGAGTTCGCGGACCCCGGGCATCTACGAGCGGAGGCGCTGGATGCGCTTCTCGACGGGCGGGTGGGTGGCGACGAGGCGCGCGAGGCCGTGGTCGTCGCCGAAGATGCACAGCGCGTTCACGCTGTCGTCGATGGTGGTGTCGTGGGCGCGCTCGTTGCCCTGCTGGATCTTCTCGAGGGCGCGAGCGAGGGGGTCGCCGCTGTTGATGGCGCGCTTCGCGTCGGCGTCGGCGACGTACTCGCGGTACCGGGAGATGGCGAGCACGAAGATCATCACGATGAACTGCACGATGTTGCCGACGACGATCGCGAGGAAGAAGTCCGCGAGGTCGTTGTCGCCCGTGAACAACACGACGTACTGGGCGACGATGGCGACCACGGACGCGATGCCCTGGCCGAGCACCATCGTGACGACGTCCCGGTTGTCGATGTGCGCGAGCTCGTGGGCGACGACGCCCTCGAGTTCGTCGCGGTCGAGCAGCTGGATGAGCTCCTCGGAGACAACGACCGTGCCGGCGCCGCGCCGCCCGACGGCGAACGCGTTCGGCACGCCCATGCGCGCGATCTTCAGGTCGGGCTTCTTGATGCCCATGTCGCGGGAGTGCTTTTCCACCATCTGGTGGATGTACTGGTACTGGCCCTCCGGCATGTCCTTCGCGCCGACGCTGCGCAGCGCCGACCACTTGCCGACCTTGTACTGGAAGCCGACGAGTACGACGCTGCCGACGATGGCGATCGGGAGGACGCCCTCACCGAACACGACCATCGCCGCGGCGACCGCGACGAGGTAGAACGCCGCGAGGATGGCGCCGACGACGGCCATCCGGATCTTGAGTCCCCAGTGTCTCATGGGAGTTGCTTACGCGCTCGCACTTATAAATCCACCTCTGCGTGACAACCCGTGACGACCCGCGAATTCGCCGGACTACGCGCCCTCGCGGGCGACCGCTGGGGCCGGTCAGGCGACCTTCTCGGCGCCGTCCCACTCCGCGGAGTTGTCCCGCGGCTCGTACCCGAGGACGTCTTTCGCGCGCTCGAGGCTGTAGTACTTGCGGTCGTTGTCGGAGATGCCGTAGACGATCTCGTAGTCGTAGTCCGCCGCGAGACAGCGGTCGAAGAGGTGCGCGCAGTCCCGTCCCGACAGCCACATCGCCTGGCCGCGCTCGTAGTCGATCGGCGGGTGGCCCTCGGTGAGGTTGCCGATGCGGACCGCGACGAACGACAGGCCGTACTCGTCGTGGTAGTACCGCCCGAGGACCTCCCCGGAGGCCTTCGAGACGCCGTAGAGATTGCCGGGACGCGGCAGCTCCGTGCCGTCGAGGCGGAAGTCGTCGCCCGCCCGGTAGAGGTCGGGCCGCCGGTCGGTCTCGTAGTGCCCGACCGCGTGGTTCGAAGACGCGAACGCGAACTTCTCGACGCCCGCGTCGACGGCGGCCTCCAGGACGGTGCGCGTGCCGTCGACGTTGTTCCGGAGGACGCTCTCCCAGGGGGCTTCCGGGCGCGGGTCGCCGGCGAGGTGGACGACGGCGCCGACGCCCTCGACGGCCTCGCGGACGGCGTCCTCGTCGGTGACGTCCGCGACGACGAACTCGTGGTCGGTGTCGCCCGTCGGCGGCTCGCGGTCGAGCAGCCGCCAGTCGTAGTCGCGGCCGATGCCGTCGAGGATGGCCTGGCCGACGCGCCCGGAGGCGCCCGTGAGGAGGACCGGGTCGTCCATTCGGTTGTGAGTCTCGACGACCGGGGCAATGAAAGGTGCGGTTCGCACCGTTTAACACGTCGCCCCACAGACGAGTTCGCGTATGGCGACGCGGACGGAGCGACGCGTTAGCTGGGGAATCGGGGGACTGGGCGCGCTCGTCGCGGTGGCGGCGGCGTACGCGCTGTTCGGCGTGCCGGTGTCGTCGCCGCTCGCGGCGGCGGTGCGGTCGCTGGCGGCCGTCGCGGGGGCGACGGTCGCCGCGGGCGCGTGGCTCGTGGCGACCGAGCGCGTGCCAGTGCAGCCGACGCTGCAGGTCGCCGCCGGGCCGGGAGCGCTCGCCGGCGCGGCGCTGGCGATGTCCGGCGACGGACTGCCGACGTGGGTACAGGCCGGCGTCGGCGTCGGCGTGGCAGCGGGCGTACTCGGGTTCGCCGTGGTGCTCGCGAGCGTCGGCAGCGACAACGCTTAACGCCGCCCGCACGCAGTCCCGGTATGGCGACCGACGTCCAGCAGGCGTGTTTCGAGGCGGGCATCAAGTTCGGGGCGCTGTACCACCAGTTCGCGGGGACGCCCGTGAGTCCGGCCAGCGCCGCGAGCCTGGAGACCGCCATCGAGGAGTCCATCGAGAACCAGCCGTTCTGCGAGGACGTGACCGTCGACATCCTCACCGGGGAACTGGACACGACCCACGGCTACACGGAGCTGACTGGCGAGTACATGGAGGTCGAACTCGTCGTCGCGTACGAGGGCCGCGAGGCGGTCGCGGAGATGGCGATGCGGGACGGCTACCCCCTGATGGAACTCGTGCGCGTCGAGTGAGAGGCCGAGCGGGAGGCGAGTGGAGGGGGACGTCGACCGCGGACGAGTGGGTCCGGACTGCCGTCGAGTCGGCGGCGGTGACCACGGGCGAGCCGGTCCGGACTCCCGTGGAGACCCGCGTTCACGTCCACTCCGGGGCGCACTTTTAAACCGGCCGCGGGCGAATCACGTGACATGAGTCAGTCATCCCTGGACGACGAGGAACTGTTCGGCGAGGCCGCCGCGGAGATGCGCGCGGACGTCGAGGAGCACCTCGCGGCCGCCCGCGAGGAACTCCCCGAGGCCGACGACATCTGGGAGGTCGAGTCGGACAACACGCTCGGCGTGCTGAACGCCCTGCGGTCCGCCCTCGACGTCGACGACGTCGAGGACCACCTCCGCGACGCGAAGAAGGCGTTCGTCGTCGGGGAGCGCGCCGACGCCTTCGAGGACGCCGACGACCTGGAGGCCGACATCGCGGCCGTCGAGGACGTGCTCGCGGACCTGGAGACCGCGCGCGACCAGGTCGGCGACCTCGCCGCGACCATCCCGGAGCTCCGGTCCGCGCTCGAGGACGCGCACGGGGACGAGGACGACGCCGGAGACGACGAGTAACGCCGCTCGCTACTTGTGCGGCGGCCGCGAGACGTCGCGGTCCGCGACCGCGTCCAGCAACTCGCAGAGCGCGTCCGTCGCCAGGGACAGCAGCTGTTCGCCGCGCTCGGCGTCCCCCGCCGACGGGTCGCCGACGACGCCGTTCTCCGTGAACTCGGCGACGTCCGCCGCGAGGTTGGTGTGCGAGCGCCACTCGCCCCAGCCGTCGCTGGCGCCGTCGCGGGCGTCCGCGACGCGGTCCTCGCGGACGAGCTTCGGGTGGCTGTGCCGGAGGAACGCGGTCTCGAGCGGGCCGGCGTGGCCCATGTCGTCGGCGTGGTCGCCGACCGCGTCGAACCACGTGAACGGCACGGCGTACGCGTCCTCGCTGCGGGTGACGCGCTCGCAGACCTCGCCGAGCGCGGGGACGTTGCCGCCGTGGCCGTTCACGACGACCACGCGGTCCCAGCCGTGGCTCGCGAGGCTCGCGACGACCTCGCGGACGTTCGCGCGGAACGTGTCCGGGGACACCCACAGCGTCCCCGTGAACTGCCGGTGCTCCTCGGAGACGCCGACGGGCAGCGCCGGCGCGACGACGACCTCGCCCTCGTAGTTCGACGCCGCCGCCGTCGCGACCGTCTCCGCCGTGAAGTGGTCCGTGCCGAGCGGCGCGTGCGGGC
Organism: Halobacterium yunchengense; assembly: GCF_037031165.1. Taxonomy (NCBI): domain Archaea; kingdom Methanobacteriati; phylum Methanobacteriota; class Halobacteria; order Halobacteriales; family Halobacteriaceae; genus Halobacterium; species Halobacterium yunchengense. The sequence continues at coordinate 564,588 of NZ_JAYEZL010000001.1, read as the reverse complement.
CGTGCTGTTCGGTGCTCCCGACGGGCAGCAGCGCCAGGTCCGTCTCCAGGGCAGCCGCGTCCGTCCAGGTCGCGTCCGCGAGTCGCATACGCGGGCCAACGCGCGCCCCGGGTTTGTACTCTGCCCCTCGCGGACGTCCGTCCGCTCGCGCTCGCGGGTCGCCGCCGACGCGGTGCCGCGTCCCGTCTGGGCCGCCACAACGGGCTTCCGTCCGGCCGCCGAACCACCTGGCGTGAGCGAGACAGTCACACTCCGCGCGCTGGAGCGCGAACTCGGCGAGGAGAACTACCCGCTCGAGAGAGCCGACGTCCTCGACGAGTACGGCGACCGCGTGCTCGACCTGCCGGGCGGCGAGGCGGCCGTCGCGGACGCGCTCGCTCGCGTCGACGACGGCGAGTCGGCGTTCCCGGACGCCGCGTCGCTCGTCGCGACCCTCGAGGCCGGCATCGGCGGCGAGGGCGTCGGCCGCCGCGACTACACGGACCGCGGCGGCACGGCGAGCGGCGGCGACCGGACGAGCTTCTGAGGGCCCGTCCTCGACGCCGTCGCAGGCGCCTCTCGACCAGTCGCCGTCGTCGACGTCCGAGAGCTCCTCGACCTCCGGTTTTCGGTCGTGACGTCCGAGACCCCTCGACCTCCGGCTTTCAGTCGTCGACGTTGTCCTCGACGTCCGCCTGGCGGCGGGCGGCGCGCTCGACGAACTCGTCGGGGAGCTCGTCGATCTCGCCGGCCTGCACGCCCCAGAGGTTCGCGTAGAGCCCCTCCTCGGCGAGGAGGTCGTCGTGCGTGCCGCGCTCGACGACCTCGCCGTCCTCGAGGACGACGATCTGGTCGGCGTCCCTGATGGTCGAGAGGCGGTGCGCGATGGCGAACGTCGTGCGGTCCTCGGTGAGGCGGTCGAGGCTGCGCTGGATGAGCATCTCCGTCTCCGTGTCGACGTCCGACGTCGCCTCGTCGAGCACGAGGATCTCGGGGTCCTTGAGGATGGCGCGCGCGATGTCGATGCGCTGGCGCTGGCCGCCGGAGAGTTTGACGCCGCGCTCGCCGACCTCCGTGTCGTAGCCCTCGGGGAGGTTCGTGATGAACTCGTGGGCTTCGGCGGCCTTCGCCGCCGCGACGACGTCCTCGCGGTCCGCGTCGAACGTCCCGTACGTGATGTTCTCCTCGACGGTGCCGTAGAACAGGAACGTGTCCTGGCTGACGTAGCCGATGTGCTGGCGGAGGCTCGGCAGCGTCACGCCGGAGACGTCCTGGCCGTCGATTCTGATCTCGCCGCCGTCGACGTCGTACATCCGCAACAGGAGCTTCAGCACCGTGGACTTCCCGGCGCCAGTCGGCCCGACGAGCGCGAGCGTCTCGCCGCCCGCCACCTCGAAGGAGACGTCCTCGACGATGGTCTCCTCGTCGTCGTACCCGAAGGTCACGTCGTCGTAGACGACCTCGCCGTCGTCGACGACGAGCTCGGCGGCGTCCGGGTTCTCCTCGATGCGCGAGGGCTCGTTCATCAGCCCGAAGATGCGCTCGCTGGACGCCCGCGCCCGCTGGTACATGTTGATGATCTGTCCGAACTGCGCCATCGGCCAGATGAACTGCTGGCTGAGCAGGATGAACGTCACGAACTCGCCCTCGTCGAGGGTCCCCGAGAAGAACAGCGGCGGCCCGCTGACCACCCAGAGCCCGCCGACGACGAACGTCAGCACGAAGCCGACGCCGGCGATGATGCGCAGCGCCGGGAAGAACTTGATGCGGATGGTGATCGCGCCCCAGTTCGCGTCGAAGTACCCCTGGGAGACGTCCTCGACGCGGTCGGACTCGTAGTCCTCCGTGTTCGACGTCTTGATCACCTGGATGCCGCCGAGGTTGTTCTCCAGCCGCGAGTTCAGGTGGCCGACCGACGACCGGACCTCGGCGTACTTCGGCTGGATGGCCTTCACGAACTTGTACGTGAACACCGCGATGACGGGGACCGGCAGCATCGTCAGGACCGCGAGCTGCCAGTTCACGGCGAACAGGTAGACGCCGATGGCGAGCACCATCACGGACAGCCGGAACGCGGAGTTCAGACCGTCGTTGAGGAACCGCTCGAGGCGGTTGACGTCGTTGCTGAGAATGGACATCATCTCGCCGGTCTGCTTCGTCGCGAAGAAGTCCATGTTCAGCCGCTGCATCTTGTCGTACGTGTCGGTGCGGACCTCGTGCTGGATGTGCTGGCTGAAGGCGTTCCACCCCCAGTTTCGCACCCAGTGGAAGGCGGCCCCGAACAGGAAGCTCGCGGCGATGAGCCCGCCCATGAACACGAGCCGGGCCTCGTCGCCGGCGGGCACCCACGACCGCGGGAGGACCGGCAGGAAGGGCTTGTTCTGCCGGATGACGGAGTCGATGGCGAGCCCCAGGAGGACGGGCGGCGCGAGGTCGAGCACGCGAGCGAACACGCTGGCGACGATGGCGACCGTCGCCTCGAACCAGTGGGCCCGCCCGTAGCCGTCGAACAGGCTGACCATCGCGTTGTCGACCTCCTCGCGTTGTTCCTCGAAGGGGTCGTCGTCTTCGAACGCTGTACTCATTCTCCTGAGGCAAAGCGACGACCTGTTAAAAATACTTTCCTACGAATCGAAACACTCCCTGCACGCCCGGTGTCAGCGCTCGACGCGGATTCGGTCGCCGACCTCGACGCCGTGCTCGGTCGTCCAGTCGTACGGCACCTCCAGCACCCACTTCGCGGACCCCTCGTACCCCGTCAGGTCGTCGTCGTCCGCTTCGACGGTCGCGTGGTGGATCTCGTTGATGCGGCCGTCGGCCCCCACGAACACCATGTCGATGTCGAAGGACATGTTCCGCATCACGTACGTGCGCTCGTCCTCGCCGCCGTAGACGAACAGCATCCCCTCGTTCGCGCCGAGGGAGTCGTGCTCGCTCAGGCCCGTGTACCGCTCGCTGGCGTTCTCCGCCAGTTCGACCGTCACCGCCCCCAGGCGTTCGTCCGTCTCGTCCAGCACGACCACGCGCGGCCGCTCGACCGTGGTCGCCGCGTCGCTCGTCGCCTCGGTCGTCGGTTCCGCGGTCGGTGTCGTCGTCGTGACTGTCGGCTCCGTCGTCGCCCCGTCGCCGTCCACGCCGAACCCGGTGCAGCCGGCGACGACGACCAGACACGCCACCGCGAGCACGCGCCGAACCATGCGTCCGCGTACGGCGTCCCGGGGTTTGGGCGTTCCGCCGAAGGGAAACGGTTTAGGCCGCGCGACGGTTCCCATCGAACGTGGGTTCGTGGTCTAGTTGGTCATGACGCGGCCCTTACAAGGCCGAGGTCGGTGGTTCGAATCCGCCCGAACCCACTTACTGAGACGTCGCCGAGCAGCGACGCGTGTGTCGCTGCGAGCGACCGAATGTAGTGGGGTCGCGGATTCGAACCCTGGATGACGCAGCGCGAGCGCAGCGAGCGACCGTCTTCCATCGGTGGGACTCCGCCCAGACCAGTTAATGAGTGGGGATTTATCCGGCGTGCGGGCGAAGCCGACGAGCATGCTCGAGTCCGTCGCCGCCGCGGCGGTCGTCGCGGCCTCGCGGGGCGTGGACGTGAACGTGTCGCTGGGCCAGGGGCTGGCCGGCGGCGCGGTCGGCGCGTTCGTGACGACGCTGGTGGTGGGCGCGGTCCTGCTGGCGGTGTTCCCCGCGTACACCCAGCGGCGGATGGCCGACGTGCTGGACGACCCCGTCGGGTCGTTCGTGTACGGGCTGTTCAGCGTGGTGTTGCTCGTCGTCGCGTCGCTGGTGCTCGCGGTCACTATCGTCGGCGTCCTGTTCGCGGTGCCGCTGCTCGTCGTGGCGTACGTGCTGTGGGCGGTGGGGTCGGCGGTCGCGTTCCTCGCGGTGGCGGACCGGCTCGTCGGCCACGACGAACCCGACGCCGGGGCGGGCGGGGCGTCGGCCGCCGACCGGGAGCCGGGCGCCCTCGGGGGCTGGGTGAAGCCGCTGGTGGTCGCCGCCGCGCTGAACGGCCTGCTCGCGGTGTCCGGTCTCGGTGCGCTGCTCGCGCTGTGCGTCGGCGCGGCGGGCTTCGGCGCCGTGCTGCGGGCGCGGTTCGGGGCGTAGCGGGCGCCGTCGCGGACCGCGACGGCCCGCTCGCTTCGCTACCCGGCCACCAATCCGTCGACGACGTGAGTGTAGTCGACACCAACGCGTCACAACAGGGTTTTGTCGGTCGCCGGCGACGGCCTGGTATGGCGAAACGCGACACGGGCGGCGGAGCGGACGCCGGTGCCCGCGTCACGCGCCGCCGGTACGACTGGTCGTCGGTGCTCCCGTCGACCGGCGTCCTCGAGGCCGTCGCGGCGGCGGCGGACCGCACGGTCCGCGACCTGCCGCCGCTGTTCGCTGCTGTCGACCCGGACGCGCTCGACGACGCCGTCCGGTCGCTCGCCGAGGCCGACCGGAACGGCGCGCTGACGTTCGACTACGCCGGGTTCTCCGTGCGCGTCGACGGCACTGGACTCGTCGCCGTTCGACCGGCCGGGTGAGGTCGCCGTTCGGCCGATGGGGTGAGCGCGGCGGCGGACGGACGCACCCGGGGGTCGGGGCGCGCGCGTCGACGCCGCGAAAGAACAGCGAGAAGAGTCGATTCCGCCCCGTTCACGCCGGCCTACCGGCGGTCCTCACTCCTCGTCTTCGTCGTCCGGCTCGAGGAGGTCCGGGTTGCGCCGGTACTTCGGCGTGTTCGCGAACTCCGCCATCCGCCGCTGGTCGGCCTCGGTGATCCTGTGTGCCATCGCCTCCGTTCTTGACGCCAGACGGGTATAGTAATAGTTCACGTAACCGGCGTTCAGGTGGACGCTACTGCAGGAACGCGGAGTTCGGGGGCGGCGCGGACGGCGGGAGAACGCGCGACGGCGGCGGGGTGGAGCCCCGCCCGGCGCCGGAGCCGGTTCCGCGGCGTCAGTCGGCGTACTCGTCTTCGAGGTCGGGGCGGGTGCGTCGTTCGGCGAACAGTGCGGCGAGGACGGCCACGAACAGCGCGGCCGCGAGGAGTTTCACTCGCATGGCGACTGCACGCAGGCGGCCGCCGTGCTTCGTTATGCTCCGCCTGACGCGGCGCTACCTCGGGTGGACGACCGCCGCGCAGTCCGGACACTCGGCGGCGAACGCCGGCCAGCCGTCGGCCTCGTAGGCCGCCAGCAACGCGTCCTCCGGGAGCGACGCGCCACAGACCGGACAGTCGCCGAGCCGTCGCTGCCGCTGGCTCATACCGCCAGCACGGCCGCCGAGCGCTTCGTTACCACCCCACTACCGGCCGCTCGCAGGCCGCGAACGGACCGCCGCCGGCGCAGCGCACGCATAACAAACCGGCGGTGGCGCCGACGTGGCGGCGATGCACTCCCGTGCGCGCGACCGCGAGGCGCCGCGGCCCGCCGACGCGCCCAGGCTCGCCGACGTCCCGTGGGTGGCGGTCGCGGCAGTCGCGGCGTCGAAGGCCGCGGACGCCGCGACGACGTTCGTCGGGCTGGCCGGCGAGCCAGCAGTCCGCGAGGCGAACCCGGTCGCCGCGGCCGCGATGGCCGCGCTCGGCGTCCCGGCGGCGCTCGTGGTCCTCGGCGCCGCCGCCGTCGTCGCGGTCACGCTCGTCACGGAGGCCGGCGCGGCCGTCGCCGCCCGGACCGGCGTCGAGCGCGGACCGGTCGCCGTGCGCGCGACCGGGTACGGGCTCGCTGTCGCCGCGAACGCCGCCGTCGCGGCGCGTAACGCCGTCGTACTCGCCGCCGCGTGACGGCCACGCACCGATTAACAAAGGTGGAACGCGGCGACATGACGAACGGGGAGGACGCGTGCGACCGCGTACCGTCGCTCCCCCACCGCTCCGGACCCGCCCCCTCACCCCATCCCCCCCTTCTCCCCTTCGCGGCACCCGGCGAGCACCCCGCTCGCCGGCAGCGTCCGTCAGCAGGCGAGAGCCGTCAGCCGGCGAGAGTCGCGTCCGTCGGTCGATGCGATTGCGGACCGACCCTCCTTCGGTCGGTGACGAGCGCACGGCCGTCGGTCGGTGACGAGCGCGCCCCGTCAGCGGTGACGAGCGCGCGCCGTCACTCGGTGAGGTCTTTCGCCTGGATGACCTCCCAGGCCTCCGCGCCCTCCGAGGTGATGCCGTAGACGCGGCCCTTCCGGCGCTCCTCGGGCACCAGCAGTTCGACGAGGTCGCGCTCGCGCAGCGAGTTCAGCGCCCGGGAGACGTGCGTCGCCGCGAGGTCGACGTCCGTGGCGATCTGCGTGGGGGTCGCCGGCCCCTCGGCGAGCCGCCCGAGCACCAGCGTGCGGTGGTCGGAGCTGATGACGTAGCCGACCACGTCCCAGTCGGGGGTCACCGCTGGCTCACCTCCGTCGGCGCTCGCCCGGCGCGTCCGCCCGCGGCTCGTGGTGGCGCGGCTGCTCCGAGCATGCGTCACCACCACCTCCGCGAGGCGTAGTGAGCGGTCGCGACGACCGCGAACGCCGCGATGATGACGAGGTTGAGCGTCGGCATCGACACCCACGCGAACGCCGCCGGGAACACCATCACGGCGGCGTACGCGACGAGGCCGGCGGCGGCGACGGCGCCGTACACGAGCTGCCAGCGCACGCCCCCGTCGCCCTCGTCGGGCAGGTACGTCTCCAGCTGGTCGACCGCCGACGTCAGTGCCACTTCGCCGGCGTCCTTGTCGTACTCGAGGAGGCCGGCGTCGCTGAGCTTCGGGACGTGGGTCTGGTAGAGGGAGACGTACACGCGTTTGACCTGCTGGTCGGTGAGGTCCTCGACGTCGGTGTCGTTCTCCCAGGCGGCGACCTGCTGGGAGAGCTCGCTGAGCTCGACTGGCTCGTCGCGGCGCCGGAGGTACGAGAGGACGAACCGGCGTCGGGCGTTGCTCAGGAGGTCGTAGACGGTGTCCTGAGTCAGGGTGTCTGGCTCTGAGTTGGACATCGGTGGGCGCTGTCTGTGGCCGGTGGTCCTCGCGGTCGGTTCCGCGGCTGGCGGTCGCGGCGTCGCCGCCGCGGTACTCGAGTCGCGGCGCTGTCCCGCCGGGGCTGGCGCGACGGTGCCGGCCGCGAGTCGGAAGTGATCACTCTACTGTCACGCTCTTCGCGAGGTTCCGCGGTTTGTCGATGGAGCGACCCAGGAGGTCCGCGACGTGGTAGGACACCAGCTGGAGCTGGACGTTCGCGAGCACGCCCGCGGCGACGGGGTGGGTGTCCGGGATCGGCAGGAACTCGTCGACCGCGTCGACGACGTCCGTGGACTCCTCGCTGGCGACGCCGACGACCGGCGCGCCGCGGCTGGCGACCTCCTCGACGTTGTTCAGGGTCTTGTCGTCGTGGCGGCCGGAGAACACCGCGAACACGGGCGTGTCCGGGGTGACGAGCGCGAGCGGGCCGTGTTTCAGTTCGCCCGCGGCGAACCCCTCGGCGTGCTCGTAAGTGATCTCCTTGAACTTCAGCGCGCCCTCGAGGGCGACCGGGTAGGCGACGCCGCGGCCGATGAAGAAGTGGCCGTCGCGGTCGCGGAACTGCGCGGCGAGGGGCTCGACGGCCGCCCGGTCGAGGACGTCCTGGAGGTCGCTGGGCAGGCGTTCGAGCGCGCGCAGGACGGCTGCGCGCTCCTCGGGGACGCTGCCGGTGACGTCCTCCGCGAGGCGCTCGGCGAGCAGCGTCAGCGTCGCGACCTGCGAGGAGAACGTCTTCGTGGCGGCGACGCCGATCTCGGGGCCGGCGCGGATGAACAGCGCGTCGTCGCAGGTGCGGGCGGCCGTGGAGCCGACGACGTTCGTGACGGCGAGCGTGCGCGCGCCCCTGTCGGCGGCGGCCTGGAGGGACGCGAGCGTGTCCGCGGTCTCGCCGCTCTGCGTGACGCCGACGACGAGCGTGTCGTCGCCGACGGGCGCGGGCGTCGTGGCGTACTCGCCGGCGCTGAACACCTGCGTCGGGACGCCGCGCTCGGCGAGCAGCTGGCGCGCGTACAGCGCGGCGTGGTAGGAGGTGCCGCAGGCGACGATCTGGACGTCGTCGACGTCGCCGAACGACCCCGGCGGGAAGCCGTCGAGGTCGACGCCGCCCGCGGCGGTGATGCGGCCGTTGACGGCGCGCTCGACGGCGGCGGGCTGCTCGTGGATCTCCTTGAGCATGTAGTGGTCGAAGCCGTCGCGTTCGGCGTCCTCGGGCTGCCAGTCGACGGTGTTCACGTCGCGGTCGGCGCGGCGGCCGTCGGCGTCCGTGACGACGTGGTCGTCGGCGGTGACGCGGACGACGTCGCCGTCCTCGAGGAACACGACGTCGGCGGTGTGCTCGAGGAACGAGGGGACGTCGCTGGCGACGAACCGCCGGTCGTCGCCGACGCCGACGACGAGCGGCGACCCGTCGCGGGCGGCGTAGACGGCGTCCTCGCCGTCGACCACCATCGCGACCGCGTACCGGCCGTCGAGGCGGGCGACGGTGTCCCGGAAGGCCTCCGCTGCGGACGCGCCCGCGGCGAGGCGCTCGGCGACCAGGTGGGGGACGACCTCGGTGTCGGTGTCGCTGGTGAACGAGTGCCCGCGCGCCAGGAGCTCCTCGCGGAGCGTCGAGTAGTTCTCGATGATGCCGTTGTGGACGACGGCGACGCGGTCGTCGCAGTCGGTGTGGGGGTGGGCGTTCGCGTCAGTGGGGGCGCCGTGCGTGCTCCAGCGCGTGTGGCCGACGCCGACGCTCCCGGCGACGGCGGCGGCGTCGAGCGCGGACGCGAGGTCGTCGATGCCGCCCTCGCGTTTCACGACCGAGACGCCGCCGTCGCCGGGCGTCGCGACGCCCGCGGAGTCGTAGCCGCGGTACTCGAGGTTGCGGAGGCCGCCGAGCAGGACGTCGACGACGTCCTCGTCGCCCGGGCCGGCGACGGCCGTTATTCCGCACATGCGTCGCCTCCGTGGGCGTCCTGTGGGGGTCCGGCGTCAGCTGGCGGTGACGGCGCGTCGCTGTGCGCCTGCGGGGTGTCGGGCCGAGAGGTGGCGTTTCGGGTCATGAGTGTTTACGCGCGCTTACCGACCGAGGTAACGTTCGCCAATCGTGGCATCCGGGCATTGTTATTCGGCGGTTGGCGGCGCGCTCGCGAGGTTATGCCGCACAATCCGGGGGCGGCGCGGCGTCGGGGCGGGACGCGGTCCGGACCGGTGGGGCGGTTTGGCCGCGCCTACCCGCCATAGCTAATGGATAACTAAGGCGATAGCCCGAGGCTTGCAGGACGGACATGTTCGAAAGTTGCTGTCTCCCGGTGGGGGCGGTCGACCCGGCCGCGTCGCCGGTTTCCGTCGGCCCCGGCGTCGGACCGCCGACTGTGGGGGGTCGGAGCGGTAGTATTCGTCTTCGCGGCGGCGAGCGCGGGCTCGGGAGACGAACGGTCCTGTGTCATCAGCTACCAAACATTTATGTTCGTGTACGTACGTGTTGGTACCCAGGCGCCCGCGTCAGACGCGGGTCCGACGACTGGGCACGAATCGTGGTTGGGAGCGACCAACGCGCGACCGTCGGTGACGACGCGTCCCGCAGCGACTCGAGCGTCACGACCGCCGACGCGCCGGCTGCGGCCGTCCCTTCGGCGGAGCGGAACCGGCAACCGAACGCAACGACACCGACACCACACCAATGCTAGAAGCGACACAGACCGGGGGTGAATCGGGACCAGACGCGGAACCGGAGGGCGTCGGTCCGCCGGCGCAACCGACCGTCGAGGGCGGGTCGGCGTCGCGGGACGACGCCGACGAACTCCCGCTGGACGTCACCTTCGAGATTCTGAAGAACCGCCGCCGGCGACTCGTCCTCCAGTACGTCAGGGACACCGACGAGCCGACCACCATCGGGGAGCTCGCCGAGCACATCGCCGCCATCGAGAACGACACGACGGTCCAGCAGCTGAACGCCCAGCAGCGCAAGCGCGTCTACATCGGCCTCTACCAGTGCCACCTGCCGAAGATGGACGACGCCGGCGTCGTCGCGTTCAACCAGGACCGCGGCCGCATCGAACCCGGACCGAACGTCGAACCGCTGTACGACTACCTCGACGTCGGCGCCGAGGAACCGGGCGAGGACCCCGTCGGCCCGGTCCACGTCGGCGGCTCGATCGCGTTCGCGTCCCTGTTCTTCCTCGCGCAGTTCGTCCAGGCGTACGCCGTCGCCACCGGCGTCGTCGTCGTCTTCCTCGTCGCCGTGCTCGCGTTCGCGTACCGCTCGACGCGGACCGAGTGACGGCCGCCGGGCGCGCCCGCCCTGGACCGCTCGCGTGCCGCTCCCGGCTACCAGTAGCGGAGCCGCGCCGGCCGCACGTCCGGCACCACGGCCGCCGCGCCGCGCCCCCGGTCCCCGGTGACGCCGGCGAGGCTGGCGTCCGCGCCGAGCGAACAGCCCGGCCCCAGCACGGCGCCGACGACCCCCGCCCCCGCGGCGACGGTCGCGCGCTCCAGCAGCAGCGCGGACTCGACGCGCGCGCCGGACTCGACGACCGCGTCCGGTCCCACGACCGCCGGACCGGACACGACCGCGTCCGGGCCGACGGTCGCGCCGCCGGCGACGAGGGCCGGCCCCTCGACGGTCGCCGACGGCGCCACGGACGCGTCCGGCGCGACGCCGACGCGACCGCTCACGGCCGTGCTCCCCGGGAGGCTGCTCGGCGGCGTCGCCGGCGCGCCCGCGAGCGCGTGCCGGTTCGCCGCGACCAGCGAGGCCGGTCGCCGCACCGCGACTGCGTCCCCGACGTCCACGCTCACCGGGTCGTCGACGACCGAGCGCACGACCGCGGCCAGCGACGCCCCGCGGTCGACGCCGTCGACCGCCGCTCGGAGCGGCGGCGGGACGGTCCCCGCGCCCTCGTCGGCGCTCCCGCGGTCGCCCCCCCGGACGCCCACGGCGGCGTCGTGCTCGAACAGTGCGGCGACCCCCGCCGGGTCGTAGAGCCGCGCCGCGTCCAGCACGACCGCGCCGCCGTCGAGGCGGTCGGCGACCGCGTCCAGCGCCGCGACGACCCCGGGGCCGTCCGGGAACGCGTACGTCACGGGGACGCCGGCGTACCGGCTGCCGAAGTGCGACTGGACGTGACCGGCGTTGTCGTCGACGGCGAACACGAGCTCGGTGGCGCCGGCGGCCGCGGCGGCGCGGGCGGCGTGCGCGGCGAGCGGGCGGTCGCCGACGGGCAGCATCGGCGGCGACGCGACCGCGGACAGCGGGCCGGCGCGGCGGTCGGTCGCGAGGAGGACCGTCTGCATGGTGGTCGGTGGCACGCGACGCTGCGGCCTCGTTACTCGCGCGCTAACCCGCCGCGTCGGTCTCCGCGCCGACCGCGTCCGCCGCCGTCGTCACCAGCGTTCGTGCGGTCTCGAACAGCGACTGCATTCGGTCGCCGTCCCGGGCCTCCGCGGTGACGCGGACCACCTCCTCCGTGCCGCTCGCGCGCACCAGGAACCAGCCGTCCGCGGCGTCGACGCGCACGCCGTCGACGGTCGTCACGCGCTCGTAGCGGTCCGCGACCAGCGACCGCACGCGCTCGACGACCGCGCGCCGGGCGTCCGTCCGCACGGTGTCGCGGCGGATCGGCACCGCCGCGACGTCGTCGACGAGCGCGTCCAGCGACCCGTGGTCGGCGACCAGCGCCGCCACCTTCGCCGCCGCCAGCACGCCGTCCGGGCACCGCGCCAGCGACGGCCAGATCCACGCGCCGCTTGGCTCCCCGCCGAACACCACGTCCGGCTCCCTCGTGCGCGCCGCGACGTGGCCGTCGCCGACGCGCGTGAACGTCGTGTCCGCGCCGACCGACGCCAGCTCGTCCCGCACCACCATGCTCGCGTCGATGGGCACCGCGACGCGGTCGCCGACGGCCGCCTCGTCGCGCGCGAACAGCGCCAGCAGGACGTCCCCGGGGACGAACCGCCCGGTCTCCGTGACCGCGCGCATGCGGTCGGCGTCGCCGTCGTGGGCGACCCCGAGGTCGGCGTCGGACTCCGCGACCACGCGGCAGAGCCGCCGGCAGTGCTCGGCGGTCGGCTCGCTCGGCCGCGACGGGAACTCGCCGTCCGGCACCGCGTTCAGCGTCTGGACCTCGCAGCCGAGCCGCCGCAGCGCCGTCGCGGTCAGCCGGCCGCTGCCGTTCCCGACGTCCACGACGACGCTCGGCGGCGGGTCGACGGCGACGGCGTCGACGACCGCCGACACGTGGCGGCGGCGCGCCGCCGACGCCGACTGCACGCTCCCGACGCCGTCCCAGGCCGCGAGGTCGTAGGCGTCCCGCTCGAGGCGGTCGGCGACCGCGGCCTGCTCCTCGCCGACCACCGCGGAGCCGTCGGCGCTCCAGAGCTTCAGGCCGTTGTCCGCGGGCGGGTTGTGCGAGGCGGTCACCGCGACGCCGGCGTCCGCGTCGTACCACTCGACGGCCCGCGCGACCGTCGGCGTCGGCACCTCGCCGACCGTCACGACGTTCGCCCCGCACTCGCGGAGCCCCGCCGTCACCGCGTCCACCAGCAGGGGACCGGTCCGCCGGGGGTCGCGGCCGACCACCACGCGGCCGCTCCCCTCGGAGGCGACCGCGCGACCGACGCGCAGGGCCAGCGCCGCGGTCACGTCGGCCCCGAACTCGCCGCGGATTCCGCTGGTCCCGAACATGCCCGGAGACGCGCCGTCGACCAAGTTTGTTAGTCTCCGGGTATCCCCGTCCGCGACCCGCCGTCGTCAGTCCGCGGCGGCGTCGCTCCGCCGCGCCTGCCGGACGCGCTCGCGCACCCGCTCCGCGACCGGACTCGGCGGGTCGCCCCCGCCGCCGTCGAGGACGTACGCCCACTCCTGGGGGTCGAGTTCGACGGCGACCGTGCGGTCCCCGCCGGCGTGCCCGCGGCCGTCCGTCAGCGCGGCGAGCTCGCGCTCGCCGCGCTCCGGGCCGCCGCCGGTCGGGTCGCCGGCCGGGTGGACGGTGTCGTTGAGGTGGGCGTTGTCCGCGCGGTCCAGCACCATCGCGAACACGAGCGCGAGCACGCCGAGCAGCGCGAACGCCGCCGCGACGGCGCCGCGCGCGAGCGGCGTGCCGAACGACCCCACGCCTGGGAGCGCCCAGACCGCCGCGAGGACCGCCGTCAGCGACGCCGCGCCGCCCGCCGCGTACGCCGCGACCAGGGGGTGGAAGTCGAACGCGAGGTAGTTCGTCTTCAGCCGCCACACGAAGTTCCGCGCGAGCATCGCCGACACCCGCGGCACGTACGTCCGGTACTTGATGTGGCTCTCCTCGTCGCCGTACGTGATGGGCCGGGGGACGTCGACGACGCGCATCCCGGCGACGTTCAGCTTCACGAGGATGTCGTTGCAGTAGCCGTAGAACTCGTACATCGACTCCACGTCCGCGGTCTCGAGGGCGCGCAGCGAGATGGCGGTGTAGCCGCTCTGCGGGTCGCCGCTCTCCCAGTAGCCGCTCGCGACCTTCGTCAGCGCGGCGAGCGTCGCGTTCCCCACGAACCGGAACGCCGGCATGTCGCCGCGGCCCGTCCGCCCGAGGAAGCGGTTGCCCTTCGTGTAGTCGGCGTCCCCGTCGACGATGGGGTCGAAGAGCTCGCCGAGCATCTCCGGCTCCATCTGGCCGTCGCCGCCCATCACCGCCGTGAGGTCGATGCGGTCGTCGCGGGCGCGCAGGTAGCCGGTCTTGATGGCGCCGCCGACGCCGCGGTTGCGCTCGTGCTGGATGGGGACGACGCGCTGCTCGAAGCGGTCGCCGTCGTGGCGGGCGTTCTCGGCCGCGGCGGCGGACACGATCTCCGCCCAGGTGTCGTCGGTGGAGCCGTCCTCGACGACGTAGACGCGGTCGACGAACTCCGGGACCGACGCGACGGTGTCCGCGACGAACGGTTCCTCGTTGTACGCGGGGACGACGACGGCTGTAGTGTGGCCTCGGTACATTGTTGGGGCGCCGGCGACCGGCGTGCTGTCCCGGCGTAGGCGGGAGTGAAGTATTGTTACCCGTCGCCTGCCGGGACCGGCCTTCCGCGGTCGACGGCGATCGGGCGCCGACGACGACGACCCGGAGAACCGCCGCGAACGCGCTCGAACCGCTCGAATCGGCCCGGTTAGTCGGCGCGTGGACGACGAAACTCGTCCATAACAAAGGCCGACACGCGGCCACTCCCACAGCAATGGCCACTCGCTTCTCCGTCGACAGCCTCGTCGTGGTCGTGGTCGTCGCCGTGGTCGCCGCGCCGGTCGTCGGCGTCCTCCCCGCGCCGACGGCCGCCCAGGAGGCGTCCACGTTCGCGGTCTCGCAGGGCACGTCGTGTACCGCCGTCTCGCCGGTCACGAACACCAGCCAGGACGTCACCGAGTTCTACGACTACCGCAACCCCTACCCCGAGATCACGGGGAACCCGTTCGCGCTGACCTACAGCTCGTACGGCACCAGGGAGTACCAGGCGAGCCAGGAGAGCGTGCTGTTCTTCTACGAGGGCTCGGAGGGAGCCAGTCTCGTCGCGCTGCACGACGAGCTCGGCGACGAGGACGGCGGCAGCACGCTCACCATGACGTACAGCGGGCTGCCGGCCGACGGCGAGTGGGCGGTCCAGGACGACGAGTACCCGGGCCGGGACGACGACTGGACGGTCGGCGACACGGAGACCACCGTCGACTGGAAGTGGGGGCCGAACCGGACCGACGGCGGCGCGTTCCGCGGCGTCGGCGACCTCGACGGCCCCGTCACGGTCGACCCCGGGTTCAACGAGGACGCCGACCACTGGGGCGACTGGAGCTACTCTGGGAGCGAGGAGTACCGCGTGACGGCGTGGACCGTCGTCGGCGCCGACGGCACCGAGCGGGAGCTCGACCGCGACCGCCGCGCGTTCGTGCACAGCGGCGGCTGCGTCGAGTCGTCGCCGACCGCCAGCCTCGACGCGCCGAACGCGACGGAGGCCGGCGAGAGCGTCACCGTCGACGCCCGCGACTCCGCCGACGAGGACGGCGACGTCGTCGGCTACGAGTGGGACCTCGACGGCGACGGCGAGGTCGACCGCGTCACCGAGGACGGCGCGCTCGCGCACACGTTCGAGGAGCCCGGCGACTACGAGGTGGCCGTGACGGCCTTCGACGCGTACGGGAACGCGGACGACGCGACGGCGACCGTCGACGTCACCCAGCCGGAGACGCCGCCGGACGCCGACCTGACCGCGCCGGAGACCGCGGAAGTGAACGAGACGGTGGCCCTGGACGCCAGCGGCTCCACGGACGAGGGCGAGATCGTCGAGTACCGCTGGGACGTCGACGGCGACGACGAGGTCGAGCGGAACACGACGGCGCCGACCGTCGACGTGTCGTACGCCGACCCGGGCGAGGTGCTGGCGACCGTCGAGGTGGTCGACGACGCCGGGACCACGGACACCGCCGGCGCGGCGATCGAGGTGCTGGCGCCGAACGAGCCGCCGACCGCCAGCCTCGACGCGCCCGACGCGGTGGACGAGGGCGAGCCAGCGACCCTGGACGCCAGCGAGTCGACGGACGACCGCGGCATCGAGGCCTACCAGTGGGACGTCGACGGGGACGGCGAGGTCGACGAGGAGACCGACGACCCGGTCCTCGAGTACGCCTACGAGGCGTCCGGGAACGTGACCGCGGCGGTCACCGTCGTGGACGTCGCGGGCGCGACGGCGACGGCGACGGCGAACGTGACGGTGCGCGCGGTCGACCAGCCGCCCGAGGCCAGCCTCGACGCGCCGGAGACGGCGACGGTCAACGAGACGCTCGCCCTGGACGCCAGCGAGTCGACCGACGACGAGGGCATCCAGCGCTACGAGTGGGACGTCGACGGCGACGGCGCCGTCGAGCGGAACACGTCCGACCCCGTGCTGGAGCACGTCTACGAGTCGAACAGCACGTACGAGGTGACGGTGACGGTCGTCGACACCGCGAACGCCACGGACAGCGACTCGGCGAGCGTCGAGGTGCTGGCGCCGAACGAGCCGCCGACCGCCAGCCTCGACGTGCCCGCGAACGCCTCCGTGGACGACGCGGTCGCCCTCGACGCGAGCAACTCCAGCGACGACCGCGGCATCGAGACCTACCAGTGGGACGTCGACGGGGACGGCGAGGTCGACGAGGAGACCGACGACTCCGTCCTCGAGTACGAGTACGGGGACTCGGGCGACTACGAGGTCGCGGTGACCGTCGTGGACGCCGCGGGCGCGACCGCGTCCGCGTCCGCGCCGCTGCGCGTCACGGGGCCGCCGACCGCGCGCCTCGACGCGCCCGCGTCGACCGAGGTCAACCGGACGGTGACCCTGGACGCCAGCGAGTCGACCGACGACGGCGAGGTCGTCGAGTTCCGCTGGGACGTCGACGGCGACGGCGAGGTCGAGGGCAACACGACGTCGGCGACGATTACGCACGCGTTCGACGAGCCCGGTGACTACGAGGTCGCCGTCACCGCGGTCGACGACGACGGCCGGACGGCGACCGCCACCGCGGCTGTCGCGGTCGGCGAGCGCACGGTCCCGCCGAACGCCAGCCTCGAGGCGCCGGAGACGGTCGCCGTCGGCGAGGCGGCCGCCCTCGACGCGCGCGCCTCCAGCGACGACGGCGAGATCGAGGCCTACCAGTGGGACGTCGACGGGGACGGCGAGGTCGACGAGGAGACCGACGAGCCGGTGCTCGAGCACGCCTACGAGGAGTCCGGGACGTACGACGCCGCGGTCACCGTCGTGGACGACGACGGCCTGAACGACACGGCGACCGCCGCCGTCCAGGTCGTCGACCCAGACGACCCGACCGCCGTCGTCGACGTCGCCACCGACGACCCGACCGCCGGTGAGGCGGTCGCCTTCGACGCGTCGGACTCGACGCCCGCGCCGCGCATCGCGGCCTACGAGTGGGCGTTCGGCGACGGCGCCACCGGGACCGGCGCGCAGGTCGACCACACCTACGACGAACCCGGCACGTACACCGTCAGTCTCACCGTGGAGACGACCACGAACGCCACCGCCACCGCGAACGCGACGGTCCAGGTCGACGAGGCCGACACCGGCGACGGCGGCGATGGCGGCGATGGCGGCGATGGCGGCGACGGTGGAAACGGCGGCGATGGCGGCGATGGCGGCGATGGCGGCGATGGCGGCGATGGCGGCGGTGGTGGTGACGGAGGCGACGGCGGCGATGGCGGTGGCGGCGGTGCAGGCGGCGGAGGCGGTGGCGGCGACGACCCGGAGCCCGAGCCCGAACCGGACCGCGAGCCGGACATCGGACCGGCGAACGTCTCCCTGTCGACGGACACGCTGCTCGTCGGCGAGTCGATCGTCGCGGAGGCGACCGTGACCAACGAGGGGAACGCGACCGGCACGAAGTCCGTCGAGTTCGAGGTGGGCGACGAGATGCTCGAGGACCGCGAGGTCGAACTCGCGCCGAACGAGACGCGGACGCTGACGTTCACCTACGAGTTCGAGACGCCCGGCGAGAAGACCGTCGAGGTCGACCGCGGCGAGAAACACCACGTGAACGTCGAACCGCGCGAGCCCGACATCGCCGTCAGCGACGTGTCCGTCGACGGCCCCGCGACCGCCGGCGAGCCGTTCGAGGTCGCCGCGGTCGTCGAGAACACGGGCGAGGCCGAGGGGTCGACCGACGTCGAACTCGAGCTCTTCGGCCAGGTGGTCGCCGCGGAGACGGTGACCGTGCCGGCCGGCGAGCGCGAGCGCGTCACGTTCGAGCGCCGCATCCAGGCCGCGGGCACCTACGAGGCGGTCGTCGGGAACGCCTCGACGTCCGTCGAGGTCCAGCCGACGAGCGACGGCGCCAGGGCGTCGACCACCGGGACGACGGGCGAGTCCGGCGGCGGCGTCCCCGGGTTCGGGCTGGCGGCGGCCGCCGTCGCGGTGCTCGCCGCGGCGCTGGCGGTCGCCGCGCGCCGCGAGCACTGAGCGGACGGCTGAACGGCCCGCCCGGCCGTCAGCAGCCGTTGTTCCGGTAGGTGTTGTCCGTCGACCCGTTCCGCTCGGTGACCTGGCGGTCCTCGTTCCCGCAGACCCGGTTGTCCACGACCGTGTTGTTCGTCGAGCCGCGGAGGTCGATGCCGTCGTCGACGTTCTCCCGGACGGTGTTGTTCGCGACCGTGGCGTTCCGGACGTTGCGGAGGTAGACGCCGTCGTTGCCGTTGCCCGTGACGGTGTTCGCGCGGACGGCCGCGCCGTCGGCGCTGTGGAGGTCGATGCCGTCGTCCCCGCTCCCGGAGACCGTGTTGTTCGTCACCGCGTTCCCGTTGCCGACGACGTAGACGCCGTCGTCGGCGCTCGCGGCGACGTCGTTGCCGTGGACGGTGTTGTCGGTGGCGTTCGCGAGGTGGACGCCGTCGTCGCGGTTGTCCGCGACCGAGTTGTTCGCGACCGTGACGTTCGACGACCGGTGGACGTGCACGCCGTCGCGGCTCGTGGTGACGTCGTTGGTCGCGACGAACACGTCGACGGTGTCGCCGACGTGGACGCCGTCGCCGCTGGTGTCCGCGACCGTGTTGTTCAGCACGCGGTTCGTCTCCTCGCTGTCCCGGCCGGCGAGCGCGCCGGCGTCGCCGTAGAGGGGGACGCCGAACTGCGTGGTCTGCCAGTGCTGGACGACGAACTCGCGCATCGACGGCGCGTCCGGCTTCTCGCCGACGACGCTGACCGCCGGCCCGTCGGTCGCGCGGAGGGCGTTCCCGCGGACGGTGACGTCGGCGGCGTTCGAGACGGCGACGCCGCCGACCGAGCGCTCCACGTCGTTGCCGGCGACGAGGACCGACCGCGCCCCGCTGACGCGGACGGCGCCGCCGCTCGCGTTCGCGACCGTGTTGTTCAGGACCGCCGTGTCGTCCGCGGCGACGGTGACCGCGGTGCCCGTGAGGTCGGCGAAGTCGTTCCCGGCCACCGCGTGTCCGTTCCGCCACGCGTCCACGGTCACGCCGCTCGTGCCGCCGGAGACGTCGTTGTCCGCGACGTCGACGCCGCTCGTCGCGCCCTCGAGGGAGACGGCGACGACGCCGACGTCCTCGAAGGCGTTCCCGGTGACGGCGCCGTCCTCGACGCCGCCGAAGGCGACGCCGGTCTCCCACCCCTCGAACGCGAACCCGGTGACGGTCACGTCGCCGGCGTCGGTCGCCGCGACGGCGGCACCGCTGGCGTTCCCGGCGGCGACGACGTGGCCGTCGCCGTCGAGCGTCACGCCGTCCGCGGTCACGTCGAAGCAGCCGTCGCCCGTGACGTTCGTGAGGTTCGCGGTGAGCGCGTACTCGCCCGGCTCGTCGATGGTCCCGCAGGCCGACACCGTCGTCACGCCAGCGGCGTCGACCGGCGTCGCTCCGGCCGCCGCGGCGGTGCCCGCGAGCGCGCTCGCGGCGACGACCACTGCGACGAGCGCGACCGCCGCGCCCGTCGAACACCTGATGCTTTTCGAGTGCATGGTCGTCGCCTACCGAGACCGTACGCCCCCATTGTAAGCCAGCCCCTTCACGGGGGACGACGCGTCGACGAGGCCGGTTCGTCGCCGGCGGCCTCCAGCGCGAAGCGCCGTCCGGAAGGGGTCGGTTACGGGCGCGTAGGGGAACCCGATAGACGGCGGCGGTGTCGGCCGGCAGCGAGAACTCGCGGATAACAAAGGTGGTTCCGGGGCAGCAACGCGGTATGCGACTCCGACACCTGAAGTCGTCCAGCGTGGTCGTCGAGGACGGGGACGTCTCGGTGCTCTGTGACCCGTGGCTGCTCGACGGCGCGTTCTACGGGTCGTGGTGTCACTACCCGCCGCTGGACTTCGAGCCCGAGGACTACGCCGACGTCGACTACATCTACGTCTCCCACATCCACCCCGACCACTTCCACGAGCCGACGATGGAGCGCCTCGACGACGACGTCCCCGTGCTCGTCCACGACTACGCGACGGACTTCCTGAAGCGGAACGTCCAGCGGCTCGGCTTCGACGTCGTCGAGTTGCCCCACGACGAGCGCACGCACCTCGCCGGCGACCTCCACGTGAACGTCCTCGCCGCGGACAACTGCGACCCCGAGGTCTGCGGGAACTACTTCGGCTGCGGCTGGTGGACGGACGGCGGCGAGGACCGCACCACGGACGGCTCCACGCAGATCGACTCGATGGGCGTCTTCGACGACGGCGAGAACGTCCTGGTGAACGCCAACGACTGCCGGTGGCCGCTCTCCGAGCGCGCCTGCGCGTCGGTCGCCGGCCAGTACGAGGACGTCGACCTCCTGTTGATGCAGTACGCGGCCGCGAACTTCTACCCGCAGTGCATGGACGACTACACCCACGAGGAGAAACTGCGGGCCCGCGACGAGGTCATCGAGGAGATGTACCGGGACGCCGAGGGGTTCGTGAACGCCCTCGAGCCCGACTACTTCATGCCGTTCGCGGGCAGCTACACGCTCGGCGGGTCGCTCGCGGACCGCAACGAGTACGTCGCGTCGCCGACGCGGAAGGAGGCCTACTGGCACTTCGCCGGCAGCGACAACGTCCCCGAGGGCAGCGAGCCGGTCCTGCTGAACAGCGAGGCGTACTTCGACCTCGACGAGGCCGCGCCCTCCGAGGAGTACACGCCCATCGACCCGGACGCGCGCCGCGAGTACGTCCGCACGGAGCTCGCGGACCGGTCGTTCCCCCACGAGGCCGACGACCACCCCCCGCTGTCCGAACTCGCGGACCTCGTCGGTCCCGCCTACGAGCACATGGACGAGAAGCGCGCGTCCATCGACTGGGAGAGCGACACCACCGTGGTCGTCGACCTCGTGGACGACCACGTCGCCGAGCTGTCGATGAACGGCGACGGCTACGACATCCTGCCCCTGGGGGACGCGGCGACCGACGACGGCTACGTCCGCATCTCGATGGACGACCGGCTGCTGGCGCGCGTGCTCCGCGGCCCCCAGTACGCGCACTTCAACAACGCCCAGATCGGCTCCCACATCGGCTTCCGGAAGGAGCCGGACGTCTACGAGCGCCCGCTGTACTACGCGATGAGCTTCTTCCACGCGTAGGCCCGCGTGCGGCCGTAGCCACCGCCTAACAATGCGCGGTGGCTCCGACGGTGCAGCCGAACTGATGGCTGTGCACGGACGACCCGCCAGCGGCCGCCGGCGCCGCGCGGGACGGCAGCGACGAGTCGCGACGCACCGCCGCGGGACGACCGAGCTCGGGGGCGGCCGCGGGACGCCGCCGTCGCGCCCGAGCGGGGGTGGGTGATGGCGGGCGCCCACGACACCGTCGACCGCGAGACCGACAGCGGCGCGTTCGCGGCCGTCGGCGACCTCGTCGCCGCGACCGCGTACGCCGTCCTCGCCGCCGCGGCCATCGCGGCCGGCGCCGTCGACGGCGCGCTCCGCGTGCTGGTCGCCGCGCCCCTGGTCGGCTTCCTCCCCGGGTACGCGGTCGTGTCCGCGCTGTTCCCGGCGCGCGGCGTCGCCGCGCGCGACGACCCGGACACGCGGTGGGTGCGCGGGCCGACGTGGACCCAGCGCGCCAGCCTCTCGGTCGCGACCTCGCTGCTGGTGCTCGTGCTCGCCGCGCTCGCGGCGTCGCTGGCGGGCGTGCCGTTCGCGACCCAGCCCCTCGCGGCCGTGGTCGCGGGCGTCGTCGTTACGGGGGCCGTCCTCGGGCTGTGGCGCCGCCGCCGGCTCCCGCCCGACGACCGCCTCGTCGTGCCGGTCGCCGCCGTCGCCGGCGCGGTCCGCGGCGGCACCGTCGACGCCGCGCCGCCGGACGCCGCGCTGAACGTCGCGCTCGCCGCCGCGGTCGTCGTCGCCGCGAGCGCGGTCGCCGTCGGCCTCGCCGCGCCGGACTACGGCGAACCGTACAGCGAGGCCGCGCTGCTCACGCAGGGCGACGACGGGCTGGTCGCCGCGAACTACACGACGGCGGTCGAGCGCGGCGACGCCGCGAACGTCACGCTCTCGGTCACCAACAGCGAAGGCGAGCCGATGGACTACACCGCGGTGGTCGTCCTCGAGCGCGTCGACGCCCGCGACGACGGCGGCGCGGTCGTCCTCGAGCGCCAGGAGCTCGAGCGCGTCGACGTCTCGCTGGGGGACGGCGAGACCGCCCAGCGGGACCTCGCCGTGGAGCCGACGCTGCTCGGCGAGGACCTCCGGTTGAGCGTCTACGTCTACGAGGGCGACCCGCCGGCGTTCGCGTCCGCCGACACCGCGCCCCACCACCTCTACCTCTGGCTCGACGTCGAGCGCGCTGGCGGCGGCCAGCCGGCCGACGCGACGGCCGCTCGCCAGCCCGTCCCGGGGGCTGCGTAGCGATGTGGCCGTGGGAGCACGTCGCCGTCGCCTACCTCGCGTACTCCGCGCTGACGCGCGCGCTCTGGGGGCGGTCGCCGGACGCGCGCGGCGCCGTCGTCGTCGCCGTCGCCAGCGTCCTGCCCGACCTCGTCGACAAGCCGCTGGCGTGGTGGCTCGCGGTCCTGCCGTCGGGTCGGTCGCTCGGGCACTCCCTCCTGGTCGCCGTCCCCCTCGCGGCCGCCGTTCTGCTCGCCGGGTACGCGCGCGGCGAGCGACCGGTCGCCGTCGCGTTCGCGCTCGGCCACCTCTCCCACCTCGCCGGCGACGTCGCCTACCCCCTGGTCGTGGACGGCGAGCTCCGCGCCGGCTTCCTCCTCTGGCCGGTCGTCCCCGCGCCCGACGGCGGCACGACGAGCGCGCTCCCCCACGTCCAGGAGCTCGTCGCCGCGTTCGTCGCGTTCCTCGCGACGCCCCGCGGCACCGCGTACCTCGTCGTCGACGGCGTCCTGCTCGCCGCCGCGCTCGCCGTCTGGCTCCGCGACGGCCACCCCGGCCTCGGGCTGCCGCGGTCGGACCGCCCCGGGCCAGTCCGCGACTGACCGCGGAACGGCCGCGGCGCTCCCGGCGTGCGGTAGCCGGGCCATAACAATGCGCCGACGCCGCGACCAGCCGTCGATGACACTGCGAACCGCTGTCGTCGGCGGCGGCACCGTCTCCACCGTCCACCTGGACGGCCTCCAGCAGAACCCGCGCACGACGCTCGTCGCCGTCTGCGACACCGACGAGGAGACCGCCGACGCCCGCGCCGACGACTACGACATCGACGCGTACTACGACGTCGACGACCTGCTCGCCGGCGAGGACCTCGACTGGCTGCACGTCTGCACGCCCGTCCAGACCCACCTCCCCATCGCGAAGGCCGCCATCGAGGCGGGCGTCCCCGTCCAGGTCGAGAAGCCCATCACGGAGACCTACGAGGAGTTCCAGGAGCTCGCCGCGCACGCCGACCGCCACGGCGTCGTCGTCTCCGAGAAGCACAACCACGACTTCGACCCCGTGGTGCGGGCCGCCACCGCCCGCATCCGCCGCGGCGACCTCGGCGACGTCCGCGGCGTCGACGTCGTCTACACGGGCTCGAGCCGCCCGGACGACCCGAACCGGGGGCCGTGGAACTTCGAGCTCGCGGGCGGCGAGTTCGAGGAGGGCCTCCCCCACCCCCTCTACCTGACCCTCCGGACCGGCGGGTACCCGCGCAGCGAGGCCGTCGTCTCCGCGACCACCGCGCTGTACGGCGACTACGACCGCGACTTCGACTTCGACGGCGCCCAGCTCCAGTACGTCACCGCCGACGACGTCCTCTGCACCACGAAGGTCCTCGGCGGCACGCGGCCGGTCCGCCAGATCCTGGTCCACGGCGAGGAGACGTCGCTGACCGCCGACCTGATCTCCCAGACGCTCGTCGAGCACGACCGGAACTACAAGTCGTCGGCCGCCGCTCGCGCGCTCAACAACGTCGACCAGGCCACAGACCGCCTCACGGGCACCGTCGCGAACGTCCGCTCGGTCCTCCGGCGCAAGCGCGCCGGCGGCGACTGGGACACCGAGCGCCTCCTGAACGCCCACTACTACCAGAACGACGCGGAGTCCCGCGCGCTCGCGGCCGGCGACCCGTCGGCGATGCCGGTGCCGCTCTCGGAGTCCCGGTGGACGATGTACCTCATGCAGGCGGTCCGGGACGCCGCCGCGCGCGTCGAACCGCGGGACGCTCACCCCGTCGAACCGGCCGTCGGCCGGGACGGCGAGTGAGCCGATGTCGACCCAGGACGCCTCCCTCGCGGGCAGGCTCGACGAGGCCGTCCGCGACGCCGGGAGCCGCCTCGTCGCCGCCCGGCCCGAGTTCGAGGCCGCGCTGTTGCGCGCCCGGGACCTGTACGCCCGCGGCTTCGTCGCCGCGCGCGTCGCCGCGAACCGCGTCCGCTTCGACGCGCCCGTCCGGCCGTACCGGCTGCTCGACGTCGACCCCCACGACGTCGAGTACGTCCGCGAGTTCGAGGGGCCGAAGTTCCGCCACGCCGGCCTCGTCGCCGGCGGCGACTGGGACCGCACCGACCTGCGCTTCGAGGAGATGGACGTCTACCGCGCCTACGAGCGCCACTTCGAGGACGGCGTCCCCTGGGAGGAGACCGCGTTCTTCGACCGCGTGGTCGCGGAGGTCGAGAGCGGCCGCGAGAAGTGGGGGTGTGCGTCCCGCGCGGCGTTCGAGCGGCGATGCCGCCGGCTCGACGACCTCTACGAGGACATCGCCACCGAGGGGTTCCGGACGCAGGCGGAGCTCCGCGAGGCCGGCGACGCCACCATCAAGGGGCCGGCGTCGCTGAAGACCGAGCGCTACAAGGACGAGATCGCGGTCCACGTCGACCGGAACGGCGAGTTCCTCTTCGAGGACGGCCGCAACCGCCTCTCCATCGCGAAGCTCCTCGACCTCGACAGCGTGCCGGTGCGCGTGCTCCGCCGGCACGCCGACTGGCAGCGGCTGCGGGACGCGTACGTCGCCGGCGACGAGCGCGTCCGGGGCTGGGGCGACCATCCGGACCTCGCCGGGCTCGCGTTCGGGTCGAAGTCCTGAGCTCGCCGGGCTCGCGTTCGGGTCGGAGTCCTGACTCCTGCCTGTCGGCCTAGACGACCGCCGCGCGCTCGACGAGGTCGCGGAGGCCCGACTCGAGGCCGACGCGCGCCTCGAAGCCGAGCTGGCGGCGCGCCCGCGACGGGTCGGCCTCGCTGCGCCCGACGTCGCCCTGCCGCGGGTCGGTGTGGACGACGTCCGACGCGGAGTCAGTGACGTCGACGACGAGGTCCGCGAGGTCGCTCACCGAGATGCTGTCGCCGGTGCCGACGTTGTACGCGCGGCCGACGTGGTCCGTCGTGGCGGCCGCGAGGTTCGCGGCGACCACGTCGCTGACGTGCACGAAGTCCCGGGTCTGGTCGCCGTCGCCGTGCACGGTCAGCGGCTGGCCGGACTGCGCCTGCTCGAGGAACGTGCTCACGACGCCGCTGTACTCGCCGCCGGCCTGCCGCGGGCCGTAGACGTTGAAGTACCGCAGCGCCACCGTCTCCAGCCCGTAGAGGTCGTGGTAGCGGCGCACGTAGTGGTCGAGCGCGAGCTTGTCGACGCCGTACGGCGACGTCGGCCGCTTCGGGTCGCCCTCGTGGACGGGGACGTCGACGGGGTCGCCGTAGACGGCGACGCTGGACGCCGCGACCACGCGGGCGTCCTCGCGGCGCGCCGCCTCCAGGACGTGCAGGGTGCCGGCGACGTTCGCTTCGTGGCTCCGGACGGGCGCCTCGACGGACGCCGGCACGCTCACGAGGCCGGCCTCGTGGAAGACCACGTCGACGCCCGCCATCGCCTCGGCGACGTCCGCCGGGTCGCGGACGTCGCCCTCGAGGACGGTCGCCGCGTCGGGGACGTTCCGGCGGCTGCCCGTCGAGAGGTCGTCGAGGACGCGCACGTC
This sequence comes from Halobacterium yunchengense, assembly GCF_037031165.1. Classification (NCBI taxonomy): domain Archaea; kingdom Methanobacteriati; phylum Methanobacteriota; class Halobacteria; order Halobacteriales; family Halobacteriaceae; genus Halobacterium; species Halobacterium yunchengense. The sequence goes on along the minus strand of NZ_JAYEZL010000001.1, from coordinate 538,832 downwards.
GCAGCCGCCGGCGAGCGCGTCCGCGAGGTGGCTGCCGACGAACCCCGCGCCGCCGGTCACGAGCACGGTCGTCCCGCGCAGCGACGGCCGGGCCTCGGTGGGGTCGCGCTCCGCGTCCGCGGGGACTGCTGTCGGTCGAACCATACGCCGTGGGTCGCCGAACGCGAGGATTGTTATGGACCGGTTACGACAGCATCCGGGCGACCTGCCGGACGTCGAGGACGCCGCCGGCGACCGACAGCGCCGCCCACGCGCCGGCGCCGAGGCCGACCGCGGCGAACAGCGACGCCAGCCCGGAGACGTACGGCAGCACCGCCAGCACCACCGCGGCCATCCCGACGGTGACGAGACACGTCACGGCGAGCCGGCGGCCGACGCGGCCGACGCGGAACGACAGCTCCTGGTGGATGAAGTACACGTTCGAGAGCGTGTAGACGGTGTACGTGACGACGGTGGCGATGGCGGCGCCGACGACGCCGACGACGGGGATGAGCGCGAGGTTCAGCGCGGCGTTCGAGACCGCCATCGCGGACTTGATGATCGCCCGGGAGCGCGCGCGGCCGAGGTAGTCGAGGCCGTCGCTCGTCACCTTGTTCACGGCGTTGACGAGCATGAACCCCGAGAACACCTGGAGGACGGGCACCGCGCCGAGGTAGGCCTCGCCGAAGACGTACCGCACGGTCGGCTCGGCGACCAGGACCAGGCCGACGACCGCCGGGACGTACGCGATCAGGACGTACTCGAGGGAGCGCTCGTAGAGGCGCGCGGCGCGCTCGGTCTCGTCCTTCGAGGACTGCTCGCCGAGCGCCGGCGAGATGGTGTACCCGAACGCGGTCGCCGGCGCGGAGACGAAATCCGACATCTGCTTGGCGATGGTGTAGTAGCTCACCGCGGTCATGTTCAGGAGGACGCCGACCAGCAGCGTGTCCACCTTCTTGTCGAGGACGTTCGCGCCACGGGTCGCGGTCAGCGGGACGCTGTACTCCAGCAGGCGCCTGACGAGGGAGTCGGCGGGCGCGTCGGCGGCCTCGTAGTCCGTGTAGAACCTCGTGTACGCGACGTACGCGCCGACCGCGCTGGCGACCAGGAGGCTGGCGGCGTACCCGTAGAGCGCACCGCCGACGCCGAACCCCAGGACGACGAAGCCGACGACCAGCGGCAGGCGGCTCGCGGCCGACACCGACCTGACGAGTGCGCTGTACGTGACGCGGTTGAACCCCTGGAAGAGCGCGCTGAAGTAGCTGCGGTACGCGCGGCCGACGACGTAGATGCCGCCCGCCAGCAGGAACGGGACGACAGACGGCGTGCCGAGCGCTCGCGCGACCGGTCCGCCGACGAGCACGGTGGCGCCGGCGACGAGCGCGACGAGCGCCGTGAAGAAGAACAGCGACTGCCTGACGACGTGGGGGACCTGTCCGGGGTCGGTCTCCGTGAACTCCGTGACGTACCGCGCGGTGGACTTCGGGAGGCCGAGCGTCGCGAGGATGGTGACGACGCCGAGCGCGGACAGCACGAAGTTCAGCTGGCCGTACTGCTCGGGGTCGAGCAGGACGCGGGTCAACAGCAGGATGAGGACGCCGTTCGCGGCGAGGTCGAGCATCGTCGCGCCGAACGTCGCCTTGACGCCGCGCGCGATGCGGTCGACCAGCGACATCTACTCGTCGCCCTCCACGCGGTACAGCCGGAAGCCGTCGCTGGTGCGGACGCGGTCGACGCCGGGCGTCGACTCCAGCGCGCGGAAGCCGCGTGCGGGGTACCGGAAGCCGTCGTACAGGCGGACCTCGCGCTCGCGGTCGCCGGGCGTGAGCGCGAGGTAGCGGTCGTCCTCGAAGTAGTCGCTGTAGTTCCCGGCGGCGAACACCGACGGCGGCACGCCGGACTCGTAGCCGGGGAACGCGAGCGTGGTCCGGGCGCGCTCGGTGCCGTAGTGGTAGTCGACGAACCGCCGCGGGCCGCCGCGCAGGCCGGCGAACGCGACGTCGGCCTCGCGGTGCTCGAAGGCGGCGCCGTAGCCGTCGACGTTGGCGTCCGTGACGTGCTGGGACGGCTGGTACATGTACGGCGAGGAGTGGACGGCGACGAGGCCGGCGGGCGCGAGCACGAGCAACGCGACCACCACCGCGAGCGTGCCGACGCGGGACAGCCCGCGCGCGGCGAGCCAGCGGCGGGCGCGCGCCAGCCCGGCGGCCGCCGCGACGGTGACGGGCACCATCATGAACCCCTGGTAGCGGAAGTACATGTCGCCGGCGTCGGAGGCCAGCACCACGAGGAACACCGCGACGAGCGGCACGAACCCGACGGCGAGGTAGCCGGCGAGCGCGTCCGCGTCGTCGCGGCGCCGCAGGACGGCGACGGCGAGCAGGACGGCGGCGGCGACCGAGAGCGCGGCGGCCGGGCCGAACAGCTTCAGGAAGAGCTCGACGACGCTGCCGCCGACGGTCGTCAGGGACGCGGACTTCTGGGTGACGACGCCGCCCGCCTCCGGGCCCTGCCGGAGGATGCTCCGGACCGTCGACGTGAACGCGCCCTGCGCGCGCTCGAACCGCGGCGCCCACGCGAAGAACGCCGCGATCAGCAACGCGGTGTGGGCGTACAGCGGCCGGTGCGTGGCGACGCTGTCGTCCGCGCCGTAGCGCCGCACGAGGAACTGGACGCCCGCGACGGCGGCGAACACGAGCGCGACGTTCAGCGCCTGCTGGGGGTGGACGAGCACGATGGCGGCGGACGCGAGCGCGAGCAGGCCGCCCGTCCCGGTCACCGACAGCGACCGCGGGAACGCCCTGGAGTGCGGGCGGTCGCGGTGGCCGTCGTCGGGTTCGGCGCCGGCGCCCGTGTCGAGGACGCCGACGGCGTACGCGAGCGCGAGGTACAGCAGGACGGCGAACAGGAGGATGGCCTGGCTGGCGGGGTGGGCGTTCGGGTGGACGGAGACGTTGTTGATGGGCGCGAACACGGCCGCGGCGACGAGGCCGACGCCGTACGCGCGCGGGTCGCCGGCGACGAGGCGGGCGGACAGCGGCACGAACAGCAGGAAGACGAGCGGGACGGCGACGAGGACGACGTAGAGGTTCGCGAGCGCGATGGGGACGCCCGCGAGCTCCGAGGCGAGGACGGTCAGCGAGTGGACGCCCGGGTAGAGGAGGTTCGCGGGTTCGAGCGCGCCGACGGCGAGTTCGCGCGACCAGCCGGCGTGGCTGAGGGAGTCGCCGCCGCCGTAGAACCGGTAGCCGCGCAGCACGGGCATCGCGTAGACGGCGACGCTCGCGGCCGCGACGAGGCCGGCGCCGACCACCCGGGGCGGGCCGCGCGGCGGCGCGGTGAGCACGACGACGGCTCCGGCGAGGAACGCGACGGCGAGCCCCGCCCACGCCGCGGTCGGCGTCGCGGCGTACGGGGAGAGTTCGTAGCCGACGGCGGGGTTGCGGTGCGCGACGAGGACGCCGGCGGCGAGGCCGAGGCAGCCGGCGAGCAACGCGACCTTCCGAGTGCGTGACGTGGCCGTCATCGGTTGTTCGGTGCCTGGTGTCGTCGCGGTCCGTCGATTGTTATGCGGCGGTTACGCGGCGGCGAGGGGGAGTGGGGCGCGGAGCGACGCGGGGCCGGCGAGGTGGGTGGCCGCGGGGAGCGGCGACGAGTCGGCGTGGCGGGCCGACGCGGCGGCACGCGAGCCGGCGGCGTCCCGGCGCTACGCCCCATCGAGTACCTCCCGGTAGACGTCGTAGAGCCGGCGGCTGGTGCGCTCGACGCTGACCTCGCGGGCGGCCTCGCGGCCGTCCGACCGCCCGCCCTCGAGGGCGTCGGCGAGCGCGTCGGCGAGTTCGGCGTCCGTCTCGCAGGCCCGCGACAGGGAGACGCCCTCGAGGCGCGCGGGCACGTCGCCGACCGGCGTCGCCACCACGGGGAGGTTGCACGCCAGCGCCTCCTTGACGGCGTTCGGCGACCCCTCGCGGTCCGACGTGACGAGCAGCGCGTCCGCGGCGTTCATGTACGTCGGCATGTCGCGGTGGGGGACGCCGGTGACCGCGTGGAGGACGACCGGGTCGTCGACGCGGTCGCGGACGGCGTCGACGACGCCCTCCGCGCGCGGGTAGTTTTTCACCTCTCTCCCCGGGGGGTACGGGAAGAGGACGTGGTGGGCGTCCGGCCGCCAGCCGACCACGGCGCGCGCCTCGTCCCGCGGCCGCGGGCGGAACACGTCGAGGTCGACGCCGTGGGGGATGACCCGGCAGTCGGCGTCGAGCGCGTCCGCCATCTCCGGGGACATCACCACGGTCGCGTCCGCGAACCGCGCGAACCGGCGGCTCACCCAGCCGTACTCGCCGAGGAGGTCCGTCCCCCACAGGGAGACGACGACGGGGAGGTTCGGCTGGAGGACGGCGTGGGGCGCGGTCAGCCCGAAGTTCGCGTGCACGAGGTCGTAGTCGTCGAAGGACGCGCGGAGCACGCGCGGGTAGAACCGCGCGTAGTCCAGCGGCGACCGCCCGGAGTCGTCCTCGTCGTACTCGCGGCGGCCCGGCACGGCCAGCGTCGTCTGGGTGACGCCGTGGTCGGCGAGCCGCGCGACCTGCTGTTCGAAGAACCTGGCGTCCTCGGTCGTGACGAGGTTGAGCACGCGCATCGGAGCACCTACCGGCTCACCAGCCGGTACGCGGTCTTCGCGGCGGTCATCCCCGCGCCGCTGGACTCCACGGTGTAGTAGGACGCGAGGTCCGCGCCGAACTTGCTCTTGTACCGGCAGAGCCGCTCCGTGTTCGCGCCCATCAGGTCGTACGTGTCCACGGACGCCCTGGGCTCGCCGGCGGCGACGTCCTCGATGACCCGCCAGTGCAGGAGGCTGTTCACGCTCACGTCCTCGTAGGTGGTGCGCGCGCCGCCGAGCCAGTAGTACGCCGCGTCGTCGCTGTAGAGGACGACCACCCCGGAGAGGTACTCGCCGGTCGGTCCGCGCACGACGTACGTCCGGCAGCGGTCCTCGTCGGCGAGCGCGCCCGTGAGGTCGCTGACGTACTCCCAGTCGAACGTGAAACCGCGGTCCTGTTCGGCGTACCGGTCGCGCGTGTGCTCGAACACGGAGCGCACGCCGTCCTCCCTCGAGACGTCGACCTCGACGTCGAGGTCGCGGGCGTCCCGGATCTCCCGCCGCAGGCTCTTCGAGAACGACGACAGCAGCGCGTCGGTGTCCTCGTCGACGGGGAGGTGGTACGTGAACGCGGTCTCCAGGTCGAGGTCCGACCAGACGTACGGCCGCGGGTCCGGGTACGACGTCGGGCAGACCGCCCGGAACAGCGTCATCGCCCCGCCGACGTCGAGCTCGTCGAGCACCTGCTCGGCGAACCGGCCGTTCACGCGCTCGCGCTTGCGGCGCTTCGGGCTGGCCGGCATCACGAGCGGGCCGAGCCGCGGAATCCCGAAGCCGGGCGGCGGCGAGAGGACGGCGCGGCCGACCGCGCGGTCCTGGACGACGACGGGGAACAGGCCGACCGGCTGCTCGCCCTTGAACCCGCCGTACAGCCGGAGGCTGCCGGCGGCGTGGTCGCCGAGCACGTCCAGCGCCGCCGGCGCGTGGAACACCTCGAACCCCGAGTCCGGGAGCGCGCCCGCCCACTCGTCGAGCGTGAGTTCTCGAATCTCCATTGCCTGCGTGGCGCGCCCGCGAGGCATTTGTTATCCTCCGCCTTCCCGGGGCGGGCGGCCGGTAGCCGGGGAGTAACGAAGCGCTCGGCGGCGCGTGCGGGTGGCATGCTCGACGACGTGGCGGCGAAGCTGGCGTCCCACCCCGCGACCAGCCGGTTGCTGTTCAACCGCTTCACGGGGACCGCCGGCCAGTACGTGCGGGCGGCGCGGAGCCGCGGGCGCTACCAGCGGTACCGGCGGCGGTACGACGTCCACCCGGACTTCGAGTTCAACGGCCCGGGCATCACGCTGTACGGGGACGGCGACGTCGAACTCGGCGCGGACGCGTACGTCGGCCGGCACTCCCGCATCCAGGCGAAGGACGGCTGCCGCGTCCGGGTCGGCGAGAACACGGCCGTCAGCCACTTCGTGTTCGCGTACACGCAGAACCGGGTCGCCGACCAGGACATGAGCCGCGCGCCGAACCGCAACCACAGCCTCGACGTCCGCGAGGGCGACGTGGACGTCGGCCCGCACTGCTGGATCGGCGCGTTCGCGTTCCTCGCCGAGGGCTCGAGCGTCGGCGAGAACGCCGTGGTCGGCGCGAACAGCGTGGTGACCGGCGACCTGCCGCCGCACAGCGTCTCCGCCGGCGCGCCCGCCCGCGTCCGCGAGTTCAAGTCCTACCTCGACGACGCCGAGGCCGCCGACCTCGCCGCCGCCCACGCGGACGTGCTCTCCGAGCGCGTCGCCGACGCGCACCTCGACTGAGCGCGCCGCCTCAGAGCCGCGCGGCGACCGCGTCGCGGAGCGCGCCCGCCCCGAGCCCGGCGGCCTCCACGAGCGCCGCGGCCGTGGTCGCCGGGTCGTCCGGCCGCACGAACACCTGGTCGGTGGTCGCGAGCGCGTGGGCGAACGACGCGACGGCCGCCGGGTTCCGGTCGTCCGCGAGCTGCTCGGCGAGCCACTTCAGGTCGCCGTACAGCAGCCGCTGCTGGACGACGTCCTCGCGGTAGGCGTCCGGCAGCCGCGGCGTCTCGCCGGCGAGCACCGCGAAGTGCAGCCACGGGACGTCGACGCCGGACGCGACCGCCAGCGGCACCGACCCCCAGTACCGGCCGTTCACTTCCACGAGGTAGAACTCGCCGTCGGGCGTGCGCATGAACTCCACCTGGAGGGGCCCCGTCCACCCGAGCTCCGCGACCACCTCGCGGGCGTACGCGAGCATCGTCTCGTCGCGCATCCCCGTGATGAGCGTCGAGTTCCCGCCGGAGGCGGGCGTGGTGCGCAGCCGCCGCTCCTGGAAGTGCGCGAGCAGGTCGCCGTCGCGTGCGACGCCGACGGTCGTCGTGGTCTCGCCGGGGACGCGCTCCTGGACGAGCGGCGGCTCGTTGCGCGTGCCCTCGTCGGCGTGCAGCACGCGCTCGTAGGTCGTCACGAGCTCGAGGGGCGTGGCCGCGTAGTCGCTGTCGTCGACCTCGTGGGTGTGCAGGCGGCCGTCGCGGTCGGCGACGTGCTTGCTCCGGGACTTCACGACCACCGGGTAGGCGACGTCGTCGGCGAACGCCGCGACCTCGGCCAGCGACTCCGGCGCGCGCGTCTCCGGCGTCGGCACGTCGAGGCCGTCGGCGAACGAGAACGTCCGCGCCTTGTCGGCGACCCGCCGGAACCGCGGCCAGTCCTCGACGCCGACGACGGTGTCCGTCGCGGCGAGGCGGCCCTTGTTGCGCGCGACGACCGTGGTGGTGTCGTCGCTGGTCGGCAGCACCGCGAAGTGGTCGGTGTCCGCGAGGAACGCCTCGAGCTGGTCGGCGAAGGCGGCCGGCTGCTCGCCCGGGTTCGGGTGGACGAACGACCGGTCGACGTACCGCGAGAACTTGCCGATCGGGTGCGGCAGGTCGCTGCCCACGGTGACGTCGACGCCGCGCGCGCCGAGCGACGCGACGACGGTCAGGGACGCCTGGCTGTCGCCGTCCAGGACCAGCACGCGACACTCCCGGGGGTCGAAGCTGCCCATGTCTCACGTCCGTTCCCCTCGCACGGGGAAAGTAATGGACGTCGTAGCGCGCGACCGACTTCTGCCCCGCGGCGAGTAATGCGGACGTACGGTCCGTACGGCGGCTGTACGGCGGGTACGGCGGGTGTCCGGATCTGTGGGCGGCGTCCAACGAGTAGGGCCGCCGTACGTCGAGTACGGCCGCCGTACGGGGTGACCCGGCCGGCTACTCAGTCGCGCGGGAATTCGCCGGACGCGACGGCGTCCCCGGGCGGCTCGTGGAGGCCGGCCGCCTCGTAGAAGTCCGCGGGCGGGCCGACCCACGCGCCGAGGTCGAGCGCGCGAGCGACGAGCTTCCGGTAGAGCGCGCGGTGGCCGGGGAAGTCCCGCTCGCTGACGTGCCGTGGGTGCCACAGCACCGACATCACGGCGTCGTTGCGGCGCGCCTCCGCGAGCACGCGCTCGCAGGCGGCCCACGCCGCGTCGAAGTCCTCGCCGGGGTCCGGGAGCGCCTGCTCCATGACCGTCAGCGGGAAGACGACGAAGTGGTCGTCGAACGGCCGCTGGACGCCGTAGCCGTGCGCGAAGCCGTAGTCGTCGCTGGACCCGAGGCTGGCGTCGTACGCGAGGCCGACCGCGCGGTGGTGGCGCCACGTCTCCGGCGCGGCGAGGTTGAGGTAGTGCTGGCGGCCGCCCGCCACGCGGTCGCCGACCACCGCCTCGACGCGGGCCTTCTCGGCGCGCAGCCGCTCGCGGTCGCGGTAGGACTCGTAGGAGCCGTGCAGGCCGACTTCCCAGCCGCCGTCGGCGAGCGCGGCGACCACCTCGCGGATGCGGTCGTCGTCGAGGTCGTAGCGACCGGCGTACAGCCGCCACGCCTCCTCGCTGGCCCACTCGCGGACCGGGCGGTCGCGGAGCCGCTGCTCGTCGAGGAGGTAGAACGCCGACCGCACGCCCAGGTCGTCCTCGAGGGCCATCACGTTCTCGAACTGCCAGTACGGCTCGATGCCGGGCAGCAGCGACGCGAGGTGGTGGCGGCGCCGCTCGGGTTCGGTGACCGCGTAGAACAGCGACTGGTAGGTCTTGTACGGCCGGTCGACGTCGTGCGTGAGCAGCAACGCGAACTCGTGGCCGTCCGGGATCGGCCGCTCGCCGTCGCCGTCCAGCCCGGCGAAGGCCGCCGCGTCGGGGTCGTTGCCCATCATCGGTCGGCCACCTCCGCGGTGAGCGCGACGACGAACGCGGTGACGTCGACGTGGTCGGCGAGCAGGCGGCGGCGCCGCGACCGCCACCGCCGCCCGGCGTCCGGGTCGGCGACGAGGTCGACGGCCGTCGCCACGGCCGCGTCCTCGTCCGTCGTGGACGCCAGCAGGTCGCGGTCCGCGAGCGCGCGGAAGTTCCCCATCTCGCTGTCCAGGGGGTCGTACCGGACTGCCGGCGTCCCGAGCACGGCGGCCTCGATGGGCATCGTGCCCGAGTCGCCGACGTAGCAGTCCGCGAACGCGAGCAGGTCGTGCATCGCGTCCACGGGCACGGGCGCCGCGTACTCGGCGAGGTCGGCGGGGAGCGCGCCCTCGCTGGTGACGTACACGTCGCCGTGCTCGCCGAGGCCGTCCACGAGGTCGCGGACCGCGCCCGGCGAGAACCCCTCGCTGCCGTGGTCGTGGTGGGCGTCCATCGCCACCAGCCGCACCACGGCGTAGGGCTCCTCGGGGTCGACGCCGTGCTCGCGGAGGACGCCGGCGTCCGGCGAGAACCGCGCCGGGTGGAGGTACGCGAGCTCGTGGAACCCCCGGTAGCGGACGTGGCGCGCCGGCAGGTCCCGCGAGTAGTACTCGGGGGTCGCCACCACGTCGGCGAACGGCAGCGTCACGCGGTCGAGCGCGCCGGAGGCCTCCGTGTCGTGGAAGACGACGTTCGGCGCGCCGAGCGCGGCGGCGACGTGGGCCGCCGCCGGGTTCAGGCGGCTCACCACGACGTCGGGGCCGAAGCGGCGCGCGAGCCGCAGGAGGCGGAGCTCCCGGGTCGCCCACTCGCGGGCGACGCCCGCCGCCCCCGAGCGCTTCCGCGAGAGCGGGGTGTGGTCGACGCCGTGGGCGTCCAGGACGGCCGTCGTGACGTCCTTCTCGCGGGACACCACGCGGACGTCGTCGCCGCGCTCGCGGAACTCGCCGACCGCGTGCCGGAACAGGTGGGCGTGCGCCGGGTGGGTGACGTCGACGAGGACGCGCATCACTCCAGGTAGCCGAGGTCCGCGAGGCGCTGTTCGACCGCCGCGTCGTCGCCGCCCTCGCCGTCGCGGCTGCCGGACAGCGGCGCGCGCGTCCGGACCGCCCGCTCGGCGGGCGCCGACCCGGGCGCGAACACGTCCAGCACCTCGCCGTCGACGTCGCTCGGGACGCCGGCGCCCATCGCGTGCAGCAGCGTCGGCGCGAGGTCCGTGATGGACGCCCGCCGCGTCAGGCCCTCCGAGCGGAACGACGGCCCGGAGAACAGGAAGACGCCCTCCGGCATGTTCCCGCCCTCCCAGACGCCGGCGTCCGCGACGGGGTCGTCCGGACCGATCGCGTCGCTGACGTGGACGTTCCGCCCCTGGTCGACGAGCAGGTCGGGCGCGTGCTCCGCGTACGGCCCGTCGTAGTACTCCTCGCCGCGGTAGACGGCGTTCACGAGCCGCTCGCCCGTCCGCGGGTGCAACGCGGCCTCCAGCTCCCGGATCAGGTCGTCCCGGGTGGACTCGTAGTCGGGGTGGTCCCGCGGGAGCGCGAGGTACAGCGGCCCCTGGTTGCTCGCGACGGCGGTCGTCGCGTCCCAGTCCAGCACGGAGAGCACGCGGTCGCGCTTGACGCCCTCCTCCCAGGGCACCACGCGCTGGACGCGCTCCGGGACGACGCGGCCGAGCGTGTCCGCGACGCCGAGGCGCTTCGCGACGGCGAGCGCGCGCTCTTTGGTCACGCCGAGCCGCCGCAGCGCCGAGTCGACGCCCGCCTGCGTCTGGAGGTAGCCGTGCTCGGCCAGCCAGACGTTCAGGTAGAACACCGTCTCGACCTCCCAGGTGCCGTGGTCGCTCATCACGAGCACGTCGTGGCCCTCCCCGAGGAGGTCGCCGAGGTGGTCGTCGATGCGCTCCCAGGCGCGCCGCACGGGCTCGCCGTCGTAGAAGTAGTGCTGGAGGGCCATGCTGTAGAACACCGTGAGGTGGAGGAAATCCGGGTCCTCGCGGTCCAGGAGGCGCTCGGCGGCCTCGAACCGGAGGTCGATCAGGTCCAGGACCGCCTCAACCTCCGCGTCGCCCGTCTCGGTCGGCGAGATCATCGGGCTCGGGTGGACCTCGTAGTCCAGCTCCTCGCGGAGGAACGCCTCGACGTCGTCGGGCGTCGCGAACCCGGCGTCCAGCGACCGGTAGGTCGTCTCGGAGGCGTCCGGGCCGCCAGCGACGACGAACCCGTCGATGTCCTTCGGCGGGTACGTCGAGGGCTTGTTCAGGACGCCCGCGGTCAGGCCCTCGTCGTTGAGGTAGTCCCACAGCTCCGCGCTCTTGAAGTCCGTCGCGTCGTGGAAGACGTGGTCGCGGGCGTCCGTGTCGATGCGGTCGAACCGGAAGACGTCCAGCTTCCCGGGGTTCTTCCCGGTGGCGTAGCACTTCCAGTTCGGGACGGTCAGCGGCGGCAGACAGCTCTCGGAGACGCCGCCGACGCCGTCGTCGACGAGTCGCTGCAGGTTCGGGAGGCGGCCCTCGGAGAGCCACGTCCCGAGCAGGTCCCAGTTCGCGCCGTCCAGGCCGATGGTGAGTGTCGTCATTGGTCGTCGTTGGGGGTCGAGGTCGGTCGTGCGCCCGCTGCGCCGTAGTCCAGGAGGTGCATGCCGCGTTTCACGAGGTTCACCGCGCCGTCCTTCGACCGCGCGGCGACCAGCTCCGGCAGGGAGTCCGCCCACCGCTCGGGGTGGGCGAGCACGCACGCGCGGTCGACGTCGCCGCCCCGGAACACCGCCGCGAGGTCGCCGGTGGTGTCCGCGGCGGCGCGGCGGCCGCCGTCGCCCATCGTGTGGTCTTTGATCTTCAGGGGGCCGTCCCGCCACGTGCGGCCGGTGTCCGAGAAGTACGCCACGTCCTCGAAGTCCACCGAGAGGTACGCCTCCCCGAGCAGGCCGTACGCCGCGAAGCCGGGCGCGCCGTCCGCGGTCCACATCTCGCGGTTGTCGTGCGGCGACAGGGGGTTGCCGTGCATGCAGACGGTCTCGACGGTGCAGTCCCGGCGGAACACGCGGAGGTTGTTCGCGAACAGCCGGTGGGCGTCCTCGAGGTCGCCGCCGGCGCGCACGTAGTCCTCGTAGTGGTAGCCGACCTCGTGGCCGAGCCCCTCGAGGCGGCGCACGCGCTCGGCGTCGAACGTGCTCGTGCGGTAGTAGTAGGTCGCGCGGACGCCGCGGTCGGCCTCCAGGGCGGCCATCCGGTCGGCGTTCCCGGGCTTCCGGTCGACGTCGTGGCGCAGGACGACGAAGCGCTCGGGGAGGCCGTCCCGCGCGAGGTAGTCCCGGACCGTGAGGAACGCGTAGCCGGCGTCCGCCAGGGCGTCGAGGAGGTCGCCGTACGCGTCCATCGTGAAGCCGTCCGTCACGGCGGCCACCTCCGGCGGTCGGTCGGCCTCACGGCGGCCACATCCGGCGGTCGGTCGCCGTCGCTCGTCACCACCGCCGTCCCCTCGCGCATCGCTACGCCCACCCCCTGCCGACGGTGTACACGCGGTGGTCGCTGTCCGCGAGGTCGAGGGCGTCCCGGCCGTCCACGACCACGAGCGGGTCGAACGCCGCCCAGTCGACGGCGCCGAACTCGTCGTGGTCGGTCGCGAGCACGGCGGCGTCGAGGTCGCGGTCCGGCAGGTCCTCGAGCGCGACGTCCTCGGCCTGCACCCCGTCCGCGTCCACGAGCGGGTCGGCGGCGTAGACGGTCGCGCCGCGCTCGGCGAGGCGCTCGCAGACGTCGACGCCCGGGCTGGCGCGCGTCTCCGCCACGCCGGCGCGGTACGTCAGGCCGAGCACGCCGACCGCCGCGCCCTCCACGGCGCCGCCGTCGGTCGCGTACGTGTCCGTGGGCTCGCTCGCGGTCCCGCCGCGCGCGGCCAGCCCCTCCGCGACGCGGTCCGCGACGAACCCCGGCATCGCGTCGTTGACCTCGCGGGCCGTCCGCACCAGCGGCGCGTCGCCGCGCAGCCAGTTCAGCACGAAGTACGGGTAGTAGGGGATGCAGTGGCCGCCGACGCCCGGCCCGGGCGTGTGGATGTCGCAGAACGGCTGCGTGTTCGCGGCGTCGATTGCGTCCCGGACCTCGACGCCGAGCTCGTCCGTGAGCCGCGCGAGGTCGTTCGCGAGCGCGATGTTCGCGTCCCGGTACAGCCCCTCGAAGACCTTCACGGCCTCCGCGGTGGTGGCGTCCGCGACCGGGATGACGTCGTTGTCCACGAGCTCGCCGTAGACGAGCTCCGCGACGCGCGTCGACTCGTCGTCGACGCCGCCGACGACCTTCGGGTGCGCGCCCCGGACGTCCTCGAGCGCGCGGCCGCTCGACGTGCGCTCCGGGCAGACCGCCAGCCCGTACTCGCCGGCGTCGAGGCTGCCGCGGTCGTCCAGCAGCGGTTCGAGCACGTCCACGGTCGTGCGCGGCGGCACCGTCGACTCCACGAACACCGCGTCGCCCGGGGAGAGGCCGGCGGCGACGCTGCTCGCGACGTCCGTCACCGCCGAGAGGTCGGGGTCGTGGTCGTCGTCGATCAGCGTCGGCACGATGACGACGTGCAGCGACGCCTGCTCGGCCGCCGCCGCGGCGTCCGTCGTCGCGCCGAGCGCGCTCCGCGCCGACAGCGACTCGACCAGCGACGGCAGCCCGGGTTCGCCCCGGACGTGGCAGTCGCCGTCGTTCACCGCGTCGACGACCGACTGGTCGACGTCGACGCCCGTGACGTTGCCCGTCGTCTCGGCGTACACCGCGGCCAGCGGCAGCCCCATCTTCCCGAGGCCGTACACCGCGACCGGCACCTCGCCCGTCCGCAGCCACTCGGCCTGGACCCCGTCGGCGGCCGCCGCGCCGTACAGCGAGCGCGTCACGGCCGCACCTCCCGGGGCGCGCGCCCAGCGATGCGGCCGGCCACGCGCGACGCGAGCTCGACGGCCCGCACGCCGTCCTCGGCGGTCACCAGGGGTTCGGTGCCGTCGCGGACGGCCTCCGCGAACGCCGCGAGCTCGCGCTTCAGCGGCTCGGCGTGCTCGACGAGCGGGCGCTCGACGACGCTCTCGACGCGGTGCCGGAGGTCGCCGTCCGCGGCCACGTACTCGGGCGCGGAGCTCCGGTGGATCTCGACGGACTGGTCGAGGAAGTCCAGCGTGACCCGGCACTGCTCGGCCGTGACCGCGAGCCGCCGGACCTTCTGCTGGGTGACGCGGCTCGCGGTCAGGGAGGCCACGACGCCGCCGTCGAACCCGCAGGTCGCGGTGGCGTACTCGCCGTCCGCGGTGCCGGTCGCCGAGACCGACGCCGGCGTGTCCTCGAGCACCGCACAGACCACGTCGAGGTCGTGGATCATCAGGTCGTAGACGACGCTCGCCTTGATGTCGCGGTCGGCCGGCGGGCCGAGGCGCTCGGCGGTCACCGCCACGACGTCCAGGTCGGGGACGATAGTCGACAGCGTCCGGACCGCCGGGTTGAACCGCTCGACGTGCCCGACCTGGATCGCGACGCCGGCGCGGTCGGCGGCCGCCGCGAGCTCGCGGCCGCGCTCGGGGTCCGCGACGAACGGCTTCTCGACGAGCACGTGGACGCCGGCGTCGATGCAGTCCGCGACCACGTCGGCGTGCGCGGGCGTCGGCACCGCGACGGAGACGACGTCCGCCCGGGCGAGGAGCTCCGCGGTCTCGCAGGCGGCGGTGTCGTACTCCGCGGCGACGCGGTCGGCGGCCGCCGCGTCGGCGTCCGCGACGCCGACGAGCTCGGTCGCCGCCAGCTCCCGGTAGACCCGGGCGTGGTTGCGGCCCATGCTCCCGACGCCGACGACGCCCGCGCGCAGCGGCGCGTCGCTCACGGGTCCATCACCCCGCCCTCGGCGGCGTCCGCGAGCCGCTCGGCGTCGAAGGCCTTCACGGCGTCCGCGACGGCGTCGAGGTCGCCCGGCGAGAGCTGCGGGTGGACCGGCAGCGAGAGCACGCGGTCGCTGGCGCGCTCGGCGACCGGACAGGACGCCGTCACGTCGCTGTACGCCGGCTGCCGGTGGATGGGCGTCGGGTAGTAGACGCCGGTGTCGACGCCGCAGTCGGCGAGGTGCTCGCGGAGCGCGTCCCGGTCGTCCGAGCGCACGGTGTACTGGTGGTACACGGACCACGCGTGCTCGGGTTCGACGGGCGTCTCGACGCTCGCGTCCCCGAGCCGGTCGTCGAGGTAGGCGGCGTGCGCGCGCCGCGCCTCGTTGTACGACGGCAGCTTCTCGAGTTGCGCGCGCCCGATGGCCGCACACAGGCTCGTCAGCCGGAAGTTGTGACCGACGCTGGCGTGCTCGTAGCCGCTCGTGCGGCCGTGGTCGACGAACCGCCGCACGCGCTCGGCGACGCCGTCGTGGGGCGTCGTCACCATCCCGCCCTCGCCGGCGGTCATGTTCTTCGTCGGGTAGAACGAGAAGCACGCCACGTCGCCGAGCGAGCCGACCCGGTCGCCGCGGTACTCGGCGCCGTGGGCCTGCGCGGCGTCCTCGACGAGCGCGAGCGCGTGGTCGTCCGCGACGTCCCGGAGGTCCCGCACCTCGGCGGGCGTCCCGTAGAGGTGGACCGCGAGGATCGCGGCGACGTCGTCCCGGCGCGCGACCTCGTCCCGGACGGCCTCGGGGTCCAGCGTCAGCGTCTCCGGGTCGACGTCCGCGAACACGGGCTCGGCGCCCGCGTGCCGGACGGCGTTCGCGCTCGCGACGAACGAGAACGGCGTCGTCACCACCGCGTCGCCCTCGCCGACGCCGAGCGCCTCGAAGGCGGCGTGCAGCGCGGTCGTGCCGTTCGTCGTCGCGACGGCGTGCTCGACGCCGCAGTACGACGCGAACTCGTCCTCGAACTCGCGCACAACGGGGCCGTCCGCGAGCTGGCCGCTGTCGAGGACGGACAGCACGCGGTCGCGCTCGGCGTCCCCGACGTCGGGGTCGGCGACGGGGATCATCGCCGGTTCCCCCCGGTGAGGTCCTCGGGCAGCGGTTCGGTGGTGGCGGGCGCGCCGACCGCGAGCGTCGCCGGCGGCACGTCCTCGGTGACGACGGCGTTCGCCGCGACGAACGCGCGCTCGCCGACGGTCACGCCCGGCAGGAGGGTGGCGTTCGCGCCGACGGAGGCGTCGGCCTCCACGGTCGGCCCGGCGAGGTCCGCGTCCGTCCGCAGCGGGTAGGGGTCGTTCGCGAGGACGGCGTGGGGCCCGAAGAACGCGCGGTCGCCGACGGTCGTCTCCCGCGGCAGGTAGACGCCGGTCTGGAGGCTGACGCCGTCCCCGAGCTCGCAGGCGCCGTCCACGACGGCGTGCGTGCCGACGAGGACGTCGTCGCCGATGGTCGTCGGGCCGCGGACGAGCGCGCCGTGGCCGGTCGTGAACCGGTCGCCGATCTCGACGTCCGCGTAGACGACCGTGCCGCTGCGGATGGTCGGCTCGTCGCCGATGGCGGGCGCGTCCTCGCCGTCGCCGAGCGTCGCGTCCGGGTGGACGTCGGCGTCCGGGCCGAACGCGGCGTCAGTCATCCCGTCCCTCCGTCGTCGCGGCGGCCGTCGACGGACGCCGGGGCGCCGCGTCGGTTCGAGCGGCCGTACCGAGTGTGTCCTGGTGAGTCATGCGTCGGAGCCGCCGGTGGCGGTTGTCCTGCCTATCCCCCCGAGCGACCCATTGTTATGGACGGGTTTTGCGGCGTTAGCGGCCAGCTATACGGTTCGCCGCGAATTAATCGGCGCACACTTATCCGGGACGGTCGCGTCCGGTCCGGGGATGACAGCGAGCGACCCCGACGAGCGGGGGATCGTCGTCGTCTCGGTGGACGCCGAACTCGGCTGGGGGTTCCACGACCTCCCCGAGCCGCCCGCCGAGCGCGTCGAGGCCGCCCGCACCGGCTGGATCCGGCTGCTCGGCCTCCTCGACGAGTACGACGTCCCGGCGACGTGGGCGGTGGTCGGCCACCTGTTCCTCGACGACTGCGACGGCGAGCACGCCGACCACCCGACGCCGGACGGCTGGTTCGAGCGCGAGCGCGGCGACTGGGCGGGCCGCCGGGACCTCCGGTTCGCGGACGGCCTCCTCGAGCGCGTCGACGCCGCGAGCGCCGGCCACGAGGTCGGCGCGCACTCGTTCTCGCACGCGCTGTTCGGGCGCCGCGAGACGACGCCGGAGGTCGCGCGCGCGGAGCTGGCGGCGACCCGCGCGGCCGCCGACCGGCCGCTGGACTCGTTCGTGTTCCCGCGGAACAGCGTCGCCCACCGGGACGCGCTCGCGGACGCCGGCTACACGTGCTACCGCGGTCTGTCCCCGGAGCCGGCGCCCGAGCGCCCCGTCGAGCGCGTCCGGAAGCTCGCGCGGCTCGCCGCGCGGACCACGCCGCCGGTCGTCCGGCCCGTCGTCGACGAGCACGGGCTCGTGAACGTCCCCGCCTCCCAGTTCCTCTTCGACTTCGAGGGCGGGGCGCGCGCCGTCTGCGAGACACTCGCGGACGACCCGGTCGTCGCGCGGGCGCGCCGCGGCGTCGACGCGGCCGCGCGCTCCGGCGGCGTCTACCACGCGTGGCTGCACCCGAACAACGTCCGGAACGACCGGCACGCGCGCCGCCTCCGCCGCGTGCTCGGACACGTCGCCGCCCGCCGGGACGAGGGTGCCGTGCGCGTCGAGCCGATGGGCGCGGTCGCCGACCGGGCGCTCGACGCCGCGTGAGTACGCGCCGCCCGGGCGCCGCTACCGCTACTCGCCGCCGCAGGCGCCACAGCAGCCGCCGCCCGGCCGCGTCAGCACGACGTTCCGGCGGTCGAACGTCGAGTCCGTGAGCGCGAGCGCGCGCCCCGTGACGGCGAGGCGGACGTCACGCAGGCTCCCGCGGACGTTCTCCGCGAGCACGCCGTCGCGGTCCTCGCCCGGCTGGTGGACGCAGACGTCGACCAGCTCGCAGCCCTCCGTGTTCGCCGCCTCGATGGCCGCGCCGCCCGCCGCCGACCCCGTGACGGCGACGCGCTCGCAGCGGAACGGGCCGCGGCCCGCCTCGGTTCCGCCGCCGTCCGGGCTCTTCACGCGCACCGCGTTCACGCCGTCCGCGTCGACGTGCAGCCGGCAGTCCCTGACGGTCGCGGACTCCAGTTCGGACGCGAACGTCACCGCGCCGTCGCTGCCGGGCGCCGCGAGCATGTCGACCCGGCAGTCCTCGACGAGCAGCGACCGGCCGGCGCGCAGCCGGACGCCGCGCAGGTTCTCGAAGTCGCTGTCCGCGTCGTCCACGACGACGTGTGCGCCCCGCACGACGCTGGCCTCGCTGGTCTCGATGCGGACGCTCGCCACGCCGTTGTTCGCGAAGTAGCCGCCGTCGACGGTCACCGACCCATCCGGCGGGTCCGCGTACAGGCCGTTGTCCGGGAACCCCTCGATGCGGCAGTCCACGAACCGGACGTCGCCGTGGTTGTCGTCGCCGACCTCGCAGCCGGTGACGCCCGTGCCGGCGACGCCGCCGTCCGGCAGCGACAGCCGCTCGACGACGCCCGTCCCCTGGCTGTCCGTGACGTCGAGGCGCACCTGGTCCTGGGGGACGTCGATCTCGCCGCGCACGGAGACGTCCACGAGCTCCACGCGGTCGTCGGCCGCCGCGAACACCGGCCGGCCGCCCGTCTCGGGCGCCGTGAAGTCGAAGGTGAGCCCGGCGACGTACACCTCGGTCAGCGGCTCCGGCCAGCCGAGGCCGAACAGGGTATCGGAGAACCCCTCCCGGGGGACGACGGTCGCCGCCGGGCCGTAGAGGCCGAAGCGCTGCCCCGCGCCGAGCGCGAAGCTCTCCGTGATCCGGTAGCGGCCCTCCGGCAGGAAGACGAGGCTGCCGTCGGCCGCGGCGTCCGCGAGCACGCCCTCGACCGGCTCCTCGCCGGTCGGGTCGGCGCCCGCCCGCTCGAGGTTCACCACGTCGTCGAGCCCCCACGCGTCCGCGACCTCGCGGGGCGGCGACGGCGCGTCCTCGGTGACCGGGTCGGGCGGCCGCTCCGGCGGTGCCGTCGTCTGGCCCGACGGGGTCGTGGGCGGGTCGCTCCGGGTGCGCGAGCAGCCGGCGGTCGCGAGCGCGCCGACGGCGCAGACGCTGCGCAGGAACCTGCGGCGGTGCATTCGCCCGTTCCGTCGACCCACAGCCGCTTTGTTATGGGCGGCGAACGAGAACAGTCCCGGCCTACCCGGCCCGCGGCCGCGCGTAGGCTCTCCTTTCCCCGGGGACGCGCCCGCTCACCGCGCGTCCAGTTCCGCGTACGACAGCGCCCACGTCTCACCGTCGCGGAGGTCGAGGCCGTTCATCCGCCAGTCCCGTCCGTCGTCGCCCGTGAGGTCGTAGGCGACGAGCAGCGTCGGCGACGTCACCCGCGACAGCGGCGGCCGGTCGTCCGGCAGGAAGCCGTGCGCGCGGAGCACGGACCGCGGGATCGCCGACCCGGCGTACGCGAGCAGGTCGCTGTCGGCGTACTCGCGGACGACCGCGGCGAGCGCCGCGCGCAGGCCGGCGTCCCGGCGGTCGCCGCCGCGCAGCGGCAGCGCGTCGACGACGTTCGTCGTGGTGACGCCGTCCGCGTCGGTCTGCGTCCCGGTGACGACCGCGGCGACCGGGTCGCCGCCGGCGCGCGCGACGAACGCCTCGTACGCCCAGTCCGGGTTCCCGTACCGCCACGAGAGGAACGCCGCGTCGCGGTCGGCGTGCACGCCCGCCGGGACGCCGCGCTCGTACAGCGACGCCAGCGGCTCCACCGGCACGTCGCGGTACCGGACGACGGTCACGTCCTCGGGGGCGGCCGCCAGTCGGTCGCGCGCGCCCAGGTAGCCGCGGGCGGCGGGCGCGGCGAGCCTCGACAGCCCCGCCGCGGCCGCGGAGTCCCGCGTCGCGGCGGCGAGCGCGCCCGGGTCCTGGACGCGGTAGTGCGACGGGAGGTCCGCGACGACCTCGCCGCCCGCCTTCAGGAAGCCCGGCCGCGCCGCGTCGTTCGGGACGTTGAAGCAGAGGGCGGTCGGCATCCCGGCGTAGTGCTCGAGCGCGCGCTCCGTCAGGCGCGTGAACACGCCGCGGCGGCGGTGGTCGGGGTGAACCATCGTGTCGCCGAACCGCAGGCCGAGCACCGGGTCGCCGCCGACGCGGAACCGGAACGGCACCTGGGGGCGCGCGCCGGCGAACGCGCCGTCGCGGTCGCGCTCCGCGACCAGGACGGGGACGTGGCTCGCCCGCGGGTTGTCGAGGTACTTCCAGTCGAACCAGTCGTCGCCGCCGCCGCCGAACGTGTCCGCGTACAGCGCGAGCACCGCCTCGCGGTCGCCGGGCTCGAACCACCGGACGGTGTAGTCGTCGTCGGCGTCACCCATCGGTCAGTCCGTCGGCTCCGGGGTGACCGCGGCGTCCTCGGCGGCGGCGCGGTAGACGTCGCAGTCCTCGGCGTGGTCGAACTCGTGGCGGTCGTTGCAGATGTCGGCCTTCATCGGGGAGACGAACTCCCCGGCGGCCTCGCAGTACGGCCGCTCGTGGTCGAAGTCGTGGTCGTCGTCGCTCGCGCGGTACTCGAGGTATGGGCAGGGCATCGCCGAACGAAACGACGCAGGTCCACTATGTTACCCGGGGATTAGCCGGCGGCAGTCGTCGGCTGCCGGCGACGGCAGGGCGGTCCCAGCCACGGCGCTGCGGCCGGCCGGCCTCGCGTCGCGGTGCGTTCGCGCGCTCTCGCCCCGTCCGCCTCACGTCATCCCGAGGCGTTCGCGGGCCTCGTCGGGCGTCGCGAGCTCGCAGCCCAGGAGGTCGACGATGCGCGCCGTGCGCTCGACCAGCTGGGCGTTCTCCTGGACGGGCTCGCCGCGCCGCAGGTAGAGGTTGTCCTCCATGCCGACGCGGACGTGGCCGCCGAGGATGACCGACAGCGTCGTCAGCGGGAGCTGGTGGGGGCCGACCGCGAGGAGGTTGAACTCCGCGCCCTCGGGGAGGTTCGACACCATGTTGAGGACGTTCCTCGGCGTCGGCGGCGTGAACGTCCCGTGCCCGAAGATGAGGTTGACGTAGTAGGGCTCCTCGATGGCGTCGCGCTCGACGAGCCGGTGGGCCTCGTTCAGGTGGCCGTTGTTGAAACACTCCAGCTCGGGCTTGATGTCCTTCTCGCGCATCTCCGCGGCGAGCCGGTCGATGTTGTGGCGGGTGTGCTCGGTGATGATGTGCTGGCCGCGGTTGAACGGCCCCATGTCGAGGCTCGCCATCTCCGGCAGCGGGTCCGTGCGGATGCCCTGCACGCGGGCGTCGTACGTGCTCTGGCCGCCGGTCGTGTTCTGGACGATGATGTCGTCACAGCGCTCCCGGACCGCGTCGTTGACGTCCTGGAGGCGCGCCGCGTCGTTCTCGCCGTGCTCGTCGCGGCCGTGCAGGTGGACGATGGCGGCGCCGAGGTCCTCGCAGGCCGCGACCTGCTCGGCGATCTCCGCGGGCTGCTCCGGGAGGTTCGGGTTCGCGTCCTTCCCGTGGACGCCGCCCGTCGGCGCGACCGTCAGGATGACCTTCCGGTCGTCCAGGTAGTCCTCGTAGCTCATGTGGCTGCACGAAACCCCGGGAGAGAGCGCCTTTGTTGTGCCCCCCTTACCGCGTCTGCGCCCGGCGTCGAGCGCTCGCCGCGGCGTTCGCGGGGTCCTTCCAGCCCCCGGCGCGCCGCCGCTGGCCCGCCGCCTGTGCCCACCGCAGCGCGCTCGAGTGCGCTGCTCGGCGACGGTCGCGCGGTCGCATCCGAGGACGCCCGGGGCCGCGGCCTGCGCGTCGCTACCGTCCGCCCGGCCGCCACTGCGGTCCAGCGGCCGACGACACGGTTATACGGCGCCTGTGGCGTTTACGCCGGCAGTAGCAGTCGGCTGCCAGCGCCGAACGACGTAAGTTCCGGTGGCCCCTACGGTCGGTCGTGTCCGCCAAACGGAGCCGTGTCGGCTCGTGGTAGGCGAGCGTTTCGACCTGCCCGAGGACCCGCGGCTCGCACCGAAGTACGTCCGCGTCGTCGACAGCGGCGCCGCCGCGCCCGTCGTGCTCGTCGGCGTCGTCCACGACCACCCGGCGAGCGTCTATCGCGCGCGCACCGTCGTCGACGCCGTCGCACCCGGAGCGGTGGCGCTGGAGCTGCCGGACGCGCTCGTCGACCTGTTCGCGACGTACGCCGAGCGCGGCGACGGCGTCGGCGGCGAGATGGCGGCCGCCGTCGACGCCGCGGGCGACGCGACGGTGGTCGGCATCGACGCCCCCAACCCGGGGTCGCTGCGCGCGCTCGCCGCGGAGGCGCGCGCCGCGGACGCGTCGCCGCGGGACGTCGCGCGCACCGTCAGGGAGTTCGGCCGACTCGCCGCGGAGACCGCCCGCGGCTGGCTCGCGGCGGCCGGCGTCCCCGGCGAGTGGGTCGACGGCGTGCCGGGCGGCGCGCAGACGTTCGACTGCAGCGCCGGCGACGCGCCCGCCGACCAGGCCGCCCACGAGGCGGCCCACGTCCGCCGGAGCACGTCGCTGCTGCGGTCGTTCGAGGTGCCCGCCGCGGCGCGGCTGCTGGACGCGGCCCGCGAGCGCTACATGGCCGAGCGCCTCGCCGCGCTCGGCGGGCAGTCCGCCGTGGTGGCCGTCGTGGGGTACAGCCACCTCGACGCGGTCGCCGACGCCCTCGCGGGCGAGGAATAGGAACGGGCGGCGGCGCGTCCGGCGCGACCGACCGCGCCGTCAGTGGTTCAGTCGGACCCGGTTCTCGGAGATGGAGTCGACCTCGTCGTGGGCGAGGACGTACATCTCGTCGTCCTTGTCGCCCATCCCGAGCCGCTGGCGGATGCTGTCTGCGAGCCCGCGCTCGGGCTCGACGTGCGCCTCGTCGCCCTGTACTTGCGTTATCTTCCCGATCGTGTCGCCGTCCTTCGTGACGACGCGTTTGCCCTCGTCGCTGGAGTCGAACGCTCTGACCATTGTGAATCCGTGGCCGGTCGGTGCGGCCACGTCGGCGGCTACAGCGACGCGTTGCATTGTAATACCGCAGCTACGCGTCCGTGGGCCGAGCTTACTCGAATCGCCCGACGTAACGCCGACCGTACCGGCGATCCGCCGCCGCTGGCGGCCGACTGGCCGTCCGCGGCGACGTCGTCGCCGATGGCGCGTCCTGACGGCCTCGATGGCCGGACTTACCGGCCGCCCGCTTGCGGTAAGGGGGTAAATAACCAAACTGGTGTGCTGTGCGTGGTCACACGATGCCCCGATGCCGCAACTGCGAAAGCCACGTGACGGAACAGTTCGCCCGCGTCTTCGGCGACAACGAGGACCGCGTCCACAGCTGCATCGACTGCACCGCGAACACGGACCTCTACGACGGCGCGGGGTCGCAGGGGGCGGACGGCGCCGACCGCGCCCTCGCGCAGTGGCAGCAGTGACGGCCACCGCGAGACCGTCCGAGTGGGACGGCTGCCCCGGACTGTCCGGGGGGAGTGGTTGCGTCGGGCTGCCGGAGGATAGTGGTTGCGTCGGGCTGCCGGAGGACTGCGGTTGCGTGCGACTGCGGAAGCGAGACGGTTTCGTGCGACCGCGGATGCGAGACGGTTGCGAGCGAGTGCGGAAGCGAGGCCGCCGCCTGCGCCGCCCAGTGTGGGGTGGCTGGGAGTGACCGCGCTCGCGGACGCGCTCGCGGACCTCGACGAGGCGGCCGCGGTCGACCTGGTCGCCGACCTCTGGCGGCGCGCCGGCTGGACGGTCGAGACGGACGCGCCGGCGCCGGCGTCGGTGGTCGCGACGCGGTCCTCGCGGTCCGACCGCGACCGCAGGCTGGTGCGCGTGCTGGCGCCCGGCGACGGGCGCGCGGCCGCCCCGGAGCTCCGGGGGGTCGTCGCGGCGGCGGACGAGGACGCCGACCGCGTCACGGTGGTGTCGACGACGGGGTTCACGCGGGACGCGCTCTCGGTGGCGGACGCGTACGGCGTCGACGCCGTCGGTCCGGACGCCGTGGTGCGGCTGGCGGAGGCCCTTGACGCGACCGAGGACCTCGCGGCGCTGGCGGACTGAGCGCCGCGTCGCCGCACTCGAGCGCGTTCAGTCGGTGGCGGGGGCGCGGCCCCACTCGCCGCGGAAGAACGTGAGGGGGTCGCCGGCGTCGTCGAGGACGCGCGCCTCCTCGACGCGGCCGACGTAGACGGTGTGGTCGCCGGCCGCGAACGACGCGTGCACCGAGCAGTCGATGGCGGCGAGCGCGTCCGCGAAGACGGGCGCGCCGGTCGCGGCGGTGGTCGTGTCCGCGAACGGGTCGTCGACGGCGGCCATGCCGGCGAAGTGCTCGCCGAGTGCCCGCTGGCCGGCCGCGAGGACGTTCACGCAGAACGCGTCGGCGTCGCCGTCCGCGAGCAGGCGGTGGCTCTCGGTGTCGTGGTCGAGGCAGACGAGCACGAGCGGCGGGTCCAGCGACGCGCTCGCGAACGCGTTGACGGTGATGCCGTGCGGGTCGTCGGCCGGCGGGAACGTGACGACGGTGACGCCGGTGGCGAACTGCCCCATCGCGGCGCGGAACGCGTCGGCGTCGGTCACGCGCGACCACCTCGGAGTGGCCGCCCCTGGGCTGGCGTCATGGCTGGCGGAAGTGACGGCGGAGCACTGTTTTGTTAGCCGCGCCCGAACTCCCGGGCCACCGCCCCCGAACGTTCTATCCAGCTTACACGAGCGCTCGCAGTTCCTGTCATCCTGGTGGCTCGACCGGTCGGTCCGGCGCCGGTCGCCGTCACGTCATCTGGTTGGTAGTCGTCGCGAACGTGTCACCAAGCGCCCGAAGCTGGTCGCGAGTGAACACGGAACACGAAAAATCATACGTGAAAAGATAGTTTTCTGGGAAATTATGCACCCATATTCCGTCTGAAAAATCCGATTCCCGACGCTAACTGGGGTACGCTGCCGTTTTCCGGTGGTTATTTACCGGGTGCTGAACAACGCTCGACAGAGCAGAGACGATTCATGAATTCTGATACGAACGACATCTCGTCCGCGGCGATCTCCAGTGACGTCCCGGCCGTCCACCGAGACAACTGGACCGACTACGACCACCCGAGCACCGCCATCGCCGAACTCGTCGCCGTCGCCACCGGTCGCGAACAGGTAGAGCTGTCCCCCCTGCAGCGCACCGTCGACGCCGACGCCCTCAACGCGCTGCTGACGGGCGCCGGCAGCGACCACCTCGAACTCACCTTCGAGTACGAGTCGGTGACCGTCCGCGCGACGAGCCGCGGCGTCGTCGAGGTCTGGCAGTAACGCCGCTCGGTGACGGCCGCCGCGGCGTCACCTGAGCGAGCTGTACAGCTTCGCCGCCGCCGTCAACGCACGCGAGCCGCCCTGCAGCCGGAAGTACGGCACCAGCTCCGGAGCGAACTTCGCCTTGTACCGGGCGATGCGCGCGTCGTTGGCGCCCGCCAGGTCGTAGGCGTCGACGCCCCGCTCCATCGCGTCCCGCGCGTACGTCCAGTCCAGGAGGTCGTTCACCGGGATGTCGCTGTCTGGCTTCGCGCCGCCGAGCCAGCAGACCGCCTCGCTCCCGTCCTCCACGTTCACCTTCCCGCCGACGAACTCGCCGTCGACGCGGCAGACGTACGGCCGCACCACGCCGTCGGGCAGCGCCTCGTAGAGGTCCCCGACGAACGACGCGCCGATGGGGAACGACTCCCCCTGCTCGGCGTGGCGGTCGGCCACCTGGCCGACCACGGCCTCGATGCCGTCCACGCCCGCCTCCGCGAGCTCGTAGTCGGCGTCGTAGTCGCTCGTGACGTTCCGGCGCGCGTCGCTGCTGAACGCCGCCAGCAGGTCGTCCGCGGGCCGGTCGAGGTCGACGACGTACGTGTACCGCGGCGTCGCCGCGAAGTCCCGCCAGACGAACGGCCGGACGTCCTCGTAGCCCGGCGCCGTCCGCACAAGCGTGAACCTCGGCGCGTACTCGTCCTCGAGCCACGCGAGGCACGCGTCCACGAACCGCCGGTGGCGCTTGTCGCGGCGGCGCCGCTTCGCTGACTGCCGCCACACCATCGTCGGCCCCAGGTACGGGAGCTTGAGGTTCGGCGGCGGCGAGAACGCCGCCGTCACCGGCCCCTTCGACAGCGTGAACACGGGGAACAGCCCCACCGGCTCCTGGCCCTTGTAGCCGACGAGGCGGTGGCAGTCCGCGCCCGCGTGCGCGGCGAACACGTCGAGTGCGTCCCAGCGGTGGAACGGCGTCGGGTGGTCGGCCGCCGCGACCAGGTCGTCCCAGCGGTCCGCGTCGTCGGCGCGGCGGACCTCAATGCTCATGGTCGTCGAGGTACCCGAGGTTCGAGAGGCGGCGTTCCACCGCCGCGTCGTCGACGGCCGTGGGCTCAGCGGCGTCGAACCGCGGGTAGGCCTCCGGGGGCGGGCCGTCCACGAGCGGGAGCGCCTCGCCGTCCATGCGGTCGCTCGGCGGGACGCCGAGCGACGCCAGCACGGTCGGCGCGACGTCGAAGAGGTGGGGGTCGTCGAGGGCGGCGTCCGCGTCGACGCCGTCGCCGGCCGCCGCGAGCACGCCGTCGCGCTTGTGGTTCCAGGGCTCCGTGGGCTCGTCGAAGACGTCGCCGCGCAGCGACGCCGACAGGTACGTGTCGAAGCGCTTCGGCACCGCGACCACGTCGACGGCGTCGTCGACGTACGGCCCGTCGAAGTACTCTCCCGCCGGCCGCACCGCCGAGAACACGCGCTCGCCGTCCGGGTTCCGGGCCGCCCGCAGCGCGCTCACGACGTCCGCACGCACGGACGGGTACTCCGAGGGCGACACCACGCCCTCGGGGTCGCGGCCCGCCCGGTTGATGCGGACGCCGAGTTCCGTCCGCGACCGCATGTAGGCGACGGACGCGGCGAAGTCCACGCGCTCGGTCCCCGCGCGCACGGTGTCCGTCGACACGTGGTCGAGCACGAACTCGCGCAGGCCGACGGCGTCCAGCGCGCGGCCGACGCGCTGGCTGGTGAGCCCGACCGCCGACGCCGCCGCGACCAGTTTCGCGGCGAGCGCCGACCCCCCGTCGTCGCCCTCGCGGCCGCGGTCGATGCGCGTCCACGACGGCATCCCGCCCTCGCCGCGCGTCGCCCGCACGAACCCCGCCTCGCGGAGGTACTCGTTCACGCGGAACTCCCAGTCGCCCAGCGGGCCGATCCCGTGGTCGCTGGCGACCACGACGGTGTCCGGGTCGCAGGCGTCCAGGGTCGCCGCGAGCTCGTCGTCGACCGCCGAGAACACCGCGCGCACGGCGTCCTCGTCCTCGGGGCGCTCGTGGAAGACGGTGTCCGTCTGCTGGAACTGCAGGAACCCGAAGTCGGGGTCGTACTCGTCGGCGAGGTGGCGGAACGCCCGTCCGCGCATCGCCACGAGGCGCTCGTACCACTCCACCTGCTCGTCGCCGTCGACGTCCGCGGGCGCGTACACCTGGTACTCGCCGACCGCGTCGCGGACGTCCGCGAGCGTCCCCTCGGGGTGGCACGCCGGGTCCTCGGGCGCGACGTAGCCCGGCACGAGCGCGCCGTCGAACGGCCGCGGCGGGGCCGTCACGGGGACGTTCACGACGACGCTGGACAGCCCGTGGCGGTCGAGGAGCTCCCAGAGCGCGTGCTCGCGGACGTGCTCGCGGCTCACGAGCCCCCAGTCGTAGCCGTCGAACGCCAGGAAGTCGAAGACGCCGTGCTTGCCGGGGTTGACGCCCGTGTACAGCGAGGGCCACGCGCTCGGCGTCCAGGGCGGAATCTGGGACTGGAGGGGCGCGGACGCGGCGTCGTCGAACACCGACGCGAGCGTCGGCGCCACGCCGTCCGCGAACAGGGGGTCGAGGACGCCCCGGCACGCGCCGTCCAGGCCGACGAGTAGCGTCCGCATTCCGGTCGAGTCGCTATCTGTCACGACTCCAAGGTCCGTCCTCGCGGCCATTGTTATAGAGGGAGTTCCCCACAGCACGGGTGTCAGCGCCCCGAGGGCGGCGGGTACGGGGCTCCTAACGAACGGGTACGCCCGTCCTACGCTCGCGGCGGCGCCCAGCGCGCGCTCGGCGCGCACCCGCCGATTCCGGTAAGCAGTCACTACCCGCCGCGCACACACCCGGTAACCACCTGGTCGCCACCCTGCTCGCAACCGTCTCCAAGTAGGGACTTCCTACCGCCGTCTGGCCCTTTCGTGGTCCGAACGCCTTTCTACGTAATCCAGGACTACCGCGACATGGCGAACAGCCATCCCGACCGCGACGACGTACAGGACGAGCCTACCAGCGGCGACGACACACAGGCACCGCCTACCGGCGACGACGCACACGCACAGGACGGCCCTACCGGCGAGGAGGACGCGCAGGCAGCGCCTACCAGCCTGAGCCGGCGGTCGTTCGCGAAGGCGCTCGGCGCGGCCGCCGTCTTCGGCGCCGGCAGCAGCGTCGTCGGCAGCGCGAGCGCGGTCAGCGACCTCGACGCCGCGCTCAGCCCCGACGGCGAGGTCACGCTCGACCCCGGCGAGTACGACTGGGACGGCTCCGGCTTCGACATCGGCAGCGGCGACGCGCTCGTCGGCGGCGGCGAGCCCGGCGACGTCGTGTTGAACCTCGAGGGCGGCACGATGGACGGCGGCGTCGAGGGACGCCTCGAGAACGTCGTCGTCCGCGGCGCCAACCCCGAGTCGAAGTCCGGACTCGACGTCCACCCGGGCGCGACCGTCGACGGGTTCGTCTGGCCGGAGGGCGGCCAGCAGAGCGAGGACCGCGCGATGTACTCGCCGAACGGCGGCGACGAGCGCCTCACCATCCGGAACTCCGCGTGGGCGTGGATGGCGAACAACGGCGCGTACATCGACAAGCCGGCGACGACCATGGAGAACTGCGCGGCGGTCAACAACAACATCGCGAACGTCCGCGTCGGCCACAGCGACGGCACCAGCGAGGACGAGACGACGTACATCCGCAACACCCTCGTGGCGGTCACCGAGGAGGTCGCCAGCGACGACACCAACTCCGCGAACGCGCGCGGCATCCGGCTCCGCGAGCCCGGGAACCTCGTCATCGAGAACTGCTGGTTCGTCTACCTCGACGTCCCCGGCACCGCCGACCTCGTGGAGCTCCACGACGGCGCCGCCGGCTCCACGGTCACCATCCGCGACTGCGTGTTCTACAACGACTCCGACGGCGACCTCGTGCGCGACAAGTCCGGCGGCGAGATGGACGTCACCATCGAGAACTGCACGGTCGCCGGCTCCGGCAGCACGAACGTCGAACCCGACTACGAGGGGTCCGGCGTCGAGGAGGTCGACGAGGTGAGCGTGCCGCTGCCCTCGGAGGTCACGGGCTACGCGGCCGCCGACGAGATCGAGGGCGTCGGCGAGGGCGTCGGCCCCTGGGACGGCGAGGCCTCCGCGCCCTCGAGTAGCGGCGACGACGAACTCGACCACACCATCGTCCTGCACGCCAGCCCCGACAACGACGCCGCCGGCGACGTGACCTTCACGGTCGACGGCGACGTCGAGTTCGCGGCGGAGGCGGAACCCGACACGGACACCATCGTCGAGAACGACGACGGCACGGTCACCGCGACCAGCGTCGCCCTCGAACCCGACGCCCTGGACTCCTACCACTACGCCGGCGGCGTCGTCGACTACAGCGTCCCGGAGGGCGTCACCGTCGACGTCGCCGTGGACGGCAACACGACGACGTTCGGCGAGCTCGTCGGCGACGACCAGCAGTCCGACGACGGCGGCGACGCCAGCGGGTCGACGGACACCCTCGAGGTCGTCTCGAACCAGGCCGGCGACCTCGACTACGAGTTCGTCGTCGACGGCTCCGTCGAGCTCCACGAGACCTCCGAGCAGATCACGGCGGGCCACGGCGACTCCATCGAGGAGTCCGGCGACGGCACCGTCACCGTCACCGGGTTCACGGGCAACGACGGCTACGGGGACGCCTACCTCGTCGACGGCGAGGTCGTCTCGTTCACGTGGCAGCCCGAGGACTACGACTTCGAGGTCCGCTGGAACGGCGAGGTCGTCGACCCGACGGCGCTCACCGAGGACGCCTCGAGCGACGACGGTTCGAGCGACGACGGCTCCAGTGACGCCGACTCGAGCGGCGACGGTTCCTCCGACGCCGACTCCAGCGACGACGGGTCGTCCGACGGCTCCAGCGACGACGGGTCGTCCGACGGCTCCTCCGACGGTTCCGCTGACGACGGCTCCTCCGACGACGGTTCGAGCGGCGACGGCGGCACGGACGAGCTCCCCCACCTCGTGACTGTCGACGGCGGCGACGCCTACGACGTCACCGCGTACACGTTCACCGTCTCCGGCGACGTGGCGCGGGACGCGGACCTGAGTTCCACCACGGAGGACGGCTCCACGTGGGACCGCGTCGAGGACTTCGCGCGCGACGGGAAGGTCATCGGCCTCGTCGGCAGCGGCGTCGACGCGTTCCGGTTCAGCGGCGGCGTCACGGAACTCACCGTCGAGGGCGACGCGACCGTCACCGTCGAACGGGACGCCTGAGCCCGATGTCGTCCACGGACTGCGGCTGGCGGGACGTCACCCAGGACCCCGACCCCGTCGAGGACCTCGGGTACGACCTCATCGAACTCGACGTCATCCACACGGAGACGGCGGGCCGGCCGCGCGTGCTCGTGCTGCCGGCGGACGAGGACCTGCTGCGCGAGGACGCGTTCGTGGTCGCGGCGGAGGACGCGGTCTGCGACCTCGAGACGATGGTCTGACCGCGGGCCGTCGCCGGTGACCGTGGTCGGTCGGCGGTGACCGCGTTCCGATACGAACCCCACCGCCGCCCGGAACGGCCCCACACGGTCCGGTACGGACCGCACCGCGACCCGCTAACTCCTTCCTACCTGCCGTGTCGCCGGCCCAGCGCGGCGACGGCCGCCGCTCGCACCGCGCCCCGGGCCGGACTGCGCCCCCCGTCTCGTCGCCCAGCGGCGGCCGGTACGCCGCGATTAACGAAGGGGGAGTGCTGCGGACGATGCACGTCGACGCTCATGGTCCAGACTCGTGGCACTCTCCGACGCACACCGACGGACGCTGCGCACCGCCGGGCTCGTCGCCGCGACCGCCATCTCGCTGTCGATGGCCGTCGCGCTGCTCGCCGAGCCCCGACTGCTCGCCGCGGCCCACCCGCTCCCGCTGGTCGGCGCGTTCCTCGTCGTCGCCGCCGCGACGGCGTGGCTGGCCGTCCAGACGTGGCGCGCGCCGCGGTGAGCCGCACTGCCGTCGCCCCGCCGCGCCCCGCGCGGCCCGCCTGACGATGCAGACGGTGCTGTTGGCAGCCGGACGCGGCACGCGGATGGGGCCGCTCACCGACGCGACCGCGAAGCCGATGCTCCCCGTGGCCGGCGAGCCGCTGGTCGGGCACGCCGCCCGCGAGGCGGTGGCCGCCGGCGCGTCCCGACTGGTGGTCGTCGTCGGGTACTGCGGGGACGACGTGCGCGCGTACTTCGAGTCCTTCGACGCGGCCCCCGTGACCGTCGTCGAGCAGGCCGAACAGCGCGGCACCGCCGACGCGGTGCGGACCGCCGCGCCGGCGCTCGCCGACGCGCCGTTCGCCGTGCTGAACGGCGACGTGCTCTACGACGGCGACCTCGCGCGGCTCTACGAGAACGGCCCCGGCGTCGGCGCGGCGCGCGTCGACGACCCGAGCGCGTACGGCGTCCTCGAGACGACCCCGGACGGCGGCCGCGTCACCGGCGTCACGGAGAAGCCCGACGACCCGGACTCGGACCTCGTGAACGCCGGCGCGTACGTGTTCCCGGCGGCCGCCCGCGACTGGCTGGACGTCCCGGCCAGCGAGCGCGGCGAGCGCGAACTCACCGCGGTCCTCGAGCGCGCGTGCCGCGCCGTCGACGTCACGCCGGTGGCGTTCGACCGCTGGCTGGACGTCGGCCGGCCGTGGGAGCTGCTGGCGGCCAACGAGTGGAAGCTCGGCGAGCTCGACCGGCGCGTCGACGGCGACGTCCACCCGGACGCCGACCTCCGCGGGGACGTCGTCGTCGAGGCCGGCGCGCGCGTGGACGCGGGCGTCGTCCTCGAGGGGCCGGCGCTCGTCTGCGCGGGCGCGTCCGTCGGCCCGAACGCGTACGTGCGGGGCGCGACCGTCGTCGGCCGGGACGCCAAGATCGGGCACGGCGTCGAGGTGAAAAACAGCGTGTTCTCGCCCGGCGCGACCGTCGGCCACCTCTCGTACGTCGGGGACAGCGTGCTCGGGCGGGACGTGAACCTCGGCGCCGGGACGACGGTCGCGAACCTCCGCCACGACGACCAGCCGGTGGCGGTCGCGGTGAACGGCGACCGCGTCTCGACGGGCCGCCGGAAGTTCGGCGTCGTGCTCGGCGACGGCGCGAAGACCGGCATCCAGACCAGCCTCAACGCGGGCGCGACGCTACCGGCCGGCGCCACGACGGCGCCGGGCGAGACGGTGCTGTTCGGCCCCCCGGACCACGGGAGCGACGGATAGCCGTCGCGTCACTCGTCGTCGAGCGGCTCGTCGTACACCTCGACGGTACCGGCGCTCGCGACGAACACGCCGACGTCCTCGTAGTCGAAGGAGACGTGGAGGCCGTCGCTCGCGGACCGGACGAGCGCGTCGAGCGCGTCCACGTCCACGTACTTCTGGAGCGGGTCGAGTTCGACCGGGTCGACGTCCGTTCCCGCGGCGACGGCGTGGACGACCGCCTCGCTGGGCGAGTCCGCTGTCGACCAGTCGCTCCGGGCGATTCGATTCGCGGCGTCCGGGTCCGGGGCGTCCCCGTTCATCGAGCGTTCGTCCCTGTGGCGCCCCGAGTCAGCGGGAGGGCTGTCCGGCGTCCGCCCGCGGAGGCCTCCGCAGTCTCTCGGTTCACGACTGTGGACGGCTTCGACCGTCGGGGAAATAACTCTTCTGTCGGTCTCGCGGCGGACGGCGGCGTGACCGGTCGGCCCGACCGCGGCGGCAACCAGTGGCCCGTTCGGGTCGCCGGGACTACCAGTGGTCTGGTCGAGGCGTCGGGACTACCCCTGGTCCCGCTCGGGGTCGGCGACGACCGGTCGTTCGTCGTCGAGTTTCGCGAGCACGGACCGCGACGCCGCCCGGTCGCGGTCCGGCGCGGCGCCCCGGTCGAGGCGGGCCGACAGCTCCGCCTCGAGGTAGTCGAGCTCGCCGGCCGTGAACTCGTAGCGGCCGTCCTCGACGCGGTCGAGCAGCCGCGCCGCGACGACCGGGACGGGGTCGTCGCGGTCCGCGGACTCGATGTCTGCGACGAGCGCGCTGTGGACGCTCCACCGCTCGTCGATGCTCAGCGCCAGCGTGGTCGGGGTGTCTGTCGATGCGGTCATCGCCGTGGCCTCCTGGCTGTCACCTACCCGGTGCTATGGGGTATGTTAACATAAGTCTCCCGGCAGGGCGGCCAGTCGCGTCCCGGCGGGCCCGCGAGTGTGGTCAGTCGTCCGCCTCGACCGGCGCCGGCTCCCAGCCCTCCCGGACCTCGCTACGCGTGATATTCAGGCCGTGGGCGTCGTTGGCGTGTTCCCTGACGATGTCGATGAGCTCGTCGTCGTCCTCGGAGCGAACCATGAACCCGCAGGCCGAACACTCGTACTGGTGTGCCATGGTCGGCCCAACGCGGCGGGCCATCCTTGTTATCAACTGCCTGTGGACTCGCGGTCTCGCAAAACGCCGCCCTACGCGCCAGTAGGCGCGTGTTTCGGGGGCGCTCCCCGCCGAGACGCCCCAATCGGCCTGACAAGACATTTACCGCGGGAGCGGAAAACCCCCAGCGCCGGGTAGGGGTACCCGACAGTTCTTTCGCCGCTCGCGCCGGCAGCCGCGGAGCGCTCTCGCCGTCCGTGCCACCAGCTTGCGCGGCGTTCTCGCCGCGGTCCGTGCCAGCGGCCGCGTCGATCGCTCGCCGCCGTCCGTGACGGCGACCGCGTCGGTCGCTCGCCGCGGTCCGTGCCAGCGGCCGCGTCGCCGATTCCCGCGCCGCCCGCCGACGGGAAAACCCTTACCCGCGCCCGCGCCCTCTCTGTGCGCATGTCCGGGCTGAATCTCGACCCGGTGCAGCTCGACCGCTACTCGCGGCACATCATCATGGACGACGTCGGCCCCGAGGGCCAGCGCCGCCTCCTCGACGCCGACGTCCTCGTGGTGGGCGCGGGCGGCCTCGGCGCGCCGGTCATCCAGTACCTCGCCGCCGCCGGCGTCGGCCGCCTCCGCATCGTCGACGACGACGACGTCGAGCGGTCGAACCTCCAGCGCCAGGTCATCCACGCCGACGCCGACGTCGGCCGACCGAAGGCCGACAGCGCCCGCGAGTACGTCGAAGCCCTGAATCCGGACGTCGACGTCGACGCCGCCGTCGACCGACTCGCCCCCGAGAACGTCGACGGCTACCTCGACGGCGTCGACTTCGTCGTGGACTGCTCGGACAACTTCGCCACCAGGTACCTCGTCAACGACGCCTGCGTGCTCCGCGAGATCCCGTTCAGCCACGCCGCCATCTACCGCTTCGAGGGGCAGGCCATCACGGTCACCCCGGACAGCGCGTGCTACCGCTGCCTGTTCCCGGAGGCCCCGCCCGAGGGCACGATCCCGGACTGCGCGACCGCCGGCGTCCTCGGCGTCCTCCCCGGCACGATGGGCTGCCTGCAGGCCACCGAGTGCGTGAAGGCCGTCCTCGACTACGGCGACCTCCTCACCGGCCGCCTGCTGTTCTACGACGCCGCCGCCGTCTCCTTCGAGACGGTCCCCGTCGAGCGGAACCCCGACTGTCCGGTCTGCGGCGACGACCCCGACATCGACTCCGTCGCCGACGTCGAGTACGCCGACGGCTGCGCCGTCCCCTCCTAGTCGTCGACGGCGGCCTCGCGGGCGCGGTCCGCGTCCGGGTCCCCGGCGGTCGCCGCCCACCCGTAGACGTCCGCGACCTGCTCGATGACCGGCCGGAAGTGGCCGGCGCCGTCGTACACCGTCAGGCGCGCCTCCGGGACCTCGCGCGCGACGTGCTTGCCCGCCGCCAGCGGGACGCGGTCGTCGTCGCTGCCGTGGAACACGCGCGTCGGCACCGACACGCCCCCGAGGTCGAAGTCCCAGTCGCCGGCGAGCACCGCGTAGTCGGTCGCGACGGCCGCCGACCCCTGCCGGACGCCCTCCCGGAAGTCCGTGAGCATGATGCGGCCGGTCTCCCCCAGCCTGGGGTCCGCGAGGTCGCCGTCCTTCGGCTCGCCGACCACGTCCGTGAACGCGTCGGCGTCCGCGACGACGCGCCGCATCGCCCACGTGAACGGCCGGGCGAGGTGCCGCGACCACCGCGCCACCGCGTTGAGCGCGCGGTCGAACCGCTGGCGGTCCGCGGTGGCGACCCCGCGCGGCGGGACGCCCGACACCACCGCGCACCGCGAGACGCGCTCCGGCGCGTGCGCCGCGCACGCCAGCGCGTACGGCCCGCCGCCCGAGAACCCCACGACCGCGTACTCGTCGACGCCGACCTCGTCCGCGAGCGCCGCGACGTCGTCGCTCCAGTCCGCGAAGGTCCGGCCGGGGTCCGGGTCCGACCGCCCCATCCCCGGGCGGTCCGGCGCCAGGACGCGCGCGCCGACGCTCGCCTTCGTGTCGCGCGCGACGCTCCCGGAGACGCGCGACCCCGGCGTCCCGTGGCAGAACACCACGGGCGTCCCGTCCGGGGCGCCGTACTCGGCGTACGCGAGCCTGCGGCCGTCCGGCAGCTCGACGGACTGGCCGTAGTCGGTCGCCTCGGTGCTCGCTGGCGGCTGCATCCGCTCGCCACCTCGCGTTCGAGCGGCAAAACGTTACCGCGGCGGTCGGCGCCCCGGGAACGCTGGCGTGGTTTTTTCCCGGCCGTCCGCGCAGGGCTCGTATGGGCGACGGAGACGACTACCTCGACGAGGCGTTCGTGGACGAACTGGTCAGCGCCTGCCGCACCACGGTCGGCGACAGCCTCCGCAGCGTCACGTACTTCGATACGACGCGCGAGCAGCAGGTGTACCTCCGCGAGGACCTCGAGCCCGGCGCGAACATCGTCGGGTTCGCGAACAACGAGCGCAGCGGCTTCCGCTCGCAGCGCATCTACGAGGACTCCGAGCTCGGCGACTACCGGTTCACGCTCCGCGCGTTCGAACACGGCTACCTCACGCGCGTCGTCCGCGGCTACCACGGCGCGTTCGTCACCACCGACCGCCTCCAGACCGAGCGCTTCGAGGACCTCGCGAGCGCCGTCGACGGCGTGCTCGCCGAGTACGACACCGCGTGGCTCGGCCCCGAGTGAGCGCCCCGCCGCCGGGTCGCCGCCGCGAGACTGCCGCCTCGCCGCCCGTTCGTCGCCGCGAGACTGCTGGTCCGCTGCCGGGTCGGCGCGATTCCGGCCGGTGGTAGCTTTTTCTCCCCGAGCCCCGTCGACGCAGGCATGCAGCCACCGGACCTCGACCGCTTCTCGTCGCGGCGCTCGACCGTCTACGGGCAGCGCGGCGTCGTCGCGACCAGCCAGCCGCTCGCCGCGCAGGCCGGCGTCTCCGTGCTCGCGGACGGCGGCAACGCCTTCGACGCCGCCGTCGCCACCGCCGCCGCGCTGAACGTCGTCGAGCCCACGTCGACCGGGCTCGGCGGCGATGTGTTCGCGCTCTACCGGACCGCCGACGGCGACGTCGGCGCGATGCGCGCCTGCGGTCCGGCGCCCGAGAACACCACCCTCGAGCGCGTCCGCGCCGCGGTCGCCGACGACCGGGGCGTCGCGCCCGAGGACGCCGAGATGCCCGAGACCGG
Organism: Halobacterium yunchengense; assembly: GCF_037031165.1. Lineage (NCBI taxonomy): Archaea > Methanobacteriati > Methanobacteriota > Halobacteria > Halobacteriales > Halobacteriaceae > Halobacterium > Halobacterium yunchengense. The sequence goes on along the minus strand of NZ_JAYEZL010000001.1, from coordinate 502,212 downwards.
CCCCCACACGGTCACTGTCCCCGGCACCGCACGCGGCTGGGAGGCCACCGCGGACCGGTTCGGCGAGAAGGGCCTCGCCGCCCTCCTCCAGCCCGCCATCCGGTACGCAACCGAGGGGTTCCCCGTCTCCGAGGTCGTCGCCGCGCAGTGGGAGCACGCCGAGGACCGCTTCGAGCACGACAACGCCCGGGACGCCTACCTCGTCGACGGCAGCGCGCCCGCGGTCGGCGACACCGTCCGCCTCCCCGAACTCGGCGCGTCGCTGCGCCGCGTCGCCGACGAGGGCGCCGACGTCGTCTACGAGGGCGACGTCGCGCAGGCCATCGCCGACGAGGTCCAGGCCCGCGGCGGCTTCCTCACCGTCGACGACCTCGCGGCCTTCGAGGTGGAGTGGCCCGACCCCGTCTCCACGACGTACGGCGGCGCCGAGGTGTTCGAACTCCCGCCGAACAACCAGGGCGTCGTCGCCCTCGAGGCGCTGAACGTCGCCGAGGCGGTCGGCGCCGGCGACCACCCGCTGGACAGCCCCGAGCGCGTCCACTACTTCGCGGAGGCGACGAAGCTCGCGTTCCGCGACGGCCACCGCTACGTCACCGACCCCGACTTCGAGGCCCACCCGCCGCTCGCGTCGACGGCGTGGGCGGAGCGGCGCGCCGCCGAGGTCGGCGAGACGTGCAACGACGACGCGTCCTTCGGCGTCCCCGGGGCCGACGCCGAGGACGCCGACACCGTCCTGCTGTGCGTCGCCGACGACGACGGCAACCTGGTCTCCTACATCAACTCGCGGTTCGCCGGCTTCGGGTCCGGGCTGGTCGCCGGCGACACCGGCATCGCGCTCCAGAACCGCGGGTCGTCGTTCTCACTCGACCCCGAGCACCCGAACCGCCTCGAACCCGGCAAGCGGCCGTTCCACACGCTGATCCCGGCGGTCGCGCGCCTCGCCGAGGACGACTGGCTGGCGTTCGGCGTGATGGGCGGCTACATGCAGCCCCAGGGCCACGTGCAGGTCGTCTCGAACGTCGTGGACTACGGCCTGCCGCTGCAGGCCGCCCTCGACCGGCCGCGGTGGCGGTACCGCGAGGACGGCAGCCTCGCGGTCGAACCGCACTTCGACTCCCACGTCGCCGCGAAGCTCGCGCGACGCGGCCACGACGTCCGCACGCTCACGCCCGACCTGTTCGGCGGCGCGCAGGTCGTGCGCAACGACGCCGGCACGCTGTCCGCCGCTACCGACCCACGGAAGGACGGGAACGCGCAGGGCTACTAGCGGTCGATGCCGTCGCCGTCGCCCGCGAGCACGGCCTCGACCTCCTCGCGCGTGACGAGCGCGGTGTCCCCGGGGATCGTGCGCTTCAGCGCCGCCGTCGCCGCCCCCCACTCCAGGGCGTCCGGGACGCTCCCGCCCTCGATGCGGCGCGCGAGGAACCCGCCGACGAACGCGTCCCCGGTACCGACCGGGTCGTGCGTGTCCGCGTCGAAGACGCCCTGCTCGTGGACCGCGCCGTCGTGGACGGCGAGCGCGCCGTCCGCGCCACGCGTCACCACGACCGTCTCGAAGCCGAACTCGTCGGCGAGCACGCCGGCGATCTCCTCGACCGCTCCGTCCCGCGCGAGCACCCGTCGGGCGTCCCGCTCCGCGACCACGAGCACGTCCACGTCCGGGAACAGCGACTCGAGGACGCCGCGGGCCGCCGTCGGCCCCCAGAGCTTCGCGCGGTAGTTCACGTCCAGGACGGTGGTCGTCCCCGCCGCCCGCGCGCGCTCCAGCAGCGACGCCGTCGTCTCCGCGAGCGTCTCCGAAAGCGCGGGCGTGATGCCGCTCGTGTAGAAGTAGTCGGCGTCCGCCACAAGGTCGGTGTCGAGGTCCGCCGGCGTCGCCGTCGTCACCGCCGCGTCCGCGCGGTCGTAGACGACGTTCGCGCCCCGCGGCTCGCCCGCCTGCTCGATGTAGTACGTGCCCTGCCGGCCGGCGTCGCTGCGCGCCACCACGGGCTCGGTGCCCTGCGCGCGCAGCGTCGCCGTCACCTTCCGGCCGAGCGGCGAGTCCGGCACCTTCGACAGCCACGCCGTCGCCGCGCCCAGGCGGCCCGCGTTCACCGCGACGTTGCTCTCCGCGCCCGCCGCGCGGAACTCCAGTTCCGTCGCCCGCTCGATGCGCTCCTGTCCCGGCGGCGAGAACCGCAGCAGCGTCTCGCCGAACGTCACGAGGTCCATACTCGGGGATGCGCGCTCGGGGGCTTAGTTCCCGTCGACTCCGGCCACACTACCGGCGGCCGCCGTGTCCGGGGTAGTCGCGCTCGAAGCGCTCGGCGAGCTCGTCGCCGTCCACGCGCACGAGCGTCGGCCGGCCGTGCGGGCACGCGAACGGGTTCTCGCAGTCGTCGAGGGCGTCCAGCAGCGCCACCACCGACCCCTCCGCGAGCGACGTGTTCCCGGTGACGGCGGGCCGGCACGCGAGGTCCGCGAGCAGTGCGTCCGCGGCGTCCCCCACGGGGTCGCCGTCGGCGTCCGCGACGAACGCCGCGAGGACGTCCCGCGCGAGTTCGGGGTCGAGCGCGTCCGCGAGCACCGCCGGCACCGCCGTCACGCGCGCCGTCCGCCCCGCCAACTCCGCGTCGAACCCCAGGTCGCGCAGCTCGGGGAGCGCCGCGTCGAACGCCGCCGCCTCGCCCGCCGTGAGTTCGAGTTCGACCGGCGCGACCAGCGCCTGCGAGCCGTCCCCACGGACCTGCCGCTGCAGGCGCTCGTAGTGGACGCGCTCGTCGGCCGCGTGCTGGTCGACGAGCACGAGGCCGTCGTCGCTGGCCGCCACGACGTACGTGTCCGCGAGCTGGCCGAGCACGCGCAGCGACGGCAGCGACTCGAACTCCCCGCTCGCCGCGTCGTCTGCCGCGCCGCCCGCCGGCCCGTCGCCGGTGGGAAGGCGCGCGTTCCGCGTCGGCGCCTCGAAGGACGCGCTCGCGCCGTCGCCGCCGCGGCTGTCGGCTCCGGCGTCGCGGCCGTCGCTCGACGAGGACCGCTCGCGCTCGCCGCTCGCACTGGCCGCCTCGCCCTCGCGGCGGGACGTGCCGTCCGACTGCGCGGCGTCTCGCGAGGTGGTGTCGTTCGCCCCCGTTCGGTCCTGCGAGGACGTTCCGGCCGCGCTCGCGCCGGTGGCAGCGTCCGCAGCCGCCCGCGCGCCGGCGTCCTCGCGGTCCCCGCTCGCCGGGTCGCTCGACTCGGGCGCGATCTCGACGTCGCCGGGCTTGGACTTCCCGCGGGGCGCCCGCGACCGCACGAGGCCGGCGTCCAGCAGCGCGTCGCGGACGGCGCTCTCGACAGCGCGTCGGACGCCGCGCTCGTCCGCGAAGCGCACCTCGAGCTTCCGCGGGTGGACGTTCGCGTCGACGCCGTCGGCCTCGACGAACAGCACCGTGAACGGGTAGCGGTCGCTCGCGAGCTGGCCGCCGTACGCGTCCAGCACCGCGTCCCGGAGCACGCCGTCGCGGACCGCGCGCCCGTTCACGAACGTCGCGACGTACTCGCCCGTCGAGCGCGTGACCTCCGGGTCGGAGACGTGGCCGTACACGCGCGCGACGGCGTCGGCGTCCGGCTCGGCGTCCACCTCGACGAGGGACTGCGCGACCTCGCGGCCGTACACCGCGAGCGCGGCGTCCCGCACGCCGCCGGTGCCGGTCGTCGCGAACACCTCGCGGCCGTCGTGGGACAGCGACACCGCCACGCCGGGGTTCGCGAGCGCGTACCGCGTCACCGCGCGGTTCACGTGCGCGAACTCCGTCGCCGGCCGCTTCAGGTACTTCCGGCGCGCGGGCGTCTCCGCGAACAGCTCGGCCACGTCGACGGTCGTCCCCGCCGGACGGCCGGCGGGGCGAACCTCGCCGACGTCGCCGTGGTCGACCGCGAGCTCGGCGCCCGCGTCGCCGGCGTCCCGCGCTCGCGTCGTCACGGTCATCCGCGACACCGAGCCGATGGTGTAGAGGGCTTCGCCCCGGAACCCCAGCGTCGCCACGGCGTCGAGGTCGTCGCCGTCCCCGAGCTTGCTCGTCGTGTGCTGGCGGACCGCCGCGCGCAGGTCCTCGGCGGTCATCCCCCGGCCGTCGTCGGCGACCACGATTCCCTCGGTGCCGCCGGCGTCGACGCTCACGTCCACGCTCGACGCGCCCGCGTCCAGGCTGTTCTCCACGAGCTCCTTCACGACGCTGGCCGGCCGCTCGACCACCTCGCCCGCCGCGATCCGGGCGACCGTCGCGTCGTCCAGCTCGCGGATGCGGTCGCCGTCGGTCATGGCTCGGGAGAGGCGGGCGCGCCCCATCAATCCCGCGGCACGCTCCGGTCCGCGGACCCCCGGCAGTCCGGCGTGACCCCGCAGTCGGCGGTTTCGTCGGCGGTCCGCGACCCCGGGAGTCCGAGGTCCGCCGTCAGTCCGCGAGGCGGTCCTGCCAGTCCTGTACCTTCGACAGCAGCTCGACCGGCGGCGTCTCCTCGACGTCGACGTTCCGCAGGTCCTCGAGGACGGCCTCGGCGTCCGCGTCGAGGGGGTCCGTCTCGCCGCCGTCCGCCTCCGCGTCGGCCGACGCGAACTCGCCGGACGCGAGGTCGAAGACGGCCTGCACGGAGCCGCCCGCCGACCCCTTCGCCTCGACGGCCTGCTCGTCGCGGAGGCGGTCCAGCACCGCCCGGGAGCGCTCCACCACCGGGTCCGGGACGCCCGCGAGGTCCGCGACGTGGACGCCGTACGAGCGGTCGGTCGGCCCCTCGCGGACCGTCCGCAGGAATGTCACCTCGCCGCCAGCGCTACGCTCCGAGGAGCTCCCGCTCGCGTCGCTCGCGGGGACGCCGTCGCGCTCCTCGGCCGCGACGTGGACGTTCGCCACGGCCTCGAGGTGGTCGGCCAGCGACGTGAGCTCGTGGTAGTGCGTCGCGAACAGCGTCTTCGCGCGCACCTCGTTGTGGATGTACTCGGTCGCCGCCCACGCGATGGAGATGCCGTCGTAGGTCGCGGTGCCGCGGCCGACCTCGTCCAGGACCACCAGCGAGTCCGCGGTGGCGGCGTGGAGGATGCGGGAGAGCTCCTGCATCTCCACCATGAACGTCGACCGGCCCTGCGCGAGCTCGTCCAGCGCGCCGACTCTGGTGTAGATGCCGTCCACGAGGCCGACGCGCGCGAAGTCGGCTGGCACGAAGCTCCCGACCTGCGCGAGCAACACGACCAGCGCGACCTGGCGCATGTACGTCGACTTCCCGCTCATGTTCGGGCCCGTGACGACGAGGAACCGCCGGCCGTCGCCGAAGCGCGCGTCGTTCGGCACGAACTCCGTCGCCTGCTCGACGACGGGGTGGCGGCCGGCCTCGACCTCGAGGGCGTCGCCGTCGACGAGCTCGGGGCGCGTCCAGCGGTTCGCGGCGGCGTGCTCGGCGAGGCTCGCGAGCGCGTCCAGCTCCGCGAGCGCGCGCCCGACCGCCTGCAGGACGCCGGCGCGCTCGCCCACCCAGTCGCGGAGCTCGCCGAACAGCCGGTACTCGAGGTCGCCGCGCTCGGACTCCACGCGGAGAATCCGGCGCTCGCGCTCCTCGAGCTCGTCGGTCGCGTACCGCGTGGAGTTCTTCAGGGACTTCACCTCGCGGTACTCCTCGGGCACGGCGTCCGTCTCGGAGTTCCCGACCTGGACGTAGTAGCCGTCCGTCTTGTTCCGGTCGACCCGGAGGTGGGTGACGCCGAGGCGCTCGCGCTCGCGGTCCGCGAGGCCGTCCAGCCACGCCTCGTGCTCGCGGTGCTCCGCGACGAGGGCGTCCAGGTCCTCGTCGTACCCCTCGCGGAGCAGGCCGCCCTCGCGGAGGGTCTTCGGCGGGTCGTCGGCGAGCGCCGCCGCCAGCTCGTCGCGGACGCCGGCGGCCGCCTCGCGGTCGACGCGCTCGAGGACGCCGGCCGCGGGCGAGGCCGCGAGGTCGGGGTCGCTCTCCAGTGCGTCCGCGACCTCGGGCAGCACCGCGAGCGTCTCCCGCAGCCGCAGCAGGTCGGTCGCGTCCGCGCGCCCGCCGGCCGCCCGGCTCGCGAGGCGCTCGACGTCGTAGGCGTCCTCGAGCGCGTCGCGGAGCGCGTCCCGCGCCAGCGGCGCGTCCGCCAGCGCCCCGACGGCGGCCTGCCGGCGCTCCAGCTCCGCGCGGTCCTGCAGCGGGCGCGTCAGCCACGCCTGCAGGCGGCGGCCGCCCGCCGCGGTCACCGTGTGGTCGACCGTCGCGAACAGCGACCCCTCGCCGTCGCCGCCCATCGTCGCCGTGAGCTCGAGGTTGCGCTGGGTCGTCGCGTCCAGTTCCACGTGGTCGTCCGCGCTGTACGGCTGCAGCCGCGTCAGCGACGCGAGCACGCCAGCGTCCGTCGCCGCCACGTAGTCCAGGGCCGCGCCGGCGGCGCGCGCGGCCGGCCCGCCCTCGGCGACGCCGAGGCTGTGGAGCGCGCCGTCCCCGAACTGCTCGCGGACCGCGTGCGCCGCCCGGCCGGGCGCGAACGCCGTCGCCTCGTGCAGCGTCAGCGTCGCGTCCGCCCGGTCGCGCAGCGACGCCAGGAACGCGTCGTCGTCCCGGAGGTCGGGGCCCGCCAGCACCTCCTCGGGGCCGAACCGGTGGAGCTCGGTCAACGCGGCCGCCTCGCCGTCCGCGCTCGCGACGTGGAACTGGCCCGTGGTCACGTCCACGAACGCCAGCCCCCAGTCGCCGTCGCGGACGACCGCCGCGAGGTAGCGCGCGTCCGCGCCCGTCACGTCGACGTAGGTGCCGGGCGTCGCGACCCTCGCGACATCGCGCTCGATGTCGCCGTCCCCGTCGGTCTGGTCGGCGACGGCGACGCGGTAGCCGCGCTCGACGAGCGCCGCGAGGTACGGCGTCAGGTCGTCCACCGGGACGCCCGCCATCGGGTACGACGACCCGTGCGCGGACTTCTCGGAGACCTGGAGGTCGAGGACGTCGGCGACCTCGCGGGCGTCCTCGCCGAAGAACTCGTAGAAGTCCCCGACCTGCATCGCCAGCAGGTCCGCGTCCGTCGACGCCTTCAGGTCGAGGAACTCCTCGACTACGCCCATCGGGCCCTCCGCTCGGTCATGGTTGCAGGTGTGGGTCGGCGCCGCCTATGAAGCCTCCGGGTCCGCACGCTGAGCAGCGGTGGACGGCGCCAGCGCGGACTGTCCCCGACGCCATCCCGCGACGGTACCTCACTAGGAACTGGTGTTTCCGGCGCGTCCGCCGCCGCATCCGGCGGTCCGGCCGTCTCCGCGAGCACACAGGTCACTCACGTTCGATAACCTTCATTGGCGGCGGCCAAGATGCCACTAGCCCACGAACAGGAACAGCACCGGAAAGGGCAGCTGGTAGGACACCTGCTCTTTCACACTCCGACCCCATAAGCGTTGCCCGGCCAGTGGCGACGCCGTCCGTCGAGTGGGTCGCGGGGCGGTGCCTCCTGGGAGGACCACAGATGACACGCGACCACACGCACGAGCCCGCCGAGCGCGGGCACTCGACCACGAGGAGCAGGGACGCCCACCGACGCGGGCTGTCCCGGTGGGCGTCACGGACGACGGGCGTCGCCGCCGACGCGCCGGCGTCGGACCGCGACGTCGCGGTGTCGACGCCGGACGCCCGCGACGGCACCGAGCTGGCGGCGGACGTCGACGAGAGCGGCGGCGGACCGGGCCTGCGCTGGGCGGCCGACGAGACCGCGTGGCTGCTCGCCGTCCCGTTCGCCGCGACGGTCGCCGGCGCCCTCGTCGGCGCCGTCTTCGGGTTCGGCGTCTTCGACACGGGCACGCCCGGCGACGTCCGCCTGCTCCCGTACGTCGTCATCGTCCCGTACTTCCTCACCGCGCTCGCGGGCACGCTCTGGCTCGTCGACGACGCCAACCGCCTCGCCGACGCGGACGCCGACTGGCAGCCGAACCCGTGGCTGTACGTGGCGGCGGGCGCGCTCGTCGTCGAGGCCGGCTTCGCCGTCCCGGTGCTCGCCGGCGACGTCACCACCGGCGTCGTCCAGTACCTGGCCGGCGCGCTCGCGCTCGCCGGCGTGCTCTCCTCGGTCGTCGCGGGCCCGGTCTACCTCCTCGCCAGGCGCCGCAACCTGGGCGCGCCCTGACGGCGCCCGCCCCTCCTCGCGGACCGGCCGGCGGCCGTCCGACCACGCGCTCAGACCACGGCGTACAGGGTGACGGCGACGGCGAGCGCGACCAGCACGACGGCCAGGCCGACCGCGCGGTCGACCGCCGCGGTCTCGCCGAGCGGCGAGCGCGGCGGCCGGCGGCCGCCCTCGGTCGGCGAGGACGCGGTGCGCTCCGCGGCCGCCGCCGCGGCCCGCGACCCGGCGTCCCGCGTCAGGGCGCCGAGCGCGCGCAGTCCGGCGTCCGCGGCGCGCGACGCGGCGACGGCGCCACGGGCGAGCGCGCTGGCGGCGCGCCGCGCCCCCACGGCGGCGACGTAGGCGACGAGCTGGCCGAGCTCCCAGACGGCCGTCCGCGCGTCCGACGTGGCCGCGCCGGCCTGCCCGCCCCCCGACCGACCGCGTCGCTCCCTGCCGTCGGCCGCGTCGCCGGCGTCCGCCTCGCTCCCGTCGCCGTCGTCGTCCGCGTCCTCGCTCGCCGCGTCAGCCGTCGACGCCTCGCTCTCGTCGCTCCCGGAATCGCCGCCGTCGGCCGGCGGCTCGCCCGCCGGGTCTGTGCGCGCGTCGTCGCCGTCGCGGAACGGCGCCAGCCACTCGTCGCTGACCGCGCGCAGGTCGGGCGCCGCGTCGTCCCCGAACCCCGGGGTCGCGCCCGCGTCGTACGTGCGCTTCCGGCGGAACTGCACGCGCTCGACGTCGTCGGCCCAGTCGGCCTGCAGGAACGCCTCCCCGTCGCCCAGCGACTCCACGTCCGTCGCGTACGACCCGCCGAGGATGCGCTCGACGACGCGCGTGTCGTTCGCCCACGTCAGCCGGTGCCAGACCAGCCAGTCGCACTGCGTGATGAAGTCCTTGTCCACGGACGCCGGCCGCTGGGAGAGCCCGCAGAGCCCGAGGCCGCGCTTCCGGCCGCGCTTGGCCACCCGCACCAGCATCTCGCCGACGTCGTCCAGGCCGCCCTGCTCGGGCACGAACTCGTGGACCTCCTCGACCAGCAACAGGAACGGCTGGCGGACGTCCCGCGCCCGCGAGAACAGCCGCTTCGCGACCTCGTACACCAGCCGGTCGGCCGCGTCGCCGTCGAGGAACCCCGAGACGTCCAGGACGACCGGCGCGCCCTCCTCCAGTGCGACGTCCACGATCGCGCCCGCGTCCGACGGCCCGACGACCGCGTCGCAGCGGTCGCCCGCCCCCAGGTGGAGCACCTCGTAGTCCTCCTTGAGGCCGTAGTACTCGCCGTCCGTGTCCACGACCAGCAGCCGCGCGTCGCAGTCCAGCAGCTCCTCGACGACGACGCTCGCCGTGTTCGACTTCCCGGAGCCGCTCTTCCCGGTGACGAACCCGCGCCCGGTCAGCACGTCGACCGCGGGCATCGTCAGGTCCCCGTCCGTCACGTGGAGTCGGTCGCCCGGTTCGGCCATCGACCCCTCGTTGACGCCCCGGGGGTAAATGCTTCCCCGTCACCCCACAGGCTTATCTGCCGGCCGCCGAAGTACGCCACCAGAGATGGAGCGAGCGTACGTCACGCGGGCGGTCGGGCTGGTCGCCGCCTCGACGGTGCTGTTGACGGCGGCGTTCGTCGGCGTGGTCGCGCTCGCCGACGGCGCCGCGGCCGACGTCGGCGACCGCCTCCCCTTCTACCTGTTCGCCGGCGCGGTCCTGTTCGTCGCCACCATCGTCACCCTCGAGGACCCGGAGGCGGGCGGCGTCCCCATCCTCACGAGCACGGTCGCGGTGTCCGTCGTCGGGACCGCGCTGTTCGCGCTCGCCGGCGAGGGCGTGCTCTACGCCGGCCGCAACCCCGGCGACGTCCTCGGGTCGAGCCTGGTCGTCTACTTCGTCTCGGCCGCGCTCGTCTGCACGGGCAGCGTCTACTGGGCGCTCAACCACTGGCGGGAGTTCACGTCGTGACGCCGACCGCAACCCGTTAGTGAGTGCTCCCGTAACTGTCAGGTATGACAGCCGTCCCGGTCCGGGTCCTCGCGGCGTGCCTCCTGCTCGCCGTCGCGGGGTGTACGGCGCCGGTCGCGGACCAGCGCGCGCCGGTCGGTGACGGCGACGGCGCGGCGGACGCGCCGCGGACCACGGCGGCGCCGACGACGGGGGCCGGCGGCGCGCCCGAGGGCGTCCAGGTGACCGGCGGCGACCTCGAGCCCGACGCCAACCGGACGTTCGAGCGCGTGCAGGCGCTGGTCGGCGCGGAGTACGCCGGCACGCGCGTGTTCGTCCGCGACCTCACGCAGTACAAGACCGCCGACTACGGCGCCGTCCCGTTCTTCGACGCGCTCGGCGTCCCCGACCCCGAACTCGACGAGGGCCAGCCGACGGGCCTGACGACGCTCGACGCGACGGTGTACGTCTCGCCCGCGAACGCGAGCGCGGCCCGCGTCGAGCAGGTGCTCGCCCACGAGTTCGTCCACGTCGCGCAGCTCCGCGGGGAGATAGTGCCGTGGTTCGGCGCGCTCTCGCTGTCCCGCGTCTCCCTCGACGAGCGGTTCGCGCGCCGCGCGCTCGTCGAGGGCGGCGCCGTCTACGTCACGGACGCGTACACGCGCGCCCACCTCCCCGGCGAGCGACTGCAGTCCGAGCGCGTCGCCGCCGCCTACGAGAACGGCTCCGCCGGGAACCGCGTCGTCTGGTCGCAGTACCACTTCGGCGTCCGGTACGTCGGCGACGCCGTCGACGCGCCGGGCGACCTCCCGGCCGTCTACGAGGACGCGCCCGAGACCACGGAGAACGTCCTCCACCCCGGCGAGCGCGACGCCGTCGTCCCCCTCGACGTCGACGTCGAGGCCGGAGAGTACACCAGGACGGAGTCGCCGACGGTGCGCGCCGGCGAACTCCTCGCGCGCATCGTCCTCCGGGACGCCACCAACGAGTCGGTCGCGACCGAGGCGGCCGCCGGCTGGGGGAACGACCGCGTCGTGGCGTTCGCCGACGGCGCCGACAGCCACGTCGCCTGGGTGACGCGCTGGGACACGACCCGGGACGCCGACGAGTTCGCCGCCGCCGCCGACGCCCTCGGCGACCGCCCCGGGGTCGCCCACGAGTACCGCGTCGAGCGCGTCGACGACGCCACCGTCGTCGTGTTCGCCGGCGACCGCGAGTTCGTCGACGACGCGAGCGCCTCCGGCAACGTCACCGTCGCCGCCTGAGCGCCCGGGAACCTCACTGTCGCCGCCTGATCGCCCGGGAACGTCACCGTCGCCGCCTGATCGCCCGGGAACCTCACTGTCGCCGCCTGAGCGCCCGGGAACGCCACCGTGACTGCCTGCGTCCGCGACGCCCGCTAGTCGCCGCCGAACCGCTCGCGCGCGGTCTTGTACGCCGGCCACAGCGGGTCCGCGTCCGGTTCGGGGAGGGGCTCGCCGTCGGCGGTGACGCGCACGCCGTCGCCGAGCGCGCCGCGTTCGGCGACCCGGCCGGCGTCCGCGGCCGGAATTCCCTCTGCCGCGAGCGCGTCCACGACCGCGTCCGCGTCCGCTGGCGCGACGGTCGCGACGACGGTGCCCTCGCTGGAGGCCGTCCACGGGTCCATCCCGAAGTACTCGCAGAGCTCGCGGACGCCGTCGGCGACCGGCACCGCGCCGCGGTCGACGGCCAGCGACACGCCGCTGGCGGCCGCGAGCTCGTGGAGGGCGTTCGCGAGGCCGCGCTCGGTCGCGTCGTGCATCGCGGAGACGTCGCCGGCGGCGGCCGCGGTGAGCGCGTCCCGGACGGGGCTGGCGTCCCAGAACCGCTCGCGGGCCGCCGCGGCGGCCGCTTCGTCGAGCGGGAGGTCGTCGCCGAACAGCACGCCGAGCAGGCCGGTCGTCTCGACGGCCGGCCCCTTCGTGACGACGACGCGGTCGCCAGGCCGCGCGCCGGTCGGCACCACGAGGTCGTCGGGGTCGCCGACCGCGAGCGCCGTCGCGCCCCCGACCGTGGGGAACGAACACCCCTCGTAGGTGCCCGTGTGGCCGGTCGTGAGGCTCGCGCCGAGCTCGCGGGCCTCCCGGTCGAACACCGACCAGACGGCGTCGAAGGTCTCGTCGCTCGTGCCGGGCGGGAGATTCAGCGTCACGGCGAGGTGCGCGGGCGGCAGGCCGGACATCGCCACGTCGCTGACCGCGACGTGGAACGCGAACCACGCGGCGCGCTCGAGGCCGAGCTCGCGCAGCACGAACACGGGGTCGGTCGCCAGGGCGACCACGCGGTCGGCGACGTCCACGACGCCGAAGTCAGCGCCGTACGTCGGGCCGAGCCGGACGTCGCCGCGGTCCGCGCCCGTGCGGCCGGCGAGGTGCGCGTCGAAGAACTCCCTGCTGGCCTTCCCGTCGTCCATGCGCCGGCTTCGCGGCGGGGACACAAGAAGCCCGCGAGAGCCCGTCGGTCCGGAACGGCAGCCACCACCTGCGTACGCGCGCCCCGGTGTGATTCGGGGGCGTAGACTGGGAGGCGAGTCGCCGCCGCCCGGTTGTCGCTGGTCCCGGCCCGCCGAGAACCGGGCGAACGCCTATTCTCGTCGCCGACGTACGCGCAGGCATGACTCTCGCCTCGGCAGTCGCCAGCGTGGACGCTCGTACCGTGCGGCCGGCGGTCCTCCTCGCGCCGCTCGGCGTCTGGCTGGTGCTCGCCGTGCTCGCGGTCGCGAACGGCGTGTTCCGCGAGACCGTCCTGGTCCCGCGCGTCGGCGAGTACCCCGGCCACGTCGTCAGCACGCTGCTGCTCGTCGCCGTCGTCCTCGCCGTCTCCGCGGCGTTCTTCGCGACCACGGACACCGCCTACGCCACTGTCGAACTCGCCGCCGTCGGCGTCGCGTGGACGCTGCTCACCGTCGGGTTCGAGTTCCTCGTCGGCGCCGTCGAGGGGACGCCCGTGTCGGTCACGCTCGGCCAGTACGACGTGTTCGCCGGCCAGGTGTGGATTCTCGTGCCGCTGGCGCTGCTCGCCGCGCCGCTCGTCTTCGGCCGGCTGTTCGCCGCCTGACGGCCGTCGACGGCCGCTGTCCTCCCGCGAGGGGGCGCTGCCGAAAGTCAAAGCCCTTTACGTGGGCGCGACTAACGTCTGGTCAAGGAAGACAATGCAGGGACAGAACCAGCAGCAGGCCTACGACCGCGGGATCACCATCTTCTCGCCGGACGGCCGGCTCTACCAGGTCGAGTACGCGCGGGAAGCCGTCAAGCGCGGCACCGCCAGCATCGGCGTGCGGACCGCCGACGGCGTCGCCCTCGTCGTCGACAAGCGCACGCGCTCGCCGCTCCTCGAGGGGTCCAGCGTCGAGAAGCTCCACAAGGTCGACGACCACGTCGGCGCCGCCAGCGCCGGCCACGTCGCCGACGCGCGCAAGCTCGTCGACCACGCGCGCCAGCAGTCCCAGGTCGAGCGCGTGCGCTACGACGAGCCGATCGGCGTGCGCACGCTCACGAAGGAGGTCACCGACCACATCCAGCAGTACACGCAGGTCGGCGGCGCGCGCCCGTTCGGCGTCGCCCTGCTCATCGCGGGCGTCTCCGACGGCGAGCCCCGCCTCTTCGAGACCGACCCCTCCGGCACGTCCAACGAGTGGAAGGCCGTCGCCATCGGCTCCGACCGCTCGGCCATCCAGGAGTTCCTCGAGGACGAGTACGAGGCGGGCCTCGCGATCGAGGACGGCGTCGACCTCGCGCTGCGCGCGCTCGCCGAGGGCCGCGACGACGACCTCTCCCCGGAGGGCGTCGGCGTCGCCACCATCGACGCCGAGACCGGTCTCTACCGCGAACTCGACGCCGACGAGCGCGCCGACCACGTCGAGGACCTCGAGTAGGCCGCGAGCGCACCCGACCACCGCCTCCGTTCTCAGGCGTCGCGCGGGCGTCTCTGTTTCCGAGCGTCGCGCGGGCGTCAGTCCGGTCGCGGCGGCGCGTTGACGCCGCCGGGGCCGCCCGTCCGCGCGAACCACTAAGGGGCGCCGGCCCGACTTCGGACGTATGTGCGCACCGAGGACGCTCGGCGGCGACCGCCGCGCCCCGACCGCTCGCGACGTGGTGGTGGGCTGAATGGAGCACGCCGAGTACGTCTACACCGCCGGACTGGGCGACGACGAGGTCGCCGAGCGGCTCGCGGCCGCCGACCACTGCGTGCTCGCGCTCGCGGACGGCGGCGACGCGTACGCCGTCCCCGTGTCCTGTCACTGGGACGGCGACGCTCTCCTCCTGCGGCTGAGCGAGCACGGCGACGCCGCGAAACTCGAGTACGTCGACACCACGGCGACCGCGACCGTCGTCGTCTACGACGTCGCCGACGGCGCCGACGCCTGGAGCGTCGTCCTCCGCGGCCGACTCGTGGAGCGCGAGACGCCCGACGAGGCCACGCTGAACGAGTGGTTCGGGCCGTTCCGCCTCTTCGACGAGGCCGTCGAGGACGTCGCCTTCCGCGTGCTCGCGCTCGAACCGGCGGCGACGACCGGCCGCGAGACGGTCTGAGCCGCTGCGGCACGGGCTGGACCGCCGCCCCGCGACGATCGGGCGCGAACGCGGCCGCCCCGGCGCGGGCCGCCGCGCAGCAGGCCTTATCCGGCCTCGGCACCTCAGTGGGCGTATGAGCACCGAGACACGGTCCGACGCCCGGAAACCGATCCGGGTGGCGGACGGCGACGAACTGCGCGACGTTCTCGACAGCCACGACACCGTCCTCGTGGAGTTCTACACGAAGGGCTGTGCGCTCTGCCAGGCCATCGAGCCCGTGCTGGGCAACGTCGCGCGCGAGACGGGCGTCACGGTCGCGATGGCGAACCCGGGCGACGACGTCCGCCTGATCGACGAGTGGAACGTCTCGAGCGCGCCGACGCTCGTGCTGGTCGTCGACGGCGAGGAGGTCGCCCGGCTGGCCGAGGGGTTCCAGGGCGGCGACGACATCGAGGCGTTCCTCGACGAGCACCTCGACCTGGACTGACGGCCGCGCGCCACTAAACCCGCCGTTCAGGCGTCCGCCTGCCCGGGGACGTCGCGCTCGGTGACGTCCGGCAGGTGGGGGTCGCGGTGGGGGTTCCGGCCGAACGCCGGCAGCCCGTCGTCGAGCTGTGCTTTCAGCACGCGGCGCAGGCGGTTGAGACTCGTCTGGTCGAGCCCGTAGCGGTCCGCGAGCTCGCGGAACGCCGGTTCGTCGGTGACGTCGTGGGCCCGGTAGCGCTCGTAGAGGTCGTTCATGCGCTCGGGCGACACCTCGCCGGCGTCGAGGTCGTCCAGCCCGAAGTAGCGGCGCCGGTCGACGTCGACGACGTGCCGGACGACGACGAGCGCGACCTTCTCGATGGCGCGCTGGCTGCCGAACTCCGTGAGGTCAAGCTCGCTCATCACGCCGAGCGCGACGTCGCGCTGCCACGGGGTCACGCCGACGGCGTTGCACAGCGCCTGCGTCGTCCGCAGGCGGTCGAGGTGGTGGGCGCGGCGGCTGTGGCCCTCGGTGGCGGTGTGTCGCTCGTCGTGGAGGCGACGCACGCTCTCGGAGAGGTCGGCCTCCGGCGACTCGGCGCGCCCGATGACGGTCGCGCTCGGCGACATCACGCCCCAGCGCCGGACCGTGGTGTCCCGCTGGGCCTGCGCGCGGGAGAGCGCGCCCGACCCCGGTCGGTGTTCGACGCGCCGCTCGCCGTCGTCCGCGTCCCAGCGGACCGGGTCGCCGCCGTCACCACTCATCGGTCCTACCTCCGTCCTCGCGCGGTTTAAACGCTCGCCCGAGCGGCGACCGGAAGGGTGCGGTCCGCTGGCAGAGCCGGCGGCTGGACGGTCGCAGTGTCCCGGAGAAGCCGTTCGTATCTACACCTTGTCGCCAGAACCACTTAAACGATCGCCGGGTCGAGCGCCGACGGGCGCGCAGTCGTCGCCGCGGCCTCGCGAGCGCGCTGCCGTCGCGGTCAGCCGTCGAAGCGGGTGCTCCGGGGCGAACAGCGCTGTCGCTGTCGGACGAAGGAACCCGAGAAGCCGTTCGTATCTACACCTTGTCGCCAGAACCACTTAAAGCGACGCGGCGGTGCCCGGAACCAGCGCGCGCCGCCGCTGGAGGGGGTGTTTTCCCCCTCGCCGCCCAACGGACGCCATGAGCCAGGTCTCGCCGGACACGCTGACCGTGTTCTCGGACTACGTCTGCCCGTTCTGCTACCTCGGGCGCGCCGCGATGGACGAGTACCGCGAGCGGGCCGACGACCCGCCCGACGTCGAGTGGCGCGTCTTCGACCTCCGCGGCCACAAGCGCGACGCCGACGGCAGCATCGACTACGACGTCGACGACGGCAAGGACGACGACTACTTCTCGGAGGTCCGCGAGAACGTCGCGCGCCTCGAAGACGAGTACGGCGTCGAGATGACCCTGGACTTCTCGCGGGACGTCGACTCCTGGGACGCCCAGAAGCTCGCGGTGTACCTCGAGCAGGCCCACGGCGAGGCGACGTTCCGCCAGTTCCACCACGCGACCTTCGACGCGCTCTGGCAGGACGGCCGCGACGTCGGCGACGCGGACGTCCTCGTCGACCTCGCGAGCGACGCGGGCGTCCCCGAGGACGAGGCGCGGTCGGCGCTCGGCGACGACCGCCTCGACGACGAACTCCGCGCGCGCTTCGAGGCGGCCAGAGACCTCGGCGTCACCGGCATCCCCACGTTCGTCTACGACGGCCACGCCGCGCGCGGCGCCATCCCGCCCGCGCAGTTCGAGCGCCTCGTCGACGGCGCCTGAGCCGTTCCCACGCGCCGGAAGCACCGCGGAAGATGTTCGGCCGAACGACTTCCGAGCGTCCCCCACAACGTCCGACCGTGGCTGGCGCCCCCCGGCCGCCGCGTCGCGCCAGCGGCGGACGCCCGGGCGGCGCCGCGCCGGGTACCGCGGCCGCGCCGACGCGTTCACGTGCCATCCCCCGGGCGTCGCCAGCCACCGACCCCCTCTGTCCTCTCCGCTCGGCGGCCGCGCCGCCGCGCCCGGGTAAACGACTACGGGTGCGCGCGTCGAAGTCGCTGCCGTGCCAGCCACACGGAGGCCGGACCGGTGAGCGCCGCCGGCCGGCCGCAGCGACCGCTCGCGCACGTCTACGACGCCGCCTACGCGGGCGTCCCGAACTGGGATGTCGGCCACCCACAGCGGCCGTTCGTCCGCCTCGCCGACGCCGGCGTCCTCGAGGGCCCGGTCCTGGACGTCGGCTGCGGCACCGGCGAACTCGCGCTGTTCCTCGCGCGCCGCGGCTACGACGTCCTCGGCATCGACCTCTCCGCGCTCGCCGTCCGACAGGCCCGCGCGAAGGCCCGGTACCGCCGCATCCCGGCGGCGTTCCTCGTCTGGGACGCGCTCGACCTGCCGGCGCTCGCCGCGCGCGGGTTCCGGTTCCGCGCCGTCCTCGACTCCGCGATGTTCCACGTGCTCGGCGACGCCGAACGCGACCGGTTCGTCGCCGGCCTCACCGCCGTCACCGACCCAGGGGCGCTCTACTGCGTGCTCGGGGACGCGCGCCGCGACCCCCGGGACGTCTACGGCCTCACGCCCGCGGAGCTCCGAGAGCGCTTCGGCGACGCCTGGCGCGTCGTCTACGAGGCCGAGACCGGCCTCCAGCGGCGCTGGGGCGCGACGCCCGCGTACTTCGTCTGCCTCCGGCGCGTGTAGGCACCCGCGGGCTTTTGCCGGTGGGCGCGCTACCGCCGGCCGTGACTCGCACGCTCGCCGACCCCGACGCGGAGGCCGCCGCGGCGTTCGTCGCGGACGCCCGCGCCGACGGACTCGCGGTGGCGCTCGTCGGCGACTGCGCCGCGTCCTTCGAGGGGCGCGCCGCGCGCTCGCTGCCCGCCGGGACCCGGCACGTCCTCTGCAAGCCCGACGACACCGTCGTCGTCCACGGCGCGTCGGGCCGCGACCCCGAGGCGTGGTCCTCGGGCGGCGGCGTCGCCGCGGACGCCACGGACGGCGCGCTCGTCCTCCGCTGCGGCGGCGGCGACGCCGCGGACGCCCTGACTGTCGGCTTCGAGGGCGTCCACCACGCCGCCGCGTTCGACCCGGCGACCGCCGAGGCCGAGGTGTCCGGGACGGAAGCCGACCTCAAGGAGCGCGTGCTCGCGGACCCGGACCTCGTCGAACCCGGCTTCGAGCCGCGGTCCACGGAGCGCGCGACGCCCGCCGGCCCCGTCGACGTCTACGGCCGCGGCCGCGACGGCGCCGTGGTCGCCGTCGAACTGAAAGCCCGGCGCGCGCGGCCCTCCGCGGCCTCCCAACTGGAGCGGTACGTCCGCGCGCTCGAGCGCGACCTGCACGCCGACGCCGACGTGCGCGGCGTGCTCGTCGCGCCGGCGGTCACCGAGAAGACGCGGCGCCTGCTCGCCGAGAGCGGCCTGTCGTTCTCCGCGGTCGACCCCCGGGTCAGTCGAGGTCCCGCTTGAGGTCGTTCAGGACGTTCAGCGCCTCCACGGGCGTCAGTTCGGCGACGTCGACCTCGCGGAGCGCCGCCGCGACCGACGACTCGCTGCCGGACCGCGACGCGCTGGGGTCGGCGCTGGCCCGGCCGGCGCTGGCCCGGCCGGCGCGCTCGCCGCTGCGCCCGCCGCTGTGCTCGTCGGCCTCCTCCGCGGCGGCCTCGCGCCCGGCAGCCGCCGCGTCAGCGACGTCGGAGGCCTCGAGGAACTCGCGGGCGCGCTCGACCACCTCGTCGGGGACGCCGGCGGTCTGGGCGACCTCGACGCCGTAGGAGGCGGTCGCCGGGCCCTCTCGGACCTCGTGCTCGAAGGTGACGCCCTCCGCGGTCCGGGTCGCGCCGAAGTGGCGGTTCACGGCGCCCGGCAGCGCCTCGGCGTCCGCGGTGAGCTCGTGGTGGTGGGTCGCGAACAGCGTCGTCGCGCCGACCTCGTCGTGGAGGTGTTCGGTGACCGCGCGCGCGATGGCGAGGCCGTCGGTCGTCGAGGTGCCGCGGCCGACCTCGTCCAGCAACACCAGCGAGTCCCCGGTGGCGGCCCGCAGGATGGACGCAAGCTCCGTCATCTCCACCATGAACGTCGACCGGCCGCCAGCGATGTCGTCGCTCGCGCCGACGCGCGTGAAGATCCGGTCGACGACGCGCAGGCGGGCGCCGGCCGCCGGCACGAAGCTCCCCGCCTGCGCGAGCAACACGACCAGCGCGACCTGGCGCATGTACGTCGACTTCCCGCTCATGTTCGGGCCCGTGATGACGGCGACGCGGTCGTCGGGCGTGAGGTGGGCGTCGTTCGGCACGAACCCCGCCTCCGTGCGCTCGACGACGGGGTGGCGGCCGCCCTCGACGTGGATGCCGTCGCCGCCCATCTCGGGGCGCGCGTAGTCGTGGGTCGCGGCGACCGTGGCGAACGACGCCAGCGCGTCCAGCGCCGCCACCGCCTGCGCGGTCGCCTGCACGCGCTCGGCCTCGTCGGCGACGCGGTCGCGGACCTCGCAGAACAGCTCGTACTCGAGGTCCTGGGCGCGCTGCTCGGCGCGCACGATGTCGTCCTCGCGCTCCCTGAGCTCGGGCGTGACGAACCGCTCGGCGTTCTTCAGCGTCTGCCGGCGCTGGTAGTCCTCCGGGACGGCGTCCAGGTTCGGGTTCGTCACCTCGATGTAGTAGCCGTGGACGGCGTTGTGCCCCACCTTCAGGGAGTCGATGCCGGTGCGCTCGCGCTCGTGCTCCTCGAGGTCGTCGATCCACCGCTTGCCGGTGCGCTCGGTCTCCCGGAGGTCGTCCAGGCGGTCGTGGTAGCCGTCCCGGACGACGCCGCCCTCCGTGAGCTCCTGGGGCGGGTCCGGGACGATGGCGCGGTCCAGGAGGTCCCGGACCTCGGGGAGGTCGTCGAGACCGGCGCGCAGCTCGCGGAGCTTCCCGCTGTCGGCGTCCGCGAGCAGCCCCCTGAGCTCGGGCACCACGTCGAGGGTGTCCTTGAGGGCGCGGAGGTCGCGGGCGTTCGCGCGGCCGCGAGCGACCCGGGAGACGAGCCGCTCGAGGTCGTAGACGTCCCGCAGGTGCTCGTGGAGGTCCTCCCGCGTCGCCGGGTCGCCGACGAGTTCGCCGACCGCGTCGTGGCGCGCCGCGATGGCGTCGCGGTCGGTGAGCGGCCGGCGCAGCCAGTCGGTGAGCGTCCGGCGGCCGAGCGCGCAGGCGGTCTCGTCCACCACGTCCACGAGCGCGGTGCCCTCGGCGCCGTGGACGCTACGCTGGTCGAACACCTCGAGGCTGCGCAGCGCCACGGCGTCGAGCTGGAGGTACTCGCGGGGGTCGTACCGCGTCAGGTGGTTCAGGTAGTCCAGTCGCCCGTCGTCCCCGTCGCCGCGCCGGCCGTCGTCCCGGTCGCCGTCCCCGCGGCGCGCCGCGACGCCGCCGCGCGTGTACTCCGCGTAGTCGAGGAGCGCGCCGCAGGCCCGCACCTCGGCGTCGGCGGCGAGCGCGTCCGCGCTCCCGAAGTACGACTCGACCGTCGCGGCGGCGCGCTCGCGGTCGAACGCGTCGTCGTCGTACTCGGCGACGAACGCCTCGCCGTCGAAGCGGTCCGCGGCCACGCCCGGCCCGACGACGAGTTCGGCGGGCGCGAACCGCCCGAGTTCGTCCCGCACGCGAGCGGCGTCGCCGAGCCGCGTCGCGTAGAAGTCGCCCGTCGAGACGTCCAGCAGCGCGAGCCCGAAGCCGCCGCCTCGCTCGGCGGCGGTCCCGTTCGCGTCGCCCGCCCCACGCCCCTGCGCGCCGCCGGCCGCCGCGAGCGCCGCGACGAAGTTGTTGTCGTCGCCCGCGAGCAGTTCGTCCTCCGTGAGCGTGCCCGGCGTCACCACGCGCGTCACGGCGCGCTCGACGACGCCGGAGACCTCGTCTGGGTCCTCGACCTGGTCGGCGACCGCGACGCGGTAGCCGGCGTCCAGCAGGTCGTCGATGTACGGCTCCGCGTTGTCGATGGGCACGCCCGCCATCGGGTACCGGCCCGTGGAGTCCTCGCGGGCGGTCAGCGTCACCTCGCAGATCCGGGCGGCGGCCTCCGCCGCCTCGCAGAACAGCTCGTAGAAGTCCCCGACCTGGAAGAGCACGAGCGCGTCCTCGTAGCGCCGCGTGAGCTCGAAGTACTGGCGCATCATCGGCGTGAGGTCGTCCTCGCTTTCGGCCATCTGGTCGGGTGGCCCGAGCGCCGCGTCCATGCGCGGCACCCACGCCCTCGCCGCTGTTATGCCCTCCGGTTGGACGGGTCCGCCGCGGCGCGGCCGGCGCGGGCGGCGCCACCTTTTTCCCGTTGGCTCCGATACGACACGACCGCATGGTGGGGGTCGTCGACGCAGCCGAGCGCCGCGTCGAAGCCCTGCTGCGAGCGCTCGGCGTCCAGCGAGTCGCGGCGCGGCGGCGCGCGCTCCGCGCCGTCGAGTTCGGCGCCGTCGGCGCCAGCGGCGCCGTCGTCAACGCCGTCGTGTTCGTGCTCGCGCCGGTCGCGTACCTGCTCGCCGGCGCGCTGGCGTTCGCCGGCGGCACCGCGTGGACGTTCGCCCTCAACTGGACGGTCACCTACGACCGGCCGAGCCGGTCGCTGTCCCGCGCGCTCGCCAGGTACGCGTCCGTCTACGCCGTCGGGTTCGTCGTCTACTCGGTCGTGCTCGCGGGCGGCGTCGAACTCCTCCACTGGCCGGGCCTGTTCGCGAACGTCACCGCCATCGGCGTCGCCGGCACCGTGAACTTCGCCGGCAGCGAACTGTTCGCGCTGCGGCCCTGACCGTCCGCGGCGCTTACGTCGCTGCGCGACCACCGCCGGGACATGGACGCCTCGCGCGTGCTCGTCGCCGGCGAGACGCTCGTCGACCTCTTCCCGGACGGCCCCGGCGACCTCGACGACGTCGACGGCTTCCGCCACCGGGCCGGCGGCGCGCCCGCGAACGTCGCCGCCGCGCTCTCGCGCCTCGACGCGCCGCCCCTGTTCTGGACGCGCCTCGGCGGCGACCCGTTCGGCGACTTCCTCGCCGGCCGCCTCGCCGCGCACGGCCTCGACGGCGAGTACGTCGTCCGCGGCGACGCCGACACCGCGCTCGCCGTTGTCTCCCCAACGCCGGACGGCGACCGCTCGTTCTCCTTCTACGCCGCCGACACCGCCACGTTCGCGTTCGACGCGGGCGCGGTCCCGGACGCCGTCCTCCGGGACTGCGAGTGCGTCCACGTCGGCGGCGTCGCGCTCGCCGACCCCCGAGGCCGGGCCGCGACCCTGGACCTCGCGGCCCGCGCCCGCGACGCCGACTGCGTCGTCTCCGTCGACCCGAACGCCCGGCCCGCCCTCCACGACACCGCCGACGCGCGGGCCGCCCTCCGGGACCTGCTCGCGCTCGCGGACGTCGCCTGCGCGAGCGCCGACGACCTCGCCGTCCTCGGCGGCGACCGCGAGCGCGCCAGCCGCGACCCCGAAGCCGCCGCCGCCGCCCTCCTCGCGGACGGCCCCGAGACCGCGTTCCTCACGCTCGGCGGCGACGGCGCCGTCGCGGTCACGGACGCCGGCGGCGAGCGCGTCGCGCGCTCGCAGTCCGCCTTCGACGTCGACGTCGTGGACGCCACGGGCGCCGGCGACGCGTTCACGGCCGGCGTCCTCGCGCGCTACGAGCGCGCTCCCTCCGCGGACGCGCTCGCCGACGCGCTCCGGTGGGGGTGTGCGGCCGGCGCGCTCGCCACCACGGCCACGGGCGGACTGGCAGCGCTCCCCGACCGGGCCGCCGTCCGCGAACTCGCGGAGTGACCGCGCGTAACGCTTTACCGCCGGGGCCACGCACTCGCTGGTATGCGACTGGAGGAGTACTGGGGGGTCGGCCCGAAGACCGCCGACCGCCTCGAATCGGAACTCGGCGTCGCGGCCGCCGTCGACGCCATCGAGTCCGCGGACGTCCGCGCGCTCGTCGACGCGGGCATCTCCCGGGGGCGCGCGACGCGCATCCTGCGGCGCGCGAACGGCGGCGAGGGGATGGACGCGCTCGCGACCGACGACGCCCGCGCCGTCTACAAGGACGTCGTCGCGACGGCCGCCGACTACGCGGTGACGCCCGGCGCCGCCGACCGCATCCGCGTGCTCACGCCGCTGCCCGACCGCGCGGCGATGGAGGACCGCCTCGACGACGTCGACGCCGCCCGCGAGACGTGGCGCGCGCTCGGCGAGGACGCGCGAGCGGCGGTCCTGGCAACGTTCGACGCCCACGACGACGCCACGGACTCCACGCGAGCGGCCGTCGACACCGCGCTCGCGCTCCGGGACGCGCTCGCGGACGCCGACGACGTCGGCGTGTTCGCGTCCGTGGCGACGCTGGACCGGGACGCGCTCGAGGAGGCCGCCGACGCCCTCCAGTACCTCACCGACGACGGCGTCGCGGCGGGCGCGGACGCGAAACTCGACCGCCTCCGCGGCCGCCTCGAGGACGTCGAGCGCCTCGAGCGGGACACCTTCGACGTCCTCGAGGCGGTGCGCTCGCAGGGCGTCGAGGGCAGCGACGAGTTCCGCGAGGCGTTCGTGCAGTACGTCGCCACCGAGACGGGCGTCGAACCGCGGCGCGTCAGGGACGCCGCGCCGCCGGACGCCGCCGACGCCGCGGACTTCGTCAGCACGACGCTGCGCGCGCTCGCCGACGACGTCCGCGAGCGCGTCGCCGACCACGAGGACGACGTCGCCGCCGACCTCCGCGGCGAACTCTCCGCCGCGCGCGAGGACGTCGACGCCGCCGTCGACGCGGTCGGCGACCTCGCGCTGGACGTCTCGCTGGCGCGGTTCGCGGAGGCGTTCGACCTCGCGCGCCCCGCGTTCGTCGACCGGGACGCCCTCGCCGTCGAGAACGCGCGGAACCTCTCGCTGGCGGCGGACGGCGTCGACGTCCAGCCCGTGACGTACGCCGTCGGCGACCACGGCCTCGCGCACCCGCCGACCGGCGACCGCGTCGCCGTGCTCACGGGCGCGAACTCCGGCGGGAAGACGACGCTCCTGGAGACGCTCTGCCAGGTCGCCGTGCTCGCGCGGATGGGTCTCCCGGTGCCCGCGGACGGCGCGGAGGTCGGCCCCGTCGACGCCGTCGTCTTCCACCGCCGGCACGCCTCCTTCAACGCCGGCGTGCTCGAGGCCACGCTGAACTCCGTCGTGCCGCCGCTGGCGGCCGGCGACCGCACCCTGATGCTCGTCGACGAGTTCGAGGCCATCACCGAACCAGGGAGCGCCGCGGACCTCCTGCACGGCCTCGTCACGCTCACCGTCGACCAGGAGGCGCTTGGCGTGTTCGTCACGCACCTCGCGGACGACCTCGAGCCGCTGCCGGAGACGGCGCGCACGGACGGCATCTTCGCGGAGGGCCTCGACCGCGACCTCGACCTCCTCGTCGACTACCAGCCGCGCTTCGAGACGGTCGGGAAGTCCACGCCGGAGTTCATCGTCTCGCGGCTCGTCGCGGACGCCGGCGACCGCGCCGAGCGCGCGGGCTACGAGACGCTCGCGCGCGCCGTCGGCCAGCAGGCCGTCCAGCGCACGCTCGCGGACGCCAAGTGGACCGAGTAGTCAGCGGCGGCCCGCCAGCGGCCCCTCGTTCCCGTACTCCGCCTGCCAGTACCAGACCAGCGGCACGCCCGCCGCGGTCGGCCACAGCCACGCGACCACCTCGGGGACGGCGGTCACGTTCACGACCGAGACGGCGGTGACGGTGGCGATGTACGCGCCGACCATCCGCGAGAGGTGACTGACCAGCCAGGACTCGCTCGCGTCGCCCCGGAACGCGCGCAGGTCGGCCGCGCCGACCGCCAGTCCGAGCGCGCCGAACACCGCCATCACGACGCCGAAGGAGTCGCCGCCGGCGAGGAGCGCGACGCCCCACCCGCCGAGCAGCAGGCACGCCGCAGCGACAGCGACCGCGGCCAGCCAGTCCACAGTCGCCGGGTCCTCGTCCGGCCGTTTCCGCGAGAGCGCGCGGTACCCCGAGAACGCGAAGTAGCCGCTGAACACCGCGACGAGCAACAGGAACGTCCGGAAAAAGGACTGCTCGACGGCGAACAGCGGCAGGACGGTGCCGACGACGACGCCCATCGCCGCGACGTAGACGCGGCCCGCGCGGCGGTGCGCGCGGCCGCCCTTCTCGGTCGCGAGCGCGACGCCACCCGCGAGCAGCGCGGCCGTGCCGGCCGCGACGTGCGTCCACAGCGCCGCCGTCTCGACTGTCGCCATACCGCCACGTCCGCACCCCGACCCTTCAGCGTTCGTGCAACGCTGGCCCACCGCCGCGCCCGGCCTCGCGCCACGAACGACTTTGTGACCGCCGCCCGTCACTCGAGGCATGCCAGTCGACGCCCCAGTCGCCGCGTCGCTCGCCGCCGTGGCCGTCCTGCTCGCGGTGTCGGCGTTCTTCTCCAGCACCGAGATCGCGCTGTTCTCGCTGACGCCGTCCCGGGTCGACTCGCTCGCCGCCGACGACCAGCGCGGCCCCGGCCTGCAGCGCCTCCGCGAGGACCCCCACCGGCTGCTCGTGACCATCCTCGTCGGGAACAACGTCGTGAACATCGCGCTGACGAGCATCCTCACCGTCCTGCTGGTGGCGTACCTGCCGCCGGAGCTCGCCGTGGCGGGGACGACGCTGGTCGCGACGACGCTCGTGCTCGTCTGCGGCGAGATCCTGCCGAAGTCGTGGGGGCTGGCGAACGCGGAGTCGTGGGCGCTCCGGGTCGCCCGGCCCGTGCGGTACGTCGGCCTGCTGCTGTGGCCGCTCGTGGTCGTCTTCGACGCGCTGACGCGCCGGCTCGCCGACGCCGCCGGCGGCAGCCCGGACATCGAGCGCGAGCTCCTCGAGGAGGAGTAGCGGCGGCCGCCCGCTCCCGCCGACCGGACTACGGCCACTGGTCGCCGGCGCCCTCGATGGGGGCGGCGACGACGCCGTCGCGCTGGCTGAGGCCGCGTGCGTGCGCGACGCAGACGTCGCGGTCGGGGCCGCGCGGGTCGTGGACGCGGACGGCCGCCGGGCGGTCGCAGCCGGCCTCCGCGCACCGCTCGGTCATCCTACAGGCGGACGGCCAGCATCACTTCCTCGACGTACTCGTCGCCGAGCTTGTAGTGGTCCGCGCGCGTCGCCTCGGTCTCCCAGCCGTGGGCCTCCAGGAACGCGATGGCGTCCTCGTTGCTCGCCGGGACGCTGTTGTAGATCTTCTCGTAGCCGCGGCTGCCCGCCCACTCGAGGCCGCGCTCGAGGAGGTGGCTGCCGATGCCGTGGCCGCGGTAGGAGTCGATGACGCCGACGGTGAGCTCCGCGGTGTGCTGGAGCTTGTCGAGTTCGCTGCCGGCGACGTGCACCCAGCCGACGACGTCCTCGCCGACGGTGGCGACGAAGAACATCCGCTCCTCGAGGTCGTTGTGCCGCAGCAGGACCTCCTCGTGGTCGATGACGTCGGCGACGGACTCGGCCTCGATGTACCGGCCGTCCTCGGCGACCTGCCGGATGGCGCCGACCAGTCCCGTCAGGTCGGACTGGTGGGCGGGCCGCACGACGAACGCCACGCCGTCGTCGCGGTACTCCTCGGCGGCGCCGTCCTCGAAGACCACCTCGATGCTGCCGTCGTCGACCTCCACGTAGCCGTCCCGCCGGAGGATGGCGACGTGGTGGCGGATGCCCCTCGGGTCCAGGCGGAGGCGCCGCTCGAGGTCGGCGAACGTGCACTCGCCGTGGCGCTCGACGAAGTCGTAGACGCGCTCGCGGTCGTCGTGGCCGAACTCGAGTTCTCGTTGCTCGTTCATGAACGATGATTGTAGACCGGCGCACATAACTCTTTGTCGACTGTTAGCACTCCACGTTCACCGTCGCGTCAGTCCTCCCTCGAGGGCGCCGCTCGCGCGGTCGTTCGCCCGGGGCGTTCACTCCGTCTCCCGACGACCCGGCGTCGGGTCGGGCGCGCCGCGCTCGGGGACGTGGGTCAGCACGCGCGCCGTGTCCACGACGTTCCGCGTGTCCAGGAGCGCCACCGCCGCCTCCCGGATGGAGAACTGCGCGTCCAGCTCCTCGCCGTAGCACTGCGCGTACAGCGACAGCCAGCTGTTCAGCGACCGCTCCAGCAGGGACAGCTCGACGTCGGTGAACGCCACGGCGTTCCCGCCCGTCCGCCCCTCGACGTACAGCGAGATGGCGGGCCCGACGCCCTCGCGGAGGAACGCCAGCGCGCGCTCCTCGTCGGGCGGCTCCGCGGGCGGCTCGAAGCGCTCGCGGTCGCGGCGCGCCCGGTTCGCCAGGGGCTTGATGCGGTCCCAGTACCGCGAGCGCTCGGTCATCGGCGGCGCGCGCCTGCGGCGGTCGTCATCCCTGCTCGAACTCCACGCCCTTCCCGCCCCGCGGGTGCTCCCAGTGCGTGTCCGCCACCACGGCGCACGTCCCGCACTCCACGCACGGCTGCGTGTCCAGGCTCACGACGCGCTCCTCGTCGCCGTTCCGCCGGACGGTCTCCGAGCGGTAGCAGCCGCCGCCGAAGTCCTCGGCGCTCACCGGACACGCCGTCACGGCGGTGCCGCTGGCCGCGTACGAGTCGTCCAGCACCTCGATGTGGGGGTTGCCGACGTCCGTGTCGTAGGTCAGCCCGCCGATGCGGTCCGCGAGGTCCGGCGGCTCCACCGACGACTCGCCCTCGACCGGGTCGCCGAGCTCCTCGCCGAGCACGCGCGGGATCGTCACGTACGACGTCCGCGTGTCCGGGATCATCCCGAGCAGGAACTGGCTGTTGAACAGCGACTCCACGCGGTCGCCGAGCGCGCGGACGCCCGCCCGTCCCAGGAACGAGTCCGCGACGGCGTCGGTCAGCCCCGCGACCGCGCCGTTCTCCGCGACCGCCCGCGAGGCGCGGTACCGCGTCGGCCGCAGGTCGTCCATCACGCCCTCCTCGCGGAGCTTCCGCTCGTAGAGGTCGCCGACGCCGTCGCTCGAGCGCGCCCGCGCGTCCACGAACGCCTCCGCCGCGAGGCCGCCCGCCGAGACGGCGTGGTTCATCCCCTTGATGATGGGGCCCTGGGCCTGCATCTGGCCGGCGGCGTCCCCGACCAGCAGCAGCCGGCCCCGGTGTGGCGACGGGTGGGCCATCTTCTTCGAGTCCGGCACGAGCTTCGCGGAGTACTCCAGTTCGCGGTAGTCGTCGCCGAGCCACTGCGCGAGCAGCGGGTGGGTGAGCAGGCCGTCCAGCAGCTCCTGGGGCTCGGCGCGCTCGGCCGCCAGCGAGTCCAGGTGGAACACCGTCCCGATCGAGAGCGTGTCCTCGTTCGTGTACAGGAAGCCGCCGCCCCGCACGCCGTCGAAGAGGTCGCCCGCGAACAGGTGCGAGGCGCCCTCGCCGGCCGGGACGCCGAAGCGCTCCTCGATGGCGCCCTCGGGCATCTCCACGACGGCCTTCACGCCCTGGAAGTAGTCCTCGGCGTCCGCCCAGTCCGTCAGGCCGGCGTCGCGGGCGAGCTCGGAGTTCACGCCGTCCGCCGCGACGACGACGTCAGCGCGAATGGGGTCGAGCTCGTCGAACGTCACGCCCACGATCTCGCCGTTCTCCCGGAGCAGGCCGTTCGCGTGGACCTCCGTCAGGAGGCCGCCGCCGGTCTCCCGGGCCTTCTCGTGGACGCGCTCGGCGAGCCAGGAGTCCATCTCGCGGCGCAGCACGGAGTCACACCACTCGACGCCCTCCGTGTGGACGCCCTCCAGGTCGATCGTGTGGACGCGCTCGCCCGCCACGTTGTGCATGTACGACTCCGTGACGGGCCGCTCGGTCGCCGCGTCCCGGAAGCCGTCGAAGAGCCCGTTGAGCGTGTACGGCGCCGCCTCCTCGGCGAACAGGAGGCCGCCGGAGACGTTCTTCGACCCGGCGTCGACGCCGCGCTCGACCACCAGTGTCTCTACGTCGTGTTCCGCCAGTACCGCGGCCGCCGCCGCCCCGCCCGGGCCGGCGCCGACCACGACCGCCTCGAAGTGCTCGTAGTTGTCGTCAGTCATCGGTAGCACCGCCAGTTGCCGCGAGCGCCGCTGCGTCCAGTTCCCCGCTCTCCACCGCCTCGGTCAGCACCGGCAGCACCTCGAAGAGGTCGCCCTCCACGAAGTAGTCCGAGAACTCCCGGATGTCGGCGTCCGGGTCGGTGTTCACGGAGACGATGGTGCCCGAGTCGTCCATCCCGACCTTGTGCTGGACGGCGCCGCTGATGCCGGCGGCGACGTAGAGGTCGGGCTCGACGACCTGCCCGGTCTCGCCGATCTGTCGCTCCTCGCGGGCGTACTGCTCGACGTGGCCGTCGAAGTCGTACGACGACGTGACGATGCCCCGCGTGATGCCGAGGTCGGCGTCCTCGAAGGCCTTCGCCAGTTCGAGGCCGAGTTCCATCCCCCTCGTGGGGTCGTCGCCGATGCCCCGGCCGAGCGCCACGACGACCTCGTTGCCGGTGAGGTCGACGCCGCTCTCGAGGTCGTCGTAGTCCTCGATCTCGACGCGGAACCACTCCTCGGGGAGCGCGAAGTCGTACTCGTGGACCTCGCCCTCGCGGTCGGCGTCCGGCTCCGGGACCTCGAAGCTCCCCGGGATCACGGACGCGCCCTGCGGGTGGAACTCCCGCGTCGGGTTGTCCAGACAGAGGATCGTCGAGTACTCGAACCCCGAGAAGTCCGGGCGCTTCATGTGGAGGACGGCCTCGAACTCGCGTTTGTTCCCCTCGCCGCCGGTCTTCGCCGGGTTCGAGATGACGGTGTCGTCGATGTACAGCCCCGAGCAGTCCGAGGCGAGCCCGGAGTCCAGTTCGCCCTGCACCTGCGCGGAGAGGTCGCGGCCGTTGTTCGTCGCCGGGAACAGCACGTACCGCGGCTCGTCGTAGTCGCGCCACGACGAGTCGCCCGCCTCCGGTTCCGCGTCCAGTTCACCGCCGGCGCGCGCCATCGCCGCGAACAGCTCCGCGTACGGCTTGTGGCGGAACCGCTCGAGCTCGGGGTCCTCCTGGTAGACCACGACGTCGGCGCCGTACGCGACCACCTCGTCGGCGAGGTCCGCGACGCCGTCGCCGACGAGCACGCCGACGACGCGCTCCTCGCGGTCGTACTCGTCGTTGTAGCCGTCCATCAGGCCGCGCGCCTTCCCGAGCATCTCCCGGGAGACGTCCAGGAGGTCGCCGTCGTCGGTCTCGCAGTACACCCACATGTCCTCGTAGACGCCGTCCCGGAGGTCCTCGACGTACTGCTTGTCGGCGGTCGGGTGGTCGAGCTCCGGGTACTTCTCCGCCGGCGGCACGCGCTCGACGTCGCCGGCCTCCGCCTCGCTGCCCTGCACGGAGTCGATGCGGTTCTGGACGAGCCGCTTCGCGCTGTCGCGGTTCTCGCCCGCCTCCTCGGCCTCGAGGATGGCCTCGAGCTCCGCGACGTCGTCGACGTCCGACAGCGCGTTCCCGAGCTCGGCGGGACTCAGCTCCGTCGGGTCGACCTCGCCGCCCGCGTCGTCGTCCTCGCGGAACTTCTCGATGCGGGACTCGATGAGCTGCTTCGCGCCGACGCGGTCTTTCCCCGCCTTCTCGGCCTCGAGGATGGCCTCGAGTTCGTCGACGTCCTCGACGGCCTGGATCTCGGGGCCGAGCTCGGAGATGTCGTAGTCGTTCGGGTCGAGTGCCGGCACCGCTACTCACCCCCCGCGTACTGCGCGAGCTCCTCGACGACCTCGCCGAGCTCGTCGGGGTCGCCCGGGTCGACTATCGTCGCCTCGCGCTCGGCGGGCGCGCGCGGAATCGGGTCGACGCCCTCGACGATGGTCG
The DNA here is from genome assembly GCF_037031165.1 of Halobacterium yunchengense. NCBI lineage: Archaea > Methanobacteriati > Methanobacteriota > Halobacteria > Halobacteriales > Halobacteriaceae > Halobacterium > Halobacterium yunchengense. The sequence continues at coordinate 471,369 of NZ_JAYEZL010000001.1, read as the reverse complement.
GCGACCCGTCGAGGCCGATGTAGTCCGGGTCGAGGTTCAGGTCCTCGTGGTCCCAGACCGTCATGTGGTCCTCGTGGTCCGCGGCGCGCTCCCGCGTCTCCTCGCGGAGGTCCTTGTGCGTGAGGCGGTGCTCGGCCCGCCGGTACGTCGGCTCGAACTCGGGGTCCGCGACGACGAGCGCCGGCAGCGGCGCCGCGACGGTCTCGATCTCGTCGACGTCGCCCTCGACGAGGCGCTTCGCGCGCACCACGCCCTCGTCGGCGTCGACGTCGAGCGCGACGGCGTGCGTGATCACCGGCCAGTCCAGGCACCACGCGGTCTGCGGGCCGGTGTGGCCGGTCTCGCCGTCCGCGGTCTTGAAGCCCGCGAACACCAGGTCCGGGTCGAGGCGTTCGAGCCCGGTCGCGACCGTCATCGCGGTCGCCCACGTGTCCGCCGCGGCCATCTCGCGGTCCGACAGCAGGTAGAGGTCGTCGGCGTACACCGACGCCATCGCCTCCCGGAGGACGTCGCCGTAGCCCGGCGGCCCCATCGACATCACGCTCGCGGTGCCGCCGTGGCGCACCTTCGTCTGGAGGGCGGCCTCCAGGGCCGGTTCGTCGTTCGGGTTCATGACCGTGGGCGTGTCCCCGCGCTCGAGGTGGCCGTCCTCGTCGAAGGACACCTGGCCCTCGCGGAAGTCCGGCACGCCCTTGGTCAGCGTGACGCAGTGCATCGTCCTACGTTCGCCCCGCGCGGCCGGCGTCGACGTCGATGGCGTCGACGGGGCAGACGTCGACGCAGAGCATGCAGTCGATGCACTGGCTCTCGTTGGCGGGGTCGGCTTTGAGTTCGCTCTCCGGATGGCCGGGGGTGTCGACCCACTCGAAGACGTCGACGGGGCAGTCCTCGACGCAGGCGCCGTCGGCGATGCAGATGTCGAAGTCCACCGCCACGTGCGTGCCGTGGATGCCCAGTTTCTCGGGTTCGTCCACCGGGCCCCAGACGTCGTGGCCCTCGTGGGTGTCTACGTTCTCTCGGTTCTCCTCGAAGTTCGGGTCTATGGCCATTGATACACAATGGCAGTCACCCCACGGACACTTAAAACTATCAGGGTCGTTCGTGGACGATTCGCGGGACGGCGGCGCTGTCGCTACGCGGCGGCGAAAACCGGAGAATTCGGGGTGACGCGACGACCGGAGAATTCGGGGTCGCGTCAGGGCTTCCGGCGAACTCGGGGTCGCGTCAGGACTTCCGGCGCTTCCCGGCGTTCGTGCTCGGGCGCACGTGCTCGGTGCCGGTGCCGCGGTTCTGCAGGCCGCGGCCGCGCTGGCCCGCGCTCGTCTTCCCGCGGAACGCGCGGTCGGTCTGGCTGTCGTCGCAGATCCAGTTCAGGTCGTCGTCGCTCCGGATGGCGCCGTGCTCGGGGTCCAGGAGGATCACCTCGAACCACTTCTGCGAACCGTCCTCGCCGACCCAGTAGGAGTTCAGCACGCGGAGGTTCACGAACTTCCGCGAGGCGCGCTCCTCGGCGATGCGCTGGAGGTTCTTCGCGCGGCCGATGCGGTTGACGCCCTGGCGCTTCGTCCGGCGGCCCGCCTTGAACCGGGACTTCCGTGCGGTGCCCTTCCGGACGCTGACGCGCGCCACGACGACGCCCTGCTTGGCCTTGTAGCCGAGCTCGCGGGCCTTGTCCAGGCGCGTCGGGCGCTCGACGCGCTCGATGGCGCCCTCCTTCCGCCAGTCCTGCTTGCGTTGCCACTGCAGCTCGGCGAGCTTCCCGTCGTCCGGGTCCCGCCAGGCTTCCTTGATGTGGGAGTAGAAGCTTCGTGCCATGGTCTGTCCGCGGGCGCTTGCGTGGTTCAACCCCGGCTCGCGGCTCGCGCCGCCCGGCCGAAACGAGGTCCGGCTGACCTCGCCGTCTCGCGGCTACGCCGCTCGACTATCCCGAGACACGTCGTGTCTCGCAGGTCACATCCCGTCCCGACTGGTGTCGGGAGCCCGCTGGAGCCCGCTCGCCAGCGAGTTACGCCGTAGTTCTCCGCGGCGGGGGTTAAGAACTTCGAAAGCCGCCCGGCGCCCGCCTACTCGTCGACGTCGAAGGCCAGGTCGGCGCGCTCGAAGCGCAGGCCCGGGCCCTCGGCGCGCTCGACCAGCGTCGCGCCGTCGACGTCCGCGGGCACCGTGAACACCACGACGGCGCGCCCCGACTGGCCGGGCTCGACGCGCGTCGGCAGCAGCGCGCCGCGGAACTCGCGGCTGGCGTTCGTGAACGCCTGCGGCGCGTGGTTCGTGCCGTTGACCGCGAGCGCGAAGTGCCCGCTGCGCAGCGTCGCCGGCGACTCGCCGGCGGTGACGTTCAGCTGCACCACGACGAACGTCTCCGACTCGTTCGGCCGGAACGTGTTGTTCGCCGTGACGACCTCGTCCTGCACGCGCGCGTCCCACTCGGCGACCGCCGTCGCGTTCTCGTCGGCCGCCAGCGAGAACGACGTGAACGCCACGTCCGCGTCCCCGCCGCCGCCACCGCCGCCGACGAACGGCACGGCGCCCACCAGCGCCGGCCCCGCGAACACCGCCGCCGCGACCACCACGACCGCGGCGGCGACGGGGACCACGGGGACGCCGCTCGGCACGGGAATCGGGAGCCCGGGGAGGGCGTCCAGCACCGACCCGTCGTCCTCGTCCGCGTACTCGCCGACGAGGTCCTCGACGCCCTCCTCGCGGACCGACGACGCCAGCTCGTTCGGGTCGAGGAGGTGGACGTCGCCCGCGTCCGCCGCGCTCCGCGCGCCCGTCGTGAACCGGCCGCGGGTCGCCATCACGCGCACGTCCACGCCCTTCCGGTCGCAGAACGCCGCGAAGTCCTCGACCTCCGAGGCGCCGATCTCGGTGCTGCCGCCCGGCCGCACGCCGATGAGGCCGCGCGTTCCGTCCTCCTTGTCGCCGCCGACGAGGTACGTCCCGTCGTCGTTGGGCTGCACGGACGTCGACCACCCCTTCTCCGCCCAGAACGCCGCGAGGAACTCCGGGAACGCCGACTCCGGCATCTCCTCGAACATCACGCACACCCCTCGACCGGACGCGTTTGCTGTGCCGTCATGCGGAACCGTCGCGTTGTCCTACCCAGCACGGCGCCACCTCATAAACGGTCGGGTCCCCGGCGGAGCGCCAGCAGCGCCGCCGCCGCGAGCGCGGTGATGGTCACGGCCGGCGACAGCGGCGCGAACCCGCCGGAGGACCCGCCGCCGCCGTTCGCCGCCGCCGGCGCGAGCGGCGCCCCCTCCTGGACGCGGATCGTCGTCTGCCGGGCCGTCGTCTCGTTCGCCGGCGTCGTCGTCCTGTTCGTCGTCGGCGTGGTCGTCGGGTCCTCCGGCGCCGTCGTCGTGTTCTCTGCCCCAGCGGGCCGGACGACCGCGGTGTCCCGCACCGTGGCCTCCCAGGACCCGTACGCCGGGTCGTCGCCGTCGAGCTCGCCGTCGCCGTCGGCGTCCACGTACGCCGTCGCCGTCACGTTCGTCGGCCCGTCGAGGGACTCGTTCAGCGGCACCGCGACGCTCTCGGTGGTCCCGGGGTCGAGGAACTCGGTCGCCCCCAGCGTCGTGTCGTTCGCGGTCACCTCGACGAACCCGCCCTCGGACAGCGAGACGTTCTCCACGGTCACGCTCCCGTCCCGGACCCGCTGGGAGGGGAACAACAGGGACGCGTTCGCCGCCGGCAGGCGGACCTGGTGGCGGCTCTCGTCCTCGTAGCCGCGCACGTACAGCGGGAACGACCGCGGGCGCTCGGCCGGCGAGAAGTCGAACGTCGCGGAGAACTCGCCGTCCGCCGACACGTCGACGACGTGCTTCCAGAGGTACGCGGGGTCTTCCTGGAGCGCGCGGACGTCCAGTTCCGTCGTCGGCGCGAGGTTCGTCGTCCCGTTCACCACCATCTCGTCGCCGTCCCACTGCCGGAGCGTGAACCCCGGGTCGGCCCGCAGGGAGACGTCCGGTTCCGCCAGCGTCACGCGAGCCGCGTCCAGCGTCGTGCGCTCGGCGACCAGCGGGCTCGACTCGTCCAGCGCGAGCTCGTACTCGTAGGTGTGGTTCGACCCGCTGCCGAGGTCCACGTCGCCGGTGTCCCACAGCACGACGAACCGGTCGCCGTCGGCCACCTGCGAGACCAGGTGGAACGACGACGACCCGTACTCGGCCGCCTCCGTGTTCGGCTCGGGGTCGAGTTCGCGGACCGACAGCTCCAGGCCCTCGTCGTCGAGTCGCGACACCGACGGCTCCTCGCCGAACGCGTTCTCCAGGCCGCTCTCGTTCACGACGAACGCCGCGTAGTCGCCGACGGCGACCGTCCCCCTGGTCGTCAGCCGCCCCCACACGTCGGCGTCCTCGTCGTCCGGGTCGACGTCACCGGGGAGGACGGCTGGCTCGACGCTGGTCTCCCCGCGCGGGTCGACGTCCAGGACGCCGACGGCCTCCGTCACGCCGTCGATGGTGACCGAGAGCCGGTACTCGCCGGGCTCGATGGCCTCGTCGATGGGTGCCGACTCCAGCGTACCGCCGCCCACCGACAGGAAGTCGTCGGGGTCGGCCGACGCCGACCGGTACGTGTCGAACTCCACGGTGTCCGTGCCCGACCCGCCGAGCGGGACGACGACCTCGAACCCGTCGTCCTCGCTGCCGATGGTGAGGTTGGCGTCCTCGGAGTGGCTGACCTCGATGGACGCGGTCTCGCCGCGCACCACCTCGATGACGTTGTCGTCGCCGCCACCGATGGCCGCGTCCTCCTGCTGGGCGGACGCGACGGCGGGCGCCACGCCGGCGATGGCCGCCGCCGCGACGACGGCGGCGACGAGTGCGGGGAGCGTCTGTCTCATGTGCGAGGTGTACGCTCGCCGCGTTTGCCGCGCGCCGATATAAATACAGCGGGGACGGGCAACTAGACAACGGTCGGGGAGGGCCTCCCGGGTGACGAACGCGCTCGACGTCGCCAGAACTGGTCTCGGCCCGGACGAGCGACGTGCTCGGCGTCGTTACCACTGGCCCGGACTCGCAGGCCGAAGAGGCGCTCGGATAGCACCCCCCGGGCGGCCCCCGAATCCCCCACCCAGACCAATTTGATATAGCGAAATAAAGTTTATAGGGGCTTAGCGGCCTGCAGGTCTACTGTCTAGTGCGCACAGAACGACGGACAGAACGCTCGACGCGGCGGCGCTCAGTGGTCGGCGACCGACGCGAACTCGTCGGCCGCCACCGCGTCCGCCACCGCGCTCGCGTCGACGTCCGGCACGTCGCCCGGGTACTTCTGCCGGAAGTACCCCACGATGTTCCCGACGTCGCGCTCGAGGAGTTCGCGCGCGTTCGCGTGATCGCTCGGCGTCGCCTGCGGCCAGTCGAACAGCGTCACGCCGTCCTCGCTGACGAACACGTTGTACTCGCTGACGTCCGCGTGGACGTACCCCTCGCGGTACGCCGCCGCGAGCTCCCGCAGCACGAGGTCGAGGACGCCGCTGGCCTGCGCCGGCTCGAGTTTCGCGCGCGAGAGCTCCACGCCGTCGATCTTCTCCATCACGATGGCGTGGCGGTTCTGGTCGACCGGACGGGGGACGTTCACGTCCGGGTACAGCGTCTCCAGGGCGTCGAACTCGCGCTCGGCGGCCTTCCGCGCGGTGTACTGCCAGGACGTGTGCTCCTTGTCGCTGGTGTAGTCGCGGCCGCGGTGGACCTCCCGGAACTGCGTGTACCCCTCGCGGTGGAACTTCAGCGCCAGCGGCCGGAACGACTGCACCTCGTAGACGTCGCTCTCCTTCCCGACGCCCAGCGGCGCGCCGAACCCCTCGACGGTGTCCCGCTCGGCGAACGCGTGCAGCGCGAGCGCGTCGTACCCGGCGAACGTCAGCTGGACGCCCTCGTACTGGATGGTCTTCCGCTCGAGGAACTCGCGGTCGAGCATCCGGTCCAGCCGGTAGTCGACCTCCTCGGGGGTGAGCCGAGAGAACTCCGGGAGCTTCTCGCGGCTCACCCACTCGGAGAACCGCATCCCGTGTTCGACGCCCGACAGCAGGTGGAAGTCCTCGGGGTCGAGGTCCGCCAGCTCGCTCGCGACGTTCCGGACCATTCGCTGTCCGGTAGGTCGCCGCCGGGTAAAAGCCCCGCGGACCCCTCGCCGCGGCCGGCTCGCGGCCGCTCGCGCGAACCGGCGTCCGGCGAGACGGGAAGCGCCATCGAGCATCGATCTCGGCGCCGATTTCTGTGTTCTGGCCGATTCGCCGCGAACACGGGCGGCCAACTCGGTAAACCTCATACCGCGATATAGAATCTGGGTGTCGGCGCCCGTCCCCCGGAACGGTGGAACACAGAAACGGCGGTTGGAGAGCGCCGCTGCTGGCCGTTTCGGCGACCGCGACGCCCACCGGGCCGGGCTAGTCGGCGAGCGCGTCCCGCCAGTCGAAGCGGGTCGCGTCCGCGAGCACGGACTCGTAGACGCGCTCCCCCCACGCGTACGCGTCGGCGTCGTCGGTGTCGACGTACTGCTCGAGCATCCCCGTCTCCGCGTCGTAGACGCCGACGCCGACCCGGTCGTCGCACAGCGTCAGCCCGAACCGGAGGTCGGGGTGGGTGTACAGCGCGAGGTTCCCGCTCTCGAACGCGCTGCGGGCGCGGTCGGGGTTGTTCCGGACGAGTTCGCGAACCACGTCCGGCCGGAACACCGCCGTCGTCTCCATCCCGTCGACGACCGCGGCGTGGAGGTCGTCGAGGTGCAGCGGGTTGATCGACGCCGGGTCGACCCCGCGCAGCGAGCCGGTGTCCGCGACCAGCTCCATGAAGCGCTCGACCGGCCGGTAGGGGTCGCCGGGCGCGGCGTCCGTGACCGCGGCGTCCGCGAACGCCGCCACGGGGAAGTCGAAGTCCGTGGCCCGGAACGCCGCCAGGGCGCCCTCGAGCCGCCACGCCGCGTCGAGGCACTGCCGGAACGCCAGGAGCTCCTCGGCGACGAGGCTGCCGACCGGCGTGAGCGCGAGTTCGCCGTTCGAGCGCTCGACGAGCCCGTGGTCGGCGAGCTGGTCGGCTGCCCGCTGGACGGTCGACCGGGAGACGTCGAGCTCGTCGACGAGGTCCCGCGGCGCGAGCGGCTCGTCGTCCAGCGCGGCGAGGGCGTCCGCCCGCCGCACGACCGTCAAGAGGGCGTTCCGGTCCATGGGGGAACACGTTACGGAGCGGACATTATTAACGCTCCCCCTGACGAGCGCTAGCTCGGGCGCCGCGGAGGAACGCCTTTTTGCCGCCGCCCGCGAACGGTCCGGTATGACGCTGGCCGACCGCGAGTGGCGGCTCGTCACCGAGGAAGCCAGGGACGGCCCGATGCAGATGGCGCTGGAGGAGGTCGCCGCCGAGACGGCCGCCGCCGGCGGCCCGCGGACCGTCCGCGCGTACCGGTGGTCGCCCTCCACGCTCTCGCTGGGCTACCGGCAGGCGCCCGAGTCCGTCGACTGGGCGTTCTGCGAGCGCGAGGGCGTCGGCGTGACGCGCCGCCAGACGGGCGGCGGCGGCATCTACCACGACGAACACGCGGACGTCTCCTACAGCATCGTCGCGCCCGCCGACGAACTCCCCGGCGACCTCATGGACTGCTACGAGGTCCTCTGCGAGCCGGTCCTGGACGCCTTCCACGCGATGGGCGTCGACGCCGAGTTCGTCCCCGAGGAACACCCCGCGCTCCACGAGCCGGCGTGCTACCTGCGCGCGCTCCACCCCGCCCACGACGTGGTCGCCGGCGGCCGCAAGATCGCGGGCAACGCCCAGTACCGCACGCGGGACGCGGTCATCCAGCACGGGTCGCTGTCGTACGCGCTCGCGCCCGACCGCCACCTCGGGGTCTTCAGCGACCCGGGCGTCACCGAGGCCGAGTTCCGCGAGCGCGTGACGAGCGTCCGCGAGGAGGCGGGCATCGACCGCGCGGAGGCCGTCGCGGCGCTGGCGGACGCGCTCGCGGACTGGTGTGACGCGTCGGTCGGCGAGTGGACCGACGACGAACTCGCGGCGGCCCGCGAGCTCGCCGACGAGAAGTACGCGACCGAGGGCTGGACGCGGGACCGGACCGACCCGGCTACCTGAACCCGAACGTCTCCGGCTCCTCGCCGACGAGCTCCTCCACCGCCGTCCGGATCTCGCCGAGCGGCGGCTGGTCCCGCGTCGGGTCGAGGGGGTGCTCGCCGATCCAGCGGTAGCGCACGACGCCGTCCGCGTCCACGAGGAACACTGAGCGCTTCGACCGCGGGAACACCTTGAACGTGCGGTACGTGACGCCGAACACGTCCGAGACGCGGAGGTCGCGGTCCGAGTACAGCGGGAACTCCAGGTCGAGGTACTCGAGGAACCGGCGGTGTGTCCCGACCCGGGACTTGCTCGACCCGACCACGCGGACGCCGTCGCTGGACGTGAACCAGCCGTAGTCCCGGAACGAACACCACTCGGTCACGCAGTCGGGACTGAAGTCGTTCGTGTAGAACACCACGAGCGTGGGCCGGTCCCCGTAGAGATCCGGCAGCGCCGTCTCCGTCACCTCGCCGCCGGGGTGGACGAGCGGCGCCGACACCGCCGGCACCTCGTCCCCGACCGCGAGCGCGTCCTCCGAACCCATGCCCGCAACACTGTGGTCGTCCCGGTTAGCTGTTCCGACGGGTCGGGCGCCTCGACGGTCCGAAGCCCCTATGTCGCCTGCGACGAACGACGTGGTATGCGAGTAGGCGCACACGTCTCCATCGCGGGCGGCGTCGACAACGCCGTCGAGAACCAGGTCGACGTCGGCGGGAACTGCGGGCAGATATTCACGCACTCGCCGCAGGTCTGGCAGGACCCGAACGTCGGCGACGACGAAGCGGCGGCGTTCCGCGAGGGAACCAGCGAGCGGCTGGACGGCCCCTGGGTGATCCACTCGTCGTACCTCGTGAACCTCTGCACGCCGAAAGACGACCTCCGCGAGAAGTCCGTCGACAGCATGCAGAAGGAGGTCGACGCCGCGGCGAAACTCGACATCCCGTACGTGAACGTCCACCTGGGCGCGCACACGGGCGCGGGCGTCCAGCAGGGCCTCGACAACGCCGTGAGCGCGCTGGACGACCTCGACGTCCCGGACGACGTCACCGTGCTCGTGGAGAGCGACGCCGGGTCAGGCACGAAACTCGGCGGGGACTTCGAGCACCTCGCGTACGTCGTCGAGGAGTCCCGCCACGACCTCGACGTCTGCCTCGACACCGCGCACGCGTTCGCGGCGGGCTACGACCTCTCGACGCCCGACGCGGTCGACGACGCGCTCGCGGAGTTCGACGACGTCGTCGGCGCCGACCGCCTGGCGTGCGTCCACCTCAACGACTCCAAGCACGAGTGCGGCACCAACAAGGACGAGCACGCCCACATCGGCGAGGGTCTCATCGGCGAGGACGGCATGCGGGCGTTCGTCAACCACGACCTCGTCGCTGGCGAGGACGTCCCGCTGGTCCTCGAGACGCCCCACGAGGACGGCCGCGGGTTCGCGTGGAACGTCGAGAAAGTCCGCGAGCTGCGCGACGAGGCGTAGCGAAGGCACGACACGGCGGGCGGCGACCGGTTCCGCCGCGTTCCGGCGGGCGGCGACCGCCTCGTCGTGGTCCGGCGAGCGGCGACCGACGCCCGCCCGACCCGCTGGGTCGGTCAAACGGCCGTTTGAGCCTTGAGTGGGTCTAAGTCGGCGGAGCGGGAACGTCGAGGTGCGCCCGCGCCGGCACAACCCCGAGCTGCACGGACCTGACATCCCGTCGTGCCGGCGCGGGCCTGCCCCTCCCTTCCCCGGAGCCCCGACCCGTCCGCTTTTCCCGGCCCCCTCGCTAGTGGCGGTGTGCGCCGGTTCAGCGCCGACTACCTGGAGGAGACGCGCCGCGGCATGTGGAGCGACCGCGACGCGCTCGCGGCCCTCGAACTCGGCTCCCGCGAGCGCGTCCTCGACGCGGGCTGTGGCACCGGCGAACTGACGCGCGTGCTCCGGGAGGAGTCGGACGCCGAGGTCGTCGCGCTGGACGCCGACGCCGGGCTGCTCGGCCGCGTCGACGCGGACACCCGCGTGCTCGGCGACGCGACACGGCTGCCCGTCCGCGACGACAGCTTCGACCTGGTGGCCTGCCAGGCGCTGCTCATCAACCTCCCCGACGCGGCGGCCGCCGTGCGGGAGTTCGCGCGCGTCTCGTCGGACCTCGTGGCGGCCGTCGAACCGGACAACGCCGCGGTCACCGTGGAGTCCACCGTCGAGAGCGAGCCCCGGCTCGCCGCGCGCGCCCGCGACGCCTACATCGAGGGCGTGCAGACGGACGTCTCCCTCGGCGCGGACGCCGCGGCGCTCTTTGAGGACGCCGGCCTCGTGGACGTCTCGACGACGCGCTACGAGCACGTGCAGGCGATTCGGCCGCCGTACGGGAACGCGGCGCTGGCGGCCGCGGCGCGGAAGGCGACCGGCGAACGCCTCGCCGAACAGCGACCGACGCTCGCGGCCGGCGGCCTCGACCCCGAGGCGTACGACGCGCTGCGCGCCGAGTGGCGCGAGATGGGCCGCGAGGTCGTCGCACAGATGCAGGCCGAGGACTACGAGCGCGTCGAGACCGTGCCGTTCCACGTCACGGTCGGCCGCGTCCCGGAGTGACCCGCGGCGATCGTATCAACTCTCGAATAGAAGTCTCGTTCTGAGAGGATTTATTCGCGTGCGGGGCACGGAGTGAGGTATGGACGACCGAGTCCGGCGACACGCGGAGATTCTCGTCGACGACTGCACGGAGATCCAGCGCGGCGACATGGTGGAGGTGCGGGCGCCAACAGAGGCCGAGGACCTCGTGGTCGCGCTCTACGAGCGACTCGGCGCGCGCGGCGCCCGCCCCGTCACGCGGTGGGCGAACGCGCGCGCCGGCCGCGCGTACGCCCTCCAGATGGACGAGGACGACTACGTCACCAAAGAGCACGCGCTCGCCGCGATGGAGGAGACCGACGCCGTCTTCCTGATCGGCGGCGGGTCGAACGCGTTCGAGACGAGCGACGTCCCGCCGGCGAAGAGCCAGGCCGGGAGTCGCGCGCACGGCCCGGTCCTCGAGGAGCGCCTCGGGAAGCGCTGGGTCATCACTCAGCACCCGACGGCCGGCGGCGCCCAGCAGGCAGAGATGAGCACCGCCGCCTACGAGGAGTTCGTCTACGACGCCATCGACAAGGACTGGGACGAACAGGAGGCCTTCCAGGCGAACATGGTCGAACTCCTCGACCCCGCCGACGAGGTGCGCGTCGTCTCCGGGGACACGACGGACGTGACGATGAGCGTCGCCGGCATGGACGCCGCCAACGACTGCGGCGACAGGAACATGCCCGCCGGCGAGGTGTTCACGTGCCCGGTGCCGGACTCCGTCGAGGGGGAGGTGCTGTTCGACAAGCCGCTCATCTGGCAGGGCGTCGAGATCCGGGGCGCGTGGCTGCGCTTCGAGGGCGGCGAGGTCGTCGACTTCAGCGCCGACCAGAACGAGGCGACGCTCGAGGGCGTCCTCGACACCGACGAGGGGTCGCGGCGGCTCGGCGAGCTGGGCATCGGGATGAACCGGGACATCGACCGGTTCACGTACAACATGCTCTTCGACGAGAAGATGGGCGACACCGTCCACATGGCCGTCGGCGGCGCCATCGAGGAGTGCGTCCCGGAGGGCCAGCCGTTCAACGAGTCCGCCACGCACGTGGACATGATCGTGGACATGAGCGAGGACTCCTACATCGAAGTCGACGGCGAGGTCGTCCAGCGGAACGGGACGTTCGTCTTCGAGGACGGCTTCGAAGCGGAGTAACGGCCGCTACGGTCCGTCGACTCGGGAGGGGCGTGCAGGCGGCGACGCGGTCCGGCCGGGACTGCCGCGCTCCCGCCGCCCCCGGCCGGTCGACGGTCAGGTCACGCCGAGGGGTGGTCCCGCTCTGGTACTTCAAACTACGTCTCCGCGGACCGTCGCTCCCTCCGCGCGCTCGCGGCGGCGCCGCACGGCGTCGGCGGCGAGTTCGGCTTCCTCGTCGCTCGCGCCCAGCATCTCCAGGGCGCCCGCGAGCGTCGGGAACACGAGCTCGCCCTCGCGGAGCTTCCGAAACGCGTCCTCGCTGCGCTGGCCGTCCACCCACAGGCAGACGCCGCGCGGGTCGAGGACGTTCTCGTAGGTCTCCGTCGCCAGCGCGCCCTCCAGGCGCTGCGTGACGTTGTCCTCGAAGCCGGCGTTACAGACCTCGAGGTGAATGGGTTCGGCGTCGTCGACGAGGTGGGCGGCGAGGCACTTCTCGGGGGCGACGTGGCCGTTGTCGTTCGCGCGCAGGAACTCGGGGTGGGCGTCCGCCCACGACGCGCGGACGGTCCGCCCGACGCCCTTCACGCCGTACTCGCGCTCGAACTCGCTCGCGCGGTCCGCGTCGTCGCCGCGCATGAGGATGTCCTTCGTGAGGTAGACGTCCAGGCGCTCGACGGGGTCGAGGCCGAGCGCCACGTCCCCGTACACCCACACCTCCCGAACCGGCACCGGCAGCTCCTCGCTGTCGACGGCGTCCACGAGCTCCTCGACGCGGTCGACGGCTGCTTCGCGGTCCATCGCGCGACCGTAGCCCGCGCACGCCGAAAACCGTTGTGCACCTCGCGGCGAAACCGAAAGACGGACCCCGTCCTGTCTCTTACCCGTGGTAATCTCCGCGAGTCCGCGCCGGACTCGCAGTTCCCGCCATGCCTGCGACACAACTCAAGGATCCAGTCCACGGCTACGTCGAACTCGACCCCGCGCTCGTCGACCACGTCGTCGACCAGCGCGCGTTCCAGCGCCTCCGCCACGTCCGTCAGCTGTCGGCGACCTACCTCGTCTACCCGGGCGCGAACCACACGCGCTTCGAGCACTCGCTGGGCGTCTACCACCTCGCGAAGGCCGTCTTCGAGAACCTCCGCGAGCAGTCGTACTTCTACCGCGACGCCACCTCGTCGGAACTGGACGACATCCAGCGCACGCTGGAGTGCGCGGCGCTGCTGCACGACGTCGGCCACCCGCCGCTGAGCCACCTCGGCGAGCGATTCCTCGACGCCGCCGCCCTCCGCGACCGGCTCGCCGACCACGGCCTCCAGGCGGCGATCGCGGACGCCGGCGTCGACGACGACCCGGTCGCTGACGCAGCCGAGCACGAGCTCCTCGGCTGCCGAATCGTCCTCGAGCAGTTCCCGGAGAGCCTCGACGAACTCGGCGTCGACCCGCTGGACGTCTGTGCGCACATTCTCGGGTACAGCCTCGAGTACGAGCGCGGCGGCCGCTGGCAGCACGGCGTCGCCGCCCAGATTCTGCACAGCCCCATCGACGTCGACCGCCTTGACTACATCACGCGCGACAACCAGATGACGGGCGCCGACGTCCTCAGCTTCGACACCGAGCGCATGGTCGCGTCCTACACAGCCCACCCCGAGGAGGGCCTCGCGCTCTCGGACAAGGCGCTGTCGACCATCGGGAACTACCTAGAGGGCCGCATCGCGGTGTACATGTGGGTCACCCAGCACCACAAGTCGGTGTTCGCGAACGTCCTGCTCGGCGACCTGCTCGACGAACTCGCAGCGCTCGCCGACGAACCCCCAGTCACGGCCGACCGCATCCTCGCGGAGGGCATCGACGACAACACCGTGATGGAGCGCCTGCGCGTCGCCGCTCGCGACAACCTCGACTCGACGCTCGCCGACCTCTACGACCGCTTCCGCGGCCGGCGGTTCCCGGAGACGTGCTGGAAACACCGCATCGCGTACGCCGACCGCGTCGATGCTGACCTCGACGCGTTCAGCGACTGGCTGGTCGCGAACGCCGACCGACTCGAAGCCGCACTCGCAGACGACCTCGGCGTTCCGACCCACGAGGTCTGGATCGAGCAGTCCTACGTCCCCGAGTACGAACCGCAGGCCCTCGAGGACATCCCCATCGCGTACGGCGGCACGACGCGGTCGGTCGGCGGCTGGGGACTGTACGGCGACCGCGCGTTCGACAGCCCGATTCCGTTCGTCTACGTCCCATACGGCGTCGAGAAGCGAGCGACCACGACGCTGACCGAGTGGTTCCACGCCGACGCCGGAGCGACGCCGGACTGACGCCACCTACTCTTCCTCGCCTCGGAACCGACCGTAACGCATCGCTCCCTGTCGGAATCGACGCCTGGGGTCGTATTCGGTCGTCGCGTGTCGACGCGGCGCGTGCTCGTTCGCGACCGAATCTGTGTCGAGTGCGTCCCGCGCGCGGACGGATTTGCTATCGCGGGATGTCGTTTATCAGTCGGTCGTCCCGGCGGCGAGTCACCGAGACGAAACGGTGAAACGCCGGGGTACACAACGTGAAGGCAATGGACTGCACGAAGTGCGACCGCGAGGCGGTGATGCACGCGGCGTACTCCGGCGCCCACCTCTGCGAGCGCCACCTCTTCGAGAGCGTCGAGCGCCGCGTCCGCCGCCGCGTCCGCGAGGACGAGATGCTCCCCGCGGACGCGACGCCGGACGACCCCGAGACGTGGGTGATCGGGCTCTCCGGCGGGAAGGACAGCGTCGTCCTCACCGACATCCTCCACGACACGTTCGCCGAGGACCCGCGCGTGGAACTGGTCGCGCTCACCATCCACGAGGGCATCGAGGGCTACCGCGACGAGAGCCTCGAGGCCTGCGAGGCGCTCACGGCGGACCGCGACATCCGCCACGAGGTCGTCACGTACGCCGAGGAGTTCGACGTCCAGATGGACGACGTCGCCGCCGACGACCCCCTGGACATGGCGCCGTGCGCGTACTGCGGCGTGTTCCGGCGGGACGTCCTCGCGCGCTACGCCGACGAGTTCGGTGCGGACAAGCTCCTCACCGGCCACAACCTCGACGACGAGGCGGAGACGGCGCTGATGAACGTCTTCGAGGGGAACGTCGAACAGGTCGCGAGGCACTTCGACGCGAGCCTCGGGCCGTTCGACGAACGAACCGGTAAGGAGGGGATGATCCCGCGCGCGAAGCCGCTGCGGGACGTCCCCGAGAAGGAAGTCGCGCTGTACGCCCAGCTCCGGGACCTCCCCGTCCACATGGCGGAGTGCCCGCACGCAAGCGAGGCGTTCCGCGGCGAAATCCAGGACCTCCTCCTCGAGCTGGAGGAGAACCACCCCGGCACGCGGCACTCCATCATGGCGGGCTACGAGGAACTCGCGGCGCTGGCGGCCGACGAGTACGGCGAGGAGGACGCCGACGTCGGCGAGTGCGAGGAGTGCGGCGCGCCGACGACGCGCGAGAAGTGCCGGAAGTGCGCGCTCGTCGACGCCGTGAACGCGGTGTAGTGCGGTAGTGCGGTCGCTCGCGGGCGGTCCGGGTTCGGCGAAGAAGACGGCGACGGTAGCGGACGGACGTCGGTGCCGTGAGCGCTAGCGGATGACGTCGAGGCCGTTGTTCTGCTCGACTTCCTCCTGACCGCCGTCGGAGTGAGCGCCGCCGAAGCCGACGCCGTCGGCGCCCTCGTCGCCCGCGCGCTGTTTCGCGTTGGAGTCGACCTCCTTGAGCTCGCGGCGGGACTTGTCAGCCTGCTTCTGCGTGCTCGGGCCGAGCACCTGCGCGGACTGGACGCCCGTCATGATGGCCATGACCCGGACCTTGCCCTTGTAGTTCTCCTGGATGCGCGCGCCCCAGATGACGTTCGCGGAGGCGTCCAGGCGTTCGGTGATGTTGTCCGCGATGCCCTCGGCCTCCTTCAGCGTGAGGTCGGGGCCGCCCGTGATGTGGACGAGGCCGCCGCTGGCGCCGCGGTAGTCGACGTCCAGCAGCGGGTGGTTCATCGCGTCCTTCACGACCTCGTTGGTCTTGTTCTTGTCCTGGGTCTCGCCGACGAGCATCACCGCGACCCCACCCTGATTCATGATGGCGGTCATGTCGGCGTAGTCCAGGTTGATGAGACTCGGCTGCGTGATCGTCTCGGAGATGCCCTTGACGGTCTCCGCGATGATCTGGTCCATCACGGAGAACGCCTTGCCGATGGGCAGGTTCGGGACGTAGTCCAGCAGCCGGTTGTTGTCGAGGACGATGATGGAGTCCGCTTCGTCGCGGAGCTTCTCCAGGCCCTCCTCGGCTTTGACGGTGCGGGCGCGCTCGACGTTGAACGGCGTCGAGACCATGCCGACGACGATGGCGCCCTGCTCTTTGGCGATCTTCGAGACGACGGGCGCGGCGCCGGTACCGGTGCCGCCGCCCATGCCGGCGGTCACGAACACGAGGTCCGCGTCGCCGAGCACCTCCTTGATGGTGCCCTGGGCCATCTCGGTGGCGCGCTCGCCCATCGAGGGGTCGCCGCCCGCCCCGAGGCCGTTGGTGAGGGACTTGCCGACGAGGATCTTCGTGTCGGCCTCGATCATCTTGAGGTGCTGCTTGTCGGTGTTGATGGCGACGGTGTCCGCGCCTTCGACGCCGATGTTGTACAGCCGGTTGACGGTGTTGTTGCCCGCGCCGCCGGCGCCGACGATGACGATGCGTGGGTCGCCGAACTCGCTCCCGTCGGCGTCCGCGTCCATCTCGCGCTGTTCGGCTTCGGCGTTGTCGAGGGCGTCCTGGACGATGTCCTGCATCGTCTACACCTTCGCCCAGCTGTTCGCGCTGGCCTGTTCTGTCTGTTCGTCGAGCATCTCGCGAACGGCGGACCGAATCGCCTCGCTGCGATTCGGGAACTTCCCCCGTTCGACCATTTGCTCGACTTCGTCGATCTGCTGTTTCGGAATGCGGAGTGTCACACGCTCCATGGTTGGAATCCCCGTTTTGGTAAGACGGCCCACGTTCCCCGCGGCGCGTCTTACAGAACCGTGGGGGCACCGGGAACGCCCCGCAGTCGTGCGGTTTTCTGTAAGACAACCGTCTTACGTACAACTACCCACAGGGGCACACCCTATATAATTAACGGCGAGTGTAAACAGTCGTCTTACCTGTCGAACGCGTCGGCCGACGCGGTCCGCCGGCCGCAGTGCGGGCAGAACGCCCAGTCCGCGCGCACCTCGTCGCCGCACTCGCAGAACACGCGCTGGGCCGCCTTCTCTCCGCAGTTCGGACAGTACACGTGGTCGTCGGACAGCGACTCGCCGCACTGCGCGCACGACGCGCCGTCGCCGGGATGACCCACCGGCTGGCGCCCGTCGTTCGCCGGGCCGCCGCCCGCGCGACCCCGGTCGTGCTCGCGCCCCTGGTCGGACCGACCGGCGTCCGCGGCGCGGAACCCCTCCCCCGGCTCGACCGTGATACGGACGTTTACGTCCCGCTCGGGCGGGTCGCGAGCGCCGAGCCGACGCTCCACGAGTTCGTCCACGCGCTCGCTGACCACGTCGTCGAGGGCCGCCACTGCGGCGCCCGGGGCGTCGTCGCCGCTCGACGCTGCGTCGCCGCCAAGCGTGTCGGACCGCTCGAGGTACGCGCGGAGCGCGTCCCGCATCACCTCGCTCTTGGACGCCTCGAGGTTCTCGACGGCGTCCACGAGGTCGTCGTCCGCTCGGAAGGTAATCTTCGACATGCCGCTTCGGTACCACTAACGGGCGAGGGGGTTATCAAGCCACCCCACGCGTCAGACGCCCGTCACCCGCACCGAATGGCAACCCTTAAATCCGAACGACGGCTTACGAACGAATGCGCCCGCCCTTAGCTCAGACTGGTAGAGCAGTCGACTGTAGATCGACTTGTCCCCCGTTCAAATCGGGGAGGGCGGATTTGTTTTACAAATCCGACCGAGACGATTTGAGCTTGTGAGTCGCGCGCAGTGAAACGAGCACGTCTCACAGTGTTCAAATCGGGGAGGGCGGACTTCTCCTGCGAACGGAGAGCAGTGAAGACGTCCGACCGACGCGATTCGAGCAGACGAGTCGCACGCTCGCGAACGGAGTGAGCGAGACCGCCTCGGCGCGTTCAAATCGGGGAGGACGGACCTCACTTTCCGGGGATTCCGAACAGGAGAGAGTGCCGTAAACCGCACGTATACCTGTCTCTATCGTTCGAATCCGCGGTCGCGAGTACCGCGTCCGAAGACGGGTCGACCTCGCCCGGGGTCGGTGGTCCGCGGGGGCTGGCGCATCTCGTAGCCGAGACTGCCTACGTCGGGCCTGTCTACCGTTCCCTCGTGCGCGTCGACCAGCCGGGACCGCGTCGCGGCGTCAGTCAGCGTCGGACAGCAGCGGCGTGTAGCCGACCGGCGGGTCGGCGACGGGCACCGAGCCGACAGTGACCCAGTCGTCCCCGCGCTGTCGGACGAGCGCGCCGGTGTGAGTCCCGAAGACGACGTCGCCGTCCTGCGTGGTGATGCCGGTGACCGTCTCGCCACCTCGCGGGTGGTCGACTGCGTCGACGCTGCCGTCGCGGACGGCGAGGAGGGCGGGGGCGGCGTCCTCGTCGGTCCAGGTCGCGGTGTGGGCGAGCGCGCCGCCGGCGTAGACGGCGTCGTCGGCGACGGCGACCGACCGGAAGTACCGCTGGTCGTGGCCGCCGTCGAGGCGCGTCCACGTGCGGCCGGCGTCGGCGGTGTGGAAGAGCCCGAACCCGGTCGCGGCGACGAACTCGTCGCGGCCGGCGACGGCGAGCTCGTGGACGTCGTCGTGGACGCGGCCGCGGCGCTCGGTCCACGTGCGGCCGCCGTCGTCACTGACGTGGACGCCGCCGACTTCGACGCCGACGACGACGCGGCCGCCGTCGAGGGCGTGGACGTCCCGGACCTGCGCGAGGTCGTCGTGGCGCGGGAGCCGCCAGTCCGCCCGCGAGGGGACGTCCTGGAGGCCGTCGAGCTCGCGCCAGTCGAGGCCGCCGCTCAGGGGGGATTCGAGTGTGGCCGCGTAGAGGTGTGCGGGTCGGGTGCCGGCGTAGAGCGCGCCGTCGGGACCGGCGCCGACCGCGTACACGCGGTCCCGGGGCACGCCGAGGTCCGTCCAGTCGCGGCCGCGCCCGTAGTACAGTCCGGTCTCGGTGGCGGCGAACGCGCCGTCGACGCCGTCGAACGAGCGGAGTCGGAACACTGCGCCGGCGTCGAGGACGCGGCGCGCGTCCCCGCTCTCGCCGTCCACGCGGTAGAGTCCGTCGTCGGTGCCTGCGAGGAGCATACGCGTCGGTGGACGGGCAGGCGGATGAAGATTTCCTGAAGGCCGTATTAGTAGCCGGAACGACAGCTTCCGGGTGGGCGTCAGTCCTCGTCGAAGCCCGTGAACTCGAAGCGCGCGCCGCCGTCCGCGCCGTCCGTCACCGCGACGTCGCCGTGGTGGGCGTCCACGATCTCCGCGACGATGGCGAGCCCGAACCCGGTGCCGCCGTCGGTGGTCGTGTGGCCGGCCTCGAAGACCGAGTCGCGCTCGCCCTGGGGGATGCCGGGGCCGTCGTCCGCCACGTAGAACCGGCCCTGGCCGTCGTCGAGCGGGCCGACGGTGACCGTGACGCCGCTGCCGCCGTGCTCCACCGCGTTCCGGAAGAGGTTCTCGAGGAGGCGCTGGAAGCGCTCGGGGTCGGCGTGGACCGTGGCGTCTGCGGCGACGTCGAGCGCGGCGGCGTCCGTCTCGACGACCTGCCAGGCCTGCTCGGCCACCGCCGCCAGCGACAGGGGCTCCGTGTCTCCGACGGCCTCGCCCTCGCGCGCGAGCGCGAGCGTGTGGTCGACGATGTGGGCCATGCGGTCGAGCGCGCCTGCGGCGACGTCGAGGTCGTCGCAGCCGCCGTCGACGGTCTCGCGCGCGAGGTCGACGCGGCCCGCCGCGACGTTCATCGGCCCGCGGAGGTCGTGGCTGACCACGCTCGCGAACTCGTCGAGGCGCTCGTTCTGGCGCTCCAGTTCCGCGGCGTACGCCCGGAGTTCGTCCTCGCGCTCCAGCCGGGACAGCGTCTCGCGGGCGTGGGTCACGAGCAGCTCCGTGAGCTCGAGGTCCGTCTCGTCGAACCTGCCGGGCTCCTCGGCGACCGCCTGGAACACCCCGTAGCCGTCGACGGGGACGGTGATGGCCGACCGGTACGTGGGCTCCGCGGGCGAGACGTCGCGGTCCGCGACGTCGTCGACGAGAATCGACTCGCCGGTCCGGTAGGACTGCGCCGCGAGGCTGTCGTCGGCGTCGACCGGCGTGCGGCCGTGGTACTCGTCGGCCGGGACGCCGTCGGGGACGGCGACCGGGACGAGGTGGTCGCCCTCGACGGCGTCGACGATGCCGCGGTCGTAGTTCAGGATCTCGCGCGCCGCGTCGAGGACGTGGTCGTACACCGCTCGGGGTGACTCGCTGGCCTCGACGTCCGCGGCCACGTCGTGCAGCGCCTCCACTTTCTCCTTCTGGTCCTCGAGGCGGCGCTCGCGCTCCCGGCGCTCGGTGACGTCCGTGTAGACGACGTACCCGCGCGCGGACTCGCCGGCCGGGTGGATGGGCGCCGTCCGCACCCGGAACGTCCGCGTGCCGTCGGTCGTCTCCCGGTCGACCTCGACGTCGAGCCGGTCGCCGGCGGCCGCCCAGTCGCCTGTCTCCGGCGCCGACGCGTCGCCCGGGGCGACCAGGTCGTCGAGGGACTCGCCCGCCGCGTCCGCCTCGCGGTGTCCGAACGTCGCCGCGAAGGACTCGTTGACCGCCTCGACGACCGGCCGCCCGTCCCGGAACTGGACCTGGGCGATGCCGTCCGTGCGGTTCTCGAACAGCGCCGTGCGGCGGTCGCGCTCCTCGCGGAGCTCCGCCTCGCGGGCCTTGCGCTCGCTGACGTCCCGCACCATCGCGATGACCTGCTCGCGGCCGTTGATGGTCGCGCACTTCAGGTGGACCTCGATCCAGAACTCCTCGCCGGCCGCGGACTCGAACAGCCACTCGAACGTCTGCGGGCCGTCCTCGACGGCGGCGCGCACGCGCTTCCGGGCCTCCGACTGGGAGTACGGCTCGCGGTCGGCGCTGAACTCCCCGACGTCCATCGACAGCAGCTGCGCGCGGTCGTAGCCGAGCATCGCCGCCGCCCGCGGGTTCACGTCGTTGATGCGGCCGGTCTCCGGGTCGTGCAGGAAGATGCCGTCGGCGGCCTTCTCGAAGATCTCGCGGTAGCTCGTCCGGGACTCGTGGCGCTCGACGGCGTTCACGACGCGGTTCGCGAGGATGGTGTACTGGTCGGTGCCGCCCTCCTTCTGGAGGTAGTCGGTGGCGCCCGCGGAGATGGCGTCGCTGGCGACCTCCTCGCTGCCCTTCCCCGTGAAGAGGACGAACGGCAGGTCGGGGTACGACTCGCGGACGGCGTCGAGCAGTTCGAGGCCGTCCCGGCCGGGGAGGTCGTAGTCCGACACCACGCAGTCGACGCCGCCGTCGAGCGCGTCCAGCGCGGCGCCGGGGTCGTGGACCGTCTCGATGTCGAGGCGGTCGTCCTCGCGGGCGAGGAACTCGGCGGCGAGGGCGGCGAAGTCCGGGTCGTCCTCGACGTGCAGCACGCGGAAGCGCGAGGCCATGCTGGCTCGTTCGGTTCTCGCCGCTGGGGCTGAAAGGACTTCCGGTGGTCACGGCAGTCCCGGGCGGCGCGGACGCGCCGGCCGCGACGGGGCGGGCGCCGGCACGGTTGATGATTCCGATTGTTTCCTCCGAAAATATTTTCCCGGTGACCGCGAATACACGGGACGTGACACTGCTCGTCGCGGACGGCGGCCGGCGGTCGCTGCGCGACGTCCTGCCGTCGGAGGTCGCGGTCGTCGACGCCGACGCGGTCAGCGAGGCGGTCGCTCGCGACGCCCCCGACGTGGTCGTGGTGGACGCCGGCGCCGTCGCCGAACCCGGTGCGGTCGTCGACGCCGTCCGCGCGACCGACCCCGGGAGCGCGGTGGTCGTCGTCGGCACGACCGGGACGGACGCGGACGTGACGTGCGCGACCGCCGACCGGGCGTCCGTGCACGCGGCCGTCGAGCGCGCCGAGCGCATCGCGGACTACCGGCAGTCGGTGACCGCCCTCTACGAGGCGTCCCGGGACCGAGCGCTCGGCCGGCCGGACGCCGACCTCCGGGACGTCCGCCGGGACGCGGACGCGAAGTTCGACGACCTGCCGGCCGACCGCGAGACGTTCGCCGCGGCGCTCCGGCCCGACGACCGCGACGCGGCGGGCGACGACGACACTTCGGCGGACGACGGACTGGGTGGCGTCGATGGTTGAGGCGTTCGCGGTCGCCAGCGGGAAGGGCGGCACGGGGAAGACGACGAGCACGCTCGCGCTCGGGATGGCGCTCGCCGAGGACTACGACGTGACCGTCGTGGACGCGGACACCGGGATGGCGAACCTCCTCTTCCACGCGGGGCTGTCGGACGCCGACGTGACCCTCCACGACCTCCTGCTCGCGGACACCGACGCCGCCGTCTCGGACGCCGTCTACGAGCGCTTCGGGATGCGCGTCGTGCCCTGCGGGACGAGCCTCGCGGACTTCCGCGCCGCCGACGCCGGCCGCCTCCGGGACGTGGTCGCGGCGCTCGCGTCGGACGCGGACGTCCTCCTCCTGGACTCGCCGGCGACGCTCGCGAGCCGGAGCGCCGTGCTGCCCGTGGTGCTCGCCGACCGCGCGACGCTCGTCGTCCAGCCCACCATCCCCGCGCTCTCGGACGGCCTGAAGGTCCAGGAGTACGCCGCGTCCTACGACACGGGCGTCGCGGGCGTCCTCTTCAACAAGGTCCAGGACCCCGAGGGCGTCGAGCGCGTCGCGGAGCAGGCCCAGCGGTACTTCGAGGGGCCGACGCTCGCGACGGTCCCGGATTCGGACGTGGTGCGGGCGGCCCGCCGCGCTGGCGAACCGCTGCTCGCGTACGCGCCGGAGTGCGACGCCGCGGCCGCCTACCGGCGCGCCGCGGACGCCATCGACGTCCGCGAGACCGGCGCGGACGCGGTCGCCGACCGGTTCCGGAGCGCGGTGTTGCCCGACCAGCCATGACCGAGCTGACGTTCGCGCGCGTCGTCGAGGACGCCGCGGCGGCGCTCCGCGTCGTGCTGGACCGCGGCCTCACCGGGCACGCGGTCCTCGAGCCACAGGACGCGTTCCTGCTGGACGACGGCGGCGCGGGCGTCCTCGCGGTGACCGACGGCGTGCCGACGCACGTCCGCCACACGGGCACCGGCGACGGCGGCGCGGCGGCCCTCGCCGCGCTGGCGACCACGGGCCCGCTCCGAGTGGAGTGTTACGCCGGCAGCGGCGGCGACGTCCCGCGGACCGACGAGTACGCGGTCGCCGCCGCGGCGCCGGCCGAGCGGCTCGCCGGCGACGACGCGCTCGCCGACCGGACGCGGGCGGCCGCCGACGCCGCGGGCGTCGCCGCTCGCGAGGACGCCGACGCCGACGCCGACAGCCTGGACGCCGTCGAGGCGTTCCTCGCCGACGAGCAGCGCGTCGAGGCCATCCAGGAGCGCGCCCGCGAGGAGGCGGAGGCGCGCGCCGAGGAGTGGGGGTTCGACGACGTCGACACCGCGTAGCGCCCCGGGGCCGCCGCGGTCAGTGCGGCCTGACGACGCGCCCGAACTCGGTCGCGCCGTCCGGCGCGGCGACCTGGACGCGGAACGCGACGGCGACCACGACGGTCTCGCCGGCGCGCTCCTGGACGACGACGCCGCCGTGGTTCTCGCAGTCGCCGAACGCGCGGCCGTCGCCGCCCGGACAGGACACGTCGGCCGCGAGTCCGGGGTCGTACGTGACGTTCACCGCGACGCCGTCTGCGAGGCGTTCCCGCTCGAGGGACGCGAGCCGCGGCGCGAGCGACTCGCGGAGGCCCGCGACGGCCGCGTCGCGCTCGCTCCAGGGTCGCCCGGTCGCGGCGTCGGCGCCGGCGTCCGCGACGCGGTCCAGCGCCCGCGCCACGTCCGCGCCCGGGTCGTCGTCGACGCCGGCGACGGCGGGCGCGTACCCGAACTGGAGGTACGCGGCGGCGACCGGGACGAGCGCGAGCGCCGCCACGGCGGCCGCGACGAGCACCAGCTGGCCGCGGTCGCCGTCGGCTCCCGTCACGCGTACCACACCCTGACCGTCACGCGGCCGTTCCCGGTCGCGACGCGCGCGACGCCGACCGGCGCGTTCGACGGGCGTTCGTGACCGACCGAGCCGTGCGGCGTCGCCACGCTGAACATGAGGTTGTCGGGGAGGATGCGCTCGACGCGGCGCTCCAGGGCGGCCGCCTCCCGGTCGAACGCGGACTCCGAGGCGGCCACCTCCGCGAGCCGCGTGCGCTCGGCGTGCTGTGGCGGCTCGTTCGCGAGCACGGTCGCGGCGTCGGCCGCGTACGCGTCCAGCTGCGTGGTCTCGCCGACGCCGCCCGCGGGCGTCCCGAAGGCGAACGCCGTCGCCACCGCGAGCACGAACAGCACGCCGACGCCGGCCTCGACGACGGACAGGGACAGCTGCCCGCGGTCCCCGGCGGTCGCGTCCTCACGCATCGACGGTCACCTCGAGGACGCCCTTCGTGGTGGTCTCCGCGCGGTACGCGACGGTCACGCTCCCGGGCGAGAGGTCGGCGGTGGCGTCGAAGGACAGCGTCACCGTGTCGTACCGGGACAGCTCGACGTCGTACGCGCCGTCCAGTCCGTCGGGGTCGTGGAGGACCACGCGGTCGTTCGCGCGAACCGTCGCGAGGTCGGTGCCCGCGCGCGTGTCCACGGTGACCGTCGCGTTCGCGGTGCGGCGCGGCAGCGTGACCGCCTGCCGTCCCGCGAACGACGGCACGACCTCGTGGCGCTCGGCGGACGCGACCAGCACCAGCCGCCGCATCGTCGCGCCGCCGGTCGGGTCGCCGCGGGCCGCCACCGGCTCGCCGTCGAGCGCGACGCGGACCGCGGCGTCGCCGGGGACGAGGCGGTCGACCAGCCCGCGGCTCGCGTTCGCGACCGCGGCCGCCGAGAGGACGTTCGCGCGCACGGACAGCGGGCCGTCCGCGGCGACGAGGCGGTCGGCGGCGCTCGCGGCGACGCGGCCGTCCGTCGGCTGGCCGGCCGCGCCGGCGAACGCGCCGCCCGCGAGGCCGACCGCGAGACCGACGCTCGCCGTCACGAGCAGGAGCGCGACCGCGAGCGCCGGCAGGTTCGCCTGTGCGCGCTCCCGGCCGCCGCGCTCGGCGCGCGTCACGCCGCTCCCTCCGCGAGTTCGACGACGAGGCCGCCGTCCGGGTGGGCCCTCACGCGCACGACGCCTCCACCGTCCGTCCAGTTCCCCCGCACCGTCCGCACGCGGTCCGGGAGGACGAGCGGCGTCCGGCCGCCGACCCGCCGGTGCTCGTGGACGAGTGCGAGTCGCGCGCCCGACGCCTCGACCCGGTAGTCCCGGCCGCGGATCGTGTCCGGGAGCCTGACGCGCCGCTCTGCGAGCACCGTGTCGTTCGAGGCGGCCGCCGCGGCGACCGGTGCCGGCGGGACCGCGGCCTCTACCTGCGCGGCCGCGTGCTGGAGCGCGCGGTCGCCGACCGCCTCGCCCGCGGCGGTGCGCGCGTCCGGCACCACGCCGCCGTACAGCGTCGCCGCGAGCAGGGCGACGAACAGCACCACGATGCCGGCCTCCAGCGCTTTGCCGACGGCGGGCGCGGCCGCCCGGGACCGGCCCTCGCGCCAGGGGGTCACGACACGCTCACCTCGGTCTCGTGGACCACCAGGTACGCGGTGCGCACGCCATCGAAGTCGGCGACGACGCTCGGCACGCCGTCGCCGTCGACGTCGCGCTCGGTGACGGTGGCGTTCATGGCCTCGAACTGCCGGCGGACCGCGTCCGGGTGGGTCGTCTCCACGGCGACGCGGTAGCCGCCGCTCCCCAGCGAGCGCCTGCTGTGGGTGACGTTCGACCGGAGCGCGTACGTCGCCCCGCCGGACGCGGCGAGCGAGACGTCCCCGCGGAGCGCCGGCACGCTCACGACCAGCACGTCCGGGTCGGCGGTCACCGTCACGGGCGAACGCGTCCGCGACCAGCCGTCGCCGTGCACGAGCACGGAGCCCGCGAGGTAGGTGGCGCCGCGGTCGCCCGCCGAGAACTCGAGCGCGCCGGCGTCCACCGTCGCGGCGACGCCGCCGCTGTCGAGCACGCGCACCTCGCGGTCGAGCGTCTCGAGGTCGCCGTCCGTGAACGACACGCGGCCGCGCCGGACGCCGGTCGTCTCCACGGGCCGGAGCGCGTCGTCGAGGTCGGCGGCGACCCGGCGCGCGTCGCCCGCGGCGGCGTGCTGGTCGACGACGGTGCCGACGCTCGCGGTGAGCGCGCCGAGCGCGACCACCGTCACGCCGAGCAGGATGGCCACGCCCACGACGTTCGACTGGCCGCGTGCGCTCGCGCGCCACGAGGGACCGGTCATATCATCCCCACCCCGGCGAAGACGGCGTACGCGAACGCGACCAGCAGTCCGGAGTGCAACAGCGCGTCGTAGCGGCCGCGGCTCGCCGCGCCCGCGAACCACCCGCAGGCGAGCATCGTCGCCTGCGTCACGAGGTAGAACCGGTACTGGTCGCGGTCGACGTCGACGGCGCCCGGGTCGATGGCGAGGCCGCCGGCGCTGGCGGCGCCCGAGACGGACGACAGCTGCGCGAAGCTGTCGAGGACGGCGGTGTTGACCGCGACCGTGATGCCGACGACGAGGACGGCGGTCGTCCAGCCGACGGCGACGTACACGAGGAGCCGCGAGCGCAGCGACCGGCGCTCGTGGTAGAGCCGGCCGACCTCGGCCTGGAGCGCCTCGAAGGCGGCGTCGGCGTCGCTGCCGGCGTCGAGCGCGCCGGAGACCAGCCCGACGGTCTGGGCGGCGAGCTGGGTGTCGACGCGGTCGACGAACCGGGAGAGCGCGGCGGCGCGGACGTCGTCGCCGCGCGTCGTCACGGAGAGGTTGAACGCGAGGTCGGCGACGTCCGGGTTCAGGGGGCCGAGGTCGACGTCGCGAGCCACCCGGTCGACGGCGTCCCCGAACGGCCGCCCGAGGCTGACGTGGCCGGAGACCGCGTGCACGAAGTCCTGGATCTCGCGGTCCTTCGCGTCGTCGATGCGTGCGCGGCGGACGGCGACGACGCCGACGGGCACGGCGAACGCGACGTACCCGAGGAGGACGACGTTCGCCGGCCGGACCCCGGCGTCCCACAGCGCCGCGGCCGCCCCGACCGCGGGGAGCGCGCAGACGACCGCGGCGTCGGCCGGATTCCGCGGCGCGTTCGCGAGGACGCCGAGTCCCGCGGAGCGCTCGTGGCCGGTCCACGCGAACCCGCGCGGCCGCATCGCCTCGACGAGGTACGCGGCGAGCGCGCCGACGACGAGGACGAACGCGCCGCTGCCGAACACGAGGAGCTCGCGGACCGTCGCCGGCCCGAGCGGCGTCGCGACCGCGCGGCCGAGGCCGGGCGCGAGCACGCTGAGGACGGTGGCGACGATGACGAGCAGCGCCGGCAACACCAGCAGGACGATGAACAGCTCCGCGACGAGCTCGAGGAAGCCAGCCGCCCGTTCGCGGGTGCGCTCGCGGCGGTTCGCGAGCATCCGCGACTCGAGTTCGAGGTACTGCTCGACGGCGTCCGGTCCCTGGGCGGCGTGCTCGCGGAGCTTCAGGAGGAACGGCGCGAGCAACTCCCGGCTGGGCGTGTCGCGGGCGACCACGCGGAGGCCGCGGTCGACGCTCCCGGTGAGGTCGGCGGTGTTCAGGACGTCGCGGAACGCGGCCGCCGTCTCGCCGTACGCGGCCGGCCGGTCGGCGACCCGGGAGAACAGGTCGCGCTCGTCGGTAGTCCCCGACGCGAGCACGGAGAGGTACCGGACGGCGCCGGGGAGCGTGCTCTCGATGTCGGAGCGGCGGCTGCGCGCGAGCAGGCCGAGGTAGCGGCCGCCCGCCAGCACCGTCGCCCGCTTCGCGGCCAGGCCCGCCGGCAGGCCGACGGCGACGGCGGCCGTCACCGGCGCCGACAGGGGCGACCAGCGGGCGAGCGGGCCGAGCGCGGACGCCGGCAGGAGGAGCGCGCCGGCGGCCGCGGCCAGCGGGGCGACGGCGGCGAACGCCAGCCAGGACGCGCCGTAGACGCGCGCGAGGAACACGTCGAAGCTGACGCCGAGCCGGCAGGCGCGGTAGCGCTTCCGGTCGGCGTCGTGGCGGCCGGCGTCGGCGTTCCGCGCGAACAGCGCGTACAGCGCGCGGTCGAGCACGCCGAGCGTCGCCGTCACGCCGACCGCCCTCCCCGTCGGTCGGCCCCGGTCACTCGCCGGCCCTCCGGCGGAGGCGTTCGACCGTCGCGGCCTCGTCGGTGCGGAGGTCCGACAGCAGCCCGAACAGGTCCTCGAAGTCCGCGACGCCCTCGCGCTCGAGGTACTCGACGTACCGGCGCTTGCGCGCGAACTCGTCGCGGACGGCACCGACGGGGCGGTCGGTCTGCGCGGCGACGCTGTCGAGCAGGCGGACGTCGCCGCAGCCGACGAACGCGAACTCGCCGTCCGGCGTGCGCTCGAGCACGCGACGGTAGTGGACGACGTCGCCGTCCTTCTCGACGGACTCGACGCTGTCGTCCCCGGGGTCGGGGTCGGCGACGAGTTCGACGACGTCGCCGACGTACCGCTCGCCGTCGACGTGCCGCGGGAACACCACGAGGTCGACTTCCTTCAGGAGGTACGGCGGCACGCCCTGCTCGACGGCGCGGTTGACGAGCGTCTCGACGTCCTCGGCGTGCGTCGTGCCGACGACGCCGTGGCCCGTGTTCAGGACGTTCGCGAAGCTCTCGAAGCTCTCCCGGGTGTTGATCTCGGCGATGACCTCGACGTCCGGGTTGAGGTAGTTGGTCTCGGTCATCAGGTCCGCCATGGAGACGCGCTTGAACTCGCGCTCGTGGTCGCGGGTCGTCAGGGAGACGCCGGTCTCGTGGGGGAGCCGGACCTCCCGGGAGCCCTCGTCGATGCTGATGGGCCGGTCGTCGAAGGGGACGAACGGCATGTGGGCGTTCATGAGCGTGGTCTTGCCGACGCCGGTGGGACCCGAGAACAGCACGACGCCGTGGTGTTCGTAGGCGAGCCAGAGGAGCGCGACGACGTCGACGGAGAGGCTGTTCCGGTCGAGGAGGTCGACCGGCGTGAGCGCGTCCGCGGCCTGCTTGCGGATGGAGACGTGCGGGCCGTCCTCGCTGATGACGGGGAGCGCGACCGCACACCGGATGGTGACGTCGCCGCCGACCTCCGCGGGCTCGAGGTTGACCTTCGCGGAGGGGTTCGAGGCGTTGAGTTCGACGCCGTCCCTGGCGGCGAGCTGGGTGACGAGGTTGACGAACCGCTGTTCGTCGTCGAGGACGAGGTTCGTGGGGAGGCGGTCGGCGGTCGCGCCGAGTTCGGTGCGCGGGACGACCTTCACGCGGTCGCCGACGGCGTTCGCCTCGACGTCCTCGAGGCGGTCGTCGCGGATGGGGACGGTGAGCTCCCCGTCACCGACGAAGTCCCGGAGGACGTAGTACGTGAGGTCGTCGAGGCGGTCGTCGCTGAACCGGCGGTCGACGGGCGGGACGGCGAGGCCGTACTCGGCGAGCGCCGAGCGGACGCGGTGCCTGGTGGCGTCCAGCCAGGCGCGCGTGTTCCGCACGGTGAGCCGGCGCGTGAGGAACGTGCGGGCGCGGTCGGCGACGAACGCGGCGCGGTCGTCGTCGTCGCCGAGGCGGCCGTCGGCGTTCGTCTCCCAGATGCGTTCCTTGCAGTCGGCGACGAGTTCGTCGTCGCCGGGCAGCCGGTCGGGTTCGCGGACGGCGTACTTGGTGTCGAAGGCGTCCCGGCCGAGCACGCGCTCGCGGTAGACGACGACGGGCACGTCGAACTCGCGGAACGGGACGGTGTAGCGCGCGAGGCGCTCGGAGAGGAACCGGTCGAGGTGCGGCGGGTCCGCGGGGAGGTCGGTGACGGCGGGCGCGTAGTCGTCGGTGTGGACGACGAGCGCGTCCTCGTCGGCGGCGGCGTCCGCCACGTCGACGCCGTCGTCGAGCGCGAGCGGCGTGAGGTCGCCGAGGCCGCGGAGCTCGCAGAGCGCGTGGAACTCGACGCGGCGGCGCGCGGCACGCGAGCAGTCGGTGAGGCGGGCGACGACGCGCCGGTGTTTCTCGCCGAGGCCGGCGGCGACGCGCTCGCTGGTCCCCTCGCGCGTCCGCGGGCGGGAGAGCTGGGCGTCCGCGAAGTACCGCGTGACGGCGTCGAGCGCGGCGGCGTCGCCGTCGCTCAGCTGGGGGCGGCGGACGTCGTACGCGAACTCGCCGCCGCGCTCGCTGACGGTGGCGACGACGCCGGGGTGGACTTCGTACTGGCTGCGGACGTCGGGCGCGTACCACGCCGCCGGGTCGTCCGGCGGCACCGGTGCGGGCACCGCGGGGTCGCACGCTGGCATTGCGGCCAGGTCACTCGCTCATTGATTTAAAATTTAGCAAACGGAAACGAACGAGGGCGCGGTGGTTCCGGTCCCGCGTCAGGGGCAGTCGGCGGCGTCGAACGACTCGGGCTCCGGGCCCTGGCGGCCGAACCGGACGGTTCCGCTGGCGACGTCGACGAGTGCGACCTGGCCGCCGTACTCGTGGGTCTGGTCGTGGCCGCGGACGACCACGCAGGTAGCGTCGCCGACGTCGACCGTCGCGGACCGCGTGAACTCACGGGTGCCGTGGGCGTGCGCGAGGTCGCGGCGGCCGAGGCGGTCGCCGCCGAGCGACTCGACCTGCCACCAGTTCGCGTAGCCGTCCTCGCCGTCGTCGTCGTGGTACAGGGTCACGTCGAAGCGGACGCCGCCGTCCGTCCGTTCGACCGCGACGCCGGTGACGTTCGCCTCGCGGAGGTCGAGGTCCGCCTCGCCGTCGGCCGTCGCCGTACCGTCCGCCTCGCCGTCGGCCGTCGCCGTACCGTCCGTCGCCGTACCGTCCGTCGCCGCGCCACTCGTCGCTGCGTCGGTGGCGCGCTCGTCCGTCGGTGCCGTCGTCGCCGCGTCGGTCGTGTCCGCGTCGGCCGCGGGACTGCCGAGACAGCCGGCGACCCCGGCCGCCGGAACCGACCCGGCGGCCGCGAGGAACTGTCGTCGCTGCACGCACGGCGGTTGGGCGGCCAGCCACGTAAATCCGCGTACGCGACCGGGGCTCCTCGAGTCGCCCGCCGGCGTGCGAGACGTTCGCAAGACCTTTACTCCGGAACTCGTAACCGTCCGAAAGTGGACCGGAACGCTCGCGCCCTGACCCTCGCCCTCCTCTGCGTGCTCGCCGTCGCGCTCGCGGCCGCGACGCTCGCGAACCCCCAGCACCCGCCCGGCGCCGGCGACGGCGCCGGCGGCCCCGGCTTCGACGAGTCCGGCCCCCCAGACCAGGGGGACGGCGACAGCGACAGCGGTGACGGCCTCCCCGAACCAGACGACGGCGTCGGCGCCATCCAGGTCGGCCCGGCCTGCGTGCCCTTCCTGCTGTCGCCGGCGTTCGGCGCGCTCGCGCTCGGCGCGTACCTCGCCGTCGGCGCGTACTTCTACCGCCGCGACAACCTCGCGATGGCCGTCGTCGTGCTGTTCCTGCTCACGATGGTGGCCCTGCCAGGCTGGCTGCTGTTCACCGGCTGTGGCTCGGACGCGCCCACCAACCAGGACGGCGGCGTCGTCCCCGAACTGCCGTCCGGCGAGCCGTCCGAGCGGCCGGCGGCCGGCGGCAGCGACGGCACCCACCCGCTGTTCGCGCCGACCACCGTGCTCGCCGGCCTGGCCGCAGTCGCCGTCCTGCTGGCGGCGGTCGCGTACCGCGCGACCGGCGACGACGAACCGCCCGAGGACCCGCCGATAGCGGCGGAGGCCGACGCCGATGACGAGGCGGCCCTCGGCGCGCTCGCCACCGCCGCCGGCGAGGCCGCCGACCGCATCGCCGAGGCCGAGGACCTCGAGAACGAGGTGTACCGCGCGTGGCGGGACATGACCGGCCACCTCGACGTCCCGCACCCCGAGTCGAGCACGCCCGCGGAGTTCGCCGCGGCCGCCCGCGACGTCGGGATGGACGACGACTCCGTCGCGGAGCTCACCGACCTGTTCCGGGAGGTGCGGTACGGCGGCGCGTCGCCGACCGAGGACCGCGAGCAACGCGCGGTCGACGCGCTGCGCGCCATCGAGGCCCGCTACGGGGGTGCGGAGTGATGCTGCGGCGCGTGCTCGCGGGCCTCGGCGTCGCGTTCGTCGCCGTCGGCGTCGCGGTCGCGGTCGCGCCGTCGGTGGCGGACGTCGTCCGCTTCCCGGCCGTCCCGACGGTCTTCGTCGGCGGGCTGGCGGCCGTGCTCGCGGTGGCGACGTACGTGTCGCGGCGCAACCTGGAGTTCCGCGACCAGGCGGCGGCGACCGTGCGCGCCAGCGGCCTGGAGGGGCGCTTCGAGCCGCCCCGACCGGGCGCGGAGGTCGACGACCAGCTCGCGGACGCGGACCGGGACGCCCTCGAGGCCCAGTTGCGCGAGCGCCTCCGGTCGGTCGCGGTCCAGGTGCTCGCGGAGTCCGAGGGCTGGACCGAGGCGGAGGCCGACCGCCGGCTCCGCGAGGGGACGTGGACCGAGGACCGCACGGCCGCGGCGCTGTTCTCCGACGAGGTGCCGCCGCCCGCCCAGGACGTCGTGGTGTCGATGACGGGCCTGGAGTCGACCCGGGAGCGCGCGCTCCGGCACGCGCTCGGCGAGCTGCAGCGCCGCGCCGGGCTCGACGCGGAGGGGGGTGACTGACCGTGGCGGCCTCGACGGACGCCGCTGCAGACGACCGGACCGATCGGGCGGCCGCCGCGGACGCCGCTGCGGACGCGGCGAGTGACGGAGACGACGCCGTCGAGTCGGCCGTCGCCTCGGTCTCGACGCGCGAGACCGACCGGTGGCGCGGCGTCACCGCGCTGTCGCTTTTCGCCGCGGCGGCCGGCGCGGTGACCACCTCGCCCGCGGCGCTGCTGCTCGCGGTCCTCGGCGTCGCGTACGCCGCGTACGGCCGGCTGTTCACGGCGCCGTCGCCGTCGCTCGCCGTCGACCGGACGGTCCACGCCGACGACCCCGACCCCGGCGACGAGGTCGAGGTGACGCTCTCCGTGACCAACGAGGGCGCGTTCCTCCCCGACCTGCGCGTCGTCGACGGCGTCCCCGAGGGGCTGCCGGTCGTCGAGGGGTCGCCGCGGCTCGCCACCGCGCTCCGGCCGGGGAAGACCGCGACCGTCCGCTACACCGTGGAGATGCGCCGCGGCGAACACGACTTCGACGGCGTCGAGGCGCGCGCCAGGGACGCCAGCGGCGCCCGCGAGACCGCCGTGACGGTCCGCTCGCGGTCCACGGTCGCCGCCGTCCCGGAGCTCCCGCGCCTGGAATCGTTCCCGCTGCGCAGTCAGACCGTCCAGCGCGTCGGCCGCGTGCCGACCGCGCAGGGCGGCACCGGCGTGGAGTTCCACGCCACCCGCGAGTACCGGCCGGGCGACCCGCTCTCGCGGGTCGACTGGAACCGGCTCGCGCGCACGGGCGACCTCTCCACCGTCCAGTACAGCGAGGAGCACGCCGCCACCGTGGTCGCCGTCGTCGACGCCCGCGAACCCGCGCACGTCGGCGACGCGGACGGCGAGAGCGCCGTCGAGTACGGCGTCGAGGCGGCGGGCAGCGTCGCCGCGGCGCTGCTGGACGCCGGCGACAGCGTCGGCGTCGCGTCGTTCGGCCCGCACTGGGAGTGGGTGGCTCCGGGGCTCGGCCGCGACCACCGCGCGCGCCTCCGGGACGCGCTCGGGCGCGCCAGGGGGTTCTCGACGCTGCCGCCGGACCGCCGGTTCCTCGGCGCGCTCGTGTTCCGCCGCCTCCAGAAGCACCTGCCGGCGGACGCCCAGGTGGTGTTCTGTTCGCCCCTGACCGACGAGGACGCCGTCGAGTACGTCCGCCGCCTGGAGGCCCGCGGCAACCCGGTCACGGTCGTGTCGCCGGACCTCACGGGGTCGGAGACGCTCGGCCAGCAGGTCGCGCGCCTCGAGCGCGCCACCCGCGTCCGGTCGCTGCGCCGCGCCGGCGTCCGCGTCGTCGACTGGGACCCCGGGGAGTCGTTCCCGGTAGCCGTCGCCACCGCGCGACGGGGGTGGTCGCGGTGACCGACTTCGACCCGCGGCCGCCGACGGCGGCCGTGCTGCCCGCTGCCGCCGCGGCGGCCGCTACCGTGCTCGTGCTCGCCACCGGGTCGACGACGGCCGTCGCGGTCGCCGCGCCGGGCGCCGTCGGCGTCGTCTACGGCGCGCACACCGGCACGCGGCGGTTCGTCACGGTCGGTGCCGCCGCCGGGTTCGCCGCCGCCGTGCTCGCCGCGGTGCAGGGACTGCCGGTGGCCACCGCGCTCGTCGCTGGCGTCGCCGCCCTGGTCGCGTACGACACGGGAGAACACGCCGTGACGCTCGGCGTCGACGTCGGCACCCACGCGCCCGTCGGACAGTCCGTGCTCGTCCACGCCACCGGCAGCGTCGTCGTCGCGACGCTCGCGGCCGGCCTCGGGTACGTCGCGTACGCCGTCGGACCGTCGAACCTCCCAGTGACGGGACTGCTCGCGCTCCTGCTCGCGGCGGTGCTGCTCGCCTACGCGCTCGGGGACTGACCCTCCACGGTCGGCACCTCGACCGCGTCCAGGACGTCCGCGAGCACCTCGCGCTTGTCCGTGTTCTCGACGGCCGCGTCCGGCGTCAACACCAGGCGGTGGGCGAGCACGTTCGGCGCGATGCGCTTGACGTCGTCGGGGACCACGTACTCGCGGCCCTTCACGACCGCCTTGGCCCGCGCCGCCTCGAACAGCCGCTGGGTGCCGCGCGGACTCACGCCCACCTCGACGCGGCGGTCCTCGCGCGTCGCCCGGCAGATCGACACCACGTACTGGAGGAGGTCGCCCTCCACGCGCACGTCCTCGGCGACCGCCTTCACCGTCTCGACGCGCGCCTCGTCGAGCACGCTCTCGACGCTCGGACTCCGCGTCTCGCGGCCGGCGCGCCGCCGGAGCAGGTCGAGTTCGCCGTGCTCGTCGGGGTAGCCGATGCTGGCTTTCACCGCGAACCGGTCCATCTGGGCCTCCGGCAGCGGGAACGTCCCCTCCTGCTCGACGGGGTTCTGGGTCGCGATGACGAAGAACGGCTCCGGCAGTGCCATCGTCTCGCCGTCGACGGTGGCCTGGCCCTCCTCCATCGCCTCGAGGAGCGCGGCCTGGGTCTTCGGCGGCGCGCGGTTGATCTCGTCGGCGAGCACCACGTTCGCGAACACGGGGCCGGGCTGGAACTCGAACTCGCGGGACTTCTCGTTGAACACGTGCGTCCCGAGCACGTCCGCGGGGAGGAGGTCGGGCGTGAACTGGATGCGGCTGAACGCCAGGCCGAGCGCGGTCGCGACCGACCGCGCGGTCAGCGTCTTCCCGGTGCCCGGTACGTCTTCGAGGAGGACGTGGCCGTCGGCCAGGAAGCCGACGAGGACCGTCTCGAGGAACTCGCGGTCCGTGATGACCGCGCCCTCGACTTCGCTCAGGACGGCGTCGCACTCGTCACTCGCAGCGGTGACGTCCATACCGTAGGCTGCGGCTTGCCGGATTTAGCGTTACCGGTTGACACGACGCTCGTTTGACGTACCGCGCCGCGGCCGGGCGGACGCCGCCAACCGAAATTCATAAACCCACAAACGGCGTTCGTTCGAACGAGCCGAGGTAGCCTAGCCTGGCCAAGGCGGTTGCTTCGAGAGCAACTGTCCTCACGGACTCGAGAGTTCAAATCTCTCCCTCGGCGCTTCACTGTGATGACACCGCGGAGCGACACACCGGTCGCTCCGCGTGTCGGGCGTGTATCGACGAGCGGGAGTTTGAACGAGAGCAGACGCAGTCGGCGAGCGCAGCGAGCCGAAGCGTCTGCGCGTGGTTCAAATCTCTCCCTCGGCGTCTTTCGACAAGCGCACCGGCCAGCGACGGCCGTGTCGCTGGCCGTGCGATGGCTGTACGCGCCGGAGAGAGATTTGAACCCTGCGAGCCGCAGCGCGAACGGAGTGAGCGACCGTCTCGCTCCGGTTCAAATCTCTCCCTCGGCGCTCCCAGAGTCCGTCGCCGTCGAGCGACGCGCTCGCCCCCCCGTCGAGGACGACTGGAGGGGGTGACAGATTTCGGACGCCCCGGCGCGCTCGCGGTCTGCGACTCGGTGCGCGCTTCGCTCACTCCGTTCGCCGCAGTGCTTGGGTCGTCCGTCATCGTCGACAGCGCCGCTGCTCTCAGTCCCGCCCTGTGGATGGTGAGGCTGCCGGAACAGACCGTGAGTTCGGCGGCCGTCAGTCCGCGACCGCTTCCGCCTCCTCGCCGTGCGCCGGGAGCAGGCGGTCGAGGGCGTCGACGACGGCGGCGACGCTGGCGGCGGTGATGTCGCTGTCGCTGGCGTCGACGGAGACCGAGCGGTCGCCGCGCGCGACGGTGACGTGGACGGTGACGACGGCGTCCGTGCCGCCCGTGATGGCGTCGACGTGGTAGTCTTCGAGGTGGAACGTGACGTCGCCGAGCGCGTCCCGGACGGCGCTCATGGCGGCGTCGACGGGGCCGCTGCCGGTGCCCGCCGCGGTGCGCTCGTCGCCGTCGACGCGCAGGCGGACCGACGCGGTCGGGGTGCCGCCGCCGCTCGCCGCGGTGAGGTCGCAGACCTCGACGCGGCGCTGGCGGTCGCCGGCGCGGCCGGTGACGTCCTCGGCGACGGCGAGCAGGTCGGCGTCCGTGACGCGCTTCCCGCGCTCGCCGAGCTCGTTCACGCGCTCGACGACCGTCGCGAGGTCCTCGTCGTCGACCTCGACGTCGTGTTCGGCGAGCGCGGCCTTCACGCCCGCGCGGCCGGCGTGCTTCCCGAGGACGAGGCGGCGCTCGCGACCGACCGCTTCCGGCGAGTAGGGCTCGTACATGCGGTCGTCCTTGAGGGTGCCGTCGGTGTGGATGCCGGACTCGTGGGCGAACGCGTTCTCGCCGGAGACCGCCTTGTTCGGCGGGAGCGGGACGCCGGTCGCCTCGCTGACGGTGGACGCGAGGTCGTAGAGGCGCTCGGTCTCGAGGGCGTCGACGTCGTAGCAGTGCCAGAGCGCGACCGCGACCTCCTCGAGGGCGACGTTGCCGGCGCGCTCGCCGACGCCGTTGACCGTGGCGTGCACGAGGTCGGCGCCCGCGCGGACGCCCGCGAGCGCGTTCGTGACCGCGAGCCCGAGGTCGTCGTGCGTGTGCACGCTCACGGGGCCGTGTTCGGCGACGCGCGCGACGCCAGCGGCGACGCGCTCGGGGCTGGCGTGGCCGACCGTGTCCGCGAGGCAGAAGCGGTCCGCGCCGGCGTCCGCGGCCGTCGCCGCGAGGTCGTCGAGGAAGTCGTAGTCCGCCCGGGAGCCGTCCTCGCCGATGACCTCCACCCAGAGCCCGTGGTCGGTCGCGTACTCGACGAGCTCGGCGGTGGTGTCGAGGACGCCCTCCCGCGTCGTGCCGACCTTCCCTTCGACGTGGCGGTCGCTGGCGGGGACGACGAGGTTCACGCCGTCGACGCCGCAGTCGAGCGCGAGGTCGACGTCCCGGCGGACGCCGCGGCAGAAGCTCGTGACCGTGGCGTCGAGGTCGAGGCCCGTGACGCGGCGGATGGTCTCGCGCTCGCCCGCGCTCGTGCACGCGCTGCCGGCTTCGACGACCGCGACGCCGGCGGCGTCGAGTTTGCGCGCGACGGTCGCCTTCTGGTCGGCGGTCAGCGAGACCCCTGGCGCCTGCTCGCCGTCGCGCAGCGTGGTGTCGAGGAACTGTACGTCGGTGTCGCTGGCGAGGCCAGCAGAATCAGTAGCGCCGGAGGATTTCTCGGCCAGCCGCCGTGAGGCGACTTCCTCTATCCTCCGTGCCGGTGTGCTCCGACATGGTGTACCGTATCGGGCGCGCCCCAGCACCTTCAAGCCGCGGGGTGTGACAGGTATTGCCCGGCTCCCGAGCAGTGACACGCTCCCCGCGCGGCGTGGTCGTTCCTGTACGGGGTCGTGGTTCTGCGCAGCGTCGTGGTTCTGCGCAGCGTCGTGGTTCGTGTGCGTCGTCGTGGTTCGTGTGCGTCGTCGTGGTTCGTGTGCGTCGTCGCCGTCCCTGTGCGTCGTCGTCAGTCCGCGAGCCAGACGCGGTCGCCGACCGCGACGTCGTCGGCGGCGCCCGCCGGGAGTTCGACGAGCGCGTCGCAGCGCGCCTCGCCCCGGCCGGTCCACGCCGACAGCCGCTCGACGCGCTGGACCTCCTCGTCCTCGACCCAGACCGCGTCGATAGCGAACGGCACGAACACCATGTGGACGTCGCGGCGGTCCACCGACTCGAAGTCGAACACGAGCGCGTAGTCGTCCGGGATCGACCGCCGGAACATCAGGCCGCGCGCCTGCGAGAGCAACGAATCGGCGACGTCGACGGTCGACGCCAGCGTCCGCGCGCCGCCGTCGGCGTCGGCGGCGTCGTGACGGAGGTGCACGGTCGCACTCTCGGAGCGACGGCGAAAAGCGTTACCCCCTCGGGCCGCTACTCGCCGGCGATGAAGAAGACGCCGTCCGGGACCGCGGTCGGGGTCGAGGACCCCTACGAGCACGCGGGCGTCTGCGACCACGCGACCGGCGACGGCAAGTGCCGGTACGCCTTCGAGTTCCCGGAGCAGGACCCCGAGTTCGCGGCCGAGCGCCGCGCCGAGGAGTTCCGGTGTCCGGTCGCCGACGGCGACTGGGCGTGGGCCGACTGCCCGCACTACCGGTGCCGGCAGCGCGACCGGGAGTGCGCGCGCTGCGGCCTCGAGGAGCGCCGGCGGGCCCACGAGGACGCCCGCCCCCTCCTCGAGGAGCACCACCTCGCGTACGACAGCGACGAGGACGTCGGCCACGAGATCACCGTCTACCTCTGCCGGTGGTGTCACGCGAAGGTCCACGACTCGTGGGCGCGCGTCGACGACGACGTCAACCCCGACCCGGAGGCGCTGGCGACCGCCGAGGACCGCCGCAGCAGCGAGCAGTCCGAACTCGCTTTCGAGTCGGCCGCCGAGCGCTTCGACGCCGACGGCAGCGACGAGTGAGCGCGGCGCCCAAGCGGGCGCCGACGCAGGCGGCGGCGTC
Organism: Halobacterium yunchengense; assembly: GCF_037031165.1. NCBI lineage: Archaea > Methanobacteriati > Methanobacteriota > Halobacteria > Halobacteriales > Halobacteriaceae > Halobacterium > Halobacterium yunchengense. The sequence goes on along the minus strand of NZ_JAYEZL010000001.1, from coordinate 432,347 downwards.
TGACCTCGCGAGCCCGAACGAGTGGGTTTTTAGTCGCAAGTCGCTTACACCGCTGCAATGACGCGCATCCTCGTCGTCGACAACCACGGTCAGTTCACCCACCTGGAGCACCGCCTGCTCCGGGACCTCGACGGGGTGGAGACCGAACTCGTCGACAACACCACGCCGCCGGAGGACGTCGACGCCGACGGCCTGGTCCTCTCCGGCGGCCCCGACATGGACGACGTCGGGCACTCCCCGGACTACCTCGACCTCGGCGTCCCCGTGTTCGGCATCTGTCTCGGCATGCAGCTCATCGCCGACGAACTCGGCGGCCGCGTCGCCGCCGGCGACTACGGCGGCTACGCGGACGTCGACGTCCGCATCCTCGACGACGACGACCCCCTCGTCGGGTCGCTGGCGCCCGAGACCCGCGTGTGGGCGAGCCACGCCGACGAGGTCGTCGAACTCCCGGACGGCTTCACGCGGACCGCCGAGAGCGACATCTGCGGCGTGGAGGCGATGTCGGACGCCGACCGCGACCTCTACGGCGTCCAGTGGCACCCCGAGGTCGCACACACCGAGGAGGGGGAGGCGGTCTTCGAGAACTTCGTCCGGATCTGCGAGTAGGCCATGACGGAGACGCAGGGCGAGCTGGCGAGCCTCTCGAAGTACATCTTCCGCGCGCCGCGGTGGTACACCAGCGTCTCCCTCTCGCTGGTCATCGCCGCTCTCGCCGGCGTCGCCGCCTTCGACAGCCAGTACGTCCTCGAGGACGCCTGGCAGGGCGTGTTCTTCATCGGGATTCCGACCGTCGTCGCCGGGCTCGCGACCACGCCCGTCGACCGCTTTTTCGGCGGCCAGCTCACGTACAACCGCTCGTCGCTGCTGGCGTTCGCCTGCGAGGTGGTCGTCGTCGTCGTGTTGCTCGTCGCCGGCGTCGTCGCCACGCTCAGTCTGCGCCTCGGCCAGAACTTCGTCTTCGACGCGCTCATCGCCGCGCTCGGGCTCGTGTTCGCCATCCGGTTCCTCGTCGTGCTCGCCGTCTCCCGGGGCTCGCCGTTCGTCGCCGCGGTCCCGGCGAGCGTCCAGACCGCGACCGCGGGCGTCCTCCTGTTCGTGTACAGCGGCACGATGAACTACCTCGAGACCGGCGGCACGCTCGCCTCCGCCTACCTCTCCCGGCCGGCGGAGGCGCCGCCCGAGATCCAGTACGCGTTCGCGCCGGGCGACTTCCTGCTGCTGGCGGTGCTCGTGGCGCTGTACGGCGTCGCCACGTACGGCTTCGTCGCGGTCATCGACCGGCCTTGGCAGCGCAGCCTCGGCGTGAGCGTCCTCGACTTCGTCCGCGGGTTCATCGGCCACATCGCCGAGGGCAGCCGGGAGCTCGAGGACTTCTTCGAGCAGATCGGCGAGGACGCCGTCGTCCCGGTCACCGTGCTCGCGTTCCGCCGGACGGCCGACGAGTCCGAGAAGGCGCGGTTCGTCCTGCCGATGATCCACCCGGGGCCGATGGGCGAGATCGGCGGCGGCAACCTCCCGCAGCGCGTCGCCGAGTCCGCGTCCGGGCTGGCGTTCCCGCCGCACGCCACCGCCGGCCACGACTTCAACCTCGTCACCGAGCGCGAGGTCGAGACGCTCGTCGACGCGGCCGCGACCGCCTACGAGCGCATCGACTACACCGCGGACGCGACGCCGGCGGTCCGCGTGCAGGCCGGCGAGGCGAAACTGCTCGGGCAGGCGTTCGGCGACGACGCCCTCCTCGTCTCCACGTTCGCGCCCGAGTACGCCGACGACGTCGAGTACGCGGTCGGGCTCGCCGCGACCGCGGAGGCCCGCGTCGAGGGCGTCGACGACGTCCTCCTCGTGGACGCCCACAACTGCAACAACGGCCTCGAGGGCGACGACCTCGGGCACGTCTACCCGGGGAGCAGGCGCTCGTTCGACATGATCCAGGGCGCCGGCGAGGCGGCGCGCCGGCTCGCGGACGCGGACCGCGGCCCCCTGGAACTCGGCGTCGCGTGGGACCGCACGCCGTGGCGGCCCGTCGACGGCATCGGGCCGCTCGGCGTCCGCGTCGCGGTCCTCGAGGCGGACGGCGAGCGCACCGCGTACGTCCTCGTCGACGGCAACAACATGGAGCCCGGGCTCCGCGAGGAGGTCCTGGACGCCGTCGGTGACGTCGACCACGCGGAGGTGATGACGACGGACACCCACATCGTGAACACCGTCGAGTCGACGAACCAGGTCGGGGACGCCGTCGACTGGGCGGAGCTCTGCGACCTCGTCGCCGACCTCGCGGCGGCGGCCGTCGACGACCTCGAGCCCGTCGAGGCGGGGATGGCAAGCGAGCGCGCCGAGGTCACCGTCTTCGGGAACGACCGCACGGAGACGCTCGCCAGCCACGCCAACGCCGTCATCGCGATGGGCGGCGCGGTCGCCGTGCTCGCGGTGCTGGCGACGGTCACCATCAGCGTCCTCATCTTCTTCCTGGCGTAGGTCTCGCGTCGTTCGGTTCTGGCGTCGGTCTCGCGTCGTTCGGTTCTGGCGTCGGTCTCGCGTCGTTCGGTTCTGGCGTCGGTCGAACGCCGCTCACCCGCCGACGACAGCCGCCGCTCCGACGGCGCAGTCGCTGGGAGTCGTCGCGAACGGCGAGAAGCGGCCGTCAGTCCGCGGCGAAGCGGTCGTCGGCGGCCGTCAGTCCGCGGCCGTCGGCTGCCGTCACTCCGCTTCGAACAGGTCGTCGACGGCCGACCGCGCGGCGAGCGCGGCGTCCTCGGCGACCTGTTCGACGTCCGCGTCGGCGTCCGGCGCGTGCACGTAGACGTCCACGTCCAGCACGCCGTCCTCGAACGAGACGGTGACGTCGAGGTCCTCGACGTCGCCGGTCGCGAGCCGCGAGAACACCAGGCCCTCGGCGGCCTCGGCGGCGGCCTCGACCACCGCCTCGTCTGACGGTTCCCCTGTCGGCCCGGCGTCGGTTCCCATCGGTTACGCGCTCGGGCCGCCCATCGGACCGCCGCCGCCGGCGCCGCCGAGCATGTTCTGGAGTTCCTCCTGGAGCTCCTCGAACTGCTCCTGGACGCGCTCCTCCTGCTTCTCGAGGGTCTCGACGCGGATCTCGAGGTTGTCGACCTTCTCGGAGAGGTCGTCGTGGGCGTCGTCGTAGCCGGTCTCCACGAGCAGCTCGCCGACCTCGCGGTACATCGTCGTCCCCTCCTCGATGTCGTCGAGGGCGTCCAGCGCGGTCTCGGCCTCCGTCAGCTGGGTCTCGGCCTGCTGCTTCTGGGCGGCGACCGTCTGGGCCTTCTCCTGGAGGTCCTGGAGCTGCTCGAGTTTCTCCTGTGCTTCCGGCGGCAGATTACCCTGCATACCCGGACGGACACGCGCCCCACAGAAAAACCCCCGTATTGCGGCTCGCCGGCGTCCGCCGCCGCAGGCGCTCGGAACCGGCCGCGCGCCGGCGATCGACTCGCCGTGCGCCGGCGCCGCACCGGCCCGGCCGCCGGCCGACTACTCGGCGGCGGCGCGCGCACTCGCGGCGACGGACTCGGCGACCTCGACGAGCGTCAGCCACGTGTTCTGGCCGGCGCGCAGCGCCGTCAGGTCGCCGGCGTCAACGGTGACGGTGACGACGTCGCCGTCGCGGTCGACGGCGGCCCCGGAGCGGTCGCCCCCGACGTCGCCGGCCTCGACCGCGACGCTGCGCTCGACGACGCGCGCGACCGCCGCGGACTCGTACGCGAAAACGAGCTCCGTGGAGTGGGCCACGGTGCGCTACTGGACGTCGACTTCCTTGATGTCGCGGCTGCGCTCCTTCAGGAGGACGCGGTGGCCGCAGTACGGACAACGCACCCCGCCGTACTCGTCGAGCTCGACGTCGCGCTTACAGCGGGAGCACTTGTACGCCATTATTCCTCGACGGCTTCGGCGTCGGTCTCGAGGTCGACATCCGCGTCCTCGCCCTCGCTGAGCGCCGCGCGAATCGAGCGGCTGACGCTGCGCCCGGCCGGCGTCTGGGGCCTGTACGCGCCGCCCGCGTACTTGTAGTCGCACTTCTCGCACTGCCAGATGCCGGTCCCCTTCCGGGAGACGGCCGCGGAGCCGCAGTCCGGGCAGACGTGGTCGTCGTGCATCTCGTCCTCGATCTCGGAGACGCGTCGCCGAGAGACGCGGCCGTAGCGCGCGCCGAACCGGCCGGCGCTCCCCGTGGAGCCCTTGTTAGCCATAGTGGACGCTCCTACCGTCGGGCCGCACATAAACGCTACTCTTTGCGGCCGACGGTCCTACTCCCTGAGGTCGGCGTCGGCGAGCGCGTCGTTGAGGTCCGCGCGCACGCGCTCGCCGGTGTCGCGGCTCATCGCTGTCGTGACGACGCGGTTCTCCTGGACGCTGGAGCCGTCCCGCACCAGCAGCCGCAGGTTGCCGTTGTCGTCGGCGCGCGTGACCTTCGCGCGGACGCCCGTCCGCGACCCCGAGCCGCCGGCGTCGATGGGGCCCGGGATGACCTTCTTCACGTTCGGGTGGTTCGCGACCGCGCGGACGGCGCGCTGGCCGTCCCGGTCGCCGATGAGCGTCGAGTGCCGGCCGCCGATCTTCTCGCGGGCGGGCGCGTCGACGACGTCGAGGGACCGCTCGCCGCGCCGGTCGACGACCGCCTCGACGGGGTTCTCGCGGGGGACGCGGTACACCTCGTAGCGGAGGTCGCCGCGGACCGCCGCGATGACGTCGTGGTCGCCGGCGACGAAGACGTCCTCGGGGCGCTTCCGCCGGATCTCGTCGGCGACGCGGCCGGCGAAGTTCCGGAGTTCGACCACGCCCGCCTCGCCGCCCTCCTCGGGCACGGTGGCGACGTCAGTGCGGCCGACGACGTCCTCGCCGTCGAGGAACGTGAGCGTGGCGTGGTCGCGGTCGCAGGCGGCGACCACGCCGTCGCAGTTGGCGGTGTCACAGACCAGACAGTAGTCGGCCGGCTTCTCCAGGGGACTGCCGCACCGCCGACACTCCATACAGGGGGCAGTCGGCGAGCGCGCAAAAGGCCGGTGTTTCCGTCGGCGGGGCGCCGCGGTCGCGTCGCCGGCAGTCCTTTCACCGCGCCGGGAGTACGACTCGCCGCGATGACGCCCTCCAGAACCGCCGTCGCACGCGGGCTGACTGTCGTCGCGGTCGCCGCACTCCTCGGCGTGCTGGGCCGGTATCTCGGTCGGCCCGGGTACACGCCGGCACGGCTGACGCTGTTCGCGGCGCTCGGCGCGAGCGCCGTCGCCGGCGCCGGCGGTGTGGTCGCCGGACGGTCGTTCGTGGCCGCGGGGGCCGCCTGCGCCCTGCTCCTCCTCGGCTTCTGGCAGGCCGTCCTCTGGGTGTACGTTCTCCCCGTCGCGGCGCTTTTCCTCGTCGCCGCCGTGGCGCTCGCGGTCGGCGGCGACGCGAGCGAGCCGCTCGTGGGCTGACCCCGCCGGTCACAGGGCCAGCGGGCTCGTCTTCAGGTACTCGCGGAGGACGACCGTGGCGTAGCTGCCGGAGGGGAGCGCGAACTCGAAGGTCAGGGGGTCGTGGCTCACGTCGACGCCCGGCCGCAGCAGCACCGCGCGCCGCGTCCCCTCGCTCGCCCAGTCGCCCGGGAGGTCGAAGTCCCCGGGTTCGAGGTCGAGCTCCGCGAGCACCGCCCGCTCGATCTCGCCCGGTTCGCCGTCCGCGAACTCGGTCTCGGTGCCGACCAGCGGCGCGGTGACGAACGCCCGTCCCCGCGCGCAGTGCCGCGCCACCACGTCCACGCGGTCGACGGTGACGCGCTGCTCGCGGCCCGGGTCGGGGCGCGCGACGCCCCCGGGCGCGTCCCGCTCGGCGAACCAGACGACGTCGCCCTCGACGGGCTCGTGGAACGGCAGCCCGCGGTCCACGCGCTCGCTCAGGATGCGGTTGAACGCGTACGACTGCGCGGCGTTCACGAACAGCCGCCGGAGGTTCGACGGGAACGTCTCGACGGCGTCCCGGAAGCTCCCGCCGCCGGCGAGCTCGTGCAGCATCGTGCGCTCGTAGCGCAGTCGCTCCGGGAACTCGTCGAGGGCCGCCCGCCAGTCCCGGGTGTCCTCGACGAGCGCGCGCGCCGCCTGGCTGTCCGCGGGCTCGTGCTCGGTCGGGTCGCCGAGGTACGCCATCGCCGCGCCCTCCCAGTCGCCGCGCAGGATCGCGAGGCCGACCTCGTGGGTGACCGGGCGCTTGCTGCCGAAGCGCTGCTGGCCGAAGAAGTTGGGCACACCGGCCGCGCCGCCCGCGAACGCCTCGAGGTCCGCGGTGACGGCGTCGGCCTGCTCGGGCCGCCCGGGGTCTCGCACGACGATGCGGAACTCGTTGCCCGCGAGGTCGCCGAACTGGAGGCCGCGGCCGGCCCGGCCCACGACCTCGACGTCGGCGTCCGGCACCTCGGGGAGGGCGCCGGGCGCGAGGTCGCGGACGGCGAACAGCTGGGTGGTGACGGCGTGGCGGTCCTTCGTCCCGGCCCAGGTGACGCGCTCGCGGCTGATACCGGCGCGGTTCGAGAGCTCGCGCGCGAAGTCGTTGGTGTCCCAGCGCGTGAGCGTCGCGCGCACCACGAGCCACGGGTAGTCGCCGGCGTCGGCGTCCACGGGCTGGGTGTCGAAGTCCTCGATCTCCGTGACGCGGAAGTCCGCGGGCGACTCGCGGAGGCGGCCGCCCGTGCCGTCGCTGTCGCTGGCGTAGTACTCCATGCCGACGGCGCGCTCGAGTTCGTGGGCGACTCGCATTCGCCCGGACGTGGGAGCGCCGCGGGCTTAACGCGGCCGGTTCGCCGCCGCCGGGTCGCCGCCGCGGCCGCGTCGTCGACCCAGCGCGGCCCCGCCACCGCAGACCACCGCCACGGCTTTGCCCGGCGCGGCCCAACACCGACCGATGGCCGACTACCGCGTCGGCTTCGCGTCCGCCGACACCGAGTTCGACGCCGCGGACTGCCGCGTCGAGGGCGACCTCCCGGGCTGGCTGGACGGCGCGCTGCTGCGGAACGGCCCGGGGAAGTTCGAGTCCGGCGGCGAGCCGTTCGCCCACTGGTTCGACGGGCTCGCGCTCCTCCGGAAGTTCGCGGTCCGGGACGGCGGCGTCTCGCTGACGACGCGGTTCCTGCGCACCGAGGAGTACCGCGAGGTCGTCGAGTCGGACCGCCTGGGCGCCGGCCAGTTCGGCACGGGCGCCGGCGGCGGCCTCCTCGACCGCGTGAAGCGGGCCGTGCTGCCGGAGACGACGGACAACGCGAACGTGAACGTCCTCAGGGTCGACGGGACGTTCCTCGCGCTCACGGAGGTCCCGCGGCAGGTGGCGTTCGACCCGGCGACCCTCGAGACCGCCGGCGAGTGGCACTTCGACGACGACGTCGACGCCCACATGGCGTGCGCGCACCCGGTGACGGACCCCGAATCGGGCGCGACGTGGAACCTCTCCGTTCGCTTCGGCCGGACCGCCGACTACGCCGTCACGCGCCTGCCGGCGGGCGAGTCCAGCCGCGAGGTGGTCGGGACGCTCGACCTCGAGGACCCGGTGTACGTCCACAGTTTCGCGCTGACGCCCGACCACGTCGTGATCGCGGAGTGCCCGCTCGTCGTCGACGTCTGGGGGCTGCTGCGGCCGGGCGGCCCCGACACCTTCCTCGACGCGCTCGACTGGCGGCCCGAGCGGCCGGCGCGGTTCCACGTCCTGTCGCGGTCGAGCGGCGACGTGGTCGCGGCGGCGACGGCGCCCCCGTTCTTCGCGTTCCACCACGCGAACGCCTTCCGGGACGGCGACCGGCTCCTCGTCGACCTCGTGGCGTTCGACGACGCGAGCGTCGTCGACGACCTCTCGCTGCCCGACCTCCGGTCCGGGTCGGTGCGCACCCTCGACGGCGACCTGCGGCGGTACGCCGTCCCCCTCGACGGCGGGCGCGCGAGCCGCGAGACGCTCGCGGCGGGCGGCCTGTCGCTGCCGCGGTTCGACGAGCGGCGCCGCGGCCGCCCGTACCGGTACGTGTACGCCACGCGCTCGGGCGGCGAGGACGGCGCCCCGAACCACCTCGTGCGCGTCGACACCGGATCGAGGGAGACGGCCCTCTGGGAGGCGGCCGGGACGTTCTGCGGCGAACCCGTGTTCGTGCCCGAGCCCGGGGGCGGTGCGGGCGACGGTGCCGTGCTGTCCGTCGTGCTGGACGCCGACCGAGAGCAGTCGTTCCTGCTGGTGCTGGACGCCGAGTCCTTCGAGGAGCGAGCGCGAGCCTGGGCGCCCGGCGTCCTCCCGTTCGACTTCCACGGCCAGTTCTACGCCGACCTGTGAGGCGGTCGCCGGACCGCGCCGACTCAGAACAGCGAGAGGTCGCCGGTCACCTCGTCGACGTCGGCGTCCGGCGCGGGACCGACCGCGACGGCCGTCGCCGTCCCCGGCTCGAGCTGGGTGCGGCCGGCGTCCTCGACGACCGCCGACGGCAGCCCACGCGCTTTCGCCTCCTCGGCGACCCGGTAGAGCTCGCGCTCGCTGCCGACCTTCACGACGACCTTCTGCTGGCCCTCGGCCTTCCAGCGGCGCTTGACGTCCTCGTCGGCGTACTCGTAGGCCTTCAGGGAGGCGTGTGCGACCTGCGCGGCGAGCTTCCCCTGGCCCATGCCGACGTCCGTGCGCGCGGCGATGACCTGCTTCATGGCTGGCCGGACGGGCGGCCGGGCCAAAGCGTTGGCTACTCGCGGGCGCGGCGGCCGACGGCGGTTCACGCGCTGTGAACCACCACAAGACAAATGCCGGTGCCGTCGACACGCCCACGCATGGCCCCCTACACTCCGCTCCGACGGCCGCGCGCGTACTTCGAGGCGCGCGGCTTCCTCGTCCGCCCCGCCCTCCTCGCCGTCACGGTCGCCGTGCTGGCCGTCGGCGGCGCGTTCATCGGCTTCGCCGTCCTGCTCGAGGACAGGCTGCGGTCGGCCGGCCACGGCGACGCCGCGGCCGCCGTCTGGGACGTCTTCGTCGGCTACCTGTTCGGCATCGTGGTCGCCCTCTTCGTCGGCTGGGTCCTCGCCGCCGCGGTCACGCACCTCCTCGCGCGGGCGTTCGTCGGCCACGACGGCGAGTTCACGGACACGCTCGCCGTCGTCGGCTGGGGGACCGCGCCCACCGTCCTCACGTCGCTGATCGCGTTCGCGTTCCTCGCGTCCGCGCTCGGCGACGCGTCGATGGCCTCCCCGCGGACGTTCACCGAGCAGTTCGAGCGCAACCTCGCGACCAGCCAGTTCGTCCAGGCCGCCGTCTCGTTCGTCGTCGCCGCCTGGCAGACGTACTTCTACGGCGTCGGCCTGTCGGTCGCGTTCGACGCCGACTACTACCGCTGTGCCGCCGTCGGCGGCGTCGTCGCGTACGGCGGCTGGCTGCTGTCGCTGTTCTGACCGCGGTCGTTCTGAAACCTTTAGGCCGCCCCGGTTCCAGAACCCCGTATGATACTCTCCGACCGGGACATCCTCGACCGGCTGGCCGCGGGCGACCTCGTCGTCGACCCGCTCGACGACGTCGACCTCCAGGTCCAGCCCGCGAGCGTCGACGTCCGGCTCGGCCGCCGGTTCCTGGAGTTCGAGCGCGCGAACGTCCCCTGCATCCACCCGAACCGCGAGGAGGAGGTCGAGGACTACGTCCACGAGACGGTCGTCGAGGACGGCGAGGAGTTCGTCCTCCACCCCGGCGACTTCGTACTCGGCACGACGAAAGAGCGCGTCGAGGTGCCGCCGGACCTCGTCGCGCAGGTCGAGGGCCGGTCGTCGCTGGGGCGTCTGGCCGTCGTGGTGCACGCGACGGCGGGCTTCATCGACCCCGGGTTCAAGGGGAAGGTGACCCTGGAGCTCTCGAACCTGGGGAAGGTCCCGGTCGCGCTCACGCCGGACATGCGCATCAGCCAGCTCGTGTTCACGGAGCTGACGAGCACCGCCGAGCGGCCGTACGGCGCCGACCGCGGGTCGAAGTACCAGGACCAGGACGGCCCGCAGGCGAGCCGCATCCGCGGCGACCGCGAGTTCGGGGGCGACCAATGAAGTTCCTCGAGGAGGTCGTCGTCGAGGCGTTCCTGCCGACGTTCCGGTCGCTGCTGGCGGCGGACCTCCGGGAGCGCGGGCTCACCCAGCAGGAGGTCGCCCAGCTGCTCGGCGTCAGCCAGTCCGCGGTCTCGAAGTACGCCCACGGCGACGTCGAGGTCACCGACGCGGTGGCCGAGGACGACCGCGTCCGGGAGACGGTCGAGCGAGTCGGCGAGGGGCTCGCGAGCGGCGACATGTCCCAGGTGCAGGCGCTCGTGGAGGCGGAGGTCCTGATCCGGCGGCTGTCCGCGCGCGGGGACGTCGTCGCGGCGCTCCACGAGGACGCGATGCCGGCGCTCGCGGACTACGACGGCGACTTCCGCGTCCACGACCCCGAGAGCGAGGTGCGCGTCCGGGAGCGCGTGCTGTCGTCGGTGCGCCGCGGCGTCCGCGTCCTCGAGCACGCCAGCGGCTTCGCGACCCTCATCCCAGCCGTCGGGTCGAACCTCGTGGAGTGCACGCCGGACGCGGACGGCGTCGAGGACGTGGCCGGCGTCCCCGGCCGCATCCTCGACGTGATGGGGCGGACGGAGGTCCCGGCCGACCCCGAGTTCGGGGTGAGCGTCCACGTCGCGTCGATACTGCTGGCCGCGCGCGACGCGGGCAGCGACGCGCGCGCGTGCCTGAACGTCCGCTACGGCGAGGACGTCGTGGCGGCGCTCGCCGACGCCGGCTACGAGGCCGTCGAGTTCGACGCGGCGGGCGAGGACTCCGCGGCCGCCGTCGCGGCCGCCGTCGCCGACAGCCCGAGCGTGGACGTGCTCTACCAGACCGGCGGCTACGGCGTCGAGCCCATCGTCTACCTGCTCGCGGACAGCGCGCCCGCGGCGGCGTCGATGGCCCGCGAGCTCCTGTAGTCAGCGCCGGTGGGCGGTGGCGAGGCCGGCTGGGCCGCCGGCGAGGCGCGCGCGGACGGTGTCGCTGGTGCGGTCGAAGACCGGGTCGGCGTCCGGGCGGACGGCGAGCACGGCGACCGCGGCGGGGAGCGTGACGGCGGCGTCGCGGGCGTGGACCGTCGGCCGGAACCGCCAGCCGTCGGCGGTGCCCGCGACGTCGGCGGCGAGGTCCGCGCCGGCGACCGCGGCGAGCGCGTCGTCGACGGTGGTGGCGTCCGCGGCGACGTCCGTGCGGCGGGCGGCGTCCCGGAGGACGTCGGCCTGGTCGCCGGGCGCGAGGTCGTCGGCGAGGGTCCGCGCCGTGCACCGGAGGAGGACGACGGCGAGGTCGTCGAGGTCCGTGGTCGACTCGGCGGCGGCGAAGTACGCGTCGAGGACGGCGCGTTCGGCGTCCCGGTGGCCGAGCGCGCTCAGCGACTCGAAGACGGCGCCGGTGACGTCGTGGCAGGCGTCCGGGAGCGCCGGCGCGCGCTCCGGCGGCCGGGGGTCGGTCTCCTCGTGGACGACGAGGTCGTACCGCGGTGCCCGGGGGTCGTACCGCTCGAGCGTGTCGCGGTACGACTGCGCGAGGTCGGCGGCCGCCGCGGCGGTCTCCCGGTCGGCGAACCGGAGTCCGCCGACCGGGAACGGCCGCTCGCCGGTGCGGGCGCACGCGACGTAGAACCGTCCGCTCGCCTCGGCGAACGCGTCGATGCGGTCCCGCATCGACCGGAGGTCGTCGCCCATCACCGCGGACACCTCCCCGCTGGCGGCGCGCGGCGTCGCTGACCGGACATGTGGTTTAGGTCTACCTAAAGGAAGAAACGTGTTTTGGTCCGGAGCGAGCGGTCAGTCCAGGTCGCCGCCGCGGATGCGCCGCTCGGCCGCCGCCAGCGCCGCCTCGCGGTCGAACGCCTCGACGACGCCCTCCAGTTCCTCGCGGGGGGCGTCGCGGAGCGCCTCCGCGTGCGCCGTGACGTTCGGCACCGCGCGGACGATGTTGTCCACGATGGGGACCGCGGCGGTCTGCGCGGACCGCGACAGCGGGTTCAGGTCGACGACCAGCTCGGTCTTCCCCATCGCCGCGAGCGCCTCCGCGCGGTCGCCGTCCTCCAGTGGCACCAGCACCACGTCCGCGCTGTAGATGCCGTCCGCGTCGACCTTCGCGCGCTCGTGGTCCAGCCCCGGGATCCGCGCGTCCGCCTGCAGCCCCTTCACGTCCGTCGCGCCGTGCTCGCGGAGGTGCTCGGCGATCGCCCGCACGCGCTCCTCCGTGCGGTTGAACAGGTTGACCTCGACGTCGGCGCCGGTGGCCGCCGCGAGCGCGACGACCTCGTCCGGCACCAGCGCCGCGACGTTCCCGTTCACGGAGAGCACGGCGTGCTCCGCGAGAAGGAGGTGGGCGGCCGCGACGCGCGCCGCCTCGTCCGCCGACGGGATCGTCTCCTCGCCGAGCAGGTAGTCGAACGCCTCGCCGCGGCCCTGCGCGACGAGGCCCTGCTTCGACGTGATGCCCTGCTCGACGCCCGCCTCGATGCGGTGCCGGGTCACCAGCGAGTCGCGGCGCGGGTGCCCCTCGGGAATCTCGGCCATACACGGTGTCGCCGCCCGGCGCGCAAAAATCGCCCGCTTGCGGGTCGCCGTCCCCGCCGACGCGTCCCTCGCCGCTCAGGGGTCCAGGGTCGCGCCAGCGGGGTGGACGCGGCACACCTCGGGGTCGTAGCCGGCGTCCGACAGCCCCGTGTCGAGCGCGAACACGGTCCGGCCGAGCATCGCCATCGCCGCCTCGCCGCCAGCGTCGGTCACCGCATCCACCACCGCCGCCACCTCGCCGTCCAGGAGGCCGGCGTCCCGCGAGAACCGCCGCGAGAGCGCCATGAACCGCTCCAGCGTCGGCTCCGCCACGACGTCGGCGAGCGCGCGCTCGCCCGCCGCCGTCAGCCGGTCGGTGTCGCCGCCGATGACGTCGCTCGTCGAGAGCCCGCCGAAGGACACGTACTCGACCCGGCCGGCGTCCGGGACGCCGTCCAGCACGCCGTGGCCGGGCGCCCCGGGCTCGAGGCGGATCGGCACGCCGCCGCGGGCCTGGGCCACCACGTCCCCCAGCCCGGTGCCGGCCTCGACCTCCGCGACGTGCGCGGCGGTCACCAGCTCGTTCTCCGAGCGGCCCGCGCCGAACGCCTCGTTCGCCGCCAGTGCGGTCCCGAGCGCCATCGCGCCGGACACCCCGAACCCCGCGCCCAGCGGCAGGGCCGTCTCCGCGTGCACCGTCGCCGTCGCGTCCAGCGCGCCCAGCACGCGGGCGACGCTCTCGACGCCGACCTCGCGGCCGTTCAACAGCACCCGGCTCTCCTCGCTCGGTTCGACGCGCGTCCGTACGCCCGCCGACAGCGTCACGCCCGCCCCGCGCGACCCCGTCTGCGCGGGGTCGTCGTCGCGCGACACGCCGAAGAAACCCGTGACGTGTCCGGGCGCGAACGCCGTCGCCGCGTCGCCGTCGCTCATCGCGTCGCACTCGGAGACGCCGCGGATTAAGTGTTGCAGTATCGGTCCGCGCCGGCAGGGCGTCAGCCGCCCGGGGCGTCTCCCCGGTCCGGTTTGCCCAGTCCGCCCTCCTCGAAGTCCACGTCGGCCGCGAGCGCGACGCCCGCTCTCGGGTGCTGGTCGGCGTCCTCGACGAGCACGCCGTCCGCGCGCAGCTCCTCGAGTTCCTCGCGGGCCGCCCGCCGGCTGCGACCGCCGAGCGTGACCGCGGCGTCCAGCAGGTCGTCCTCGGCGACCCCGGGCGACGCGCCGCTGCGCGGCGGGTCGCCCATCGACTCGGTCATCACGCCCACGAACGCCGCGAGCGAGGCGTCCGCGCCGAGGCGGTCGTGCCACTCGGCCGGGTACGTGCTCACGCGGCCGTCGCCGACCTCGTAGACGGCGTTTCGCCCGTCGTAGGCGTCCGCGTCGGTGAGCTCGTCCTCGAACGCGCCCCGGAGCACCTCGACGTCGACCGCGCGCTCGTCCTCGAGCGCCGCGAAGTACGCCTCGACGAGCTCGCGGGGGACGCCGGCCCCGTCGGGCTCGTGGTGGCGCTCCACGAGCGCCACGAACTCGTCGACGAGCAGTCGCTGACCGCGCTCTGCCGCCTCCTCGATGACCGCGTCTGCGAGTTCGGGCACGTCGGACACAAGGACGTTCGTCCGGAAAAGTCGGCTGGCTAGCTACTCGAGAACGACCCCGAACCCGTCCAGCGGTGGCTACCCGGCCTGCGCGGGTCAGGGCTGTGGGCTGGGGCGTTTCTGGCGTGTCTGGACGCGAAGGTTCAAGTACGTTTACGCTGTATCAATACGTATACGTGCCGTCGATCAGCGCCAGAATCCCCGACGACGAGGACGAAGACCTCGAGGAGGTCGCCGAGCTCCTCGGCGATGACAAGAGCACGGCCATCCGGAAGGCCCTCGCCGAGGGACTCCACGACATCCGCGTCCGCGTCGCCGTCGAGCGCTACCAGTCCGGCGACGTCTCCGTCAACGAGGCCGCCCGCATCGCTGACGTCTCCCTCGCCGAGTGGCTGGAGATCGCGCGCGAACACAACCTCACCACCCAGCTCTCGCCCGAGGACCTCGACAGCGACGCCGACAGCGCACTCGACGTATGAGCGACGTCGTCCTCGTCGACGCCACCACGCTCATCGCGCTCGGGAGCGTGGGGCGCGTCGACCTGCTCGGGAACTTCGACGGACGCCTCGCGATCTCGGAACGAGTCGAAGCGGAAGTGACGACAGACCCCGCAGCTGCGAACGTCTCCTCGTTCCTCGACGAGGAATCTCGACTACCAGATTTCGGACTCCCGGACGAGACGCAAGCACGAGCAGTGGAATTGCTCGGAGAAGAACGAATCAACGGGGACGTCGACATCCTGGCTGGCGTCATTCTCGCAAACAAACGGGACGAAATGCCAGCCGTCGTCTCCGACGACCGCCGGGTCCGCACCGTCGCACGCGGCCTCGGCGCGACTGTCACGGGAACCGTCGGCGTCGTCGTCCGCGCGGTCCACGAAGGCATGGCTGCCGAGGACGCGAAGGACCTGGTTCGCGACGTCGACAGCCACGGCTTGCACATGACGGGAGAACTCCGCGAAAAAGCGTTCGAGCTAATCGACGAGGCTGCCGAAGACTAGGGACTCAGCCGCTGCCGGCCCTGCGAGACTCGCTGCGCTCGTCTCGCTGGCTCCCAGGGGTTCGCCCTACGGGCTCAACCGCTGGCGATCCCGCGGGAACGCCGGAAGACGTTCCTGCTCACGTCCGTTCGCGGGCTGCGACTTCCGAGCTCCCGCTCGCCAGACGCGTTGTCGCCTACGGCGACAGGCGCTGTCTGTCTCGCGGGAAGAGGACGGCTTCCCGGATGTTGTCGAGGTCGAGCATCGTCATCACGAGGCGCTCGACGCCGTACGCCCAGCCGGCGTGGGGCGGCATCCCGTACTTGAACATCTTCGTGTAGTACTCGAACTGGTCGGGGTCGAGGCCCTGCTGGCGGAAGCCCTCGACGAGCTCCTCGTAGCGGTGTTCGCGCTGGCCGCCCGAGACCAGTTCCATCCGGGGGTGCATGAGGTCGAAGCCCTTCGAGAGCTCGGGGTCGTCGTCGTAGTCCTGGATGTAGAACGGCTTGATCTCGCTCGGCCAGTCCGTGACGAAGTAGTGGCCGCCGACGTCGTCGCCGAGCGCCTTCTCGCCCTCCGTGGGGAGGTCGTCGCCCCAGACGAGCTGCTCGTCGAGCTCGCCGGTGGCGTTGATGCGCTCGATGGCCTCCTCGTAGGTCAGGCGCGGGAAGTCCCCGGAGGGCGCCTCGAACTCCTCGGCGAGGCCGAGGGTCTCCAGTTCGTCCTGGCAGTTGTCCTCGACGGCGGCGTAGGCGGCTTTCAGCGTGCCCTCGCAGACGTCCATCGCCTCCTCGTGGTCGATGAACGCGGACTCGAAGTCGATCATCGTCGCCTCGTTGAGGTGGCGGGGCGTGTTGTGCTCTTCCGCGCGGAAGATGGGGCCGACCTCGAAGACGCGCTCCAGGCCGCTGCCAACCATCAGCTGCTTGAACAGCTGGGGGCTCTGGTTCATGAACGCCTCCCGGCCGAAGTACGTCACGGGGAACAGCTCCGTGCCGCCCTCGGTGCCGGTGGCGACGATCTTCGGCGTGTTGATCTCCGTGGAGCCGACGCTCCGGAAGTACTCGCGTACCGCGCGCAGCACCGCCGCGCGGATCTCGAAGACGGCCTTCGTCTCGGGCTTCCGGACGTCGAGCGTGCGGTTGTCCAGCCGCGTCGAGAGGTCGGCGTCGACCTTCCCCGAGGGGTCCAGCGGGAGCTGGGGGTCGGCCTCGGCGAGCACCTCGACGGACTCCGGGACGACCTCCACGCCGGTCGGCGCGCGCGTCTCCTCCTCGACGTCGCCGGTGACCTGCACGACGCTCTCGCGGTTGGCCTCGACGCCGGTCTCGACGAGGTCGTCGTCCATCTCGTCCTTCTCGAATTTGACCTGGATCTTCCCGGTCTTGTCCCGGAGGATGAGGAACGCGATACCCCCGAGGTCCCGTACTTCGTGCACCCAGCCGGCGACCGTCGCGTGGTCGCCCGGCTCGGCGTCCGCTGTGAAGGTGCGGTCCTGCATGCCTCCCGGTTCACGAGGACTCGTCTTAAACGACTTCATTTCCCGCGTTGCCGACGGGTGGGAGGCAACGGTGTGTGCGAGCGGGGACCGCAGGGAGCCGTGAGCCGCGTTGCCGACGGGTGGGAGGCAACGGTGTGTGCGAGCGGGGACCGCAGGGAGCCGTGAGCCGCGTTGCCGACGGGTGGGAGGCAACGGTGTGTGCGAGCGGGGACCGCAGGGAGCCGCGTCGCCGGCGCGTGGGAGACGACGGAGTTGGGACCGCCGTCAGTCCAGCGGGTTCGAGAGTTCCGCGGGCTCGCGGTCGGTCGTCTCCGTGTGGAGGTGACAGGCGGCAGGGTGGCCGGCGTCCGTTTCCGCGAGTTCGGGGGCGTCGCGCTCGCAGACGGTCGCGAACGCGTCCGCGAGGCGGTCCGCGGCCGCGTCGACGTCGCCGGCGACGACGTCGTCGACGGCCGCCGAGACCACGCGCTCGGCGTCGTCGTCGGCCAGCGCGTCGGGGAGCCCGAACGCCTCGCGGACGGCCGCGGCGTCCGGCAGCGACTCGGCGTCGACGTCGCCGCGCTCGGCGGCGAGCCGGAAGTCCAGGACCTCGCGGAACGACCCGTCGGGGAACGAGAAGCCCTCGGGCGGAATCACGCGCGGACACCGCGGGTGGAACGAGCAGCCGGCGGGCGGGTTCTGCGGGTCGGGGACGTCGCCCGTGAGCTCGACCGCGTCGCCGCGGCTGCGCGGGTCGGGCTCGGGAATCGAGTCGAGCAGCGCCTCCGTGTACGGGTGCTGGGGCGCCTCGAACAGCGCCTCGGTCTCGGCGACCTCCACGAGCTCGCCGAGGTACATCACGCCGACGCGGTCGCAGACCTGTCGGACGACGCCGAGGTCGTGGCTGATGAGCAGCATCGACAGCCCGAGGTCGTCCTGGAGGTCGTCCAGGAGCGCGAGGATCTCCGCCTGCACGGAGACGTCGAGCGCCGAGACGGGTTCGTCCGCGACGAGGAGGTCGGGGTTGAGGACGAGCGCTCGCGCGAGCGCCACGCGTTGCTTCTGGCCGCCGGAGAACTCGTGGGGGTAGCGGTCGGCGTCGTCCGCCGAGAGGCCGACGCGCTCGAGGATGTCCGCGACGACCTCCCGCTGGCGGTCCGCGTCCGTGAGGCCGTGGATCTCGAGGGGTTCGGCGACGGACTCGCCGACGGTCATCCGGGGGTCGAACGCCGAGTTCGGGTCCTGGAACACCATCTGGGCGCGCCGCCGGAACTCGCGCTCGTCGGCGTCGCCGTACTCGGTGACGTCCTCGCCGTCGAAGTACACCTCGCCGCCCGTCGGCTCCTCCAGGCGGAGCAGGCTGGTCGCCGTCGTCGACTTCCCGCAGCCGGACTCGCCGACGAGGCCGAGCGTCTCGCCCTCGCGGACGTCGAAGCTCACGCCGTCGACGGCCTTCACGTGGCCGGTGACGCGGCGCAGCAGTCCCGACCGCACGGGGTAGTGCTTCTCGAGGCCCCGCACCGACAGCAGCGCGTCGCCGCCGTCAGTCATCGTCGGCCTCCGTCGCCGCGGGCGTCTCGTGGTCGGCGTCGTAGAGCACGCAGGCCGCGTCGTGGCCGTCGCCGACGTCGCGGAAGCCCGGCTGGTCGCCGGTCTCGCACTCCGGGACGGCGTGGGGACAACGCGGGTGGAACCGGCAGCCGTCCGGCGGGTCCGTCGGGTCCGGGAGCGTGCCGCCGATGGTCTCCACGTCCCCCCTGCCCGGCAGGCACTCCAGCAGCGCCCTCGTGTACGGGTGCGAGGGGTTCTCGAACACCTGGTAGACGTCGCCGGTCTCCATCACCTTCCCCGCGTACATCACGACGACGCGGTCCGCGATCTCGGCGACGACGCCGAGGTCGTGCGTGACGAACAGCAGCGCCATCCCGCGCTCGTCCTGGAGGTCGTCGAGCAGCCGCAGCACCTGCGCCTGGATGGTGACGTCGAGGGCGGTCGTCGGCTCGTCCGCGACGAGGAGGTCGGGGTCGCAGGCCAGCGCCATCGCGACGACGACGCGCTGTTTCATCCCGCCGGAGAACTGGTGGGGGTAGTCGTCGATGCGCTCCTCGACGTCCCCGATGCCGACGCGGTCGAGGAGGTCGGCGGCGCGCTCGCGGGCGGCCGCCTTCGGGACGTCGCGGTGCAGCCGGATGGCCTCCACGAGCTGCTCGCCGACCGTGTACACGGGGTCGAGCGCGCCCTGCGGGTTCTGGAACACGTGGCCGACGCGGCCGCCGCGGTACGCCCGCAGCTCGCTGCCGGACAGCTCCGTGAGGTCCTCGCCGTCGAAGATCACCTCGCCGCCCGCGATGCGTCCGGGCGGCGTCGGGACGAGTTGGGTGATGGACTCGCAGGCGACGGTCTTCCCGGAGCCGGACTCGCCGACGAGACACACCGTCTCGCCGGGCTCGACGTCGAAGCTCACGCCGTCGACGGCCCGCACCGTGCCGTCGTCCGTGTCGAAGTACGTCCGGAGGTCCCTGACCGAGAGCAGTGGGTCCGCCATTCACGCCACCTCCTGTGGGTCGACGACGTCCCGGATCGCGTCGCCGAAGACGTTGAACGCGACGACCGTCACGACGAGGAACGCGGTGATGCTGGCGGAGACCCACCACCCGACCCCGAACGGCGGGAGCGACTGCCGGAGGATGCCGCCGAGCGACCGCATGTCGACGACGCTCAGCGAGAGGTACGCGAGCCCGACCTGCACGAGGACGAGCAGGGGGATCTGCCGCGTGAGGGCGGCGGCGACCGTCCCCGTCGAGTTCGGGACGAGGTGCCGCCGGACGACGTGGACGTCGCTGGCGCCCGCGCTCCGCGCCGCCCGCACGTAGCCGGCTTGCTTGCGCTCCAGGGTCTCGCTGCGGACGAGCCGCGCGATGCCGCCCCAGTTCAGCAGGCCGAACACGAGCGCGAGCGTGAACAGCCCCTTCCCGAGGTACATCGTCGCGAGGATGATGTAGACGACGACGGCGGGGATGGTCTGCTGGACGTCGACGTACCGCATCAGGACGTCGTCGACCAGCCCGCCGTAGTAGCCCGCGGCGGTGCCGACGGCGGTGGCGACGACGACCATGATCATCGCGGCGGTCAGCGAGAGCTTCAGTGCGACGTGCGCGCCGAACATGACGACGTTCACCACGTTCTCGCCCTGCTGGGTGGTTCCGAGGGGGTACTGCCAGGTGCCGTGGCAGACGCCGTCGCGTCCGGGGCCGACGCACTCGAAGCCCCCGACGCTGGCGGCGTCCGTGCTCGTGAAGACGGGCGGCTGGTAGTCCGCGTAGAAGTCCACGCGGGGCATCCCGATGAGCTCCGGGCCGAGGACGCCGAGCACGCCGAAGCCGGCGATCCACGCGAAGCTCGCGACGGCCGCCGGCCGCCGGAGGAACGCGCGGACGTGGTCGGTCGAGCGGTCGAGGCTGGTCGCCGCCGGCACGAGGACGTACCGCGCGAACAGCAGGACGGCGACGAAGAACAGCCAGTCCATCCGCGAGAGGTCCCACGTGTCGACGATGGCGCCGTCGACGTACAGCGAGTCGTACGCGTAGAGGGCGAGGAGTGCGAGGACGGCGACGGCGAACGCGACGGTCCGGGGGCGGACGTCGCGGGCGCCCGTCGACTGGCTGTCCCAGTCGATACGTGTGAATAGCGGTGCGTCGTGCTCCGTGGAGGGCATGGGTGGGGTTCGTCAGCCTATCCCCCGTCAAAGTTTATAAATCCTTGTGGACAACTCCCACGTCACATGCCGCCCGAACCGACAGCCCGCCCTCCCGCAGTGGTAGCTCCGCGGTCGAACGCCCGTCACTCGAGGGGGCGGTCGCCGTGAGCTACCTCGCGTACGTCGGCCGCCGCACGCTGTTCGCGCTGCTGGCGGTCTACCTCGTCGTCAGCGTGACGTTCCTCGTCGTCGCGCTCGTCCCGAACACCGACCTCGGCGGCGAGGTAGGGTGGGCTGTCTACAAGGAACGCATCTCCGCCGAGGAGCGCGAGGCGATGACCGAACAGTACCTCGAGTCGCGGAACCTCGACCGGTCGCTGGCCGAGCGCTACGTCGACTACCTCGTCGACCTCTCGACGCTCCAGTGGGGGTACTCCTTCGAGTACGACCGCCCCGTCGCGGACGTGGTGGTCCCGGCGATACAGCGCACCGCCCTGTACGCGCTGCCCGCGCTCGCGCTCGCGGTGCTGATAGGTAGCGGACTCGGCGCGCTCGCCGGCGCGCTCCGCGGGCTCGCCGACGGCGGCGTCCGCGCGCTCGGGTACGCCGCGGCCGGCGTCCCGGCGTTCCTCGGCGCGTTCGTCTTCCTGGAGCCGGTGCTGGCCGACCTCGAGTGGCTCCGACTCCTCACGTGGGAGGCCACCGGCACCCCGTTCATGGTCCAGGGGAGCCCCCTGAACCCCAACGACGGCCTGTGGCCGCCGTCGGAGCCGCTGCGGTTCCTCGCGCCAGCGGCCGTGTTCGCGGTGGCCCTGGCGGGCTGGCAGTTGCGGTACGTGCGGACGGCGTACCTGGACCGGGCGGGAGCGGAGTCGGTGAAACTCCACCGCGCGAAGGGCGCCGGCCCCGTCACCGTCGCGAGGCGCGTCCTGCGGAACGCGGCGGTGCCGATCGTGTCGGCGTCGCTGTCGGAGCTGCTGGCGGTGGTGTTCGTGAACCTCTACGTGGTCGAGTCGGTGTTCGGCATCCAGGGCGTCGCCGCCTACAACATGATCGCCGTCCGCACGCGGGACGTCCCGCTCGTCGTGGTGACGTCCGTCGTGCTCGCGGTGGCCGGCATCCTCGCGAGCTACGCGCAGGACCTCGCGTACGGCTACCTCGACCCGCGCCTCCACCGCGACTGACGCCCCCTGGGGGTCACGGAAACGTTTATTCGCTCGGCCGGCGAGCCTCCGCGTGTCAATGCCCTCCACACCCGCCCCCTCGAACAACGGTGGTGCCCCGTGAGCTACCTCGCGTACGTCGGCCGGCGGACGCTGTTCGCGCTGCTGGCGGTCTACCTCGTGGTGACCGTCACGTTCGCGGTCGTCGCGTTCACGCCGGACACGGAACTCGGCGGCACCATCGGCGCGATGGAGCGCGGCGGCGCCTCCGACGCCGAAGTCGAGGCGTACGTCCAGGAGTACCGGGAGGCGCGCGGCCTCGACGACCCCCTGCACGTCCGGTACGCCGACTGGCTCGTCGACGTCACCAGGCTCGACTTCGGGCCCTCGCACTCCTTCGACCAGCCCGTCTCGGCCGTGCTGTGGCCCGCGATCCAGCGCACGGCCCTGTACGCGCTGCCCGCGCTCGCGCTCGCCGTCCTCCTGGGGAGCCTCCTCGGCGTCGTCTCCGGCGCGCTCCCGCGGTCGCCGCCGGACTGGCTCGGGCGCGCGCTCGCGTACGCCGGCGTCGGCGTCCCCGCGTTCGTCGTCGCGTTCGCGCTCGCGGAACCCCTCGCGGGCGAACTCGAGTGGTTGCGGCTGCTCACGTGGGACCAGACGCCGTTCGACAACATGGGCCGGCCGTACCTCCCCAACGACGGCCTGTGGCCGCCGTCGGAGCCGCTGCGGTTCCTCGCGCCCGCCGCCGCGTTCGCCGTCGTCCTCGCCGGCTGGCAGTTGCGGTACGTGCGGACGGCGTACCTGGACCGGGCGGGCGCGGAGTCGGTGAAACTCCACCGCGCGAAGGGCGCGGGACCGCTGACGGTCGCGCGCCACGTCCTGCGGAACGCGGCGGTGCCGATCGTGTCGGCGTCGCTGTCGGAGCTGCTGGCGGTGGTGTTCGTGAACCTCTACGTGGTCGAGTCGGTGTTCGGCATCCAGGGCGTCGCCGCCTACAACATGATCGCGGTGCGGCAACGCGACATGCCGCTGATCATCGGCACGTCCATCGCGCTGGCGGTGGCCGGCATCCTCGCGAGCTACGTCCAGGACCTCGCGTACGGCTACCTCGACCCGCGCATCGGCACGGGGTGACAGTCGACCCCGCGCATCGGCACGGGGTGACCGGCGGCCGGCGGTCCGGACCGCCGGTCAGTCCCGGGGGTCGAGGGCGTCCCGGGCGGCGTCGCCGGCGAGGTTCGACGCCGCGACCGTGAGCGCCACCAGCAGCACCGCGAAGCCGGACACCCACCACTTCTGCTCCCACGCCAGGTACTGGCTGCTCAGGCCGCGCCGCAGCAGCTCGCCGATCGAGCGCATGTTCGACTCGCTGAGCATCAGGAAGCTCAGGCCGACCTGGGTCAGCACGAGCGTCGGGATACGCCGCGAGAGGCTGGTCGCGATGGCGGGCGACGCGTTCGGGACCAGGTGGGCCCGGAGGAGGCGGTAGTCGCTGGCGCCGGCGGCCCGCGCCGCCCGCACGTAGCCGGCGTCCCGGCGCTTGACGACCTCGCTGCGGACGAGCCGCGCGATGCCGCCCCAGTCCAGCAGCCCGAAGAACACCGCGAGCATGAACAGGCCCTTGTCCTTCAACAGCAGCGACGCGACGAGCACGTAGACGACGACCGTCGGCACGGTCTGCTGGACGTCGACGTACCGCATCAGGACGTCGTCGACCCACCCGCCGTAGTAGCCGGCGGTCGCGCCGACGGCGGTCGCGACGATGCCCATCAGGACCGCCGCGGACAGCGCCACCTGGAGGATCTCCCGCATCCCGTAGACGAGCATGTTCAGGACGTCGATGCCGTACGCGTTCGTGCCGAGCGGGTGCGCCCACGTGCCGTGACACCGGCCGTCCGACACGGGGCCCAGACAGCGGTCGACGGCGTCCACCGGGACGCTCGCGAACACGGGCGGCTGGGTCTGCCTGGCGAAGGACACGCGACCGACGTTCCGGAGTTCGGGCGCGACCAGCGCGACGACGAAGAACGCCGCGAGGAACGCCAGTCCGAGCACTGCGAGCGGGTCGCCGCGGACGCGCCGCCAGTAGCGACGCGTCCGGTCGCGGTCGACGACGAGCGGCACGACGACGTACCGCGCGAACACGAGCAGCGCGAAGTAGAACAGCCAGTCGACGCGCCGCGGACTGTACGTGCCGTACAGCGCGCCGGTGGTGAGCCAGTAGTCGTACGCGAACGTGGCGGCGAGGACCGCGAGCGACAGCGCGAGGCCGAGCGTCCGCCAGCGCACGCGCCGCCGGCCGCCGCGGTCGGCCCAGTCGACGCTGGTGAAGGCTGGCTGACCGTCAATGGTGGAGGGCATCGTGACCGACCAGCCCACACGAAACGTTTATAATTTTTGATGTGGCTTGTTCCGGCCGTCCGTGGCCCTCCAACTGTCCGCCCCCGACGGTGGTCGCCCGTGAGCTACGCGTCGTTCGTCGCGCGCCGCGCGGCGTTCGCCGTTCTCGCGGCGTTCGTCGTCGTCTCGATCACGTTCGCCGTCGTCGTCTCGATGCCGAACGTCCAGCTCGGCGCGGAGCTGGCGAGCGCCGAACGCGCCGGCGCCAGCGACGCCGAGATCGAACAGATCCGCGAGGAGTTCTGGGAGCGACGCGGCGGCGAGGCCGGCGCCCTAGACCGGTACGTCGACCGCATGACCGGCATCGTCACGCTCGACTGGGGGACGTCGTACGAACTCCAGCGCCCCGTCACGGCCGTCATCGCCGACCGGCTCCCGTACACGCTGGCGTACGTCGTCCCCGGCGTCGCGCTGTCGTTTATCGCGGGGTCGCTGTTCGGCGTCGCGAGCGCGTTTCGCCGGAACGGCGCCTTCGACCGGACGTCGCGGCTCACCGCCTACCTGCTCATGGGCGTCCCCACGTTCTGGGTCGTCCACTACCTGAACACCCTCCACCCGTGGACGATGCCGTGGCTGGAACCGACGCTGTACGCGTTCGGCGGGTCGCCGCGCGTCTCCCAGGTGTGGGCGTTCGACCACCCCGCGCGGTACGCGCTCCCGTCGGTCGTGCTCGCGCTCGGCCTCGCCGCCGGACTGCTCCAGCACTCCCGGGCCGAATCACTCGAGTACGAGCGCCGGGCGTTCGTGAAGCTGGTGCGCGCGAAGGGCGCCGGCCGCCTCCGGGTGGCGCGCCACGTCCTCCGGAACGCCGCCATCCCCATCCTCACGCTGTCGTTCGTCGAGGTGCTGGGCGTCCTGATGCTGAACGTCTACATCGTCGAGGCCGTCTTCGACATCCCCGGCCTCGGCAGCATCAGCCTCTTCGCCATCAAGACCCAGGACCTCCCGCTCATCGTCGGGTCGACGCTCGTGCTCGTGTTCATCGGCATCGGCGGGAACCTCCTGCAGGACCTCCTGTACGGCTACCTCGACCCGACCATCCGCGAGGACTAGGTGCGGTTCGCGGTCCGGCTCCGCCCGGCGTGGGCGTCGTTCGCGCCCCGGACCGTCTCCTCGACGGCGTCGACGCCCTCGTCGTGCAGGAGGTCGCCGACGACGACGACGTCGGCGACCTCGCCGAGCTCGTAGGCGGCGTCGTAGTCGCGGACGCCGCCGCCGTAGAACAGCGTCGCGTCCGCGAGCGCGTCGCGGGCGGCGGCGACCACGTCCGGGTCGCCCAGCGTCCCCGAGTACTCGACGTACACGATGTCCTGGCCGAGCATGCGTTCGGCGACGGTCGCGTACGCCGCGACGTCGTCGGCGTCCAGGTCGCAGTCCGCGTCCGTGTACTCCGCGACGCTCGCCTCCGGGTTCAGGACGACGTACGCCTCCGTCGCGGTGCGCGCCCAGTCCAGGTCGGCGATGCGCACCCACTCCTTGTGCGCGCCCGTGATCCAGAACGGGTCGCCCGCGTTCAACACCACGGGGACGAGGTAGCCGTCGAGCGCGTCGTCCTCGACGACGACCGCCGGGTTCGACGGCTCCTGGTACAGCGGCACGTCGTGCTTGCGGCACGCGTCGATGACGCGTTGCATCTTCTCCGTCGTCACGTCCATCGTGCCGCCGACCTCGATGGCGTCGGTGCCCGTCCGGCAGACGTCCTCGAACGTCTCGCCCTCGACGAGGGACTTGTCCGGGTCGACCTTCAGGACGTGGTCCCAGTCGGCCCACGGCGTGCTCATGTGGACCCTGTTTCCCGTGGGCGCGCAAAAACCCCTTCGGTGCGGGTGCAGCGGCGGAAATCGCCGCTTCGAGCGCCACTACGAACGCCACTACGAACGCTGGACGACGCCGCCGCGCAGGTGTCGTGGAGGGCGGTCGCTGGAGGGGTTGTGACACGCAGTCGCTGAGGGGTGTCGTGGAACGCAGTCGCTGAGAGGTTTTGGAACGGAGCCGCGGCGGGCGTCCTACCCGTGGATGCCCATCGCTTCGATCTGCTCCTGGTAGCGGTTCCGGATGGTGACCTCCGTCACCTGCGCGACGTCCGCGACCTCGCGCTGGGTCTTCTTCTCGTTGCAGAGCAGGGACGCGGCGTAGATGGCCGCCGCCGCGTAGCCGGTCGGGGACTTGCCGGAGAGCAGCCCCTTCTCGGCGGTCGTCTCGATGATGTCGTTGGCTTTCGCCTGGACCTCCTCGGAGAGTTCGAGTTCCGAACAGAACCGCGGCACGTACTTCTTCGGGTCGACCGGCTTCATCTCGAGGCCGAGCTCCTGGGAGATGTAGCGGTAGGTGCGTCCGATCTCCTTGCGCTCCACCCGGGAGACCTCCGAGATCTCCTCGAGGCTCCGGGGGATGCCCTCCTTCCGGCAGGCCGCGTAGAGGGCGCTCGTCGCGACGCCCTCGATCGAGCGGCCGCGGATGAGGTCCTCCTTGAGCGCGCGCCGGTAGATGACCGAAGCGACCTCCCGCACCGAGCGCGGCACGCCGAGCGCCGACGCCATGCGGTCGATCTCGGAGAGCGCGAACTGGAGGTTGCGCTCGCCGGCGTCCTTCGTGCGGATGCGCTCCTGCCACTTCCGGAGCCGGTGCATCTGCGAGCGCTTCTTCGAGGAGATAGAGCGACCGTAGGCGTCCTTGTCCTTCCAGTCGATGGTCGTCGTCAGTCCCTTGTCGTGCATCGTCTGCGTCGTCGGCGCGCCGACGCGGGACTTCTCCTGTCGCTCCTGGTGGTTGAACGCGCGCCACTCCGGACCGGGGTCGATCTGTTCTTCCTCGACGACGAGGCCGCAGTCCTCACAGACCAGTTCCGCGCGGTCCGAACTCTTCACGAGGTTGTCTGAGCCGCACTCCGGGCACTCCCGCACCCCCTCCTCGGACTCCTCCTGCTCTGTCGCCGTTTCTCGCTCCCGCTGGCGAGTGGACCGTGTCATCGCACTTTTATATTAGCGTTACGCAAACATTTAAACCCATTGCCGGTGTTAGCGCGTAACTCAGGCAACACAATTCCGCGCGTCCCGGCGCGAACCGGTCGCTGACGCCACCTGCACGCCCGGAACGCCGCGTTCACGTTTAGTAACCCATATACGGGAGGCGGGGTGACTTCGCCTCAATGCCAGTCCTGGAGTGCGACGTCGACGACGCCCGCGAACGCCTCGACGCCGCGGGCGCGTCGTTCTCGCCGGGGAACTCCGAGTACGAGCGGTGGCACGCCGACCTCGGGGACGCACACGCGGTCGCCTACGACGACAAGCTCGTCGTGCAGGGCGCCGACCCGACGGACATCACCGCCGTCGTCGAACCCGACCGCGGCGGCCGCGTCCACGCGTACTTCGACGGCGCGAGCCGCGGCAACCCGGGGCCCGCCGCCGTCGGCTGGGTGCTCGTCTCCGGCGACGGCATCGTCGCCGAGCACGGCGAACGCATCGGCCGCGCCACCAACAACCAGGCCGAGTACGAGGCGCTCGTCGCGGTGCTGGAGGCCGCCGCCGAGTTCGGCTTCGACGAGATCGAGCTCCGCGGCGACAGCCAGCTCGTCGTCAAGCAGGTGAAGGGCGCGTGGGACACCAACGACCCCGAGCTCCGCGAGAAGCGCGTGCGGGTCCGCGAACTCCTCGAGCGGTTCGACGACTGGTCGCTCACCCACGTACCGAGGGAGGTAAACGACCGCGCCGACGACCTGGCCAACGAGGCCCTCGATGACGACTGACCTGCCCGAGGACGCCGTCGACACCGCCGAGCGACTCACGCGACTCGCCCGGGACGCCGTCGACGACGCCGAGGCCGCCGCGTACCGCGACCGCCGCGACCGCCTGCTCGCCGACCACGGGTTCGTCGCGCGCGTCCGCGAGGGCGACGACACGCTCGTCTGCTATCCCGCCGAGTGGGTGGACGACGACGGCACCGTCCGCCTCGCCGAGGTCGAGGACACCGACCGCGCCGTCGAGGTGTCGCTGTCCGGCCCCGGCGAACAGGGCGACTACGAGGACGCCGCCGCGCGCAACGCCGACCTGGTCGAGCGCGTGCGCGACGAGCACGGCGACGTGCACGGCGACAACGCCGCCGCGTTCGCGGACTTCATGAACAACCACTACGCGCGACCGATGGACGCCGCCGGCGACCGCGAGCGCGAGGAGTTCCTCGCGGAGTTCTTCCCGCGGAACGCGTGGCCGAGCGACGACCAGCGCGCCGTCGTCGAGGAGTCGCTGGACCTCGTGTTCGCCGTCGCCGACGACGAGTGACGAGTCGGCGGTGGTGGCGTGGTCGATAGTGCCGGGGCCGGTCGGCCGGTGCACCCCGGTGCGACCCGGCGCGGCCGCTGTGGGCGGTCTGCGTCGCGAAAACGTGGTGGGTGGAAGCCGGCTGTGCGGGCCGTCAGTGCTCGGCGACGATGTCGCGGACCTGCTCTTTGCGGTCCTCGTCGGTGAGGAACTTCGAGAGCGTCCACTCGAGGTCGTCGAGGACGGCGTCGAAGCCGTCGTCCGTGAGCTCGTACTGGTTCGTGCGCTTGTCGAGTTCGGACTTCTCGACGAGGCCCTTGTTGACGAGGTCGTCGAGGTTCGGGTACAGGCGGCCGTGGTTGACCTCCTGGCCGTAGTAGTCTTCGAGTTCTCGCTTGATGGCGAGGCCGTATCGCGCCTCCTCGGCGAGTACTGTGAGGATGTTCTTCTGGAACGCAGTCAGGTCCCGCACGTCCGTCCGTGCAGCGGGTTGTGCCTCTGACATAGCCGAACAAAAGTCACCCGGATATTTAAACACTTCTCAATTGACTGCCGTTTGCCGCGTTCGGATGCGAAAGCTCTTTTTCCGCGTGGAGTGGACCGCTCACCATGGTGAACCTCTGGGAAGACCTCGAGACGGGCCCGGACGCGCCGGACGTCGTCTACGCGGTCGTCGAGTGTCTCAAGGGCGAGCGCAACAAGTACGAGTACGACAAGGACATCCCGGGCGTGGTGCTCGACCGCGTCCTCCACAGCAACGTCCACTACCCCTCGGACTACGGGTTCATCCCGCAGTCGTACTACGACGACGAGGACCCCTTCGACGTGCTCGTGCTGGTCGAGGACCGGACGTTCCCGGGCTGTGTCATCGAAGCGCGCCCGGTGGCGCTCATGAAGATGGACGACGACGGCGAGCAAGACGACAAGGTCATCGCGGTGCCGGACGAGGACCCGCGCTACGACCACATCGAGGACCTCGAGGACGTCCCCCAGCAGCAACTCGACGAGATCGAGGAGTTCTTCGAGACGTACAAGAACCTCGAACCGGGCAAGGAAGTCGAGACCCTCGGCTTCGAGGACGCCCAGGCCGCGAAGGACGCAATCGAGCACGCCCAGGACCTCTACGACGAGCACTTCGCGTGACGCGGTCCGGCGACGAGCACGTCGCGTAACGCGTTCGCGCCGCCGCTGGGCGGCGCACGACCCTCGACGCTCCGTTCTGCAGTTTGCCGCTCGACCCTATGCAGGGTGCCGTCCGGCCCTGTGCGGGGTGCCGTCCGGCCCTATGCAGGGTGCGACCCGGCCCTGTACAGCGTGTAGCTCGGCGTTGCTCCGCCTGCTTCGCTCCCGACGGCGAACGGATTACCGCGGGGAATGACCCGGCCCGCCGCCGATGAGTTATGCACATGGGTAATTATATCCGTCTGTCGGCCCTCTCTCCGAGTGAGATGGCCGCGAAACAGCCCGAGTTCGGCATGCGCCACGTCACCGTCGTCCCGACCGCCCTCCGGACCGCCGAGGACGACGACGGCCGCCGAACCGACGACGCGGACGAGCCGGCGGACGCCCACTGAGCGCACCGACGAGTCGGCGGCCGCCCACGGACACGCAGTCCAGCTACCGTTCCCGCACCGCCGCCCCGCACCGAGTATCCCGAGCTTTCTGCGCGGTAACCCGGCGCTACGGAGCGCCGCGTGAGAGGATAACATACTTAACCGTCCGCGTGGACTCTCGGCTACATGCTCCCCGAGGTCGGCTCGGTCTCCCCGACGACACTCACGGCGGCCGTCGGCGTCGTCGCCGCAGCCGGCGCGAGCGCGTACGCCGTGGCCGCCGCACTCCGGCACCGGCGCGCTGAGGCCGACGACGAGGACTTCGTACAACTCCGTGACACCATCGCGGGCCTCGAGTCCGTCGCGCTCGTCGTCCCGGAGAACCCCAGCGTCGACGCCCTCGCCGCGTCCATCGGCCTCCGCGAACTCTGCAAGGCGTGGGGCGTCTCCGCGCGCGTGTTCGCCGAGGGCGACGTCACCAGCGACGACGCGAAGGCCTTCTGTAACCTCTTCAACCTCTCGCTGAACGTCGCAGACGACCCGCTCGACGACTACGACGGCGCCGTCGCCGTCGGCGGCGGCGGCACCGTCCCGTCGTTCGCGAACCGGCCGCCCGTCGTCGCCGTCGTCCGCCACCGCCCCGCCGCCGTCGACCACCCGCTGGTCGTCGCCGGCAACGAGGCCGGCGCCACCTCCACCATCGTCGCCCGGTTCATCGAGCGCGCCGACCGCACGCCCGAACAGGACGTCGCCACCGCGCTCCTGTACGGCATCCGCGCCGGCACCCGCGAGTTCCGGCGCGTGCGCTCCCGAGAGGACTTCCAGGCCGCGAGCTTCCTCCAGGAGTTCGCCGACCAGGGCACCATCGACGCGCTCCGCGCGCCCGGCATGAGCGGCGAGACCTTCGACGTCATCGGGCAGGCCATCGGGAACCGCGAGCGCCGCGCGAGCTTCGCCGTCACGAACGTCGGCACCGTCCCCGCCGTCAGCGCCCTCGAGGAGGCCGCCGACACCCTCTTGCGGCTCGACGGCGTCTCCTCGGCGGCCGCGTTCGGCGTCCACGAGGACACCGTGGTCACCGCGTGCCGCGCCGACGACGTCCGCACGTCCGCGATGGACGTCCTCACCTCGGCGTTCGACCAGACGGAGGCGCTCGGCGGCGACGCCGACACCGCCACCGCGCGCGTCCCGCTCGGCCTGTTCAGCCGCGTCAGCTCCGAACAGCAGGGAACGCTCGACGAGCTCATCGACGCCAGCACGCGGAAAGCGCTGTTCTCCGCGTTCGAGCAGGCCTGACGGTCGGCGGCGTCGTCGCCTCGCCGCGACGCCGCAGTCGGTCGTCGCACCGCTGACGCCCGGGTCGACCCGTTCGCGCGGCAAGCGTGACCGGTAGCGCGGAGGCCGCCCAGTCGTCGCCCGAAGACCAACCCTTTTGTACGTCAGCGGCGACTCCGCGTGTATGGGCCTGTTCGACCGACTCCGCGGCGGTGACGCGCCCCGGGTCGCGTTCATCGGCATCGACGGCGTCCCCCACAGCCTGATCCGGGACGAACCCGAGACGTTCCCGAACCTCCACGCGGTCCTCGAGGACGGCTCGGGCGGCGCCATCGACAGCATCGTCCCGCCGGAGTCCAGCGCGTGCTGGCCGTCCCTGACGACGGGCGTCAACCCCGGGGAGACCGGCGTCTACGGGTTCCAGGACCGCGAGGTCGGGAGCTACGAGACGTACGTCCCGATGGGGCGGGACGTCCAGGCGACCCGCGTCTGGGACCGCGTCGCGGACGCCGGCCGCGACGCGACCGTGCTGAACGTCCCCGTGACGTTCCCGCCGGAGCGCGGCATCCAGCGCATGGTCTCGGGGTTCCTCTCGCCGGGCGTCGAGAAGGCTGCCCACCCGGACGCCCTCGCGGACTACCTCGACGGCATCGACTACAAGATCGACGTGAACGCGAAGCTCGGGCACAGCGACGACAAGACCGAGTTCGTCGAGAACGCCCACGAGACCGTCGACGCGCGCCAGGAGGCGTTCCTGCACTACGTCCGGGAGGACGACTGGGACCTCTTCTTCGGCGTGTTCATGACGACCGACCGCGTCAACCACTTCCTGTTCAAGGACTACGAGCAGGACGGCGAGTACCGCGAGGCGTTCCTCGACTTCTACGCGAAAGTCGACTCGTACATCGGCGACCTCCGCGAGGAGCTCGCCGACGACGTGACCCTCGTCGTCGCCTCCGACCACGGCTTCACGAGCGAGGACTACGAGGTCCACCTGAACCAGTGGCTCGCCGACGAGGGCTGGCTGTCCTACCGCACGGACGACCACGACAGCCTCGCGGACATCGACGACGACACGACGGCGTACTCGTTCATCCCCGGGCGGTTCTACGTCAACCTCGAGGACCGCGAGCCGCGCGGCAGCGTCCCCGAGAGCGACTACGAGGCCGTCGTCGACGAACTCGCGGAGGCGCTGCTCGCGCTCGAGGGGCCGGAGGGCCGCGCGGTCGTCGACCGCGTCGAACGCAAGGAGGACGCGTTCTGGGGCGCCCACGACGAGATCGCGCCCGACCTCGTCGCGATCCCGAACCACGGCTTCGACCTGAAGGCCGGCTTCTCCGGCAGCGAGGACGTGTTCACGGTCGGCCCGCGGAACGGCATGCACTCCTTCGAGAACGCGACGCTGCTCACCGACGACCCCGACGTCTCCGTCGCCCCGGACACCGACCTCTTCGACGTCGCGCCGACGCTGCTCGACCTCCTCGACGTCGACTACGACGCCCGGGAGTTCGACGGCGAGAGCCTCGCGTAACCGGTCCTCGCGCTCGCCGCGACCGCCCCGCTACAGGAGGTCGTCGAGCTGGTCGTTCTGGAACGTCTCCGTGACCTCCTCCTGCTGGACGGCCTCGCTGGCCTCCCTCGCGCGCTCCATGAACGCCTCGATGCGCTCGGAGCGCGCGATGCCCGACAGCAGGACGAGGACCGCGACCGTCTCGGAGTCGACGGGGAAGTCCCCGCCCCGGACCTGCATGCTCCGGGTCTCGGTCTCCACCCACGAACGCGCCTTCTCGACGCCCTTCCGCGGGATGCGGTCGCTGTCGCCCGCGACGACGACGAGCGCCGCGCCGGCCTCCGTCGTCTCCGGGACGCTCATGCCCGTCAGCAGTGACTTCCGCGCGGTCGACGTGATGACGTTGACGTTCTCCCCGGGGTCGGGCGCTGCGTCCGCGTTCGCGAACCCGACGGCGGACATGTTCCCGGACTTCAGGGTGTTGATGACCTCGCTGGAGTCGACGACGCTCTCCCCGACGCCCTCGACGTTCTCGCCGGCGGCGAGCAGGACGCCGACGCGGCGCGCGATGCGCTCGTTGATGGCGTCGTAGGCGTCCGTGACGCTCTCGCCGGCCTTCCGCCACGCGTCGTTGTCGACGAGCAGCGTCGAATCCGCCTCCCGGACGAGCGTCTTCAGCGAGCGGCCGGCGTTCGCCTGGTAGATGCCGCCCTCCTCGCGCCCGGGGAGGATGCCGAGCGCGTAGACCGGGATCTCGTGGACGCGTTTCAGCTCCTTCACGAGCACGGGCGCGCCGCCGGACCCGGTGCCGCCGCCGAGCCCCGCGACGACGAAGATGGCCTCCGTCTGCGCGTCGACGACGTCGTCGAGGGCGCCCATCACTTCGCGGACGTCGCTTTGCATCACCTCCGCGCCGAGTTCGTTGTCCGCGCCGACGCCGTGGCCCTTCACGCGCTCCTGGCCGACGAGCATCGTCTCGATCTCGAGCGGTTCGAGGTCGGTCTTCGCGGTGTTGACGGCGAGCGTCCCGCGGATGGCGTCGTAGCCGGCGCGGCGGTCTTCCTCGAGGAGGGCCTCGGTGACCTTCCCTCCGGCCTGACCGACGCCGACGAGGGCGGCTTTCATACCCACCGCATCGAAGTGGCCGTCCAAGAACGTTGCGCTGCCCGGAACTTTATCCCGGGAGCCGCGGCCAGACCCCCCGTGCCCGAGGACGGAGCCGACCCCCGACTGGACGACCTCTCCGAACGACTCCGCGCCGTCGAGCGCGCGGTGACCGACGGCGACACGGCCGTCGCGGAACTCGCGGACGCGGCCGCCGTCCACGGCCGCCTCGAGGACCTCCGGAGCGACGTCGACGAGCTCGGCGAGCGCCTGGACGCCGTCGAGGCGACCGTGCAGTCGCTGCACGGCTACGTCGGCGAACTCGACGCTGTCAACGACCGCGTCGAGCGCCGGGCGGACGCCGCCCGCGCCGCCGTCGACCGCCTGGAGGCGCGCAGCCAGTTCGCCGCCCCGACTGACGAGCCCGGAGCGACCGGGTCGAGCGAACCGCAACGGCGGGGCCCGCCCGCCGCCGACGTTGCGGCCGGAGCCGCGGACGACGTTCTGGCCGGAGCCGCCGGCGACGCGCCGTCGACGGACTCCCCGCCAACCGGCCAGTCCACCGACCGCCGGGCCGGCGACCGAAGCGACCGGACGGGCGACGAGTCGCTGCTCGACCGCCTCAGGGAGTCCCTGTAGGCCGTGGCCGTCCGGCTCGTCTTGACCCTGGCGTTCGCGCTCGCACTGGTCGCGGCCGCCCAGCCAGCGGTCGACCACGCGACGCGGACGCGGGACGCCGCCAGCCTCGACGCCAGCGCCGACCGCGTCGCGGACGCCGTCGCGGCCCTCGACCGTCGCAGCGAACCCGGGCGGTCGCTCGCGTCGGCGCCCCGGCGGACGCTCCGCCTCGACGTCCCGGACGGCGCGGCCATCGCGCTCGCGGACCGACCGCCCCGCGTGGTCGCGCGCCCGCCGAACGGCACGCCGCACGCGACCACCCTGCCGGTGCGGGTCGCCGTCTGCGGCGACCGCAGCGACCTGGACGGTCGCGTCACGCTCGCCTACGTCGACCGCGCGGACGGCCCCGTCGTCGTGGCGCTGCGAGGGTTTATCCGGGGGGACGCGACCACCGCGGCCCATGCGTGCACTCCTGGACCGCCTCGCGACCGACGAGCCCGACTGCGGCTGTGAGACGACCCACGACGCCGGCGCCCTCCGCGTCGACGCCGCCGACTGCCCCGGCGACGGCGCGCTCGCCGACGAGCCCGCGTGCCGGGCGACGGTCGCGGCCGCGTGCCGCCGGTTCGAGGCAGACCGGATCGTCGTCGACGCCGCCGGGTTCCGCCGCGCCTACGACGGCCGCGCGGTCGCGCTGTTCGCCGCCGCCGGCCGGTTCGCCGCTCGCGTCGCGGACCGCGACCAGCGCCTCGCCGCGCGCGCCGGAACCGACCCGCTCGCCGCGGCCGCCGAGGCCAGCGGTCGCGCAGGGCCGGTCGCCGACCTCGCGGCCGAAACCGGACTCGCCGCCGTCGCCGCGGACCTCGCGGCGTACGACGACCTCCGTCCGCGCGTGGGGCCAGCCCTCGCCGACGCCCGCGTCGACCCGACCCCACCGGCCGCGGGACGGCTCCGCGCCACCCGGACGCTCGAGACGGGCGCGACCGTCCGCGAGTACGACGTCCCGGACGGGCTCCCGGTCTACCACGTCGTCCCGCCCGAGTACGAGTTCGGGCCCGCCGACTGCGAGGTCCTCGCCGAAGCCCGCCGCCTGCTCGCGGACGGCTCCGTCCAGGACGGCGAGGACGCCCCGGGCCGCGCCGTCCGCGAGGCGGCCGGCGACCACCGCGAGCGCGTCGCGGACGCCCTGCGGAAGCACACGCGCGGGTTCGGCGTGCTCGAGGACCTCTTCGCGGACCCCAGAATCTCGGACGCCTACGCGAGCGCGCCGGTCGCCGACGGCCCCCTCCGCGTCACCGTCGACGGCGACGACGCGCGCACGAACGTCCAGTTCACCGAGTCGGGCGCCGACCGCCTCGCGTCCCGGCTGCGCGCCGCCGCCGGCCAGCCGTTCTCGCGGGCGAACCCCACGCTCGACGCGTCCATCGACGGCCTCGGCGCCGCCGGGTCGGTGCGCGTCGCGGGCGTCACGGACCCCCTCAGTGACGGCACCGGGTTCGCGTTCCGCGCGCACGACGCCGACCCGTTCCGGCTCGCTGACCTCGTCGCGAACGACACGCTCACCGCCGGGCTCGCGGGCTTCCTCGCCGAGGCCGCCCGCCGCGGCGCGGCCGTCCTGTTCGCCGGCGCGCGCGGCGCCGGCAAGACGACGCTGCTCGGCGCCACCCTCTGGGCGCTCGCGCCGGCGACCCGCCTCGTCACCATCGAGGACACGCCCGAACTCCCCGTCCGGGCGCTCCGCGGCGACGGCCGCGACGTGCAGGCGCTGTACGCCGACCCCGACACCGCGGGCGCGGACGTCTCCCCGGCCGACGCGCTCCGGACCGCCCTCCGGCTCGGCGACGGCGCCATCGCCGTCGGCGAGGTGCGCGGCGAGGAAGCGCGCGTGCTCTACGAGGCGATGCGCGTCGGCGCCAGCGACGCCGCGGTCCTCGGCACGATCCACGGCGAGGGCGCCGCCGGGGTCCGCGAACGCGTCGTCGCCGACCTCGGCGTCCCCGCGTCCTCGTTCGCCGCCACCGACCTCGTCGTCACGCTCGCCGAGACAGCCGCGGGCCGGCGGGTCACGCGCGTCGAGGAGGTCACGGACGACGGCGCGGCCGCGCTCTTCGAGGCCGACGGCGACGGCGTCGCGCCGACCGGCCGCATCGCGCGCGGGAACAGCCGCGTCGTCTCGTCGCTGGCCGCCCCCGGCGAAGCCTACGCCGACGTCCGGGACGCGATCGACGCGCGCGCCGCGAGCGTCCGGACCGCATGACGGAAGCGGAACACCCGCGTGGCGCAGTCCTCGTCCTCGCGGGCGCGACCGCAGTCGCGGTCGCGGTCGGACGGTGGCGACCCTACGCCGCGACGGCCGCCGGCGTCCTCGGCGTCGCCGCCGCCGTCGGCGTCGCTTACGGCCCGTGGCTCGAGAACGTCGCCGAGCGGTCGCGGGCGCTCGGCGCCGCCCCGGACCTCGTCGCTCTCCTCGCGCTATCTGTGCGACTCGACCCGGCCCTGGAGTCCGCGACGGCCTTCGCCGCCGAGCACGCGGACGGCCGCCTCGCGGACAGTCTCGCCGCGCACGCTCGCGAGGCGCGAGGCCGCCCCGGAGCCGGCTTCGCCGCGTTCGCCGAGACCTGGGGCGACGACCTGCCGTCGCTCCGGCGGGCGGCCGCGCTCCTGGACGCCGCGGTCGACGCGCCCGCCGGCGACCGCGAACGCCTCCTCGACCGGACGCTCGCCGTCGCCGTCGAGGGCGCCCGGGAGCGCGCCAGCGAGTACGCCGACGCCGTCCACGGCCCGACGACAGCGGTGTACGCGTTCGGGGTCGTGCTGCCGCTCGCGCTCGTCGGCGTCGCGCCCGCTGCGGCGAGCGCCGGCCTGCCGCTGACGGTCGGCGCGGTCGCGCTCGCCTACGACGTCGCGCTGCCGCTGGCGGTGCTGGCGGTCGTCTGCTGGATCCTCGCGCGTCGACCGGTCGCGTTCCCGCCCGCGGCGCTCCCCGACGACCACCCCGCCCTCGCGGGCCGCGGCCGCCGCGCGCTCGCCGCTGCCGCCTGCGGTGTGCTCGCCGCCGTCGCCGCGACGACGGCCCTCCCGGGATGGGCGCTCCCCCTGCTGGCCGTCGGGTGGCCGGCCGGCGGCGCGCTCGCCGCGTGGTGCCAGCCGGCGTGTGCGGTCCGCGCGGACGTCCGCGACCTCGAAGCCGGGCTCGCGGACGCGCTCTCCGTGCTCGGCCAGCGCATCCGTCACGGCCGCTCCGTCGAGGCCGCCGTCGCGGACGTCGGCGACACCGTCGACGGTGCGACCGGCGACGCGTTCGCCGCGGCGGCCCGCCGCACGACGCGGCTCCGCGTCGGCGTCGCGGACGCGTTCTGCGGCGACCACGGCCCACTCTCGCGGACGCCCAGCCAGCGCGCACGCGCTGCCGTCTCGCTCGTCGTCCACGCCGCCGACGCCGGCCGCCCTGGCGGCCGCGTGCTCGTCGACGTCGCCGACCTCTTCGACGATCTGGCGGCCCTCGACCGCGAGGTCCGCCGCGAGTTCGCCGCGACGACGCGCACGCTCCGGCACACGGGCCTCGTGTACGCGCCGCTGGTGGCCGGCGTCACCGTGGCGCTCTCCGAGCGCGTCGGGGGCCTCGACGGCGCGACCGCGCTCCCGACGCCCGCGCTCGCGCTCGCTGTCGGCGGTTACGTGCTCTGGCTCGCCGTCGTCCTGCCCGCGCTCGCGGTCGGCCTCGACCGCGGCCTCGACCGCTCGCTCGTCGGCTACCACGCCGGCGTCGCCCTCCTCGCGGCGACCACCGTGTACCCGCTCACCGCGGTCGCCGCCGGCAACGCCCTGTAGGTTTAAACCGGAGGGCGGGACCAGCCCGACCCGTGTTCGACACGCTCGCCGACGTTCCCCCGACCGTGGTCGCGCTCTCGCTCGTCAGCACGGCGCTGCTCGGCGTCGCGTTCGCCGCCCAGCCCTCGCCGCCGCCGCGCGCGGACGCCCTCGCCGCGACCGTCGACGGGGTCGCCGCAGCCGACGCCCCCAGCGTCGCGACGCGCCGCGTCGACGCGGACGCCGTCCGGGTCTCCACGCGAGCCGTCGCCGTCCGCGAAGGGGCGACGACTACCCGGTCCCGGTTCGCGTACAGCGAGCACGGGGTCGTGCCGGTCCGCCGCGGCACGGCGCTGTGGCGGGTCCTCCGCGGTGTCCCGCCGGACGACGCCTTCGACGGCCCGCTCGCGTTCGCGCGTGCCGCCGTCGACGCCCGCCAGCGCGACCACGCGTGGCGGCACGACCCGGGGCGTCTGACCGTCCGCCGCGTCACCTGGAGGGGTGTCGATGTCACGCTCGTCGGCGCGTAGGGCGCAGGTCGAGCCGCTGCCAGCCATCGTCGCGGTGACCGTCCTCTGTGCGGCGGTGGCGACCTACGGCGCGGTGCGAGCGGACGCGCTCTCGGGGCTGTCCGGCGACCGCGCTCCGGCCGAGCAAGTGCTCGCGGACGCGGTCGACGCGACGACGCCCGAGGGGTCCGTCGTGGTCGACCCGGACCGCCTGACGGCGGCCGACGTCGCGCCCGCCGGCTTCGAGGCCAGCGTGACGGTCACGGCCGGCAGCCACGAGTGGCGGGCTGGCGCCGGCTCGCCGCCACCGAACGCGGCGACCGCGAGCCAGCGCGCGCCAGTCCGCGTGGACGGCGAGGTCCGCCCTGGCCGCGTCACCGCGGAGGTGTGGTCGTGAGCCGCGCGGTCAGCACGGTGCTCGACGCGTCGCTCGCGGTCCTGCTCGTGAGCGCGGCGGTCGTCGCGCTCGTCGCGATCCCCGGCGACGACCCGCGGCCGGCCGACCCCGACGCCGCCGCGCGCACCGTGCTCGCGAGCACCGCGACGGCGACCTACCAGACCGACGCGGGCAGCGAACCGGTCACCGGCCGGGTCGGCA
Source organism: Halobacterium yunchengense (assembly GCF_037031165.1). Lineage (NCBI taxonomy): Archaea > Methanobacteriati > Methanobacteriota > Halobacteria > Halobacteriales > Halobacteriaceae > Halobacterium > Halobacterium yunchengense. The sequence goes on along the minus strand of NZ_JAYEZL010000001.1, from coordinate 393,283 downwards.
CGCTGCTCGCGCACGCGGCGGTCGCCGACCGCGACGGCGCCAGCGAGCCGTTCGTCGACGCCGTCGAGTCCGCGGTCGGATTCGTCGTGCAGCAGGTCGACGGCGACGTCGCCGTCGTCGCCGTCGCGGGCGACGGCCGCGTCAGGGCCGGCGACCGGGCGCCGCCGAGCGCGTCCGTCGCTGCCGTCAGCCACGAGGTCGACGTGGGCGACGAGACGGCGACCGTCACCGTCAGGACGTGGTCGGCGTGAACTTCGCTGACGACGACCGCGCTCGCGTCCCGTTCGCGCTCGTCGGCGTCGTGTTGCTCGTCGGGAGCGCGACGGCGGCCGCCGCGCTGGCGACCCACGACCCGGCGCCGTCCGGGACCGAGGCTGACCGCGCGACCGACCGCGCGGTCACCGGCGCGGACGCGGCGGTCGCCGCCGCCGCGCGGACGGCGGCCGCGAACGCCGTCGAGGAGCCGGTCGTCGCGGCCGGCGAGTCCGGCTACGGCGCGGCCCTCGACCCCGAGCGGCCGTTCCGGGACGCGCTCGCGCTCCGCGTGTACGCCAGCGCGGAGCGCGCGCTCCGCGAGCAGACCGCCACGGCGGGCGCCGCGTCGGCGGCCGTCTCGCTGCCCCGGATCGAGGACCCGGCGGACGCGGCGAGCGCGGTCGACGCCGTCGCGCTGGAGCGCGTCGGCGAGCGAGCCGTCCGCGTCACGGTCTCGGGCGTCCGCGTGGTCGTCCGCCGCGGCGGCCACGTGGTCGCCGAGTCCAGCCGGAACGTCTCCGTGGTCGTCCACACGCCGGCGCTCGCGGTCCGCGAGCGCGTCCAGCGGTTCGAGCGACTACTCGACCGCGGCGCGCTCGACGGGCCGGGGCTGGACCGCCGACTGACGGACTACCTCCACCGGGTGGTGTGGCTGCGCGGCCCGCTCCAGTACGGCGGGGCGCCCATCGCGAACGTGCTCGCGAACCGCCACGTCGAGCTGATGGCGAACCGCGCGCTCCTGGGCGTCCAGCGGACCGCCTTCGGCCGCAGCGACGCGGCCGGCGAGCGCGCGTACGGCCGCGCGGTCGCTCGCGTCGGCCTCGACGACGTGCTCGCGGTGACCGAGCGCACCGCGAAGCGCCGCGCGACCGACGTGCTCGGCCGGACCGGCGCGCCCGAGACGCCGGCGAAGGTCGGCGTGGACGCCGCCGTCGCGGCGACGGACCGCCCCGACCAGTCGATCCCGGTCGGCGTGAACGGGACGGCCGACGACGCCTTCCTCGGGTTCGTCGACGGCGACGGCGAGGGGTCCCTCGACGGGACGCTGCGCGCGGCGTTCACCGCGGTCGCCGTCCGCCACGTCGACGTGACGGAACTGGACCGGACGGCCACGACGAGCGGGGCCGTTTCCGGGAACTGGACGCTCGAGGACACGAGCCTCGACCGGGACGTCGCCGTCGCGGCCGGCGCGTCGCCCCGGGACGTCGTTCCCGCCGACGAACGCGTCGCGAGCGAGCACGCGCGCCGCGTCACCGTCACCGAGCGCGAGCGCCGAGTGTACGCGAACGGCGACCGCGAGCGCGCCGTCGTGGAGACGACGCGGACCACGTACCGCGTCACCGTCGGCGTCGGGTACGAGTTCCGGTCCGACGCCCACCCCGGCACGCCGGCGGCCGCCGACCGGGTGCTGGCGGCGGCAGCCGACACTGTCTCGCCCGCCGTCCGCGACCGGGTCGCGTCCGGCGCGACGCGGAAGCTCGTCGCCGACGCCGGCGGCGTGGACGACCTGGCCGAGCGCGCGGTCGCCGGTGACCACCTCGCGCTCACCGAGCGCGTGACGCCGCCGGTCCCCGCGGCCGTCCGGGAGCGAGCGTATCGCGCCGCCGCCGGACTCCGCGGCCGCGCCCGGAACGTGTCGGCGAACGTCTCGACGCGCGACCTGGCCGGCGGCCGCGTGCCGACCGACGCGCTCCGCGACCGCGTGGACGCGCTCCACGACCCCGACCGGGCCTACGGGACGGCGACCGGGCGCGCGGTGGCGGCGGTCCGCGAGACGTACCTCGCGCGCGTCGACCGTCGGCTCCGCGACCGGCGAGTCGACGGCGCGCTCGCGGACGTCGGCGCGGCGCTCGGCGAGCGCGGCCTCGAGGGCGCCGGCGCCCCGGGCGTGCACGGCAGTCCCGCGTCCGGCGACCTGGTCGCGAGCGTCGACGGGTCGCCGGCGTACCTGACGCTCGGCGAGGTGACGCCGGAGACGGTCGCGGCGGTCGACCGGCCGTACCACCCGCTCGCGGCGCGGAACGTCAACTGGTTCACGGTCCCCCACGGCGACGCCGCGAGCGCCGTGGTGGACGCGGCGCTCCCGGCGCAGTCGTCCTCGCCGACGGTGCGCCTCGACAGGGCCGCCCAGGCGCTCGCAGCGGCGAACGGCACGCTCGCGCGAGCGGACGACGGGGCGCTCCTGGCGGCGCGCGAGAACCTCACGCGGTCTGTCGCGAGCGCGGTCGAGGACGCGACCGTCGAGTACCGGGGCGTGCTCGCGGCGTCGAACCTGTCGCTGACCGCCGGCGAGCGGCGCGCGGCCACGCGTGCGGCGCTCGGTCGCTGGGACTCGGTGGCCGCGCGAGCGACGGCGGTGGCGAACGGGTCAGCGGCGGACCGCGTCGCCGCGGAGGCGGCCGTCCTCGCCGACGCGACGCCGACCGAACGCGACCGCCTCGACGTGCGACTGCGTGCCGCTGCGCCGGACGTCGTCGGCCGCGAGTCGGCTCGCGTCGACGCCGGACTGGTGGGGGACGTTGTCGACGGCACGCGGCGCGTCGCCCGGACGGTCACGGAGACAGCGCTCTCGGAGGGCGGCGCCGTCGCGGCCGAACGTGCGGCCCGGCGGCTCGGCGCGGCGGACGTCGGCGCGGTGCCGGCGGGCCTGCCGCTGGCTCCCGTGCCGGGGTACTGGTACGCGACGACGAACGCGTGGTCGGTCTCCGTCGAGGGGTCGTGGGCGCGGTTCGCCGTCCGGGCCGAGGGCGGGTCGCCGGTCGGACGGGGCGACGGGCCGACGTACGTCCGCGAGGACGGCGCCGTGGCGTTCGACGTGGACGGCGACGGGAGGGGGGAGCGCGTCGGGCGGAACGAGCGGCTGTCCTTCGCCGTGAACGCGACCGTGGGCGTCGTGGTGCCGTCCGGGCCGCGCGGCGTCGGCGACGTCGACGGCGACGCGGACGAGCGGTCGCCGGGCTGGTAGGCGTGCGCGAGCCCCGCGGCAAGCGTAGCCTCCTTGAACGCCGAGCGCGTAGCCGGGAGCGTGTTAGCCGACGAACTCGAGGACCCCGAGGCGGTGACGCCCGGGGAGGTGCGCGCGGAGTACGAGGCGGCGCTGGCGGCGGTCGTGGAGGCCGAGGGCGTCGACGCGGTCGCCGAGGCGTCCGGCGTCGAGGCCGAGCGCCTGGAGGCACTGCTCGCCGGCGAGTCCCCGGCGTTCACCGTCGAGGAGGCGGCGCGAGTGCTCGCGGCGAGCGACGACTGGCCGGACGCGGAGAGCCTGCTCCTGGAGGTGCGGGACAACCTGATGCTCCAGATGAGCTCCGCGGTGATGGACGTGGAGGCGCTCGCCAGCGGCCTGGACGGCGACCTCGACCCGAAGGAGGTACAGCAGAAGATCGAGGGGCGACAGCCGATGACGCTCGCGGAGTACGCGGCAATCTACCGGCACGTCGCCAGCGAGAACCCGTACTGATGGACGTCGCGGTCCTCGGCTGTGGGTACGTCGGCCTGGAGCTCGGCCGGCAGCTGGCGGCGGACGGCCACGGCGTCGTCGGCGTGCGGCGGTCGGCGTCGGGCCTCGCGGCGGTTCGGGAGGCGGGTTTCGACGCCGTCGCGGCGGACGTCACGAGCGACGACGACCTCGCCGCGGTGCCGGACGTGGACGCGGTGGTGTTCGCGGCGAGTTCGGGCGGCCGCGGCGCGGATGCGGCCCGCGAGGTGTACGTCGACGGGCTGCGGACGGCGGTCGAGCACTTCGGCGGGCGCGAGGACGCGCCCGCGCGGTTCGTGTACACGTCGAGCACGGGCGTGTACGGCGACCACGGCGGCGACTGGGTGGACGAGGAGACGCCGCTGGACCCGACCACGGCGAAGACCGAGGTGCTCGCCGAGGCCGAACGCGTCTGCCGGGAGCGCGCGCCCGAGTACGGGATGGCGCCGACCGTGGTGCGGTTCGCGGGCCTGTACGGCCCGGACCGCTACCGGCTGACGCGCTACCTCGAGGGCCCCGTCACCGAGGGCTACCTGAACATGATCCGCCGCGAGGACGCGGCTGGCGTCGTGCGGTTCGCGCTCGAGGCGGCGGTCGGCGACGAGGTGCTGCTGGCGGTAGACGACGAACCCGTCTCGAAGTGGGCGTTCGCGGACTACCTCGCCGACGAGTGCGGCGTCGACCGCCCCGAGAAGCGGACCGTCGCCGAGCGGCTCGCCGAGGGCGACCTCTCCGAGGCGGCCGAGCGGCGCCTGCGGACGAGCAAGCGGTGCTCGAACGACCGCCTGCGCGCGCTCGGCTACGAGTTCGCGTACCCGACGTACCGCGAGGGGTACCGCGACGCGGTCGAGGCGTTCCGTCGCGGGGAGTACAAGTGACGCGGCCGCGTTCGAGTGGGCATGGCGACTGCTGACGGGACGTTCCGGTACAAGGAACGCCACGGCGACCGGATGGCGCGCACGTACTTCCGGCGGGTGCGGGACCGCGCGGTGTCCAGCGTCGGCCTCGGGACGTACCTCGGCGACCCCACCGACGACGTCGACGACGACTACTACCGGACCGTGCGGACGGCGCTGGAGGGCGGCTGCAACGTCGTGGACACGGCCATCAACTACCGCCACCAGCGCAGCGAGCGCGCCGTCGGGCGCGCGCTCCGGGACGCGGACGTCGACCGCGAGGAGGTCTTCCTGGCGACGAAGGGCGGCTTCGTGCCGTTCGACGAGTCCAAGCCCGAGCGCCCGGGACGGTTCGTCCAGGCGGAGTACGTCGACACCGGCGTGCTGGACGCCGAGGACCTCGCGCACGGCAGTCACGCCATCGCGCCCGGGTTCGTCGAGGACCAGCTCGACCGGTCGCTGGCGAACCTCGGCGTGGACGCGGTGGACCTCTACTACGTCCACAACCCGGAGACCCAACTCGACGCGCGGCCCGCCGAGGCGGTCTACGACCAGCTGGAGGCGACGTTCGAACGACTGGAGCGCCGCGTCGCGGCGGGCGACGTCGGGCACTACGGCGTGGCGACCTGGGAGGCGTTCCGCGTGCCGCGCGGCCACGACCACTACCTCGACCTCGGCGAGGTCATCTCGCGGGCGCGCTCGGCGGCGAAGTCCGTGGGGAACACGGCGACGCACCTGCGGGCGGTCCAGGTGCCGTTCAACGTCTACATGGCGGACGCGTTCACCGTCGACGCCCAGTCCGGACCGGAGGGCGACCAGAGCGTGCTGTGGTACGCCCACGAGGCCGGCCTGAACGTGTTCGCGTCCGCGAGTCTCGCGCAGGGTCGCGTGCTGGACGGGATTCCGGACGCGGTCGACGAGCGCCTCGCGGGGGAGACGCTCGCGCAGCGCGGCCTGAACTTCGCGCGGAGCGCGCCCGGCGTGACGTGCGCGCTCGCCGGCACCACCAGCCCCGAGCACGTCCGCGAGAACGTCCGCGCGGGCGAGTTCGAGCCGCTCGGCGCCGACGCCTTCGACGCGGTCTTCGAGTAACTGCGGCACGGCGCCGTCTTCGGGTACCTGCGGCGCCGTCTTCGGGTACCTGCGGCGCCGTCGTCCAGTAGCTGCTGCCCTCGAGTCGCTACGGCAGCTGCTTCCACGTGCGGCCGCAGTCCGGACAGCTGCGCCGCCAGCCGACGCCGCCGCGGTCGTCCGTCCGCAGGGGCCGCCCGCAGTCCTCGCAGACGAGCCGCTCGTAGGTGTCCTTCCGCAGCGTCCCAGTCCGGAGCGCCTTTCGAACCGAGTTCATGTGAGCGCCTACCACGGGTGGTCGCTTTAGTAAGCCCCGCCTAACCGTCGCGCTGGGCCGGCGACGCGGCCGCTGGCAGCGTCGCCCGGAACCACAAGAATTGACCCCGGCGGCCGAGAAGCGGTGGTCGTGTCCCGTGCCACCGACAGCGACGCGCGGCGCGTCCGCCTGTTCGGGTCGCTGTGCGCGCTCGTGTTCCTCGTGAACTTCGGGCGCGTCGTGTTCGCGCCGCTGGTCGCGCCGCTGCAGGCGGACTTCCTCGCCAGCGACGCGGCCGTCGGCCTGGTGGCGACGCTCGCGTGGCTGGGGAGCGCGCTCCCCCGCCTGCCGACCGGCTGGCTGCTGACCCGCGTCGACCGCCACCACGTCGTCCTCGGCGCCGGCGGCCTGCTCGCCGTCGCGTCGTTCGGCATCACGCTGGCGCCGAGCATCGAGTTCGTGATGGCGGGCGCGCTCCTCGTCGGCGTCGCGTCCGGGGCGTACTTCGTCGCCGCGAACCCCCTGGTGAGCGAGCTGTTCCCCGAGCGCGTCGGCCGCGTCATCGGCGTGCACGGCACCGCCAGCCAGCTCGCGGCCGCCGTCGCGCCGGTCCTCGTGGGCCGCGTCCTCCTCTCGGTGTACACGTGGCGCGCGCCGTTCTACCTGCTGTCCGCGGGCGCGCTGGTCGTCACCGCGGCGACGTTCGCGCTCGCGCGGCGCACCGACCTGCCGTCCGCGGGCGCGGCCGACCGCAACCTCCTCGGCGCCATCCGCCGCCAGTACCGCGTCGTCGCCCTCGGCGTCGTCATCATCGGGCTGACGGGCCTGGTGTGGAACGGCTTCTTCAACTTCTACATCAAGTACCTCACGGAGGCGAAGGGAATCCAGAGCGGCACCGCCGAGACCCTCCTGACGGTGGTGTTCGCCGCGGGCGTGCCGGCGTTCTGGTACACGGGCCGGCTCGCGGACCGCTTCCGCCACGTCCCCCTGATGCTCGCCGTGCTCGGCGGGTTCGTGGCGTCGCTGCTCGCGCTCACCGCCGTCGACGGCGTGGTCGCCGTCGCGGCCGTCTCCGTCGTGCTCGGGTACGCCGTCCACAGCCTCTTCCCCGCCATCGACACGTTCCTCCTGGACAGCCTGCCGGACGCCGACCGCGCGAGCGCGTACGCCGGCTACAGCGCGTCGATGATGGTCGTGCAGGCGATGGGGAGCGTCCTCGTCGGCACCCTGCTCGGCCGGGGGTACGCCTACGACCTCGTGTTCCGCGTCGGCGGCGCGTTCCTCGCCGCGCTCGTGGTCGCGCTCGTCGCGCTGTACCGCGCCGGCCGCCTGCCCGCTGGCGCAAGCTAGTTCCCGGCGGCGGCCCCACGAGGGGGTATGGACTACACGCAGGAGCGGGTCGCGACGCTCCACGACTACGGGGGCGCGGACCCGGACGCGCCGACGGGGCGCGCGGCCGTCGTCGTGCCGGTGACGGACCGCGAGTACGCGGGGCTGGCGCCCGAGCGCGTGTTCTCCGAACTGGAGCGCGTCGACCCGGCGTCGGTCGTCGTCGCGCTGCGCGCGCCCGCCGAGCGCGTCCCCGACTTCCGGGAGTGGCTCGCCGAGTTCGACGTCCCCCTCACGCTGCTGTGGTGCGACGGGCCGCGCGTCGAGGCGCTGCTGGCGGACGCCGGCCTCGCGGGCGAGCGCGGGAAGGGCCGGGACGTCTGGCTGGCGCTCGGCGTCGCCGCCCGCCACGACTACGTCGTCGTCCACGACGCCGACACCACGACGTACGAGGCCCGCGACGTCCGGAAGCTCCTGTTCCCGCTCGCGGCGGGGTTCGACGTCTCGAAGGGCTACTACGCGCGCGTGGAGAACGACCGCCTCTACGGCCGGCTGTTCCGGCTGTTCTACGAGCCGCTCGTGGCCGCGCTCGGCGACGCCCACGACCACGACGTCGTCGACTTCCTGGGGGCGTTCCGGTACGCGCTCGCCGGCGAGTGCGCGCTCACCGGCGCGGTCGCGAGGCGGATGCGCGTGCAGCGCCGCTGGGGCCTGGAGGTCGGGACGCTCGGGGAGGCGTTCCGGCTGGTCGGCGCCGACGGCGTCGCGCAGGTCGACCTCGGCCGCTACGAGCACGACCACCGCGCGGTCTCCGGGCCGACCGGCCTCTCGGAGATGAGCGAGGGCGTCGGCGCCGCCCTCTTCAGGGCGGTCGAGGACGCCGGCGTGGACGTCGACTACGGCGCGCTCGCGGAGCGCTACCGCGAGGCCGCCGACCGGTTCGTCCGCGCGTACGGCGCGGACGCCGCGTTCAACGGCCTCGACTACGACGCCGACGGCGAGCGCGACCAGACGGACGCGTACGCCGACGCCATCGCGCCGCCGGGCCCCGACACGCGACTGCCCGCGTGGGCGGACGCCGACCTCGACCCTGCGGCGGTCGCCGACGCGGCGGCCGCGGACGTCGCGGAGACCGTCGACGGCGCCGCCGCGAGCGCCGCGGTGGCGGAGGATTCAAGCCGCTCGCCGGGCGACGGGGACGCGTGAACGGCGACGAACTCGCGGGCGTCGTGGACCTCTTCGGCGGCCTCACCCGGGCGGAACTGCACGACGCGCTCGCGGAACTGGCGTTCAAGCGCGGCGAGGACTTCGACCGGGACGCCGCCGACGAGGACGTGGCGGCGGCGCTCCGGGCGTACGCCCTCGTGGCCGTCGAGGCGGCCGACGAGCGCGTGCTCGTCCCGGGGCCGGTGGCGTTCCCCGAACTGCCCGAGCGCGCGTCGGACCTCCCGCACATCATGGACGTCGAACCCCGGGACGTCCCCCGGGACGACCTCGCGTCGGCGGTGCGCTCGCGCCTCGAGGACGAGGCAGCGGACGCCGACCCCGGAAGCGACCGCGCGCGCTACCTCGTGGACGTGACCTACGACGCGGAGGCGTGGGCGCCCGTCGACCTCGGCGACGTCCGCGCGTCCCTCACCGAGGACTGACCCGGAAACTGGGCGACGGCGCGTGAGTTAAGGTCGTCGCGGCCGTCCGTCCCCGCATGGACCTCTCGCGGGTGGCGGCGCACCGGCCGACGCGCGTCACCGACGAGGACCGCGACGCCGCGGTGCTGGTGCCCGTCGTGGAGCGCGACGCGGGCGCGGCGCTGGTGTTCACGAAGCGCGCCGACCACCTCGGCGAGCACCCCGGCCAGATGAGCTTCCCCGGGGGCGGCCGCGAGCCCAGCGACGACGACCTCCGGGACACGGCGGCGCGCGAGGCGTTCGAGGAGATCGGGCTTCGCCGCGAGGACGTCTCGTTCGTCGGCCAGCTCGACGACATCCGAACGACGTCGCGGTACTCGGTGACGCCGTTCGTCGCGCGCGTCCCGGACCGCGAGTTCGTGCCCGACGAGCGCGAGGTCGAGGAGGTCGCCGTCCTCCCCGTCGCGGCGCTCACCGACCCCGCCAACTACGAGGTGGAAAAGCGCGTCCACCCGCGCTACGGCGAGGCGGTCGTCCACTTCTTCCACGTCGACGGCTACACCGTCTGGGGGGCGACCGGCCGCATCCTCGTGCAGTTCCTCGAACTCGGCGTGGGGTGGACGCCGCCGGACCGCGACCCCGGGGTCGTGGAGATGGACCCCGAGCGCTGACGCGGCGGCCGCCCGGAGAATCCTGCGAGCGGCGACACGCTTTTCCCCGAGCGCGGAGTGAGTGCCTGTATGGTCGCAGAGACGATGGATCGCGTTCCGCTCTTGTACTGAGTCACAGCGTCGTCTCGCGGCCCGGGGTGGTCTGTCGTGCTGAGCAGCGACAGCCGCGCCGCGGTCGCGGGCGTCGACGCGGTCGCAGTGAAACCCAGCGAGCACGACCTCGCGCGCGTCCCGGACGTCCACGGCGCCGTCGGGAGCGTGGTCGTCGACTACGAGGGCCGCGAGCACCTGCCGTCGTTCGGCCTGCTCGCGGACCTCGCCGCCGACCGCGGCGTCCGCGTGACGACGCCGGTGCGCGCGGACGGCTTCGACCCCCTCGGGGACGACTCGCTCGCGCGCGAGCTCCCCGACGCCGTCGGGCGCGTGTTCGTCGCCGGGCACGGCGCGTACCTCTCCGAACGGGAGGCCGGCCGCGCCATCGCGCCGCGGCTCGGCGCCGCGACGGCCGCCCACGAGGACGCGTGGGTGGGGACCGAGGGCGTCGAGCGCACCGCGCTCGCGACGGGCGCGACGCAGTTCGAACTGCTCTCCCGGACCACGGAGACCGACGTGCGGGCGATGCGCGCCGCCGGCTTCGAGGGCGACGTGGCGGTGTACGCGCCGACCGTGCTCAGCGGCGACGAGGACGAGATACTGGACGCCGTCGGCGAGTACACCGCGCGCCGCGGCCCCGTGCGGCGCGCGCTCCCGGAGGGCGCCGAGACGGACGCGGCCGCGACGGGGCGCGCCCGCGAGGTGCTGTCGAAGGCCGTCCGCGACTTCGCGCTGGTCGGCGACCGGGAGACGGTCGCCGGGCGCGTCGACGCGCTGCGCGAGGCGGGCGTCGACCACGTCGTCGCCTACCCGGCCGCCGGCCTGGACGCGTTCCTGGACTGACCCGGCTCGTCGCACTCCCGGGTCGCGCCGCGGGCGTCACTCGACGGTGACGAGGAACGTCTTGCCGCCGCGGCGCTCGATGAACGCGTCCTCGCCGTGCGTGTCCGCGTAGGCGGCCACGCCGGCGGCGGTCATCGCCGAGACCTCGATGCGGCGTTCGTCGCGCTCGACCGCCGACGGCGCGCGGCGTCGGTGCTGCAGTGCCATACTTCCAGTGTGGCCGGGGACCCGCTTCAACCCCACCCGTGCGGGGTGAAAGTGAAACTGGCGGACGGCGGCCCGCTCCCGCCCGGACGCGCTAGCGTGGCGCACGCGCCGTCGCGGCAGTTTTGGCCCGCCGCGTGCATCCGCCGGTATGGACGACGCTCCCGACAGCGACGACGGGACCCGCGGCTGGACCGCCGACGCCGTCGCTGCCACCGGCACAGACGCCTCGGTCGCCGTGGTCGGCGGCGGCGCGGTCGGCCTCACCGCCGCCCACGACCTCGCGGCGCGCGGCGCCGACGTGACGCTCTACGAGCGCGGCGACGTCGCCGCCGCGAGCACCGGGCGCGCGGCGGGCGTGCTCTACGACGCGTTCGCCGAGGAAGTCGACGCGGCGGTGGCGGACCGCGCGCTCGCGCGGTTCCGCGCGCTCTCCGGGACCGGCGACTTCGCGTTCGAGCCGTCGCCGTACGTCTGGTTCGTCACCGAACCCGGCCGGAAGGCCGCCGCCGTCCGCGAACAGGTCGAGGGGATGCGGGCGAACGGCCGGGACGTCGAGCGCCTCGACGCGGCCGCGCTGGACGCCGAGCACCCGGCGCTGCGCACCGACGACGTCGTCGAGGCCGCCGTCGCGCGGGACGCCGGCGTCGCAGACACCGCGGCGTACGCCCACGCCGTCGCCGACCTCGCCGCCGCGGCCGGCGTCGACGTCCGCACGGACGCCGCGGCGAGTGTCGCCACCGCTCCGCCGCGCGTGAACGGCGACACCTACGACGCCGTCCTGGTCGCCGCCGGCGCGCACACGAAGCGCGTGCTCGCCGACGCCGGCCTCTCGGTACCGCTGAAGCCGTACCGCGTGCAGGCGCTCACCGCGACGGCGGCCGGCGACCTCCCGACGTTCTACGACGCCACCGAGGGCTACTACGCGCGCCCCCACCCCGAGGGCGTGCTCGCGGGCGACGGCACGGAACCCGTCGAAGCCGACCCGGACACCTACGACCGCGGCGGCGACGACTGGTTCGTCGCGGCGACGGCCGACCGCCTCGCGGACCGGCTCCCGGGCTACGAGCCGTCCGTCCACCGCGCGTGGGCGGGCCTCTGCACCGCCACGCCGGACCGAGACCCCCTGCTCGGCGAACTCGCCGACGGCGTCTACGTCGCCGCCGGCTGGCAGGGCCACGGTTTCATGCGCGCGCCCGCGACCGGCGAACTCGCCGCGGACCTCCTCGCCAGCGACTTCGGCGCGGACCCGCGCGACCCCGACCTGCTCGCGGCGGTCCGCGACGCATTCGCCCCGGCGCGGTTCGACGGCGACGAGGCGTTCGAGATCGTCGAGGGGATGGCCGTCGAGTGAGCCGCCGGGCCGCTACTCGCCGCGGCCGCCCCGAGAGCCGTCCTCGCCGGCGGACCCGTGGTTCCCGTCCTCGCCGGCGGACTCGTGGTTCCCGGCCTCGCCGGCGGACCCGCGGTCCCGGGTCTCACCGCCGTCCTCCGTGACCTCGACGCGCACGGCGTCCCCGGCCTTCGGCAGGAAGACGTACAGCGTGCCGTCGTCGCGCAGTTCCGCGCGCGCTGCCTCGGCGTCGACCACCGCGTCGCCGGGGAGGGTCACGCGGCCGTCCAGCGAGAGCCCGCGGCCGGGGAACGTCATCTCGAAGCCGTCGCGGAACTCCCGGAACCGGTCGATGCGGACCTCGACCGCGCCGCCGGCGTAGTTCACCTGGACGTCGCTGGCGGTCGCGCCCGGCGCGTCGAACACCGCGAGGTACTCGTCGTCGCTCTCCAGGACGTCCACCGGGAGCGGCGTCTCCTCCTGGAACCGCGAGGTCGCACGCCCCATCCGGCGGAACACCGCGTCGCCGACGGCTTCCGCGAACTCGCGGACCGTCATAGTTCGATGCGCTCCAGGGAGTCGGTCCCGCCGCACAGCGGACACTGGAGGTCCTCGACGCCGAGGTCGTCGGCCACGTCGTACGTGTAGTGGTTCTCGAACATGTCGAGCTCGCAGTCGTCGCTCGTGCACTTCAGCTCCTCCGTGGCGGGCATACCCCCACGTTGGGCCGGCGCGGTCATAAAGCGGCGGGCTCCGGTGAGACGGGCTGCGAGCGCGCAGTCCCGTCCGGCCGCCTCGCGCGGAGCGCCGGCGTCCGGAACAGGCAAGTGCCGGGCCGTCGCTGCCTCGCGTATGTCGCCGGGTCGCGGTCCGCGGTTCGTGCTCGCCGCCGGCGCGCTCGCCGGCCTCGCGAACACGGCGCTGTTCCCGCTGCGGAACCCCGAACAGGTCGCGCTCGCCAGCGACGTCTACTACCACGCCGCGCGCGCCGCGCTCCGCGGCGCCGACGTCTACGCCGTCACGCCCGTCGGCGAGGCCGGCTTCCGGTACCCGCCGGTGGTCGCCCTCGCGTTCTTCCCGCACGCGCTGCTCGGCAGTCCGCTCGCGGCGTTCGCGCTCCAGACCGCCCTCAACCTCGCCGCGCTCGGTGCGCTCGCAGTCCTGCTCGTGCGCGCGGTCGAACGCGGCGGCGTCGCGCTCTCGCGGACCGACCGCGCGCTCGTCGCCGCGTTCGCGTTCCTCGCCGGACCGGTCGGCGTGAACCTCGTGAACGGCCAGGTGAACCCCCCGCTCGCGCTCGCCCTCGCGGCGGGCGCGCTTTTCCTCGAGGCCGACCGCGACCGCGCGAGCGGCGTCCTGTTCGGGCTCGCCGCGCTCGTGAAGGTGTTCCCCGCGCTCGTCGGCGTCTGGCTGCTCCGGCAGCGCCGCTGGCGCGCGGTCGCCGCCGCGACCGCGACCGGCGTCCTCGGCCTCGCGGCGGGCCTCGTCGTCTTCGGCCCCGGGGCGTCCGCGACCTGGGTGACGGACGTCCTCGCGAGCGAGTCGGCCGTCGCGTCGTTCGCGGGCGGCCCCGACCCCGGAGCGCCCTACTCGACGGTCCGCCGCCAGCTGGCGTTCGCCCTGCCCGGCCTCCCGGCGGACTGGCTGCTCCCGGTCGGCGCCGCCGTGCTCGCGCCCGTCTTCGCCGGCGCGAACCGCGTCGTCGCGGACTACCGCAGCCGCCTCGTCGCGCTCGCCGGGACGCTGCACGCCACGCTCCTCTTGCTCCCGCTCGAGCCGTTCTACGCCGCGCTCGCCGTCTTCCCCACCGTCCCCCTGCTGTACCTCCTGCGCGAGGGACTGCCGCGGCGCCTCCTGCTCGCCGGGTCGCTGCTCGTGTACGTCCCCGTGACCTGGACCTCCGTCACCACCGTGGCGGCCGTGCTCCCTGCCGCCGCCGCGGAGCCGCTGACCGCCGCCGCGAGCGCCGGCTTCGGGTTCGTCCTCCCGCCGACCGTCGGCGTCTGGCTCGTGCTCGCGGGCTGTCTGCTCGCCCAGCACCGCGCGGCAAGCCGGACTGCCCCGGACGCGTGACCCCCGGCGGTCGGTCCGTGTAGTCACGTTCTTACGCGTCGACGCCCAACGCCGTCGTATGACTGACCCCGCGGAGCTGGACGTGACGCTCGTCGACGGCTACGTCGACGAGCCGGCGCACTTCGGCGTGCCGCCGTACATCTCCACGTATCCGCGGTACGCGGCGGGCGCGCTCGTCGACGCCGGCGTCCCGGCCGACCAGGTCACGTACCACACCATCGACGAACTCCGGGAGGACCGCTCGAAGTACCGCGACGTCGCGGACGCCGACCTCTTCGTGTACGTCGGCGGGATGACCGTCCCCGGGAAGTACGTCGGCGGGACGCCGGCCGAACCCGACGAGGTCCGCGAACTGGCGTGGGTCGCGGAGGGAACGAGCGTGATGGGCGGGCCGGTGCGGTTCGGCGTCGGCGAGGAGAACGCCGGCGCCCAGGAGATGGAGCGCTCGGACCTCGACTTCGACTTCCTCGCGATGGCGGACGTCGAGGCCGCCGCCTACGACCTCGTGGCGAGCGGCCTGGAGGGGTTCGAGGACCGCTACCGGGACAACGACGAACTCGACCGGTGGGCCGCACAGGGCGCGTTCGTCGTCGAACAGCACCCGAACTACCCGGACTACCTCATCTGCGAGATGGAGACCTCGCGGGGCTGCGCGTACCGGTGTTCGTTCTGCACGGAGCCGATGTACGGCGACCCCTCCTTCCGGTCGGCCGAGAGCGTCGTCCGGGAGGTCGGGAACCTCTCCGACCACGGCGCCCGGCACTTCCGGCTCGGCCGGCAGGCGGACATCCTCGCGTTCGGCGGCGACGGCGAGGCGCCGAACCCGGACGCCATCCGGCGGCTCTACGGCGGCATCCGCGAGGTCGCCCCCGACCTCGAGACGCTGCACCTCGACAACATGAACCCCGTGACCATCGTGGACTACCCCGAACGGTCGCGGGAGGCGATCCGGGTCATCGCCGAGCACAACACCGCCGGCGACACCGCGGCGTTCGGCCTGGAGTCCGCGGACCCGCTCGTGCAGGAGGAGAACAACCTCCTCGTGTCCGCCGAGGAGTGCCTGGAGGCGGTGCGCGTCGTCAACGAGGTCGGCGGCTGGCGGCCGGGCGAGGACCCGGCGGACGCGCCCTCGTGGGGCGGGGACGCCGCGGACCGCCTGCCGAAGCTCCTGCCCGGCATCAACCTCGTGCACGGGCTCGCGGGCGAACGCGAGGAGACCTTCGAGCACAACAAGCAGTTCCTCCGGGGCGTCCTCGAGGAGGGCCTGATGCTCCGCCGCATCAACATCCGCCAGGTGATGGCCTTCGAGGGCACCGACATGGCCGAGACGGGCGCGCGGCTCGCCGAGGACCACAAGCAGCAGTTCAAGCGGTACAAGCGGGAGGTACGGGAGACCGTGGACAACCCGATGCTGCAGCGGGTCGTGCCGCCCGGCACCGTCCTCGAGGACGTGACGCTGGAGTACCACCAGGACGGGAAGACGTTCGGCCGGCAGCTGGGGACGTACTCGCTGCTGGTGGGGATTCCGGGCGAGCGCGAACTCGGGCGGACCATCGACGTCGCGGTCACCGACCACGGCTACCGGTCGGTGACGGGCGTCCCGCACCCCCTGGACGTCAACGAGGCGACGATGGACGAGCTCACCGCCATCCCCGGCATCGGCAGCAGTACGGCCGGCGACATCCTCGTCGACCGGCCCCACGACGGTGCGCCGAGCGTCGACGGCGCGGACCTCGCGAAGTTCACGCGGTGACGGCGTCGGTTCAGGCGGCGACGCGGTCAGTTCGCGCGGCGACGGTGTCGCTGCTCGCTGGCGCAGGCGGCCGGGCCGGTCGCGTCACTCCTCGATGACCTCGCCGACCGCGAAGTTCGACTTCACCTCCGTCACCTCGACTTTCACGCGTTCGCCGATCTCCGCGCCCGGCACGATGATGACGTAGCCGCGCTCGACGCGCGCGATGCCGTCGCCCTGCTTGCCGATGTCCTCGATCTCGACGTACCTGATCTCGCCCTGCTCGACGGGCGGCTGGGGCTCCGAGGACGCCGGCTCGCTCGCCGACTCCGACTCGTCGTCGGGTTCGGCGGTGGCCTGGGAGATGAGCGCGACGCGGTAGACGTCCCCGGGGTCGACCGAGCCGGCCTCGACCTCGCTCCGGGGGACTTCGACGACGTAGGCGTCGTCCTTGACGGTGACTTCCGCGCTGAACAGACAGAGGAGTTGGTCAGAGATTTCCATGACGAGCCTCCATTCGTGCGTGTTACCCAGGTGACTTAACAATTGGTGCGGCGGCGATAGTCCGCCGGTCGGCGCCGCCAGTCTCGGCGTGCCGTCGGTGGGGGGTGACGTCCGGGCCCGGCCTACCGCTCGTAGGACGTCCCGTCGGGCCGCTTCGCGCCCTCGGAGTCGTGGACGACCGTCTCGCCCGGGTCGGGGTCGGCGGGCGCGTAGCCGTCGCGGACGGCGATGGCCTCCTCGAGTTCGCGGACCGCGCGCTCCTTGAGCGCGGCCGCCAGCGACTCCGCGTCCGCCCGCGAGATGTCGCGGCCGAGGCCCTCGCACTCGTGGGCGCGCACCATCCCCTCCTCGTCCACCGCCTCGCCCATCGGCTGGCTGGTGCCGCCGAGCGCGACGCTGAACGGGTACGTCTCGCAGATCAGCGGCCGGCTGTCGTGGACCGTGCACTCGCCGGTCCCCGACCCGTCCTCCCGGTAGAACGCGCAGTCCCCGCAGGCGTCGGTCTGGAGCGCCCACTCGAACGTCTCGCCGGTGCCGTCCCCGTCGAGGCCGTACGGCATCGGGCGCGCGACGTCCCGCCACTCCAGGGAACCCCGTGAGCTGGAGTTCGACGCGGCTTCGCTGCGTCGGTTGTCCCTCTCGGCGGCGTCCTGTACCGCCCGGACCTCGTCCGGGAACACGGTCGCGGTGTGGGGGTCGTCGGCCTCGCTCTTGCAGCACGCGCCACAGCGCGTGCACTCGAAGCCGATGGCCTCGACGGCGTCCGCCAGCGCGGACACCTCGAGACCGCGAGCGCGCTCGAGTTCGGCCTCCAGCGATTGCACGCCCGGAACGTCGGGCCCGGGCCGGAAAAACGCCTCGCTGGCGGGGTCCGCGACGGCTCAGTCCCGGGGGTCGGCGAGGAACCGCGCGGTCACCTGCGCGACCGCGCGGCGGAGCGTCCGGCTCGCGGTGGACTTCTCGACGCCCGTCGCGTCGGCGACGTCGGCGAGCGAGCACGCCCGCGGCACCTCGAAGTAGCCCTCGCGGACGGCGGTCTCGAGCGTCTCGCGCTGGGCGTCCGACAACGGCGACTCCGAGGGCGTCCCGTCGGCGAGCGACAGCAGCTCGTAGTCGCGGCCGGCGTCCTCGATGGCGGCGCGGAACCCCTCGAACTCCGCGCGCGTCCCGACGAAGTCGAACTCGTAGCGGCCGTCCCTGACGACGACGGGGTACTCCGGCGGGAGGTCGGCGTCCGCGACGAACTCGTAGAGGGCGGTGTCGGTCGTCTCGTACTTGCCGAGCGCGCGGTCGGCCTCGACCTCCAGCCACTCGTAGTCGCGGACCGCGTCGTGGTCCGCGATGCGGTCGCCGGCCGCGACGGGGTCGTCGGCGACGACCTCGCCGAGTTCGACCGCGGTGTCGCCGCTGCGGACGCCGGACAGCAGTCGGAACGTGGCGGCCGGTTCCGCCGTGGAAACGTCCCGGATCATGGTCTCCGGCGGGAGTTCGATGTCGAGTCGCGCGAGTATCACGGGCGGTCCTCCGGGCGCCGAACGGTCACCGCTGGCATCTCGCCGGACCGACGCCGCCCCCGCACTAAGGCCTGTGCATCGGTCGGGGGCGGGGCCGCTCGGGCGCTGTTCGTCCCGCTCGCGCCCCGCGGTCATCGGTCCGCGAGCCAGAGGCGGCCGGCGTACCCGGCCGCGAGGACCAGGACGGCCAGCAGACCGAGGAGGACGGCGAACGCGAGGTAGCCGAACAGCGGGTCGGCGTAGGGGTCGAGGACGTCCCGCGGCGGTTCGACCGCCCACGGGCCGAGGTGCAGGAACGCCAGCACTCCCGTGCTGGCCGCGAAGAACGCGGTCCAGTACCGGACGCCGGCGCGGTCCGCGTACGTGAGTGCGAGGCTGGCGCCGACCAGCGGGTACATCGCGAGGCTGTACGTGAACGCGTTGACGTGGGGGGTCAGTGGCCAGCCGACGTGGTTGCCGCGCACGACGTGGTCGACGTGGTGGGCGGCGCCGAGCAGCGTCGGCGCGAGCACGAGCAGTGCGAACAGCCGCCCGCGTCCGGGGTCGTCGCGGACTCCGGCCGGGAGGAGGGCGCGAACGTCCATGCGCGGACCGTGGTCACCGCCGCCCCTGGGTCTTCGTGCAACGTGTTGCACGGGGCGGTACTGCTCCCCGGGCGACCCGGTCGCAGGGCCTGCGAGGCCCCCCGACCCTATTTGGGCGTTCTCGCGTCCCGGACACGCATGGGTAGTCGCTCCGACCGCGGCGCGGATTGGCTCGGGGACCGTCACCGACTGCGGTTCGCGGTCACCGCGGCCGTCCCGGCGCTCGCGTACGCCGCCGCCCGGGTGTGGCTGTCCGACGCGGCGGCCCACAGCGCGCTCGCACTCGGTGCCGTGTTCGGGTTCGTGTTCGCGCTCGTGACGGCGCTGGGCCGCCGCGCGCTGGCGGACTGACGCCGACCGGAGCGGCCGCCGGTCGCACGCACTCGCGTCGGTGGGGCTCGCTCCGCTGGCCGCGTCGGTCGGTCGTCGCACTACGGCCGTCTCGCTGGCTCCGCGTGCGTCCCGTCCCACGCCACCGACCCCTCGACGGCGAGCTTCTCGAGGTGGGCGCGCACCGCGCGGCCGGCGAGGTCGCGGACGCCCGAGAGGTCCCTGTCGTAGGCGTGGTCGACGACGGCGTCGACCGTCCCGCAGCCGGCGTCGACGGCAGCGAGGACGCGGCGCTCGCGCTCCAGGCGGTGGAAGTACAGCTCGCGGACGCGGGCTCGCGGGGACTCGACGACGCCGCCGTGGCCGGGGTGGAGCGCGTCGAAGTCCCGCGCGTAGACGCGACGCAGCGACGCGAGGTACGCGCGCAGGTCGCCGTCCGGCGCGCCGACGTAGACGCTCGAGGCAGCGAACGCGAGGTCGCCCGTGACGGCGTGGCCGTCCGCGACGAACGCGACGTGGTCGGGGGCGTGGCCCGGGGTCGCCACCACCGTGACGCCGCTGTCGCCGAGTTCGTCGCCCTGCCGGAAGCGGCGGTCGGGCGCGACGCCGGTCGCCTCGGCGAAGCGGTCCGCGTACGGCGCGAACGCCCAGACCGCGGCGTCTGCCCGGTCGGCGTAGTCGGCGACGGCGCCGACGTGGTCGGGGTGCGTGTGGGTCACGGCGACGTGCGCGACGTCCGCGGCGGCGTCGTCGAGCGCGGCCGTCCGCGCGGCGGGGTCGACGAGCACGCGCTCGCCGCGGCCGAGGACGTAGGCGTTCGTCTCGCCCGCCGGGGCGCGCGTCTCCACCGGGACCGGGACGCGAGCGGGGGCGTCAGTGGACGGTCGGCCGGCCGGGTCGCTGTCGGGCACGGGCGTCGAGATGAGCGGCGCGGGGAAAAGTGCTCAGGGGGCGGCGCGGGGAGACGCGTTCAGTCGTCGGCGGACGCGGCCGCGGCCTGCTCGTCGGCGAGGAAGTAGACCTGCTTGCGGGCGTCCTGGAAGCTGTACCGGGAGTCGACGAGGTCGGCGTCGTCGAGGCGGTTGAGCGCGTAGCGGACGGTGCGGTCCGGGAGCAGCGACTCCTCGGCGAGCCGGCCCTGGGAGAGCGGCGCCTCGATCTCAAGTACCTTCGCGACGAGCTTCGCGCTCGGCGGGAGTTCGCGGAGGCGCTCGCGGAACGCTTCGTCGTCTTCGATGAGTGAGTGGCCCTCCGTGGCGGACGTGCTCATGGAACAGCGTCACATACTGGGGCAGGTAAAGGTTGTCTACCCGTGGGTCTTAATTCCTAATATCGTATAATGACGTTGGGGGTGGCGCCGAGGCCGACGTGTTTTGCCCCTGGCCGTTCCACGCTGTGGCATGGCGGAGATTCCCCCCGAGTACCACGACCTCTTCGAGAAGCGGTCGTTCCTCAGCCTCGGCACGCTGACGCCCGACGGCGTCCCGCACGTGACGCCGGTCTGGGTGGGCTACGACGAGGACGCCGGCCACCTCCTCGTGAACACCGCGCGCGGCCGCCGGAAGGAGCGCAACCTCCGTGCGGACGACCGCGTCGGCGGCTGCATCCTCGACCCCGACGACCCCTACCGGTACGTCGGCTTCCAGGGCGAGGTCGTCGAACTGACCACGGAGGGCGCCGTCGAGCACATCGACTCGCTGGCCCGGCACTACCTCGGCGAGGACGAGTACCCCTACCACGGCGAGGAGGACGGCGAGCGCGTGCTGGTGCGCATCGAGCCGACGCGCGTGTTCGGCTGACGCGGCCGCGCGGTCGCTACCGCCGGTGCTCGTTGTACGAGCCGAGCGTGCAGCCGCAGTCCGGGCAGTGGACGACGTGGACGCCGTCGCGCTCGTGGTGGACGAGGTCGGCGGCCTCGAACTCGCCGCCGCAGCCGTGACACGTTGGCATACGACACGATTCGACGGCCGGACGGATAGCGGTTCCGCGGCCGCCGGTGGGACGGCCGCTGGCCCACAGGACGGACGCCTGCCCGGTTCCAGTACGGTTTTAACCACCCACGCACGAAGTCCAGGCGAGAAGCGTGAAGGGACAGGAGTGGTACCAGGCCTCCGAGGTCGCCGAGGAGTACGACGAGAAGCGGTTCTCCCGCGGCGGCCGGCTCATCGACCGCCGGGAGAAAGCGGCCGTCCTCGACGCGCTGGGGCCGGTCGAGGACAAGCGCGTGCTGGAGATCGCCTGCGGCACCGGCCGGTTCACGGTGCTGCTCGCGGAGCGCGGCGCGGACGTCACCGGACTGGACATCTCCGGGCCGATGCTCCAGGAGGGCCGCGAGAAGGCCCACCGCGCGGACGTCGCGGACACCCTGTCGTTCATGCGCGGGGACGCGGCGCGGCTGCCGTTCCCGGACGACCACTTCGACGCGGTGTTCGCGATGCGATTCTTCCACCTCGCGGACACGCCCGTGGAGTTCCTGACGGAGATGGCGCGCGTCTCCCGCGACCAGGTCTTCTTCGACACGTTCAACCGGTTCAGCGCGCGGTCGCTGTACAACTGGCTGCTCCCGATGGGCTCGCGGCTGTACGGCGACAGCGAGGCCCGCCGCATCGTCTCGGACGCCGGCCTCCAGCTGGCGAACGCCGAGCACGACTTCGTGGTGCCGTACGGCTTCTACCGGGCGGTGCCGGACTGGGTCGCGGGGCCGGTCCGGCGGGCGGACGAGACGCTCGGTGCGACTGGCGTCGGCCGGTCGCTGGCGACGGTCTCGTACTGGGACGCGCGCGTCTGACGGTGCCGGTGTCGCGCCGACCGCCGTGTGAACGCGCGGTCACTGCTCCGGAACGCGCGGTCACTGCTCCGGTCTGAGAACCCGGGACGTTTTTACAGGCGGGCAGGCTGCTGTACGCTATGGACCTCTCGGTAGTGGTGCCGACGCTCAACGGCCGCGACGTGCTCGCCGCGTCCCTCGACGCGCTCGCGGCCCACGCACCCGACGCCGAGGTGGTCGTCGTGAACGGGCCGTCAGTGGACGGCACGTCGGGGATGGTGCGGGACCACGACGCCGCGGACGTCCTCCTCGAGGTCTCCGAGCGCAACCTGAACGCGTCCCGGAACGCCGGCATCGCTGCGTCCACCGGCGACGTGGTGGCGTTCGTCGGCCAGGACTCCCGGGTCGAGGAGCGCTGGCTGACGGCCGTCGGGGACGCGCTCGCGGACGGCGCGGACGCCGTCACGGGCCCCGTCCACCGGCGCGTGGAGGGCGGGATGACGACGGAGTCCGTCGAACGGGCCCGGATCTGCGGCCGCGAGGTCACGTACTTCGACGGCGGGAACGTGGCGTTCGCGCGGGACGCCCTGGAGGCCCTCGACGGCTTCGACGAGTACCTCCAGACGGGCGCCGCGCGGGACGCCGCCCACCGGCTCGCGGGGATGGACCGCAGCGTGGCGTGGGGCGCCGACGCCGTGGTCGTCCGCGAGGAGCGAGACGACATCCGCCACCGGCTCCCCGAGGACGCCGAGGAGTCGGCGTGGGGACTGAAGTACCGGTCGCTGGCCTACCGGCTCGTGAAGAACTACGGCGTGAGCGCGCGCGTCGTCGCGCGCATCCTCCGGCACGCCGGCGGCGAGGCGCTGTCCGTCGGCGCCGACGTCGTCCGCGGCGACGCGAAGCCCACGGAGTGGGCGGCCGCGGGGCGGGCCGTCGTGCCGAACCTCTGGGCGGGCAGCCAGGACGGGATGTCGGCGCGGATGGCCGACCGGACGCCGCGCCGGAACCCGAACGGCGTGAGCGCGCGCATGGACCGCACGATGGTGCGCCACGACTGCGACGCGGAGTAGGCGGGCGTCCGCCGCGACTGCGGCGCGGCTGCGTCGGTGGGCCGCTCGGACTACGGCGCGGAGTGCCGCGGCCGGCCGCGCGGACTACTCCCGGTCCAGTCCGGGGATGACGCGAACCGGGTTCTTCCCGAACACCTTCGTCATGGCGTCCTCGGTGACGTCCAGCGTGAGGATCTCCATGACGGCGACGTTCGGGTGGACGACGGGCGCGCCGCTGCCGAACAGCACGCGGTCGGGGTGTTCGACGATGGCGCGCTCCAGGAGCTCCCGGTAGCGGACGGCGGCGGTGTCGAGGTAGAGGTCGTCGAACGCGTCGAGCAGCCCGATGGCCTCGTGCATCAGGTCCCTGTCGAGTGGGTGGCCGCCGAAGTGCGCGAGCACGACGGGGAACTCGCGGTCGAGCAGGGTGGCCTCGAGCGTCGACGGCGTGAACCCCCGGCCGCCGTGGACGAGCACGGGGAGACCGACGTCGTCGAGCACGTCGAGGACGTCCTCGTCGGGCAGGCCGTCGCGCGCCGGGTCGAGCTTGAAGCCGTGGAAGCGGTCGTCGTAGGCGTACTGCTCGATGTCCTCGGGCGAGGTCTGCCAGTCCGAGCGGTTCGACCGGAGGTTCTTCAGGCGGGAGGTCGCCGACTCCCCGGGGTCGCGGGGCCCGTCGATGCGCGCGAACGCGATGAACGGCCGCTGGACGGCCTGCCGCGCGACGGCGTTGTTCGCGCGGAGGTAGCCCTGTTCGCCCTTCTGCGGGCCGGGGAAGACCACCGAGCGCACGACCCCGGCCTGGTGCATCTCGCGTTCGAGGTCCTCGCCGTCGATGGTGCGGCCCCTGGCTGGGCGGCCGGGGCCGGCGTGGAGGCGGGCGTGGGCGTCCACGACGCGGAACCCGTGCTCCAGTTCGAGCATACGCGTAGGTGTCCGGCCTGGTATTTCGCTCTGACGGTGGGTCGTTCGCGCTGGCGGCGGTCGACCGGCGGCGCCGTCGGCGCTCGACTGTCGGGCCGTTCCGCGCTCCGCGCTCTCGAAAACTACATATAGAACCGCCAGCGTATCGGTTCGCTGACTATGGCAGCAAACGCAGTACGCACGACGGCGGGACCGATGTTCATCGTCGGCGACGGCACCCGAACCCGGGGCCACGACGCCCAGCGCTGGAACATCGCCGCCGGGAAGGCCGTCGCGGAGGCCGTCCGCACGACGCTCGGCCCACGCGGCATGGACAAGCTGCTCGTCGACTCCTCCGGGAACGTCGTCATCACCAACGACGGCGTGACGCTGCTCGAGGAGATGGACGTCGACCACCCCGCGGCGAAGATGCTCGTCGACGTCGCGCGCACCCAGGAGGACGAGGTCGGCGACGGCACGACCACCGCCGCCGTGTTCGCCGGCCAGCTGCTCGCGCGCGCCGAGGACCTCCTCGAACAGGACGTCCACCCGACGGCCATCGTCGAGGGGTACGCCGCGGCCCGCGACCTCGCGCTCGACGCCGTCGACGACGTGACCACGGACGGCGACGTCGACGACGACCGGCTGCGCGACGTCGCGCGCTCCAGCATGACCGGGAAGGGGACCGGCGACGTGAGCGCCGACGCCCTCGCCGACATCGTGGTCTCGGCGGTCCGCCGCGTCACCGACGACGACGGCGTCCACCGCGACGACGTCCACGTCCGCACGCAGGTCGGCGCCTCCTCCGGCGCGACCAGCCTCGTCGACGGCGTCGTCGTCTCCGAGGAACCCCTCGGCCACGACGCCGCGGTGCGCGTCGAGGACGCGGACGTGCTCGTGTTCGACGCGAAACTCGAGGGCCGCGAGACCGAAGTCGACGTCGCCTACGACGTCACCGACGTCGCCCAGCTCGACGCGGCGATGGACGCCCAGGAGGCCGAACTCCGCCGGCTGGCGGACGCGGTCGCCGACACGGGCGCGGATGTCGTGTTCTGCACGAAGGCCGTCGACGACAGGGTCGCCGCGGCGCTCGCCGACCGCGGCGTGGTGGTCTACGAGAAGGTCGACGGCGACGACGCGGACGCCGTCCGCACCGCGACGGGCGCGCGGCTCTCCCGGGACGCCTTCGACGTCGACGCCGACGACCTCGGGCGCGCCGACGAGGTGCGCGTCGAGCGGTTCGGCGAGGACGCCGCGACGTTCGTCGAGCGCGCCGACGCGCCGGCGGTCACGGTGTTCGCGCGCGGCGGCACCGAACACGTCGTCGCGGAGCTCGAGCGCGCGCTCGGCGACGCCGTCGACGTGGTCGCCGCGGCCGCAGAGGGCGGCGTCGTGCCAGGCGCCGGCTACGCCGAACTCGCGGCCGCCGCCGCCGTCCGCGACGGCGCCGCCGGCGTCCACGGCCGCGCACAGCTCGCCGCCGAGGCGTTCGCGGACGCGCTCGACGTGCTGCCGCGGACGCTCGCAGCGAACGCCGGCATGGACCCCGTGGACGCCATGGCCGACCTCCACGCGGCCGTCGAGTCCGGGCCGGCCGGCGTCCTCCTCGCCGACGACCGCGGCGTCCTCGGCGACCCCGTCGAGGCCGGCGTCTTCGACCCCGCCGCCGTGAAGCGGGAGGCCGTCGAGGCCGCCACCGAGGCCGCGACGATGATCGTCCGCATCGACGACGTCGTCGCCGCCGAGTAGCCGCCCTCCGGGCCGTCGCTCCACAACCGACTCCGCTGTTCTGTCGGACGGCCACAACCCTTAGCCGGCGCCGCGTCCTGGCTCCCCGGTGGATGGGCGAGCAGCTCGGCCTCACCGAGTGCGTGTCCATCGCGCTCGGCGGCATGATCGGCGGCGGCATCTACGCCGTCCTCGGCGTCGTCGCGCAGGTCACGGGCCCGGCGACGTGGTTCGCGTTCGCGCTCGCCGGCGCCGTCGCGCTCTGCGCGGGCTACTCGTACAACGGGCTGAACGCGATGGGGGACGGCCGGGGCGGCTCCGTCTCGTTCGTCCAGCAGGCCGTCGGCGACACCACGCTGGCGGGGATGGTGGGCTGGACGCTGCTGTTCGGGTACGTCGGGTCGATGGCGATGTACGCGTACGCGTTCGCGGAGTTCGCGCTCGGCTTCTCGGCGGTCCCCGCCTCGTACGCCGGCGTGCCGCTGCGACCCGCCGTCTCCGTCGTCGCCGTGGCGCTGTTCGTCGCGCTGAACCTCCTCGGCGCGCGGACCACGGGCGCCGCCGAGAACGTCCTCGTCGCCGCGAAGGTCGCCGTCCTCCTCGCGTTCGGCCTGTTCGGCGTCGCGTACGCCACGGGCTTCACCGACACCGGGCTGTCCTACGGGCTCGGCCAGCTCACGACGCCCGGCCCCGTCGTCGGGGCGGCCATCTCGTTCGTCGCGTTCCAGGGCTGGCAGCTGCTGTTCTACGACCAGGGCAGCGTCGCGGACAGCGTGCGTACCATCCGGCGCGCGGTCTACGTCGCGATCCCGACGGCCGTCGTCGTCTACGTCCTCGTCGCCGTCGTCACCGTCGCGCTCGCGCCCGACGCGCTGGAGTCCCACCCGCACGTCGCGCTCGCGGACGCCGCCTCCGCGATGCTGTCCGTGGTCGGCCTCTCCGGGCTCGGCTTCGCGGTCGTCTCGGTGTCCGCGCTGTTCTCCACGGGCAGCGCCATCAACGCGACGCTGTTCTCCGCGTCGCACTTCGCGGAGCGCCTCGTCCGCGGGGACCTCCTGCCGGACCGGATCGGGGACGGCGACGCCGACGGCGTCCCCGAGCGCACGGTGGTCGTCCTCGGCGCGCTCACCGCGGCGTTCGCGGTCTACGGCAGCCTCGGCGCCATCACCTCCTTCGCGTCACTGTCGTTCATCGTCGTGTTCGGCGCGACGAGCGCCCTCGCGTTCCGCGAGCGCGACGACGCCGGCGTCCACCCGCTGCCGCCCGCGGTCGGCGCGGTCGGCGCGCTCGGGTTCGCGCCGCTGATGCTGTGGAACCTCTACACGCGCGAACCCGGGACGTTCTGGATGGTGCTGGCCGTCGGCGCGTTCGTCCTCGGCGTCGAACTCCTGTACTTCGAGCGCGAGGCGCTCGAGCGGGAACTCGGCGACGTCGGGGACGCCCTCGAGTCCCGGGGCTGACCGCCGCGGCGCCGCCTACCACCGGAGTTCCACCGGACTCCCGGGGTCGACGCCGAACGCGTCGTCGCCGCGGCCGCGGTTCACCGCGAGTTCGACGTTCCCGTGACTGCCGACGGTCACCAGCCACTGCCCGGGGTCGACGTCGGCGTACGTGCGCCGCGCCGCGACCGCGTTCCCGTTCACGCGCACGAACTCTCCCATGCGGTCCTCGAGCACGCGCCCGGGGAGGTTCGTGACGGCGTTCCCGAAGCCGTCGACGACCAGCACCTCCCCCCGGAGCACGTCCCCCGCGAGGTCCGGGTCGGGGAACTCGACGGTCTCGTAGTCGTCGCGGCGCTCGTAGCCCGGGTACTCGTGGAACGCCTCGACGCCGCGCTCGTGGACGTCGGCGGCGGCGGGAGCGAACACGTCCCGGCCGTGGAACGTCGAACTCGCCGGGTCCTCGACGTCGATCGCGAACACCTCGACGTCGCCGTCGCCCGCGAGTTCCCGCGCCGCCGGGATCGCGACGCCGTTGTCCGGCGCGACGACCGCGTGCCGGCCGGCCCGCACGACGACGGCCTCGCGCTCGGTGCCGACGCCGGGGTCGACGACGACGAGGTGGACCGCCGGCGGGAAGTACGGCAGCACCTCGCGCAGCCAGAACGCCGCCGCGCGCACGTCCTGCCGCGGGAAGTCGTGGGCGACGTCGACGAGCTGTGCGTCCCTCGACTGCAACACGACGCCCTTCATCGCCGCCGGGTACGGCGACCCGAAGTCGGAACTCAGCGTTATCATGGGCGGTCGTTCGTCGCCGTCGTTGAAAACTGCTGTCCGTGGCGGGCGTCGAGAACTGGCCGCTACTCGGGGTTCGGGTCGTCGCCGTTCGAGTCCGAGTCGCTGACCTTCTGGATGCGCTCGATGCCGTCGATCTCGCCGACGACGTCCGCGACCGCCTCCGGCACGAGGCGCTCCCAGTCGGCGTCGTGTTGCATCCGGCGGCGGATCTCCGTGCCCTCGAGGACCTCGCGGTCGAACATCGGGGACTGACGCACCTCGATGCCCGCCTCGTTGAACAGCCGGATGACGAGCGGGTTGTTCGAGTACGCGACCTCGAAGTTCGGGCTCATCGACTGCACGTGGCTCACCCAGACCGCGTTCCGGTCGAGGTCCTCGATGGGGACCGCGTACGTCACGAGGTCGAAGTCCACGAGGGACTTCGTGATCATCATGATTCGTTCGCCCGCCGTGAACGGGTTCCGGGCGGTGTGGGAGTCGCCAGCGCTCCCGATGCCGACGACGAGTTCGTCGACCTCGGTGGCGATCTGCTCGACGACGCGGTGGTGGCCGTTGTGGTACGGCTGGAAGCGGCCGATGTAGAACCCCCGGGTCATTCCTCACGTCTCGAATCCCGGTCAGCGACCATAAGAATGGCGAGTTCGGCGGGGTCCGCCGGCTCGGCCCGCGGCCGCGAAGCCGGCGGACCGCCCCCGAACGCTGGAACCGGGCCTGAGCCCGTCTCGCGCCCGAAAATGGCAGACTCGGTGCCGTTCCGAGGGAGAAAGTATATCAGTCGGCCGGCCCTCGTTTCGACTGTCGAAACAACTTCTATGAGCAACGAATCGACGAAGGACGAACCCCCACGCGAGGACCCCGACGGCGAGCGGTCCGAGGCCCACGGGACCGACCGGTCGACGGCCGAGCAGTCCCAGGGCTCCGAGGCCGACCGGCCGGAGGACGCAGACCGGCTGGAGGACGCAGACCGGCCGGAGGACGCAGACCGGCCGGAGGACGCCGGCAGCGGCGCGACCGGCGCCGACGGCGCCGAGTCCGGCGACGGCGACTCGGACATCGCCGAGGGCGTCGAGGACCTCGGCAGCGAGGTCGGCGTGGAGGGTGACGTCACCATCAACGAGGACGACGCCGAGGACGACCTGCTTGGCGGCCTCGAGATCGAGGACACGTCCGCCATCGAGGTGCCCGAGCGACTGGTCGACCAGGTCATCGGCCAGTCCGAGGCCCGCGACATCATCCTCCGCGCGGCCAAACAGCACCGCCACGTGATGATGATCGGCTCCCCCGGGACGGGGAAGTCGATGCTCGCGAAGGCGATGAGCCACCTCCTCCCGCAGGAGAACCTCCAGGACGTCCTGGTCTACAACAACCCTGACGACTCCAACGAACCGAAGGTCCGGACGGTCCCCGCCGGCAAGGGCGAACAGATCGTGGAAGCCCACAAGGAGGAAGCCCGCAAGCGCAACCAGATGCGGTCGTTCCTCATGTGGATCATCATCCTGCTGGTCGTCGGCTACGCGTTCCTGATGGCGCGCCAGCCCCTCCTGGGCGTGCTCGCGGCCGGCGTCATCTACCTCGCGTTCCGCTACACCGACCGCGGCGGCGACGCGATGGTGCCGAAGCTCCTCATCAACAACGCCGACAGCCAGGTCGCGCCGTTCGAGGACGCGACCGGCGCCCACGCCGGCGCGCTGCTCGGCGACGTCCGCCACGACCCCTTCCAGTCCGGCGGCATGGGGACGCCGAGCCACGAGCGCGTCGAGGCCGGCGCCATCCAGAAGGCGCACAAGGGCGTGCTGTTCATCGACGAGATCAACACGCTCGACGTGCGCAGCCAGCAGAAGCTCATGACGGCCATTCAGGAGGGCGAGTTCTCCATCACCGGCCAGTCCGAGCGCTCCTCGGGCGCGATGGTGCAGACCGAGCCCGTGCCGTGTGACTTCATCATGGTCGCCGCCGGGAACATGGACGCGATGGAGAACATGCACCCGGCGCTGCGCTCCCGGATCCGGGGGTACGGCTACGAGGTGTACATGGAGGACACCATCGAGGACACCCCGGAGATGCGCCGGAAGTACGCGCGGTTCGTCGCCCAGGAGGTCGAGAAGGACGGCCAGCTCCCGCACTTCGCCGACGACGCCGTCCGCGAGATCATCCTCGAGGCGAAGCGCCGCGCCGGCCGCAAGGGCCACCTCACGCTGAAGCTCCGCGACCTCGGCGGGCTCGTCCGCGTCGCGGGCGACATCGCGAGCTCGCGCGGCCACGAGCAGACCCGCCGCGACGACGTCCTGGAGGCGAAGAAGCGCTCGCGGTCCATCGAACAGCAGTTCGTGGACAACTACATCGAGCGCCGCAAGGACTACGAGCTGAAGGTCTCGGACGGCGAGGCCGTCGGCCGCGTGAACGGTCTCGCGGTGATGGGCGGCGACTCCGGCATCATGCTGCCCGTGATGGCCGAGATCACGCCCGCGCTCAGCCAGGAGGAGGGCCGCGTCTACTCGACCGGCCAGCTCCAGGAGATGGCCGAGGAGGCCGTGGACAACGTCTCCGCCATCATCAAGAAGTACAGCGACGAGAACCTCTCCGAGAAGGACATCCACATCCAGTTCGTGCAGACGGGCGAGAGCGGCGTCGACGGCGACTCCGCCTCGATCACGGTCGCCACCGCGGTCATCAGCGCGCTGGAGAACATCCCCGTCGCCCAGGACCTCGCGATGACGGGCAGCCTCTCGGTGCGCGGCGACGTGCTGCCGGTCGGCGGCGTCACGCACAAGATCGAGGCCGCCGCGAAGGCGGGCTGCGACCGCGTCATCATCCCCGAGGCGAACGAGCAGGACGTGATGATCGAGGACGAGTACGAGGACCAGATCGAGATCATCCCGGTCTCGCACATCAGCGAGGTGCTGGACGTCGCGCTCGTCGGCGAGCCCGAGAAGGACTCGCTGGTCGAGCGCCTGAAGGCCCTCACCGGGAAGGCCCTCGAGGGCAAGGTCGACTCCGGCACCGGCGCCGGCAGTCCGAGCCCGCAGTAGTACCGTTTTGCTGTCGCGGAAAGAGCGCGCAGCGCTCTTTCCAGATGACGAGAGACGCCGGAGGCGTCTCTCGGACCACGCTCGTTCGCGGCGTTCACACGCCGCTCACTCGCTGGCACGAAGCTACGCTAAAAAGCCGTCCTCACTCCCGTCCGGGGGGTTCGTCGGCCCGCTCGCTGCGCTCGCGGTGACTGTTCTCGAACGACCGCTACGCCAGCAGTCGCCTCCGGACAGCGCACTCCACACCGGCCGCGACTGCGGCGGCCGCGAGCACGACGAGCCAGCCCCACCGGTAGAGCGTGAACGGCGTCAGCCCGACCGCGGTGTACCCGACTTCGCTAAACCGTGGCGCGTACGGGAGCGTCTCTACGAGACTCCACGCGAGCACGCCGGCCGTAGTGACCGCCGGGAGGGCGAGGCGGTGACGGAACCAGCACCACCCGACTGCGGTCCCGAGGAGCAGCGCGCCCACCGCGGTCCACACGGTGAACGCCGCCCGGAGCGCGGTGTGGAAGTACGCGGTGGTGAAGCCGAGCGAGTCGTACAGCGCGAACACGAACACGGCGTGTGCTGCGCCGACAGCGGCGGAGGCCGCGTCCCGGGCGGTGAGTGAGAGACCACCGATAGAGCGGGACATATCTGTTAGTCTGACAAGAACCGTGATATGCGTTGGGGCGTCGTCGCGGCGATCGGCGGAAACGCGGTCACTCGCGACGGCGGCGTTCTCCCCGGGTGACGCGACGCCGAAGCTTTTCTACGCGCGGTGGCCGTGGCTGCTCGTGATGGCGCCACACTGGCTGCCGTTCGCCGCGTTCGCCGTGCTGTTGACCGCCGCGGTCGTGGCGCTGACGTGGGCGTCCCGCGGCGTCCTCGAGTCCCGGGACGCCGACGGGCTCACGCCGAGGTCGCTGCTCGTGCAGGTCTCGAGCTCCCAGGCGGCGGTCGGGCTGCTCGTGCTGGCGGCGGCGTGGACGGCGCGGATCCCCGTCGACGCGTTCCGTATCGGGGCGTCCTGGCGGCACGCCGCCGTCGGCGCTGCGGTCGGCGTCCTGCTCGCGGCCGGCAACGAGGCGGCGATGCGCGTGCTCGACGAGGCGGGCCTCGGCTACGACGAGGACCTGCGCGCGGCGCTGACGCCCGCGGACGCCGCGGGCTGGCTGGTGCTGTTCGGCGTGGCGCTGCCGGTCGTGGCGGGCGTCGAGGAACTGCTCTTCCGCGGCGTCCTCGTGGGCGCGTTCGCGGCCGGGTTCGGCGCGTCGCCGTGGCTGCTCGCCGCGGCGTCCAGCGTCGCCTTCGGCGCCGCGCACACCGCCCAGGGCGCCGTCGGCGTGGCGGTGACGACCGCGCTCGGGTTCGCGCTCGCCGCGGCGTACGTGCTGACGGGGAGTCTCCTCGCCGCGGTCGTCGCCCACTACGTCGTGAACGCCGCGGAGTTCGCGCTCCACGCCCGCGACTGACTCGCGCTCGCGGCCGCGACTGACTCAGGATTCGAGGTCGCGGAGGAACGCGGCGACGTCCCGGGGCGCGCCGCTCGGGCCGTCGCGGACGCGGTGGTCGGGCACGAACAGCGGCACGGGGTTCTCCGCGAGCGCGGCGCGCGCCGTCTCGACGTCCTCCTCGCGGTCCGGGTCGAGGCCGGCCGCCATCGCGAGCACGCGCTCCAGCGAGACCTCCTCGCCGTACGGGACCTTCCGCACGGCTTCGAGGACGGCGCGCTGGTCGGTCGGGACCGTGAGCCCGACCGGCACGTCGGCGAGGTCGTCCTCCGCGCCCGCGAGGTAGCCGTCCACGCGGTCCAGCAGCGGGTGGTCGCTGTCCGCGTTCTCGGGCGCGGTCTCCGGGAAGGAGACGCTGACGACGCGGTCGCCCGCCACGCCGAGTTGCACGTACCGCCCGAGCGCGTCCGACTGCCGCGCGTAGATGCCGGCTGCGTCCATGCGTGTGGGGTCGGCGTCGGCGGCCTTCTGTGTTGTCCACTCGCCGCTCGCGCGTCCGGAGACGCTCCGCGCCTCCCGACGCAAGCCTTATGTACAGAGTAGTGCATCGATGTACAACAATGCACGAGAGTGAATCGCTGGCGCCGCCGGTGCGGTCCATCCTCGAGGCCGCCCGCGAGCGCGACCCGCCGGAGCGAACCGTCTCCGTGACGCCGCGGTCGCTGCCGGACGCGCTCGCGGCCGCCGCGGCCGACGGCCGCGTCCCACTGATCGCCGAAGTGAAACCGACGAGTCCCACGACCGACGGCGAGCGACGCGACGACCCCGTCGCGCTCGCCGAGCAGATGGCCGACGGCGGCGCCGCCGCGCTGTCCGTGCTCACCGAGCCCGAGCACTTCGGCGGCAGCACGGACGCGCTCGCGGCGGTCCGCGACGCCGTCGACGTCCCCGTCCTCCGGAAGGACTTCCTGCTCGAGGAGCCCCACCTCGACGCCGTCGAGGCCGACGTCGTGTTGCTCATCGCGCGGTTCCTCGGCGACGACCTCGACGGGATGCTCGACGCCGCGCGCGACCGCGGCTTCCAGGCGCTCGTCGAGGTCCACGACCGCGAGGAACTCCGGCGCGCGGTCGACGCCGGCGCCGAGATAATCGGCGTGAACAACCGCGACCTCGCGGCGCTCGACGTCGACCTCTCGACGTTCGAGGCCGTGGCGCCGCACGCGCCCGGGGATGTGACGCTGCTCGCCGAGAGCGGCGTCTCGACGCCCGCCGACGCCCGGCGGATGCGCGCGGCGGGCGCGGACGGCCTGCTCGTCGGAAGCGCCATCATGGACGGCGACGTAGCCGAGAACACGCGGACACTGGTGAACGCATGAGCGGAACGAACGACGCTGCGACCGACGAACGGGAGACGCGAGCGGGGAAGTTCGGCGACTACGGCGGCCAGTACGTCCCCGAGGTGCTGATGCCGGCGGTCGAGGAGCTGGCCGACGCCTACGAGCGCTACGTCCTCGAGAACGAGGACGGGTTCGTCGACGACTTCCGGCGGCGAATCCGGGAGTTCGGCGGCCGGCCGACGCCGCTGTCCCACGCCGAGAACCTCAGCGAGCGCTACGACACCGAGGTCTACCTCAAGCGCGAGGACCTCCTGCACGGCGGCGCGCACAAGCTCAACAACGCGCTCGGTCAGGTGCTGCTCGCGAAGTACATGGGCAAGGAACGCATCGTCGCGGAGACCGGCGCCGGCCAGCACGGCACCGCGACCGCGATGGCGTGCGCACACCTCGACGTCCCCTGCGAGATCTACATGGGGCGGACGGACGTGAACCGCCAGCGCCCGAACGTCTTCCGGATGCGCATCCACGACGCCGAGGTCAACCCCGTGGACGTCGGCTCCGGCACGCTGAAGGAAGCGATCAACGAGACGATGCGGGACTGGGCGACGAACGTCGAGGACACCCACTACGTCATCGGCAGCGTCGTGGGACCGCACCCGTTCCCGGCGATGGTGCGGGACTTCCAGTCGGTCATCAGCGAGGAGGTCCGCGCCCAGACCACCGAGCGCCTCGGCCGCCTGCCGGAGGCCGTGCTCGCGTGCGCGGGCGGCGGGTCGAACACGATGGGCGCGTTCTCGTCGTTCACGGGGAGCGCGCGTCTCCCGGGAGCGCCCGAGGGGAGCCACGAGCCAGCGCCCGACGTCGACCTGCTCGCCGTCGAAGCGGGCGGCTCCAGCCTGGGCGTGGACGCCGAGGAGGGGTACGCGCCGAACTCGGCGAGCCTCTCGACGGGGACGGAGGGCGTGCTGCACGGCGCGCGCACGAAACTCCTCCAGACCGAGGAGGGCCAGATCGTGGAATCGCACTCCGTCTCGGCGGGCCTGGACTACGCGGGCGTCGGTCCGGAGCTCTCGCACCTCGTCGACGAGGGGCGCGTGACGCCCGTGAACGTCGACGACGACGCCGCGCTCGAGGCGTTCCACCGGCTCTCCCGGGCGGAGGGCATCATCCCGGCCCTGGAGTCCAGCCACGCCGTCGCGTACCTCGAAGAGTACGACGGCGACGGGCCGGTCGTCGTGAACGTCTCCGGCCGCGGCGACAAGGACCTCGACACCGTCGTCGAGGAGTCCGCGGCGCGCGACATCGAGGGGTCGCCCTCCATGGAGGTGTTCGAGGAGTGAGCGACCCCGAGACGGCGGACGCCCGGGGCCGCTCCCGACTCGCTGCGGCGTTCGAGGACGGGCCGGCGCTCGTCTCGTACGTCGCGGCGGGCGACCCGAGCGCCGAGGCGACGAAGGCGTACGTCGAGGCGCTCGTCGACGGCGGCACCGACGTCGTGGAACTCGGCCTGCCGTTCTCCGAGCCGGTGGCGGAGGGGACGACCATCCAGAACGCCATCAAGCGCGCCCTCGACGCCGGCATGACCCCCGACGACTACCTCGACCTCGTCCGCGACCTGGACGTCGACGTCCCGGTCGTCTGCATGACGTACTACAACCTCCTGTTCCGGTACGGCGACGAACCCGGACCGGCGGAGTTCGTCGCTGCGGCCGCCGAGGCGGGCGTCTCGGGGTTCGTCGTGCCGGACCTCCCGGTCGACGAGTCCGGCCCGCTGTACGAGGCGTGCCGCGAGCACGGCCTCGACCTCGTGTTCATCGTCGCGCCGACGACGACGCCCGAGCGCCTCGAGCGCATGCTCGACCGGACGACGGGCTTCGTCTACGTCCAGGGCCGGCTCGGGACGACGGGCGCCCGCGACGACGTCAGCGACGACACGCCGGACGCCCTCGCGCGCCTCCGCGACGCGGACGTGCCGAAGGCCGTCGGGTTCGGCATCTCGACGGGCGAGCAGGCCCGCGAGGTCGTCGCCAGCGGCGCCGACGGCGTCATCGTCGGCAGCGCGTACGTGGACGTCGTCGCCGAGGGCGTCGCGGACGACCTGCCCACCGCGGACGTCGCGGACCGCCTCGAGGCGCTCGCCGCCGAACTGAAGGCGGGCGCGCGGAAGGGCCTGCCCGAACCGGAACGCAAATAGCCACCCGTTTGCTACTCACTGACAATGACACCAGGGAAGACAGCGCGACTCGACCGCATCGGCCGGGATGGCCGATTCGTCACCATCCCGATGGACCACGGCATCACGCTCGGCGCGGTAGACGGCCTCGTCGACATCGAGTCCACCATCGACGCCGTCACCAGCAACGGCGCGGACGCCGTCCTCACGCAGAAGGGCATCGCGCCCCGCGTCCACGACAACAAGAACGACGCCGGCTACGTCGTCCACCTGAACGCCTCCACGACCATCGGCCCGGACGCCAACGACAAGCGCCTCACCGGCACCGTCGAGGAGGCCGTCCGCGCCGGCGCCGACGCCGTCTCCTTCCACATCAACGTCGGCAGCGACCACGAGCCCGACCAGATCACGCAGCTCGCTGAGGTCGCGGACGACGCCGACCGCCTCGGCATGCCCGTGCTCGCGATGGCGTACGCCAGGGGACCGGGCGTCGACGAGCACGACGCCGAGAACCTCGGGCACGCCGTCCGCCTCGCCGAGGAGGTCGGCGCCGACGTCGTCAAGACCGCCTACTCGGGCGACAGCGGGAGCTTCGAGCGCGTCACCGAGTCCACGAGCAAGCCAGTCATCATCGCCGGCGGCAGCCCCGAGGGCGACCGCGCCACCCTCCAGAACGTCCGCGGCGCGATGGACGCGGGCGCGGCCGGCGTCTCCATGGGTCGCACCGTCTTCCAGCACGACGACCCGGCGGCGATGACCACCGCCATCGCCGCAGTCGTCCACGACGACGCCACCGCCGACGAGGCGCTCCGGGCGACCGGCCTCCCCATCGAGGCCTGACCGCCGTTCCGCCCTGGACTCGCTTCTCGCAGCCGTCTCCCTCAGCAGTCCGCGTCGACGACCCGCCAGCGCGCGCCGGCGTCCGCGAGCGCGTCCCGGAAGTCCGCCGCCGCGAGCCCGTAGAACTTCTCGCGGCCGACGGCGGTCCGCACGCGCACGACGACCGTGTGCTCGGTCGCGCGGAACGCCGCCAGCGACCCGCTGCCGTCGGTTCGCTCGAGGCGCGCGCACTCCGGTTTCGCCGCGACGACCTCCGACCCGAGGGCCCAGGACAGCGACTCCGCGGCGTCCAGCCCGAAGGGGACGCGGTCGCCCATGATGCGTCCCGAGTCACGCGTTGCCATGCCAGTCAGACGGTGGTTCACGGGCATAAATCGTGGCGTTCCGGCACGCCCCGCGGCGGTGCGGCGGCGCGGGGAGGCCCGTTGGCGATTCAGAGTCGGCGTTCGAGGAAGTCGTCGAGCAGGGCGAGCGGCCGCGGCAGGTCGCCCTCGCTGGCGCCGAAGTGCCCGCTGTCCGCGAGTTCGTGGTACTCGACGCCGCCGCCCTCCCCGACATCGCGGCCGGCGTCGGCCAGCGCGTCGCGCATCCGCCGCGACTGCGAGACCGGCACGCGCGGGTCGTTCTCGCCGTGCACGAGCAACAGCGGCGCGTCGACGTTTCCGGCGTGCGTGACGGGACTGCGCTGCTCGTACAGGTCTGGATGCTCGGCCGGCGTGCCGAGGTGCGTCTGCAGGAAGCCCGACCGGAACTGCGGAACCGTGTGCTCGTACATGTCTGGGAGGTCCGTCATCGGGACGATTGCGGCGCCGGCGGCGTACAGGTCGGGGTACTGGACGAGCTGCCAGAGCGCCGAGTAGCCGCCGAAGGAGCCGCCGTAGACGCAGACGCGGTCGGCGTCCAGCCAGTCGTGTTCGTCGAGGACGCCCTCGACGGCGGTGGCGACGTCGCCCTGTTCGGCGCCGCCCCAGTCGCCGTACAGCGCCCGCTGGAAGTCCCGGCCGCGGCCGCTGGAACCGCGGTAGTTCACCTGGAGGACGGCGTAGCCGCGCCGACAGAGGAACTGGGCGCGCGCGTCGAACTCGCGGCGGTCCGCGATGTGCGGGCCGCCGTGGGGGTAGACAACCAGCGGCGCCGGCCGCCGGCCGGGGTCGTAGAACAGCGTCCCGACGTCGAGCGTCTCGTCGCTGTCGTGGTCGACTGCTCGCGCCGGCGTCTCCGGGACGCCGTCCGACGCGACGTACTCGAAAGCGGGTTCGACGAAGTCCGCGGGCTCGAACGGCCCGTAGTCGCGGTCGAGCACGCGCTCGTGGTCGTCAGTCGCGAGGTCGTAGACGAGCAGTTCGGGGCGCCGGGTCGGCGTCGCGTGCGCGAGCAGGACGCGGTCGTCGTCGACGACGCGGTTCGCGCGCCGGCCGAAGTGCGCGACGCCGTCGGACACGTCGAGTTCGCGCCCCTCGCCCCTCGCGACGTCGTAGACGACCGGGACCGTGAGCGCGTCTCGCTTCCGCGCGGCGACGAACCGCTCGCCGTCCGGCAAGAAGCACTGCGGGTCCTCCACGTAGTCGTTGTCGCCGAACCACGACACTTCGTCGGCGACGAGGTCGTAGACGCCACAGCGCGCGACGCCCGTCGCGTCGTCCGCGACGAGGAGGCGGTCGCCGTCCGCGCTCCAGTCTTTCGGCGCGGTGGTTGACCCGCGCTCGCCGACGTCGAGGGTGCGCCGGTAGCTGCCGTCAGTGTCACAGACCACCACGTCGCGGTTCGAGGGGTCGTCGGTGTCGTTGCCCGGGTAGGCGACGCGGTCGCCGCTCGCGGACAGAATCGGCCGCCAGACCGGGAAGTCGGTGTCAGTCACCTGCGCGAGGTCGCCGCTGGCGGTGTGGGCGACGTAGGCGTCCATGCCGCCGCCGTGGTTCGACCGCACGAGCAGCGTCTCGCCGTCGTCTCCCACTGCCCGGACGGTGGTCGTGCCGTCCGTCTGGACGACCGGCTCGGTGTCGCCGCCGGCGTCGACGGCGTACACGTCGCGCCGTTCTGCGCCGTCGCTGTCGTCGTGGTGGTAGAGCACGCGCTGGCCGTCCGCGGTCCACGCCAGCGGCCAGACGTTGCTCGCGGGCGCGTCGCCGTCCGTCCACTGCGCGACGCCGCCGGACGCGAGGTCGAGTACGTGGATTTCGTTGCGGCCCGTCCGGTCCCAGTAGAACGCCACGCGGTCGCCGTCCGGCGAGACGGTGGGCTGGCGGAGTTCGGGGAGCGTCGCTATCGCGACGGCGTCGTCTCGCTCGTCTCGCCCCGCGGCGTCGCGGCCAGTCATCGGCCGCCCCCGAGGTCCAGCGTGTCGGCGTTCCGAACGAGCCACTTCGCCTGGCCGAGGTCGCGGTTGAACGCCTGCAGTTGCTTGGAGACGTCGCCGCGGTGGTTCGGGCCGTCGTCGCCCGTGGCTTCGACGATGTCGCTGTACGACAGGCCCTGCTCGCGGAGCGCGACGAGTTCGGCGCGGCGCTCCGGGACGCCGTGGTCGGCCAGTTCCGTCGCGCGCTCGTCGGGCGTCTGCTCGCGCACGACGAGCGCGTGGTCGTCGGCGTCGGTGTCGTGGACGACGGCGACGCTGTAGCCGTCGAAGAACCACTGGTGGACGTGGACGTCGTTCGCCGGGTCGTGGCGCTCGTGGCGGTTGCCGTAGTCCTCGACGGGGTAGACTTCGAACTGGAGGCGGCCGGCAGGCGTGTCGGCGTCGACGCCGTTCGAGGCGACGTGGCCGTCGTCGACGGCGAGCGGTATCTCGCCGCGGGACGCGAGCGCTTCGAGCAGGTCGGTGTCCGGTCTGGAGAGGTCGGGGGACGGCATCGCTGGTGTTGGCTAGACGAGGCCAACACAATAGGTGTTGGGGTATCGAGACAAACAGTCTCGCGGTCGGCCGCTCCCAGTCACGCCCTCGGCCGCGAAGCGGTCCTGCAAGAACGCGGGCCTCCGGTACGTTTTAGGCCGCGTGCCGCGTCGCTCCGGCAATGACACGGTCCGTCTGGCTGAAGGCCGACGACGCGGTCGGCGACTGGGAGACCCGGAAGCGACGAATTACGGCGGGACTGGAGGCGGGCGTCGACTGGGTGCTCGTCGACGACCGCGACGTCGAGCGCGTGCGCGAGCTCGGCAGCGTGAACGTCGCGGCGTTCCGCTCGGACGACGGCGACGTCATCGAGGAGGTCGACGACGGCGACGCGAACGAGCCGGACGCGTACGTCGTCGGGAAGGACGGCGAGGGCGACGGCACCGTCGACCTCCCCGAGGACTTCTCCGGGAGCGCGGACCTCTCGACGATCCGCCGCGGGAACGCCGAGGCCGGCTACGTCCGCATCCTCGACGAGCGCTACGAGGCGTTCGCCGAGGAGACGGCGCGGGACGCCGAGTACACCCTCGTGGTCGGCGAGGACTGGACGATCATCCCGCTGGAGAACCTCATCGCGCGCATCGGCGAGGAGACCGCGCTCGTCGCCGGCGTAGAGTCCGCCGAGGAGGCCGAGACCGCCTTCGAGA
Organism: Halobacterium yunchengense; assembly: GCF_037031165.1. Classification (NCBI taxonomy): domain Archaea; kingdom Methanobacteriati; phylum Methanobacteriota; class Halobacteria; order Halobacteriales; family Halobacteriaceae; genus Halobacterium; species Halobacterium yunchengense. The sequence continues at coordinate 353,456 of NZ_JAYEZL010000001.1, read as the reverse complement.
CGCTGGAGGTCGGCGCGGACGCCGTCCTGCTGGACAGCGACGACCCCGACGAGATCCGCCGCACCGTCAACGTCCGGGACGCCGCCGACCGCGAGCGACTCGACCTCTCGTGGGCGGAGGTCACGGCCATCGAGGAGGCGGGCAGCGCCGACCGCGTCTGCGTCGACACGGGCAGCCTGATGGCGGACGACGAGGGGATGCTCGTCGGCTCGATGAGCAGGGGGCTGTTCTTCGTCCACGCCGAGACCGCGGAGTCGCCGTACGTGGCGTCCCGGCCGTTCCGCGTGAACGCCGGCGCCGTCCACGCGTACGTCCGCACGCCCGACGGCGGCACGAAGTACCTCGCGGAGCTCCAGTCCGGCGACGAGGTCCAGGTCGTCGACCGCGAGGGCCGCACGCGCAGCGCGGTCGTCGGCCGCGCGAAGATCGAGAAGCGCCCGATGTTCCGCGTCGAGGCCGAGACCGCGGACGGCGACCGCATCGAGACGCTCCTCCAGAACGCCGAGACCATCAAGGTCGCCACCGCCGAGGGCCGCGTCGCCGTCACCGACCTCTCCGTCGGCGACGACCTCCTCGTCTACCTCGAGGAGGGCGCCCGGCACTTCGGCGAGGCCATCGAGGAGCGCATCATCGAGCAGTAACCCTCGCCACTCTCCCTACGGGGCTCTGCGTCCCCGCCGTCTCGCCTACGTGGCGTCCGCGTCGCGGGCGTCTCGCCGACTCGGCGTCCGCGTCCCTGCCGTCTCGCTTATGTGGCGTCCGCGTCGCCGTCGCCGTCGAGTTCCGTGGTGCACCACGGACAGAAGTCGAGGTCGGGGTCCAGCTCCTTCCCGCAGGCCGGACACGACGCCGGCTGTGCGTCCCCGCTCTCGTCGCCGCCGGCGGCGTCGCGGACCGCCTCGCCGGGCGTGGGGATGGCCTCCGCGACCTGCTCGCGGGCCTCGCGGACGGCGACGACGTACGCGTCCGCGACGTTCAACAGCCTGATGGCGAGCAGGCTCAGCGTCACGTTCGTCCCGAAGCTCTCGCTGGCGGCCATCAGGCCGTCGAAGCCGTCGGCCTCGAACGCCTGGTAGGCCGAGTCCGGGACGACCAGCGCCGCCGTCGCGAGCGCGAGCACGAACCACGACAGCGCCCGCAGCCACTTCCGCAGGTAGACGTGCCCGAGCCCCGGGTAGACGAAGCCGAGTACCGCCGCGATGACGCCGCGTCGATTGACCACGGTTACCCGAGTTCCGTGCTCGGCGCTCCTAAAGCCACCGAACGCCCGACGCGGCTGTCGCGTCTCGGCCCGCCGCGAGTCACACCAGGTCGTCGACGAGCGCGCGCAGCGTCGCCGCGTCGTACTGCCCGGGCGCGGTCGCCCGCTCGGGGTCGACGGGCGCGTACCCGACCCGGGAGCCGTACAGCGGCGCGACGGCGCGCGTGTGCCGGCCGACCTCGCCCATCGCCATCGTCGCGACGTGCGCGTCGACCGCGGTGAACTCGTGGGTGACCCGCAGCACGTCGAGGGCGTCGCCGTGGTCGTGGGCCGTCACCGCGAGTTTCCCGACGTCCCCGAGCGAGCACGCCTCGGCGAGCGTCTCCGCCATCTCGCCCATCGACGGCGTCGCCTCGAAGTCGTGGCTGGAGACGATCGTCGCGGTGTCGCTTGCGCGCGCCGCCGCGAGCGCCTCGGCGCCCTCGCCGCTCGGGCCCGCTGTGTCCCCGTTCCCGTCGCCGACGAGCGCGGCGAGTTCGACGTCGATGGCGGCGACGGCGTCGGTGCGCGCGGCCTCGGCGAGCGCGTCGATCCGGTCGTCGCCGTCGGCCTCGCCGCCCTCCCACGCGGCGCGGTTGGTCGCGACGACGGGGAGGTCGCCGTCGTAGTCGTCGAGCGCTCCCAGCGGGTCGGCAGCGAGGTCCATGCGGAACTCGACGGCGTCGGCGTGCTCGCGCGCCGCGGGCTCGTCGTCGAGGTCGGTGACGACGGCCGCGAGCACGAACTCCTCGAAGTCCATACCGCGTCGGTGACGGCCGACGGAGAAAAGCCTTCGCTAGACGGGAATCGTGTCCTCGGCTTCCAGCAGCTCGTGGTAGCGGTTCCGGATGGTGACCTCGGAGATGTCCGCGACCTCCGAGACCTTCGCCTGCGTGGTCTTCTCGTTCGTCAGGAGCGCGGCGGCGTACACCGCGGCGGCGGCGAGGCCGACCGGCGACTTCCCGGAGTGGACGCCCTTGTCCTTGGCGGTCTTGAGGAGTTCGCGGGCGCGGTGGGACGCCTCGTCGCTCAGCCCGAGGTCCGAGGCGAACCGCGGCACGTAGCTCTCGGGGTCGGCGGGCGCGACCTCGAGGCCGAGCTCGCGGACGACGTACCGGTACGTGCGCGCGACCTCGGCCTTCTCGACGCGCGAGACGTCGGCGATCTCGTCCAGCGAGCGTGGGACGCCGGCCTGGCGCGCGGCGGCGTACACGCAGGAGGTGGCGACGCCCTCGATGGACCGGCCGGGCAGCAGGTCGTCCTCGAGCGCGCGGCGGTAGATGACGGACGCCGTCTCGCGGACGTTGTCGGGGAGGCCGAGGGCGGACGCCATGCGGTCGATCTCGCCGAGGGCCTGCTTGAGGTTGCGCTCTTTGGCGTCCCGCGTGCGGAAGCGCTCGTTCCACTTGCGGAGCCGCTGCATCTTCTGGCGCTGGTTCGACGAGAGGCTGTTGCCGTAGGCGTCCTTGTCCCGCCAGTCGATGTTCGTCGACAGCCCCTTGTCGTGCATCGTGTTCGTCGTCGGCGCGCCGACGCGGCTCTTCTGGTCTTTCTCCTTGGCGTCGAAGGCGCGCCACTCGGGGCCGCGGTCGATGCCGTCCTCCTCGACGACGAGCCCGCAGTCGGCGCACACCGACTCGCCGTGCTCCTCGTCGTCGACGACGAGGCCGCCGCACTCGGGGCAGCCGTCGACGGTCTCCTGTTCGTCCGTGCGCTCCTGCTCTCGGGAGCGCATGCGCGTATCTGTCATTTGGATGAAATCCCCCGGAGAACCCGGATGAGTCGTGGGACATTCGTTTACTCAATTCTCACTTAACGGTTTCGTTCCCGAGCGCAGCACGTGTCAGGGAATCACAGGCGGCGACCGGTGTCCGCGCCGCCCGCGCGGCGCGACCCGACTCGTTATGCCGCCCCCACTCCAAGCCGCGGCCATGCGAGTCGTCTCGCTGGCGCCCAGCGCCACCGCGACCGTCGCCGCGCTCGGCGGCGCGGACCGCCTGGTCGGCGTCACCCACCACGACGACGCCGACGCGCACAAGGTCGGCGGCTGGCTGAACCCCGACTACGACGCCGTCGCCGACCGCGACCCCGACGTCGTCCTCACCAGCGACCCCCTCCAGCGCGACGTCCGCGACGCCCTCCGCGACCGCGGATTCGACGTCGCCCACCACGAACCCGGCACGCTCGAGGCGGTGCTCGCGTCGTTCGCCGCGGTCGGCGACGCGGTCGGACTGCCGGACGCCGGCGCGGACCTCGAGGCCGCGAGCCGCGAGCGCGTCGCCACCGTCCGCGAGCGGGCGCCGGCCGACGGCCCGGTCGTCTACTGCGAGGAGTGGGACGACCCACCGATGGCTGCCGGGAACTGGGTGCCGGACGTCGTCGCCGCGGCGGGCGGCCGCTACCCCTTCGTCGACGCCGGCGAGCGCTCCCGCGAGGTCGACGCCGGCGAGGTCCGCGGAGCCGACCCCGACCACGCCGTCGTCCACGTCTGCGGGAAGGGCGACCGCGTCGACGCCGACCCGGCCGACCGCTGGGGCCTCGACGCCGACGTGCACGTCGTCGACGACAGCCTCCTGAACCAGCCGAGCCCCAGACTGCTCGACGGCCTGGAACTGCTCGCCGACCGGATCCGCGGCGACTAAGGGCCGGCGCCGCCCGGGGACTGGTATGCGAGTCGCCGTCGGCTCCGGCAACCCGGTGAAACGCGACGCGGTCGCGGCCGCGCTCCCGGACGCGACCGTCGAGCCCGTCCCGGTCGAGAGCGGCGTCCCCGAGCAGCCGTGGGGGGACGACGAGACCGTCGAGGGCGCGCGCAACCGCGCGGAGCGCGCGCTCGCGGCCGGCGCGTACGACCTCGGCGTCGGACTGGAGGGCGGCGTCGCGCCCGGCCCGACGGGCCTGTTCCTCGTCATGTGGGCGGCCGCCACGGACGGCGACCGCTGGGAGGTCGGCGCCGGTCCGCGCATGCGACTCCCCGACCGCGTCGCCGACCGGCTCCGCGACGGCGCGGAACTCGGGCCCGTGATGGACGACCTGCTGGACACCTCCGGCGTCGCGGAGAACCGGGGCGCGGCGGGCGTGCTCACGGGCGGCGTCACCGACCGCACCGAGGCGCTCCGGACGGCGGTCGCGGGCGCGCTCGGCCCGTTCCTCACCGACTACTACTGACGCCGGGCGCCGTCGGGCACACTCTGGGCGCCGTCGCGGCCGCCGACTCACTCCTCGGGCGCGACCGCGTCCGGCTCCGAGCCCAGGTCGGCGTCGGTGCCGTCGACGGCCTCGGTCAGGGAGACGTTCAGCCACGTCATCGAGAGCGCGCCGCCCGCCACGGTGACGACGTTCTTCACGATGTGGTCGACGATGGCGACGCCGAGCGCCAGCCCGAACGACACCGGCAGCAGCGTCGACACGATGGCCGCGAACGCCGCCTCGTAGATGCCGACGCCGCCCGGCGGCCCCGGGATGACCTTCGCGAGGTTGCCGACGCTCACCGCGAAGAACCCGACGGCGAGCAGGCTCACCGGCTGGACGTCCAGGCCGAACGCCAGGAACACGAGCAGCGCCGTCGCGACGTCGATGGTCCAGATGACGACGCTCGTCCCGCCGATGCGCGCGAACGCGCGGGCGTCCGCCGCGCCGCGTTGCACGTCGCCGACGAACTGCTCGAAGACCGACGCCACGTACTCCACGTAGGAGTCGTCGCTCGCCCACTCCACGACCCGGCGGACGTAGTTCGAGTCCGAGCGCGCCGACCACACGATCGCCGCGACGGCGCCGACTGCGAGCACGCCCACCGCGGACGCCACCACGACCGCCTGCTGGACGGCGCGGGACTCCTGGCCGCTCAACCCCTCGCCGGCGGCCGTCGACGCGAGCTCGGCGACCGTCTCCGGCGCGAACGCCGCGAGCACGACGAGCACGCCGCCCGCCAGCACGGTGATGGTCAGGAGGTCGTAGACGCGCTCGACGGTCAGCGACGCGAACCCCGTCGTGTACGGGATGTTCCGGCGCGCCTTCACGACGTACGCGCGGATGGCGTCGCCGGCGCGCGCCGGGATCACGAGGTTCCCCGTCTGGCTGATGAACACCGCGCCCGTCATGAACCACGCGTCCTCCCGGTAGCCGAGCTCCGCGAGGATGTCCCGGTACCGCAGCCCGCGCAGCGGCCAGGACAGCACGTAGACGGCCGCGCCCGCCAGCACGAGCGCGGGGTCGGCGTTCCCCACCGCGTCCACGAACGCGCCGACGTCGATGTACACGAACATCAGCGCGAACGCCACCACGGACAGCAGGACGCCGACGACCGTGCCGGTGCGGCGGTTCGCGTACGGGCTGACGTTGAACTCCCAGAAGCACCGCAGGATCTGGCTGCCCATCCCGAAGACGTCCCGCACCAGGTCGACCTTCGAGTCCTCCCGGGGCGTCCACTCCACGGGGAACTCCTTGACGTCGAGGCCGCGGCGCTGCGCGCGCACCAGCATCTCCGTGTCCCAGAACCAGTGCTCGTCCGCGACGTCCTCGGCCAGCGCCTCGAACGCCTCGCGGTCGAACGCCTTGAAGCCGCACTGGTGGTCGCGCAGCCGCGACCCGAGCAGCCCGCGCACGGCGAGGTTGAACCCCCTGGAGGGGATGCCGCGTTTCATCGGCCGGTCGGCCTGCTGGCCGGGGATCCACCGCGACCCGGTCGCCAGGTCGTACTCGCCGCTCCGGACGCTCTCGACGAGCTCCTCGAGGTGGCGGAGGTCCGTCGCGAGGTCCGTGTCGAAGTACACGAGCGTGTCGCCGCGCGCGTCCCGGAACGCCGCGTTCAGCGCGCCGCCACGGCCCAGGCGCTCGTCGCTGTGGAAGTGCCGCACGCGGTCGTCCTCGGCGGCCAGCCGCGCGGCGATCTCGGGCGTCTCGTCCTCGCAGCCGTCCTCCGCGACGACGACCTCGTAGCTGCCCGCGGGGAGGAACTCCCCGAGCCGTTCGAGCGTCGTGCGGACCGTCGTCTCGATGGTCTCCGCCTCGTTGTACGCGGGGAGGACGACAGTCACCTCGACGCCCGGATCCGTCATCGGTGCGGAAATCGGGCTGGCCCGCGTATGAACTTTCTGTCTTCCCGCGTCCGAGGGCCGCCGCGCGGACCCCGCTCGCGGCCGGTGTGCCTGACCGCGCGCACTCGCGGTCGGTGTGTGGCACTGACAGCCTCGCGGTCGACGCGCGTTCACCGCGCCTACCAACTCCGCGCGCCCAGTCGACCCAGGCGCCCGTCGGCAGCGGAGAAACCGCAAGACTGCGGGCGATTTACCGCACGTACCAAACCCCTCTTGGGGGTGCCGACCAATCCAGAGATATGAGCGCGACCGCCGCGTCGAGCCAGGCACTCACCCCCAAGCAGCGCCGCATCCTCGAGTACCTCCGCGAGCACGCCGACGACCGGACCTACTTCAAGTCGCGGCTCATCGGCGACGAACTCGACCTCTCCGCGAAGGAGGTCGGCGCGAACATGCCAGCCATCGAGGACGGCGAGTTCGACGTCGACGTCGAACGCTGGGGGTACTCCTCGTCGACCACCTGGAAGGTCGACGCCTGACGACTGCAGCGACACGTCAGGCGCGGCCCCGTCATCCAGCCGCGCCAGCCGCGGTCGCCGCAGCCCGCGACCGACCGGCGCCTCGCGTTCTCCGTCCGGCCCCGCCGGACGACCAGTGTCTGTCCGCTTCGAGTGGGTTCCCGTCTCCCGTAGCGACGCCCGGGAACCGCTAGCCGGTCGAACCAGGCGGTCAGGGCTTTTCGGACCCGGCGGTCAGGCGGTCAGGGCTCCTCGGACCAGGCGGTCAGGCGGTGGGGGTTCGCAGGAGAGTGGGTCCGTCGGTCAGGGCTCGTAGGAGAGCAGGTCCGCAGCCCCGCTGGCGAACTCCGCGGTCTGCGCGTCGAAGGAGTCCGCGTACCGCACGAGCAGCGTGATCAGCGTCTCCGGCTGCTGGATCGCGTAGCCGTCCGCCCGCGACAGCACGCCAGCCTCCTCCAGCTGGGCGGCGTACTTGCTGACCGTCGCCGGCGAGACGTCGAGGCGCTCCGCGAGGTCGCCAGCGGTCGCGTCCGGGTCCGCGAGCAGGTTCACGACCATCCCCCGTGGGGTGTCCCGGCGGAGGTAGCCCAGCGCGCGCTGCTCGAACGCGGAGAAGCGGCCGGCCGGGTAGAACCGCCGGTAGTCGCCGTCGCGAGCGCTCTCCACGGCGCCCTCCTCGAGCAGCCGGCGGAGGTGGTGTTGGGTCTCCCCGGTGCCGAGCTGCAGGTCGTCGCGGAGCTTCGAGAAGTGCGCGCCCGGCGTCGTCGTCACGTAGCCGGTGATGGCGTCGCGGACGTCGCTCCCGCCGGCGTCCCCGTCGTCCTCGTCGCCGTCAGCGAGCCGCGTCAGCGGGCTCGCGGCGCCCACCGCGGCGAACCGGCGGAGGGTCGCGCGCTTGTCCTCGTCGATGCCCATTCAGGCCACCCTAGGCGGCGGGACGGCAAAAGCATTCGGTGCCTGTTCGCCGCCAGCTCGTTGTAAGCGGTCGTTAAACTGGTTACGACTTGCTTTCCCCGTCGTCGCCGTCCTCGAACTCCTGGTCCATCTCGCTGATGACCTCGTCGGTCGACCGCAGGCCGGCGTCCTCGCCCTCCTTGACCGCCTGGGCCTGCTCTTCGATCTCCGAGGGGTCGACGTCCGCCTCCTCGCTGATCTGGTTGATGATCTCGTCGATGTCGTCCAGGCCCAGCAGCTCGCGGGTCTCCGCGTCGAAGTCCTGGGTGGTGAGCTTCTCGGCGTCCTCCGCGACGTCGCTGCCCGTGAGGTGCTTGCTGTACCGGCCGAGCAGGCTCGAGATCTCCTGGGGGAGCACGTACGTCGTCGACTCCGCCTGCCCGATGGACTCCAGGGTCTCCATGCCCTTGTCGACGATGGCGCGCTCGCCCATCGACTCCGCGGACTTCGCGCGCAGCACCGTGGAGATGGCGTCCCCCTGGGCCTCCAGGATCTGGGACTGCTTCTCGCCCTGCGCGCGGATGATGTTCGACTGCTTGTCACCCTGGGCCTTCTCGATGGCGGACTGCCGTTCGCCCTGGGCCTCCAGGATCATCGCGCGGCGCTTGCGCTCGGCGGACGTCTGCTGTTCCATCGCCTGCTGGACGTCCTGGCTGGGGTTCACTTCGCGGACCTCCACGCTCTCGACGCGGATGCCCCACTCGTCGGTCGGCTCGTCGAGCTCCGTGCGGATGCGGGAGTTGATCTGCTGGCGCTTGTTCAGCGTGTCGTCGAGCTCCATGTCGCCGAGCACCGCGCGCAGCGTCGTCTGCGCGAGGTTCGACACCGCGGTCTTGTAGTCGTCGACCTCGAGGAACGCGCGCTTGGCGTCCCGCACGCGGATGTAGACGACCGCGTCCGCCGTCACCGGCGAGTTGTCCCGCGTGATGGCCTCCTGGCGCGGGACGTCGATGGTCTGCGTGCGCATGTCGAAGGGGTACGTGCGCGCCACGAACGGCGGCACGATGTTGATGCCGGGTTCGAGGAGGCCGCGGTACTCCCCGAACACGGTCAGGGCCTTCTTCTCGTAGGCGTCCACGATCTCGACCGTCTCGTAGACGACGACAGCGAGCAACAACAGCAACAACAGCCCGACGGCCGTGATGACTGTGCCGCTCGCCGCTAGCGGGGTGAACTCCATGCGTGAACGTTCGGCACGCGGACAATAAGTGTTGGTACGACTCGCGGCCGCTGCGACGCGGTCAGGCGCCGTCGGCGTCCGTGCGCTCGCGGTCGAGTTCGCGGTCGATGTCGTCTTGGCCGTCCACCGCCTCGACGGTGAGGATGTTGCCGCCGCCCGGGTCCACGACGACGACGTCCGTCCCCTCCTCGATGGTGCCGGAGATGGTGCGCGCGCCGTACGTCGGATCGAAGCCCCCGGACTGCAGTTTCACGCGGCCCGACCGCTCGGTCACCGTCTCCGTGACGTAGCCGCGCTCGCCCCGGAGGTCGTCGGCGTCCCGCGTCTGTCCCCGGCCGGTCCCCTGGTAGAAGTCGTAGTTGCGGTACGTCCACAGCGCCGCCAGCCCCACCGCCAGCACGAGGCCGGCGAGCACGAACGGCGTCGCCGCAGCCGGCACGAACAGCCCGACGAGGCCGGCGACGAGGAGGGCGACGCCGATGACGATGAGGTGCGCGCCGGGCGCCAGCGCCTCCATGATGCACAGCGCTGTCCCGACGACCACCAGCAGGAACGACAGGGACTGCCCGAACACTTCGACCATACCACTCAGTTAGGAGGGCGCCGGGAAAACCGTTACCCGCCCGTCGGCCCGCCGCGGCGGCCCGGACCCCGGCCTAGCCGAACAGCAACAGTCCGAGGACGCCGACCATCACGGCGACGCCCAGCAGGAAGAACGCGACGTTCTCGGCGCTCGGCGACCCGGGTTCGATGGCGCGCTCGTCGGGTTCGGCGTCCGGGCCGACCTCGTCGAGCTCGTAGCGCCACTCGCGCCCGTCCGCCTCGTCGTCCGACATACGACCGGGTACGCGGGCGGCGCGGAAAAACGCGCGGATTCCCGCGACGGCCGCCGGCCGTCCGGGTCAGGACTCGCCGGCGTACACCACGCCGCGTTCGCCGTCGACGGTGACGAGGTCGCCGGCCGCCACGTCCTCGAGGCGCGCGTCGCCGACCATCGGGACGCCGAGTTCGCGCGCGACCATCGCCGGGTAGCCGGTCATCCCGGACTGCGCGCTGACGACGCCGCCGAGCCGCGAGAGGTCGCCGCTGAACTCGGCGTCGAAGCCCGGCCCGAGCACGACGACGCCGCCCTCGGGCACCCCGGAGAGGTCGCCGTCGTCGAGGAACGCCACCGGCCCGGTGACGCGCCCGCTGACGACCGACTGGCCGACAGCGAGCGTCTCCGCGGCGACGTGGACTTTCAGCGTGTTCGTCGTGCTCGCGCCCTCCAGTTCCGTCATCATCCCGACGAGCACCACGACCGTGTCCCCGCTGTCCACGGCGCCGGAGTCGACGGCCGCCTGGACGGCGCGCTCGACGACGGTCGTCGCGTCCCCCTCCGCGACCTCCGCGTACTCCGCGTGGACGCCCCAGTGCAGGCCGAGCTGGCGGCGCACGCGGTGAGACGGCGTCGCGCAGACCACGGGGACCCGCGGCCGGAACTTCGCGGCCTTCCGGGCCGTGTACCCGGACTCCGAGGCGACGACGACGGCGCTGGCGTCGATGTCCCGCGCGAGGTAGCGGGCGGACCGCGCGAGCGCGTCGGTCTTCGCGGAGCCGTCCGCCTCCGGCACGCGCTGCTCCTGGAGTTCCTCGTACTCGCCGCTGGCCTCGACCTCGCGCACGATGCGGTCCATCGTCTCCACGACGCGCGTCGGGTTCTCGCCGACCGCCGTCTCCGCGGACAGCATGACGGCGTCAGTGCCGTCCAGGACGGCGTTCGCGACGTCGCTGGCCTCCGCGCGCGTCGGCCGGCGCGCGTGCACCATCGAGTCCAGCATCTCCGTCGCCGTGATGACCGGGACGCCCTCGTCCCGGCAGCGCCGGATGATGCGCTTCTGGATCATCGGCACGTCCTCCATCGGGCACTCGACGCCGAGGTCGCCGCGCGCCACCATCACGCCGTCTGCGGCCTCGACGATGCCCTCGAGGTTGTCGACGGCGCCCGCGCGCTCGATCTTCGCGACCACGGGGACGTCCGCGCCGAGGGACTCGAGCACGCGCTCGACCTCGAGGACGTCGTCGGCGTCCCGCACGAAACTCGCCGCCACGTAGTCGACGCCCGCCTCGGCCGCCAGCTCGAGGTCGCGGCGGTCCTTCTCCGTGACGACGTCGAGGTCCAGCGCCACGCCCGGGACGTTGACGCCCTTCCGGCCGCCGAGGTCGCCGCCGGACTCCACGCGCGCGACCACGACGTCGCCCTCGACGCGCTCGACGACCGTCTCGATGCGGCCGTCGTCCAGCAGCACGCGGTCGCCGGGCTCCGCCGCCGCGACGCTCGTCGACAGCCCCACGCGTTCGCCCGTCGTCTCGCCGCCCGGCACGAACTCCACGACGCTGCCCGTCGCCAGGTGGACCGGCTCGTCGGTCTCCGCGGTCCGCACCTCCGGGCCCTGCGTGTCCAGCATCACCGCGACCGGCTGTTCGGTCGCCTCGTCCACGCGGCGCGCGGTCGCCACCAGGTCGCGGCGGTCCGCGAGCGACCCGTGGCTGGCGTTGATGCGCGCCACCGACATTCCGGCGTCCACGAGCGCTCGCACCGACGACTCGCCGTCGGTCGCCGGGCCGAGCGTGCAGACGATCTTCGCGTTCCTCATCGTCGCCGCGTACGGAATCCCGACGCAAAAGCGTACGTGTTCACTCGGAACCGAGTACTACGACGGCCACAGGGGTTTTTGGGCGTCCGCGGCCAAGCGAACGTATGCCTACCTACGCCGCCTTCGCGAACGTCGAAACCGGGGAGTTCCAGAACGCCCAGGAGCTCGCCTCGATCTGGGGCGACCTCCGACAGGACCTCAGGACGCGGGACTGCCAGCTCCGCGACGCCTACGTCCTCCTCGGCGAACGCGACGTCCTCCTGCTGTTCGACGCCGACTCCCGCGAAGCGGCCCTCGAAGCCTCCATCGCCGCCGAACGCTACGGCATCGAGATGCAGACCATGGAGGCCATGCACGTCGACGACCTCGGCGAACTCGTCGAGGAACGCCCCTGAGCCACTTTTTGTTGCGCTCGGGCGGCCTGCGGCCGCCCTCGCTTGCACAAACCCGGTGGAAAAGCGCTTCGTCCTCCCTCCGGTCGCGCGCTGAACCGTGGCCCTCGGGTTCTCCGAACCGCTCGGGCCACGGATGCTCGCTCGTCGGCTCCTCGGTTCGCCGACTGCTGTGCCCGCGTAGATTCAAATAACAAGCCGGGACCATCCCGGCGCGTGACGTAGAAATCGTCCGGTGCGTTCGGATGCGGAACGGCGGCACCACGCACCGGCGCCGTCTGCCGCCTGCCAGCCCTACTTGACCTTCGTGCCCGGCTCGCTGTCCCCGTGGGTCGTCAGGAGGTCGGCGTCCTCGCCCGCGGCGAGAACCATCCCGTTCGACTCCACGCCGAACAGCTCGGCCTGCTCGAGGTTCGCGACCACGACCACGCGCGTCCCCGGGAGGGCGTCGAGGTCGTGGAGCTGCTTGATGCCCGCGACCACCTGGCGGACCTCGTGGCCGATGTCGACCTCGAGGCGCGCGAGGTCGTCCGCGCCCTCGATTCCCTCCGCGGCGACGACCTCGCCCACGCGGATGTCCAGCTCCTGGAAGTCCTCGAAGCTGACTCGTTCGTCGGCGAGCGGTTCCAGCTCGACGTCGGATTCCTCGCTCACGTCCCCGTCGTCGCCCTCGTCGCTACTGGCTGCTTCGATCTTCGCCTGGAGCGCCTCGTCCAGTTCCGCGACGCGCTCGTCCTCGACCTTCTCGAACAGCTCCTCGGGCTCCCCGAACTCCGCCGGCGGCGCCTGCAGGCAGTCCCCGACGGTGGCGTCCGCCGCGGTGTCGGGCTCGCCGAGCTGGCGGTAGGCCTCGTCGGCCTTCTCCGGCGTGAACGGCTGCAGGAGGACGGCGACCGCCTTCACTAGCTGCACGCAGTCCCGGATGACCGGCGCCGCCTCGTCGTCGTCGAGCTTCCAGGGCTCGTTGTGCTGGATGTACTCGTTGCCGAACCGCGCGAGCGCCACCGCGCGCTCGCCCGCCGACCGGAGGTCGTAGTCGTTCAGCGCGTCCTCGTAGTCGTCCATCGCCTGCGCGATCTCCGTCTCCACCTCGTCGGAGACCGCCGCGTCCGGCGTCCCGCCGAAGTTCCGGCTCGCGAACAGCAGCGCGCGGTAGACGAAGTTCCCCACGACGTCCGCGAGCTCGCTGTTCACGCGCTGCGCGAACCGCTCCCAGGAGAAGTTCACGTCGCGCTCGAACCCGCTGGCGGTCGCCATGTAGTACCGCAGCAGGTCCGGGTGCAGCCCCTCGTCGAGGTACTCCCGGGCCCAGATGGCGCGGTTCTTCGACGTCGACAGGCCCTTCCCGTCGATGTTCACGAACCCGACCGCGCAGACCGCCCGCGGCTCCGCGTAGTCCGCCGCCTCCAGCATCGCCGGCCAGTAGACGGTGTGGTGCTGGATGATGTCCCGGCCGATGACGTGGACGACCTCGCCGTCGCCGTCCTTCCAGACGGACTCCCAGTCGAAGTCGCCCGTCCGCTCGCAGTACTGCTTCGTCGCGGAGACGTACTCGATGGGCGCGTCCACCCAGACGTAGAGGACGAGGTCCTCCGCGCCCTCGCCCGGGTAGTCGATGCCCCAGTCCATGTCCCGCGTGATACAGAGGTCCTGGAGGTCGCCCTCGATCCACTCCAGGGGCTGGTGTTTGGCGTTGCTCGTCCCCTCCATGCGGTTGATGAACCCCTGGAGGTGTTCCTGGAGGTCCGAGAGCCGCAGGAACTTGTGTTCGCGCTTGCGGTACTCGGCGGGGTTGCCGGTGATGGTCGAGACCGGGTCCTCGATCTCGCCGGGTTCGAGGTGGCGCTGGCAGCCCTCGTCGCACTCGTCGCCGCGCGCGTGCTCGCCGCAGTACGGGCACGTCCCCTCGACGAACCGGTCGGGGAGCCACTGGTCGGCCTCGGGGTCGTAGGCGACGTCGATCTCCTTCTCGTGGACGTAGCCGTTCGCCTCCCAGGCGCGCACGAACTCCCTCGTGAGCTCGGTGTTCGTCTCGTCGTGCGTGTGGCCGTACTGGTCGAAGTCGACGTTGAACTCGGGGAACGTCTCCTGGTACTGTTCGTGGTGGCGGAGCGCGAACTCCTCGGGGCTGACGCCCTCCTTGGCGGCTTCGACCGCGATGGGCGTGCCGTGCATGTCGCTGCCGCAGACGTAGACCGCCTGCTGGCCGAGTTTCCGGAGGCCGCGCGTGAAGACGTCGGCGTTGACGTAGCTGCGCAGGTGGCCGACGTGGAGGTCGCCGTTCGCGTACGGCAACCCCGCGGTGACCACCGCCGGGTCGTCGGTGGGGAAGTCCTCGTGGGTCATGTTCTCTCGTTCTGCCGGCGCGGGCCTAAAGCCCGCTGGTTGCGTCGCGTCCTTCCGGGTTCCGGCCGGTCAGCGGTCGACGCCGACGCCGCCGAACAGCGCGAGTCCGGTGACGACGAGGTCGACGTCGCCGTCGGCCGCGGCGACGCCGCGCGGCCGCTCGTCCTCCGCGCCGCCGAACAGCGAGAGGACGTCGAGTTCGACGTTCCAGTCCTCGGGGACGCGGAGCTCCGCGCCGCCGAACAGGACGAGGCAGTCGACGGTCGCCGGCTCGCTCGGGCGGTCGGCGTCCCGGAGGTCGAGTTCCGCGCCGCCGAACGCGACGAGGACGTCGCCGCCCCGGAAGCCGGCGCCGGTGACGCGGCGCTGCGAGCCGGAGAACAGGCTGACCAGAGAGACGTCCCCGCCTCGCACCTCGGCGGTCGAGCCGCCGCCGGCGCGCCGTCGCCGGGACTTCCCGACGGTGTAGAGGACGCCGAACAGCACGACGAACAGCGGCCACCACGTGCCGAGCTGCTGGTCGGTGACGTAGCCGAGGTTCTTCGCCTGGTAGGTGGTGGCGACGGCGACGACCATCGCCGGGCCGGTGAGGTTGCGGAATCGACTGCGGACGAGCGCCCACAGGCCGAGCGCGACGAACACTGACGGGAGGAAGTCCCAGAGGGACTCGGTCGGTGCGGCGTCGGTGGTGGACAGCAACAGGAGGACGCCGACGAGCACGATGAGCAGGCCGGTTGTCAGGCGACTGGAGCGCACGCGGAGCACGTCTGCGGCATGCGTGTCGGCTCTCTTAATTGTTCGCGTCGCCGGTCACGCGAACGCGATCGCGCCCTCGATGACCGCGATGGTGACCGCGAGTCGGCCGACGCTCCCGGCGAACGCGGCGGCGGCGAACCGCGTGTAGTTCTTCTCGATGACGGAGAACACGTAGATGGAGAGGGTGTCCGGGAACCCGGGGACGGAGAGGCCGATGGCCATGCCGACGTAGCCGTACCTGCGGACGAGCGCGACCATGCGTCGTTTCGACCACTCGACGGGGTCGAACCCGAGGCGTCGGACGGCGTCGACGACGACGCCGGAGTGGCTGGCGCCGTGGCCGACGTACAGCGCGATGACGCTGCCGAGCGCCTTGCCGACGCCGCTGACCGCGACGACGACGCCGACGGTGGCGGCGGGAGGGAGGCCGAGCGCGAGTTCGGCGGCGCTCGCGCAGACGTAGCCCGCGGGACACAGCACCACCTCGCTGGGCAGCGGCAGCACGAACGCGATGAGGAACGAGTAGACGAAGATGATGCCGAGGCCCGGCCAGCCGGTCGCCGCACGCACCGCTGCCTCGACGGCGCCGAGGTCGATGGAGGCCGCGAGTCCGGGAGGCGGGTACACTGTCTGGTGGGTGGGTCGCCGCGGATTAAACGCTACCGGCTTCCGAGAGCGCTTCGAGGAACGACGCGAGCATCTCCCTGGTGACGTGGGGCATGCAGACGACGCGGAGGTCGCCGCCGGCGGTGGTGGAGACCCGCCAGCCGTCCTCGCGGACCGCCTCGAGTTCCCGGTCGGGGACGTCCGCGGCGACTAGCGGCAACACGGGGTCGACGACGTCGTAGCCGCGGTCGCGGAGTTCGGCGGCGAGGAACTCGGCGTTCGCCTGCGAGCGCTCGTACTGGTCGCGGTAGCCGTCGGGCCAGAGCGCCTCGAGGGCGGCGCGTGCGCCGGCGACGCCGGCGCCCGAGCGCGTGCCGCCCAGCGTCGGCTGCGCGTCGGATTCGAGGTAGGGGGTGTCGACGGCGAGGGCGTCCAGCGTCTCCGGGTCCCGGGCGAGGAAGCCGCCCGCTGGGACCGGCGCCTGCCCCATCTTGTGGGGGTCGATGGTCATCGTGTCCACGTCGGCGTCCGCGAAGCTCCAGTCGTGGTCGGTGAACGGGAGCACGAAGCCGCCCCACGCGGCGTCGACGTGCAGGCGCGCGCCGGCGTCGGCGGCGACGTCCGCGAGCGCCGGGACGGGGTCGACGCGGCCGTACTCGGTGGTGCCGGCGACGCCGACGACGAGCGCGGTGTCGCCGTCGACGCGGTCGGCGACGGCGTCGACGTCCGCGCGGTGGTCGTCGTCCGTGGCTGCGAGGCGGAGTTCGACGTCGAGGACGTCGGCGGCCTTCCGGAAGCTGAAGTGCGCGCTCTCGGGGGCGACGACGTTCACGTCGCCGTCTGCGAGGTCGCGGGCGGCCCTGACGGCCTGGACGTTCGCCTCGGTGCCGCCGGACCCCACGTAACCGTGGGGGTCCTCGAGGCCGACGACGTCGCCGAGCGCCGCGACGGCCTCGCGTTCGAGTTCGGCGACGGTCGGGTAGGTCGCGGGGTCGCCGGGGTTGTCGGCGAGGAACTCGACGGCGGCCTCCCTGGCGGCGGGGTGCGGTTCCGTGCACATCGAGGAGAGCACGCGGTCGAAGTCCTGCGGGGCCGGGCGTTGCTCCGCGCGCGTCATACGCTCCAGAAAACGAACGAGGCGTTTAGCGGTTCCGTTCTCGGGTCAGTCCTCGGTGAGGTAGCGGACGCGTTCGGGCACCGGCGGGTGCCGGTAGTGGAACGCCTCGTACAGCGAGTGCGGGAAGGGGTTGCCGAGGTTCTCGCTGGTGAGCGTCGCGAGCGCGCCGGCGAGCGGGCGGCCGTCGCCCATCACGTCGACGGCGAACGCGTCGGCATCGCGCTCGTTGGCGAGCCAGAGCCTGTTCGACAGCGGGCTCGTGAACTGACTGAGCGGTTCGACCCAGAGCGCGGCGAGCAGGAGGCCGGCCGCGGGCGTCGCTGGCGCGCCGAACATCGCGTACAGCCACGCGGTGTCGAGCAGGAACTGCGCGACGAACAGCAGCACGGCGACCTGGAGGACGCTGACGGCGAGCCCCTGCCAGACGTGGCCCTCCTTCCAGTGGGCGAGTTCGTGCGCGAGCACGCTCTGGAGTTCGTCGTCCTCGAGCTGGTCGACGAGCGTGTCGAAGAGGACGACGCGTTTCGTGCGCCCGAACCCGGTGAAGAACGCGTTCGAGTGGCCGGAGCGGGAACTCGCGTTCATCACGTAGACGTCGTCGCACGTGAAGCCGGCGCGCTCGAAGACGTCCTCGACGGCGTCCCGGAGGCCGCTGTCCTCGACGGGCTCGAAGTCGTAGAACAGCGGGAGGAACACGCGGGGCACGATGACCTGCGTGGCGAGGAGGAACGCGGCGACGACGCCGGTGGCGGCGACCCACCACCACTCGGGGAACCGCTGGACGGTCAACAGCACCGCCGCGGCGAGCGCGGCGACGAGCGCGGTGGCGAACGCCGCGGAGACGAGCGTGTCGCGGACGAACAGCCGCGGCGACTGCTCGTTGAACCCGAACGCGTCCTCGACGGCGAACGTGTCGAACGCGTCGAAGGGGACGCTCACCGCCTGGAACGCGAGCGTCGCGCCGACGATGACCGCGACGCCCGCGAGGAGGTCGTTCGCGACCGTCTCGTGGACGGCCGCGACGGCGTCACCGAACAGCCCCGTGTAGAGGACGAGCAGGACGACGGAGAGCACGACGACGCTCTCCAGCTGCGACGCGGCGGTCGTGATGCGGTGGTAGTCCAGCAGTTCCTCCGGGTCGTCGACGCCGAGGGTGTCCGCGAGCCACTCCGAGCGCTCGCGGACCGCGCGGTCGGCGTGCCGGACGTTCAGCGCGGCGAGCGCGACGAAGAACAGCGTCGACCCCGCGACCAACAGCAGGAACGCGGCGTGGTACGCGAGCATGCCCGCCAGTACGGCCAATCCGGTGAAACGACTTGTGGTCGAACGGACGCGCCGCCGCAGCCGAGCACGCGGACCGCAAGCGTCCGCGAGCCGAGCGGCGCGCGGCGCTGCGGGCCGCCCAGAGCAGACAGTGCGTTTACCGGACGTCGTCGAGGATCAGGCGCTGTTCGACGCGCTTGACCTCGTGCTGGACGTCGCGGACGGCGTCGATGTTCGCGGAGATGGAGGAGACGCCGGTCTCGACGAGGAAGTCGACCATGTCGGGCTTGGAGCCGGCCTGCCCGCAGATGCTGGTGTCGACGTCGTGCTCGCGGCAGGACTCGATGGTGTACTCGATGAGGTCGAGGACGGCGGGGTGGAGTTCGTCGAAGCGGTCGGCGACGTTCTCGTTGTTGCGGTCGACGGCGAGCGTGTACTGCGTGAGGTCGTTCGTGCCGAAGGACGCGAAGTCGATGCCCTCGGCGGCCATCTCGTCGATGGAGAGCGCGGCGGCGGGCGTCTCGATCATCACGCCCCACGTCCGCTTCTCGGTGTCGATGCCGGCGTCCGCCATGAGGTCGCGTGCGCGGCGGACGTCGTCGGCGTCGTTGACGAGCGGGAGCATGACCTCGACGTTGTCGTAGCCCATCTCGAACAGCTCCTCGAACGCCGCGAGCTCGTGGGCGAAGACGTCCGGGCGGTCGAGGCTGCGGCGGATGCCGCGGTAGCCGAGCATCGGGTTGTGCTCGTGGGGCTCGTCGTTGCCGCCCTCGAGCTGGCGGAACTCGTCGGTGGGGGCGTCGAGCGTGCGGACGCGCACGGGGCGCGGGTAGAACTCCTCGGCGACCGTGCGGACGCCCTGCACGAGCTCGTCGACGTAGGCGTCCTCGCCGTGGTCGGCGATGTACCGCTCGGGGGTCTTGTTCGTCGAGAGGATCATGTGCTCCATGCGGAGCAGGCCGACGCCGTCGGCGCCCGTCGCGGCGGCGCGCTCGGCGGCCTCCGGGATGGAGACGTTGACCTTCACCTCGGTGGCGGTCATCGGCTTCACGGGCGTGGTCGGCCGGGCTTCCTCGACGGGGTCGCGTTCCGTCTCGGTCTCGGCGCGGCCCTCGGTGACGCTGCCGCGGTCGCCGTCGATGGTGACGATCTGGTCGTCGTCGAGCACGTCGGTGGCGTCGGACGCGCCGACGACCGCGGGGCAGCCGAGCTCCCGGGAGACGATGGCGGCGTGGCTGGTCATGCCGCCCTCGTCGGTGACGATGCCGGCGGCGCGCTTCATCGCCGGCACCATGTCCGGCGTCGTCATCTCGGTGACGATGATGTCGCCCTCGCCGACCTTGTCGAGCTGGTCGAGCTTGGTGACGACGCGCGCGGGACCGGACGCGATGCCGGGGCTGGCGCCGAGTCCGTGCACGAGCTCCTCGCCGGTGTCGTCGCTGGGTTCGGTCATGTCTTCGTCGTCGTTGATGGTGGTGATGGGGCGGGACTGCAGCATGTAGACGTCGCCGTCGGCCATCGCCCACTCGACGTCCTGGGGCTCGCCGTAGTGGTCCTCGACGCGCTCGCCGATGGCGACCAGCTCCTGGATCTCGTCGTCGGAGAGCACGCGCTGTTCGCGCTTCTCGGCGGGGACCTCGCGTTCGACGGTCTCGCCGGTCTCGGGGTCCCGGACGTGCATCACCTTCTTGTCCGCGACGGAGACCTCCTCGACCGCGCCGGAGTCGCGGTCGACGTGGTAGTTGTCCGGGGAGACGGCCCCGGAGACGACGGCTTCGCCGAGCCCCCACGCGGCCTCGATGATGGCCTCGTGGGCGCCCGTGGAGGGGTGGCTCGTGAACATCACGCCGGACTTCTCGGCGTCGACCATCTTCTGGACGACCACGGCGATGTCGACCTTCCGGTGGTCGAAGCCCTGTTCCTCGCGGTAGTAGATGGCGCGCTGGGTGAACAGCGAGGCCCAGCAGCGCTTCACGCGGTCGACGAGGTCCTCGCGCGTGACGTTCAGGAACGTCTCCTGTTGGCCGGCGAAGCTGGCGTCCGGCAGGTCCTCGGCGGTCGCCGACGACCGCACCGCGACGAACGCCTCGCCGTCGTCGAGGGCGTCGTACGAGGACAGGATGTCCTCGCGGATCTCCTCGGGGAGGTCGGTCTCGAGGATGAGGTCTTCCGCCGCGGCCTCGGCGTCGGCGAGCGCCCCGGAGTCCTCGGGGTCGACGTCGACCGCGTCGAAGAGGTCGTCGTCGATGTCCGCGTTCTCGATGAACGAGCGGTACGTCCCGGCGGTCACGACGAACCCCGGGGGGACCGGCAGCCCGGCGTCCGTGAGTTCGCCGAGCGACGCGCCCTTGCCGCCGACGCTGTCGATGTCGTCGGCCCGTATGTCCTCCAGCCAGCGTACAGCCATGTGGCAGGTGAATACACCAGCAAGCCGCATAAGAAGATTGCGACAGGCTCTCGCGCAAGAATTTCTGAACTCGGTTCCGAGTACAACTTCGCGGCGGGGAGCGGCCGCGGGGCCTGGCGGAGGATTTTACTCGCCGGATTACGTCGCCGTGCCCATGGACGCGAAACGCGCGGCCGTCCACTCGGCCAAGTACTTCCTCGCCACGACGCTGTTCGCACTGATCGCGCTGGGGTTCGTCGCCGCGGGCGCCTACCTCAGTCGCCCGGCGCTCGAGGCGGAGACGACGTCCGCCCTGCTCACGGCGCTCGCGCCGGGCGTCGCGCTCGCCGTCGTCGGCGTCGCCGTCTACCGGTTCGGCCAGTCGTGGGCGCTGTACAAGACGCTGACCGCCGCCCACGAGGAGGCGCTCGCTGACACCTTCGACACGCAGCGCGTGAAAAGCGACATCGTCAGCCTCGTCGACGACCGGCTCTCGGACATGCAGACGGAACTCCAGTCGGCGAACCGCGAACTCCGGAAGCTCCGCGAGGACGAACCCTACGACTTCTCGCAGTCCGCGTCGAGCGCGTCCACGGGCAGGTCGACGTCCGGCACCGGGAGCAGGTCGACGTCTGACACCGGGAGCGGATCGACGTCTGGCACCGGGAGCGGGTCGACTACGACCGGCGCCGCGGACGAGTCCAGCGACGGCTTCCAGTCCAGCGACGGCTTCGAACCGGCGAGCCCGGACGCCGACCGCTCGGACGGCGACCGGTAGTCGCGCTCCGGCGCGGCGGTCGCGCCCCCGGGCGGTGTGCCTCGCGGCGCTGTTCAGGCCTCGAGGATGTCCTCGTCCGCGGGCGCCGGCACCCGCAGCGTGCCGTCGAGGGTCTCCACGGCGGTGCCGCCGACAGCGGGCGCGTCGCCGCCGTTCGGCCGGACGCGCACGCGGCCCGGCCGGTCGACGAAGTGGCCCTGTTCGAAGACGAGTTCGTCGGCGATGTCGCCGCCGAACGCGGCGTAGTGCGTGAGGTAGGCGGCCGCGGCGCCGCTCGCCGTCCCGGTCACGGGGTCCTCGTCGATGCCGGCGCCCGGCACCCACGCGCGACCGTGCAGCGTCGCGTCGCCGTCGAGCGTGTCGAACGAGAACGCGTAGACGCCGGCCGCGTCGACGTCGTCGGCGAGCGCGTCCACGGCGTCGAAGTCCGGCCCCGCGGCGCCGAGGTCCGAGAGGTAGGTCACCGGGACCACGAGGAACGGCAGCCCCGTCGACGCCACCGCGAGCGGCAGGTCGTCGCTCGCGCCGCGGAGCGCCTCCAGGTCGAGGCCGGTGGCCGCGGCGACGCGCTCGTAGCCGACGTCGACCTCGCGCACCGACGGGGCGTTCTGGGTCAGCCACACGGTCCCGTCGGCCTCCACCTCGACGTCCAGGACCCCGACGTTCGTCGCGAGCGTGTGGTCGCCCGCGTCGACGCGGCCGTCCGCGAACAGGTGCGCGTGGCTCGCGATCGTCGCGTGGCCGCAGAGATCCACCTCGGTCGTCGGCGTGAAGTACCGCACGCGGCGGTCGGCGTCCGCGCTCTCGCGGACGAACGCGGTCTCGCTCGCGCCGAGCTCCGCCGCGATCGCCTGCATCTGGTCGTCCGTGAGGTCGTCGGCGTCCGGCACCACGCCCGCCGCGTTCCCCGCCGTCGGCTCGCTCGTGAACGCGTCGACGAGCAGCGCCCGCGTCTCGGTCATGCCACCCGGTTGGCGGTCCTCCGTGTTGCGTGTTTTCCTCCCGGGCCGCGCCCGGCGTCAGTCCTCGGGCGCCCTGACGGTCAACACCGGCACCGGCGAGGTGCGGACGAGGTACTCCGCGACGCTGCCGAGGACGTACCGGTCGAAGCCGGTGCGGCCGTGCGTCCCGACGACGAGGAGGTCGACGTCGTTGTCCTCGACGTACTGGAGGATCGCGCGGTGGATCGACGTCCCGAACACGACCTCGGTGGCCGCCGGTTCGACGCCGGCGTCGCTCGCGTCGGCCGCGCACTCGTCGAGGACCGCCTCCGCTCGCTCCTCGAGGCTCGACACCGCGACGTCGCTGCGCATGTCCGCGCCGAGGCTCGCCATGTCCACGACCGACACCAGGTGCAGCGCCGCGTCCTCGGCGTCCGCGACGGCGACGCCGCGCTCGGCCGCTGCGTCGGCGCAGCCGCTGCCGTCCGTCGCCACCAGCACGGTCTCGAACGGGTAGTCGGCGCCGTCGTCGGGCTGGACCGTCAGGACGGGCACGTCCGACCGCCTGACGACGCGCTCGGTCGTGCTCCCGAGCAGGAAGCGCTCGAGGCCGCGGCGCCCGCGCGTCGGCATCACCACGACGTCCACGCCCGCCGACACCGCGTAGTCGCAGACGACCCGGTGGGGGTCGCCGCGCTCCACCGCGGTCTCGACCGCGACGCCGCGGTCGCGCGCTCGCCGCGCCGCGGCCTTCACGACGCGCCGCGCGTTGTCCTCGAGCACGCCCACCACGTCTGACTGCTGCTCGACCGCGCTCCGGGAGGTGTCGGCGACGCTCACGACGTGGACCGTCGAGCCGTGCGCGGCGGCGACGTCGAGCACGAAGTCCAGCGCCGCGTCCGCGCCGTCGCTCCCGTCCGTCGGGAACAGCATCGCGTCGAACATGCCAACACAGACGCGGACCTGTTACAAAACGGTGGTCCCGCTCGCGGCGGGCGGGCGACGCCTGTAAACCTTCAAGTAGCGACGCCCGAGAGTCCCAGTACGCAATGAGCGACCTCCCGGACGACTTCAACTGCACTATCACCAACTGGGAGTACATCTACAGTCTCTGCCGCGACGTCAGCGACGACGTCAAGGCCTCCGAGTTCGAGCCGGACGTCGTGGTGGCGCTGGCGCGCGGCGGCTGGTTCGCCGGCCGGTGTCTCTGTGACTTCCTCGGGCTGGACGACCTCACGAGCCTCAAGATGGAACACTACGTCGGCACCGCCGAGAAGTCCGGCGAGCCCGAGGTCCGCTACCCGATGCCGGAGGGCTCCGTGCGGGACAAGGACGTGCTCGTCATCGACGACATCGCGGACACCGGCGGCTCCATCGAGCGCGCCCACGAGTACGTCAGCGAGCGCGACGCCAACGAGATCCGCACCGCGACCCTGCAGCTGCTCGGCACGAGCGAGTTCGACCCGGACTACGTCGGCGAGTACCTCGAGGAGTGGACGTGGGTGGTCTACCCCTGGAACTTCATCGAGGACATGATCGACCTCGTCTCCGGCGTCATGGAGAAGGACGGCGACGGCCCGTACACGCGCGAGGAGCTCCAGCACCTCCTGTCGGCGTACCACGACGTCGGCCGCATCGAGATGGAGATCGCCCAGCCGGACCGCCTCGACGAGGTGCTCGACGAGATGGTGCGACGGGACGTCCTCGTGAAGGCCGGCGACGACGAGTGGAAGCTGCGCGTCGACGCCTGACGCCCGGCGCTCCGACCGGGAACCCGTCCTGCGGTCAGTTCGCTGCAGGTGTTCTGGGTGGTCGGTTCGGTGGCGTGGTCGGTCCGGCCGCTCCCGCCGCATCGGTTCGTTTAGGTGCGTCCGCCGTGCAACTGCGCCCATGATCGGTTTCATCGGCGGCTCCGGCATCTACGAGGCGCTCCCGCTGAACGACGTCCGCGAGGTCGACGTGTCCACGCCGTACGGCGACCCGAGCGCGCCGGTCACGGTCGGCGAGTTCGGCGACACGGGCACCGAGGTGGCGTTCCTGCCGCGGCACGGCCCCGACCACCAGCGCTCGCCCACGAACCTCCCGTACAAGGCGAACGTCTACGCGTTCAAGGAACTCGGCGTCGAGCGGATTCTCGCGTCGAACGCCGTCGGCAGCCTGAAGGAGGACCTGCCGCCGCAGACGCTCGTGGTGCCCGACCAGCTCTTCGACCGGACGAAACACCGCGACTCGACGTTCTTCGGGGACGGCATCGTCGTCCACCAGCCGTTCGCGGACCCGTACTGCCCGCACATGGTCGAGCACCTCCACGAGGCCGCCAGCGAGGCGACCGACGCGAGGACGCAGGCGGGCGGGACGTACGTCTGCATCGAGGGGCCGCAGTACTCGACGCGCGCGGAGTCGGAGTTCTACCGGTCCCAGGGCTGGGACCTCGTCGGCATGACCGCCGTCCCGGAGGCGAAGCTCGCGCGGGAAGCCGAGATGTGTTACGCGACCGTGGCCGGCGTCACCGACTACGACGTCTGGAACCAGGACAGCGAGGTCACCCTCGAGGAGGTCCTGGCGAACGCCGCGGAGAACGAGACCGCCATCAAGCGGACGGTCGAGCGCGCCATCGAGACGATGCCCGACGAGCGCGACTGCGACTGCTCCACCGCGCTCGAGGGCACCGTGAACACGCCGACCGAGGCCATCCCCGAGGCGACCCGCGAGCGCGTCGACGCGCTCGTCGGCGACTACCTGTAACGCACCGAGTGAACGCGGCCCGTCGCGAAGGTCGTCTCGGAGAGCGGCGGACGCGGTAAGATTCGCACCCGCAGTCCAAAAATGTAAATACTATTCGCTCGTTGGTTATCCCGTACTATGGCCGAGCACGCGGACGTCGAGGCGTTCTCGAAGGAGCTGGCGGCGCTGAAACGCGACGGGTGTAACGTCCTCGTCGTCAGCGACGCCGCCGGCCGCGGCCCGGCCTGCGAGCGGTTGCTCGGCGCGCCCGAACTCGACCGCAGCCACGTCTTCCTCTCGACGGCCGCGGACGTCTCGACCGTCCTCGACCGCCACCGGCCGCGGCGCACGGACGCCTCGACGCTCGGCGTCGTCGACGCCACGCCCGCCACCGGCACGCGCTCGGCGGCCGCTGTGACCCCGAGCGGCGACGCGACCGGCCCCTCGCTGTCCGACGCCGGCGACTGGTACGAGCGCGTCCCCGAGTTCGCGGACTTCCCGGCGGTGCTCGCCGCGACGACCGACGCGCTCGACCGCGTCGCCGGCACCGCCGACAGCCCCGGCGCGGTCCGGCTCTGCGTCGACGGCCTCGACCCGTTCCTCGACGCCGTCGACGCCGGCGAAGCCACCGAGGAGGGCCTGTTCCGGTTCCTCCACCTGCTCACGAGCACGGTCCGGAACGCCGGCGGCATGGGGCACTTCCACGTGTCCGCGGCCGCCGACGACGACCGGCTCGCGACGCTGGAACCGCTGTTCGGCGCGACTCTCCGCGTCGACACCGGCGGGGACGGCACGAGGCGCCAGCGCTGGCGCCTCCACGAGTCCGGCCGCGTCACCGACTGGTTCGAGTTCTAGTCGACGGCGACCGGCTCCGGCGTCGCGGCCGCGTTCTCGCAGACCCAGAGGTCGCCGAACAGGTCGTCCTGCTCGAGGACGACGGCGCCGCGGTGCGCGAGGAACAGCAACGCGAGGAACGTCTCCACGCGCGACCCGCCGGCGTCCGCGACCTCCTCGTACAGCACCTCCGTGCGTCCCCCGCCGTACTGCTCGTCCAGCACCTCGCGGACGTCCGCGATCGTCGCCTCGATGTCCTCCTCGTGGGCGTTCCCGAGCGCCTCGTCGGCGGTCGGCTCGTCGTCCATCCGGAACTCGTCGCCGGACCGGTAGTCGAGCTCCTGGACGCCGCGCCGGAACCCCTTCGGCGAGTCGCTGGTGTCGTAGCTCCGTGACTCCTTCCACCACGACCCGCGCTCGGCCTCGCGGAGGTCCCTGACCAGTTCGTCCAGCGTCTCCGGGTTGCCGCGAGCGTGCTTGCGCTCCAGGCGGCGGTCCATCTCCGCCTCCAGGGCGTCCACGGGGTCGTAGGCCGGCCGGCCGTCCGGGTCCGCGTCCGGCGGCGGCGCCTCCCACGGCAGCCGGTCGTCGAACTCGTCCTCGTCGGGCTCCTCCTCGTCGTCGTCCTCGAGCAGCGCGTCGCTTTTCATGCGCAGGAGGACGCTCGCGTAGAACAGCGCGCGGCCAGACGTCCGCAGGTCCGCCTCGTCGAGCGCCTCCAGGAACTTGTCCGTCACGGCGACGATGTCGATGTCCCACGGCTCGATCTCGCCGCTCTTCGCCAGCTGCACCAGCAACTCGACCGGCTCGACCTCGTCCTCGGGGTTCGGCTCGGGGTCGGCGGGCGACTCCGCGATCAGTTCCGCGGCGGAGTCCGGCGTCTCGCTCCCGCCGGCGTCCGCGGCCGCTCCCCCGCTGTCGTCGTCGCTCAGGGCGAGCCCGCCGTCCGGCGCGCCCTCGCTGTCGGTCCCGTTCTCGCGGTCGCGCTTCCGGTCCTCGCGGCCCGTGATGTCCAGGGGGACGTCGTCCCGACCGTCGCTCACCGCAGACCACCCCTAGTCATCGGCGACCGCCCCCTGCGCGGAGAGGTCGATGCCCGTCACGACGCTGCGGTTGTCCTCCTGCATCGTCACGCCGATGGCGCGCTCCGAGCGGTCCAGCATCGCCGAGCGGTGGCTCACCACGACGAACTGCGCGTCCCCGGCGAGCTCGTCGACGAGTTCGCCGACGCGGTCGGCGTTCACCGCGTCCAGGAACGCGTCCACCTCGTCCAGCGCGTAGAACGGCGCCGGGTTGTGCCGCTGGATGCCGAAGATGAACGACAGCGCGGTCAGTGACTTCTCCCCGCCGCTCATCGCGTCCAGGCGCTGGACGGGCTTGTCCGCCGGCTGGGCCTTCATCGTCAGCCCGCCCTCGAAGGGGTCCTCGGGGTCCTCCAGTTCGAGCTCGCCCGACCCCGCCGAGAGCCGCGAGAAGATGCGCTGGAACTGCTCGTTGATGGCGTCGAACGCCTCCATGAACGTCGACTTCTTCTGCTCGTCGTAGTGGTCGATGCGGTCCTGGATGCCGTCGCGCTCCTCCACGAGCGTCGCCCGCTTGTCCTCGAGGTCCTCGAGGTCGTCCTCGACGTCGTCGTACTCGTCGATGGCGAGCATGTTCACCGGCTCGAGGGCCTCCATCTGGCGTTCGAGGCGCGCGACGTTCGCCTCGACCTCCTCGAGGTCCGGGATCTCCTCGGGGTCGTAGTCCCCGACCGCCTCCTCGAGGTCCGCGACCTCCTCGCTCAGCCGCGACTCCGCCCTCCGCAGGCTCTTCAGGCGGTTCTCGACCTGCTCGACCTCGCCGGCCTTCTCGTCGCGCGCCCCCTTCGCCTCCCGGAGGTCGTCCTTGAGGTCCTCGCGGTCGGCCTTGAGGTCCGCGAGCTCGTCCTCGAGCTCGGCGACTGCCGCCTCCTTCTCGGCGAGCTCCCCGCGTTTCGCCTCGATCTGCTTTTCGAGTTCGCCGATGCGCTGTTCCTGCTCGGCCTTCTCGTTCTGCGCGGCCTCGATGTCGTCGTGGAGGTCCTCGACGGCGTCCTCGGCGTACTCCTTCTCCAGCTGGAGGCTGTTCAGCTCGCCGTCCAGGTCGTCCACGCGGTCCTCGAGGTCCGCGATCTCGGCCTCGATCCCCTCCTTCTCGGCGGTGAGCTCGGGGATCCGGGAGTCCGCCAGCTCCCGTTCTAGCTCCTCGATGTCGGCCTCCAGGTCGGCGATCTCGTCTTGCTTCTCGCCGATGTCGTCCTCGATCGCCTGCATCTCCTCGTCGACGTCCCCGCGCTCGGCCTGCAGCTCCTCGATGTCGGCCTCCAGGTCCTCGATGCGGTCCTCGACGGACTCCCGCTCGCGTTCGGCCTGCTCGAGGTCGTTCTGGATGGACTGGACCTGCTCGCTGGCGTCCTGCCGGCGGTCGCGGGCGTCCTCGAGGCGGCCCTCGATCTCCTGGACGTCCGCGCGGATCTCCCTGCGCTCGTCCTCGAGGCGCTGGATGCGCTCGGCGACCCGCTCCAGCTGGCCCTTCCCGGACTTCGAGAACGAGTACCGCGAGCCCGACCGGCTGCCGCCCGTCATCGCGCCGGACTTCTCGACGAGCTCCCCGGACAGCGTCACGAGCCGGTAGTCGCCCATCAGGTCTCGGGCGGTCTCCATGTCCTCGACGACGAGCGTGTCCCCGAGCACGTACGAGAACACGGGCGCGTACTGCTCGTCGAAGTCCACGAGGTTGTACGCGAAGTCCACCACGCCCGGCAGCCCGGGCGCGCTCGGCAGCGACCGGTTCCGCATCTTCGTGATGGGGAGGAAGGTCGCGCGCCCCGCGTTGCGCTGCTTGAGGTACTCGATGCAGCGCTGGCCGACGCCGTCGTCGTCCACCACCACGTTCGCCATCCGGCCGCCCGCGGCCGTCTCGCAGGCGGTCGCGTACTGCTCGCTGACGCCGCCGAGCTGGGCGACCGTGCCGTGGACGCCGCCGACGTCGCCGTTCAGGATGGTGGAGACGGCCTTCCCGTAGGAGCTGTCGCCGGACTCGTCGGCCTTCGCCTCCAGGCGCGCGTACTCCTCCTGGGCGGCCGAGAGGTCGTCCTCGACGTCGTCGAGGTCCTGCTGGCGCTCGCGTTTCTCCCGCTTGAGGTCCTCGACGACGTCGACGATCTGCTCGCGGTTCCGCTTCGCCTTCGCGAGCTCGTCCTCGAGGTCCTCGAGGGTCGCGTCGAGCTCCGGCAGGCGCTCGCGTGCCTCCTCGAGGTCCGCCTTCGCCTCCTCGACGGCCTTCGACCGGCGCTTGGCCTCGTCCAGCAGGCGGTCCTGCTCGCGCTGGAGGTCGTTGCGCTCGCTTTTGGCCGCCTCGAGTGCCTCCTTCTTCTCGGCGAGCTCGGCCTTCAGCTCGTCGAACTCCGTGTCCACGGACTCGATCTCGGCCTCGACGTCCGTGAGCTCGCTGTGCTTGTCCTGGACGTCCGCCTTCACCGACGCCTTCTCGACTTTGAGCTCCCTGATCTCGCCCTCGAGGTCCTCGATCTGTTCTTGTTTCCGGTCGATCTCCACGAACGCCTCGCGGCGCTCGGTCTCCGCGTCCTCGATGCGGTCCTCGCAGGCCTCGACCTTGTCCTCGAGCCGCGAGATGTCGCCTTTGATCTCCTCCATCTCGCGCTTGATGGCGAGCTGTTCGTCCTCGCCCTTCCGCTCGATCTCCGCGTTCAGGTCCTCGAGGTCCTCCTCGAGGCGCAACACGGTGCCGCGGCGCTCGTCGAGCTCCTCCTGGAGTTCGTCGAGTTCCGCCTCGCGCTCGGCGATGTCCGACCGCGTCGCCGCGAGGTCCTCGCGTTTCTCCTCGAGTTCGGCGGCCTTCGCGTAGCTCTCGTACTCCTGTTTCTCGTCGCGCAGCCCCTGGTACTCGAGGGCGGTCTCGCGCTCGTCCTCGAGTTGCTCGAGGCGCTCGCGCTTCTCCTCGATGCGGAGGTCGGCCTCGCCGATGCGCTCCTCGACGACCGCCAGCTCCTCGTAGGCGTCCTCTTTTTTCGCGTCGAACTCCGCGACGCCCGCGATCTCGTCGATGATCTCGCGGCGCTCCCCGGCCGTCATGTTGATGATGCCGGTGACGTCACCCTGCATCACGACGTTGTACCCCTCGGGCGCGACGCCCGCCTGCGCGAGCAGGTCGCGGATGTCCGCGAGGTTCACCGACCGGCCGTTCAGGTAGTAGTACGAGTAGTAGTTGTCGTCGGTGCGCTTCACGCGGCGCTTCACGGTGATGGTGTCGACGTCGCCGACCTTCTCCGAGCCGGCGGCCGCCTCCACCTGCGAGCGCGAGAGCGTGTCGTCCTCGTTGTTCAGCACGACCTCCACGCTGGCCTCCTTCGGGCCGGCGGCCTCGCCGTCGCCCTCGTGGCTGGGGTTGTAGATGAGGTCGGTGAGCTTCTCCGCCCGCATGCCCGACGTGCGGGCCAGCCCGAGCGCGAACAGCACCGCGTCGATGATGTTCGACTTCCCCGAGCCGTTCGGCCCGCTGATGGTGGTGAAGTCCTCGTAGAACGGGATCCTCGTCGTGCCCGCGAAACTCTTGAAGTTCTCGAGGACGAGTTCGTCGATGTACATGGAGCGGTGGGTCGGTTGGCGGCGAGCCGGCCTACGCGACGATGATGTCGTCGAGGTCCGACTCCTCGTTGTCGCCAGCCTCGCCGTCCGCACGTTTAGGCGCTTCGGCTCCCTCCGCCTCGCTCTCGTCTGCCGCGGCCGGCTCGGCCTCCTCGCGGGCCTCGCGGAGCTCCTCGGTGCTCGGGCTCTGGTCGAGTTCGGCCTCCAGCGTTCGGATGCGCTCGCTGGCGTCCACGAGCTCCTCGGTGAGTCCGCGCACGGTCGCCTCCAGTTCGTCGACGCGCTGTTCGAGTTCGTCGACGCGCTCGCTGTCCTCGGTCATACCTCGTGAAGGGGACGCGAACCGTATAAGTGTGGGTCGGACGGGCGTCAGACGCTCGCCGGGGTCGGCCACGCGGACGGCCAGACGTAATGCTTTCGGCGACGCCGCCCGAACCCGGAGGCAATGAGCCAGCAAGCGCAGGAGCGGGACCTCGCGGCGGTCATCGGCCTCGAGGTCCACGTGCAACTGGAGACGGACACCAAGATCTTCTGTGGGTGTTCGACCGACACCGCGGACGCGGAGCCGAACACGCACACGTGTCCGGTCTGCCTGGGGCTGCCCGGCGCGCTCCCCGTGCTGAACGAGGCCGCCGTCGAGGCCGCCGTGAAACTCGGGAAGGCCATCGACGCGGACATCCCCGAGCGCACGCGCTTCCACCGGAAGAACTACTTCTACCCCGACCTCCCGAAGGGCTTCCAGATCACGCAGTACGACGCGCCCGTCTGCCAGGACGGCGAACTCGACGTGACCGTCGGCGACGAGCGCCGCACCATCGGCATCGAGCGCGCGCACCTCGAGGAGGACCCGGGCAGCCTCAGGCACGTCGGCGGCAGCATCGACACCGCGGACTACACGCTCGTCGACTACAACCGCGCCGGCACGCCGCTGATGGAGGTCGTCACCGACCCGGACTTCCGGAGCGCCGACGAGGTGCGGGCGTTCCTCGCGAAGCTCACCGACGTCCTCGAGTACCTCGGCGTCTTCGACGCGGAGCGCGACGGCAGCCTGCGCGTCGACGCGAACATCTCGATGGTCGACGCCGCCGCGTTCGATGACGACGGCGACCTCGGCGAGGAGACCCTGGAGTCCGCGAACCGCACGGAGGTGAAGAACATCTCCAGCCACCGGGCCGCCGAGAAGGCCCTCTCGTACGAGATCACGCGCCAGCGCAACCAGATCCAGCGCGGCCGCGAGGTCGAACAGGAGACCCGCCACTGGGACGAGGCCCGCGGCATCACGGTGTCGATGCGCTCGAAGGAGGCGGAGAAGGACTACCGGTACTTCCGGGAGGCGGACATCCCGCCCCTGGAGGTCTCGGACTGGAAGGAGCGCGTCCCCATCCCGGAGCTGCCGGACGCGCGCCGCGAGCGCTTCCGCGAGGAGTACGACCTCGGCGCGGAGACCGCCTCGAAGCTGACGTCCCGGAAGGAGGTCGCGGACCTCTTCGAGGCGATGGCCGAGCAGTACGACCCGGGACTGGCGGCGACGTGGGTCGCCGACAACATCCTCGGCGAGCTGAACTACCGCGACCTCGACGTCGCGGACGTCGCGGACCGCTTCGGCGAGTTCGAGCGCCTCATCGAGCTCGTCGCGGAGGACGAGATCACCGCGAAGAACGCCGAGGAGGTCGTGCTCCGGGCGATGCTCGACGAGGGCCGCGAGCCGGACGAGGTCGTCGAGCGCGAGGGCCTCGGGAAGACCACGGGCGGCGAGGTGCAGGCGGCCGTCGAGGCGGCCGTCGAGGAGAACCCCGAGGCCGTCGAGGACTACCACAGCGGCGAGGACGGCGCGCTGAACTTCCTCGTCGGCCAGGTGATGGCCAGGACCGGCGGGAGCGCCGACCCCGGCCAGGTGAACGAGCTCCTGCGCGAGGAACTGGGGTGAGGCCCCGACAGTGGTCGTGCGCTACGAACTCCGCGAGGAGCTGCCGACGCCCCGGCGGTTCCTGGCACTCCGCGACGCGGCGGACATGGCCGAGCGGCCCCGCGAGGGCGTCGAGCGCGGCCTCCGGAACTCGCTGTACGGCGTGACGGTCGTGGACACGGAGACCGGCGAGGTGGTGGGGATGGCGCGCGTCGTCGGCGACGGCGGGTCCGTCTACCACGTCTGCGACACGGTCGTCCACCCAGACCACCAGCGGCAGGGCCTCGGCTCCCGGTTGATGGACGCCGTCGTCGACTACCTCGACGAGCACGCTCCCGGCGGCGCGTACGTGAACCTGCTGGCGGACGTTGACGGCTTCTACGAGCAGTGGGGGTTCGAGGAGACGCGGCCGGCGTCGAAGGGGATGTTCTACCGCGTCGAGTGAGCGCTACACGTCGGTGTCGAAGGCGTCGTGTTCGACGACGTAGCCGACGCCGATTGCGGCGAGCGCGAGGCCGCCGACGACGACGGCGGCGGTGTACGCGAGGCCGCCGGCGCCGTCGTCGTAGTCGAGGGCGGCACTGAGGAGCAGCGACGCGCCGAGCGCGACGTTCCCGAGGCCGACCAGCAGCCCCCAGCGGACGCTGTCGGTGACGCCGCCGGCGAAGAACAGCGCGCCGGCGGCGGCGAGCAACAGCATCTGGACGGCGATGCCGGGCGGCGGCACGCCGACGACGGCGACGGCGGCGACGGTGAACGCGAACAGGGCGGCGCCGAGCCACTGCGTGAGCGAGCGTCGGTCCATCGCGTCGGTGTTCCCCGGCGACGGGCTTAGGGGTTGCTGGACGCGGTCGCCACGGGTGACCGGTGGTCGTCGGGCGTGCGCGGCGGCGAGCGTGCGAGTGCGAGCGCGCCGGCACGCGCCTTGTCCCGCCGCTTGCTTCCGGTTTTTCGGTCCCGAAATCTTTACCCGCGGCTGTGGCGTAGCGCTCCCAACGACCACCCGAGAGGTGGAGGGACACCGTGGAACTCATCGTCACCGAGAAGAACAACGCCGCGCGACGCATCGCCGACATCCTCTCCGAGGGTGGCGCGAGTACGACACAGACCGCGGGCGTGAACGTCTACGAGTGGGGGAACCGCCGCTGCATCGGGCTGTCCGGGCACGTCGTCGGGATGGACTTCCCGCCGGAGTACTCGGACTGGCGGGACGTCGAGCCCGCCGAGCTCGTCCACGCCGACGTCGTGAAGGAGCCGACCCAGGAGGACATCGTGAACGCGCTCCAGCGGCTCGCCCGCGAGGCCGACAGCGTCGTCATCGCCACCGACTACGACCGCGAGGGCGAGCTCATCGGGAAGGAGGCCTACGAGCTCGTCCGCGAGGTCAACGAGGACGTTCCCGTCGAGCGCGTGCGCTTCTCCTCGATCACGGACAACGAGGTGACGTCCGCGTTCGCGGACCCCGACGACATCGACTTCGACCTCGCGGCCGCGGGCGAGGCCCGCCAGATCATCGACCTCGTGTGGGGCGCGGCGCTGACGCGGTTCCTGTCGCTGTCCGCGCGCCAGATGGGCGAGGACTTCATCTCCGTCGGCCGCGTGCAGTCGCCGACGCTGAAGCTCATCGTCGACAAGGAACGCGAGATCGAGGCGTTCGAGCCCGACGACTACTGGGAGCTGTTCGCGGACCTCCGGAAGGACGACACGACCTTCGAGGCCCAGTACTTCTACGAGGGCGAGGACGGCACCGAGGCCGAGCGCGTCTGGGCGGAGGCCGACGCGGAGGCGGCCTTCGAGACGCTGCGGAACGCGGGCGAGGCGGTCGTGCGGTCGGTGACGCGGCGCACGCGCACCGACGACCCGCCGGCGCCGTTCAACACGACGCAGTTCATCCGCGCCGCCGGCTCGCTGGGGTACTCGGCGGGGCGCGCGATGAGCATCGCGGAGGACCTCTACACGGCGGGCTACATCACGTACCCGCGGACTGACAACACCGTCTACCCGGACGACCTCGACGAGCGCGAGTTGCTCTCGGAGTTCACGAACACGGTGTTCGGGGACGACGCCGAGTCGCTGCTGGAGGCAGACCGGCTGTCGCCGACGGCGGGCGACGAGGAGACGACCGACCACCCGCCGATCCACCCGACGCCGGACTTCCCGGACCGCAACAAGCTCTCCGAGGACGAGTGGGAGATCTACGAGCTCGTGGTGCGGCGGTTCTTCGCGACGCTCGCGGAGCCCGCCGTCTGGGAGCACCTGCGCGTGGTCGCGGGCGCCGACGGCGCGTCCGTGAAAGCGAACGGCAAGCGCCTCGTGGAGGCGGGCTACCACGCGGTCTACCCGTACTTCAACACGAGCGAGAACTACGTGCCGGACGTCGACGAGGGCGAGGTGCTCGCGGTGACGGACGCGCGCCTGGAGGCCAAGGAGACCCAGCCGCCGCGCCGGTACGGCCAGAGCCGCCTCATCGAGACCATGGAGGACCTCGGCATCGGCACGAAGAGCACGCGCCACAACACCATCGAGAAGCTCTACGACCGGGGCTACATCGAGGGCGACCCGCCGCGGCCGACGACGCTCGCGAAGGCGGTGGTGGAGGCCGCCGAGGACTACGCGGACCTCGTGGTGAGCGAGCAGATGACCAGCGAACTGGAGGCGGACATGACCGCCATCGCGGACGGCGGGAAGACCCTCGAGGAGGTGACCGCGGAGTCCAGGGAGTACCTCGACCGCGTGTTCGACGAGCTCACCGAGTCCCGCGAGGAGATCGGCGACCACCTCCGGGACTCGCTGAAGGCGGACAAGACCCTGGGGCCGTGTCCGGAGTGCGGGGACACGCTGCTGGTGCGGCGGTCGCGGACGGGGTCGTACTTCGTGGGCTGCGACGGCTACCCGGACTGCCGGTTCACGCTCCCGCTGCCCTCGACCGGCGAGCCGCTGGTGCTGGACGAGACCTGCGAGGAGCACGGCCTCCACGAGGTGAAGATGCTCGCCGGCCGGGACACGTTCGTGCACGGCTGTCCGCTGTGCGCGGCCGAGGCGGCCGATGAGAGCGAGGACCGCGTCATCGGCGCGTGCCCGGAGTGCGGCGAGGAACACGGCGGCGAGCTCGCTATCAAGCAGCTCCAGACGGGGAGCCGGCTGGTGGGCTGTACGCGGTACCCGGACTGCGAGTACTCGCTGCCGCTGCCGCGCCGCGGCGACATCGAGGTGACCGACGAGTACTGCGACGAGCACGACCTGCCCGAGCTGGTCGTCCACGACGGCGACGGCGAGCCCTGGGAGCTCGGCTGCCCCATCTGCAACTACGAGGAGTACCAGCAGCGCCAGCGCGAGCGCGGCCTGGAGGCCCTGGACGGCATCGGGCCGGCGACCGCGGAGAAGCTGGCGGACGCGGGCGTGGAGACGGTCGGCGAGCTCGCGGAGGCCGACGCCGAACGGCTCGCGGAGGAGGTCTCGGGCGTCAGCGAGGAGAACGTCCGCGAGTGGCAGGCGCAGGCGGACTAGGGGTCAGGCGTCCCTGAACTCCGTGCTGCCGCAGGCCGGACAGTTCGGCGGGCGGCGCTCGTACCGCGCAGCGCAGAGCCCGCACTCTACCTGCGGCGGACCGGCGTCCCGGAACCGTTCGCGCAGCCGCTCCACGACTGGCATGTTAACTAGTACCACACTCCGGCGCAGTATATAGATTGCGGCTGTCCGCGTCCCGCACGCCACGGTCTCGGACGAGCGACTCGACCGACGGTGCTGGGCGAGCGACTCGACCGACGGTGCTGGGCGAGCGATTCGATCGACGGTCTCGGACGAGCGATTCGATCGACGGTGCTGGGCGAGCGATTCGACTGACGGTCGGACGGTCGGTCTGGCGCGTTTCCCGGGCGGTCTCCGGACGGGGCTCCCGGGCCGCCGCGGGGCGTCCGGCCGCGGTCGCTGCCGGCGAAGCGGGTAAGTGGACGCCCTCCCAAGAACTGGGCGTGCGACTCGACGACTACATCGAGGGGCTCCAGCCGGACGAGGACGCCGAGCGGCGGCGCCTCGCGGGCGAGAAGTCCTACGAGATCCTGGAGTACCTCGACGACGTCGAGTCCGGCGTCCAGTCCGCCGTCCAGGGGGACACCCTCTACGGCGCGACCGCGCCGTCCGTGTTCGTCGGGCGGTCGTCGTACCCGAACGTCTCGGCGGGCATCCTCTCGCCGGTCGCCGGCGACGCCGACCCCGAGGAGTTCGCGACCAGCGGCGAGTGGTACAGCCGCGGCCTCGACATCGACAACGTCCTCCAGTACCGCACGGGCCTGCTGAACTCGCGGCGGTCGGCGAGCGTGAACGTCCACGACGTCTGGGACGGCTTCGTCGGCACGCAGCGCGAGGTCGCGATGGCCGACCGGCCGGTCGACGTCGAGATCGGGCTGTCGGACACCCCGGAGTTCGACGCCTCGGAGTACACGAACCCCGTCGCGAACGCGCCCTCCGGCCCGAACGCGACCGCCGAGTCGGCCGCCCTCGCGGAGAACCCCCACGTGCCGCGGTACGTCGAGAAGACCCTCGAGGACGACGACTGGGCGGCCGAGGGCGCGATGACGTACCTCTACCGGCGCGGCTTCGACGTCTACGACGTCAACCGCGTGCTCTCCGTGGGCGCGCTCGGGCAGGCCCAGCACCGCCGCCTCGTCCCGACGCGGTGGTCGATCACGGCCGTCGACGACACCGTCGGCCAGTACCTCCGCGGGAAGATCCGGGACAACCCGAGCGTCGACCGCGTCACCGTCCACGTCAACGAGTACATGGGCAACCGGTACTGGGTGGTGCTCGCGCCCGGCCGCTGGGAGTACGAACTCGTCGAGATGAAGGCGCCGGGCAGCATCTGGAACCCCGACCCGGGGGGCGACGTCTGGATGGCGTCCGCCAGCGAGGGCTACGAGGGCCGGACGGGCTACGTCGACGAGACGGCGGGCGCGTACTACGCCGCCAGACTCGGCGTCCTCGAACACCTCGACGACGTCGGCCGGCAGGCGAAGGCGCTCGTGCTGCGCGAGGTCAGCGACGACTACTGGGCGCCCGTCGGCGTCTGGCAGGTCCGGGAGAGCGTGCGGAACGCCTTCGACGGCGACCCCGGCGAGGCGGAGACGTTCCACGGCGCCGTCCGCGAGATCGGCGACCACCTGCCGGTGTCGCTGGCCGCGCTCCGCCGGAAGTCCACGATGGTCGCGGGCGTCCAGACCGACCTCTCGGCGTTCGAATAGCTTTTCGGCGTGGCCGGCGTAGGCGAGCGCATGGTCCCTCCAGCCTTCGTCGGCGGTCTGCCCGGCGGCATGGAACTCGCGGTCGTCTTCCTGATCCTCGTGTCGCTGGCGATTCCCCTCGTCCTCGTCGTCGCCGTCCTCCAGTTCCTGCGCGGCGGGTCCTCGGACGACCTCGAGGAACGCGTCGCCAACCTCGAAGGACAGGTGTCGGCGCTCCGCGAGGAGCGCCGGGAGCGCGACGACCAGTAGCCGGGCGCGTCGGCGGACGCGCAGCGGGCCCGTCCCGCACGCGCGAGGGGACCGTCCCGCAGACGCAGTGACCCGTCGCTGCACGTAGTAGACAGGCGCGTCGCCGCACGCGCCGCCGCGGCCCCGGGCTTTTTCGACGCGCGTACCGAACCAGTCGGGCATGAGCACTGAGTCAGCGGGTGCGGACACCGGGTCGGTCGGCGGGTCGAAGCTGCGCGCGGTCGTCGTGGCGTTCGGGCTCGCGGTCCTCGGGTTCGCGCTCGCCATCCCAGTGGGGGTCGTCGTCGCGAACGCGTACGTCGCCGCGACGGGGAGCGAACTGGGGGACGTGGCGTTGCTCGGCCTCAGCCTGGTGTCGCTGCAGGGCATCGCGTTCCCGCTGACGGCGTGGCTGTACGTCCGGTACCGGGGCGTCGGCTGGGACTACGTCCCCGCGTCGGTGCCGGACCGCTCGGACCTGAAGTACGTGGTCGGCGCGTACGTCGGGGCGTTCGCCGCGCTGTACGCCATCAGCGCCGTGCTCGCGGTCACGTCCACGGAGGCCGCGTCGAACACCGGCGCGACGACCGCCCTCGAGAACCCCGAGATCATCCCCTACATGATCCCGCTGAACCTCCTGCTCATCGGTCCCGGGGAGGAGCTGCTGTTCCGGGGCGTCCTCCAGCGCCGCCTCCGGGAGCGGTTCTCGGCGTGGCCCGCCATCCTGCTGGCGTCGATGGCGTTCGCGCCGCTGCACATCTTCGCGCTGTCCGGGAGCCTCTCGGCCGCGGCGGTCACCATCGGCATCCTGTTCGTGCCGAGCATCGCGTTCGGCTACATCTACGAGCAGACGGGGAACATCGTCGTCCCGGCGCTCACGCACGGCCTCTACAACGCGACGCTGTTCGCCCTGATGTGGGTGGTCGTGGCGTTCGGCCCGGAGTCCGCGACGGCGCTTTTGGCGGTGCCGTGACCCGGCCAGGGACAACACTTTTGAAAATCGAATTACGTTACGGGGTATGGCTGCCTCCTCACGCGACGCCGGGAAGGTCGTCGACCGCTGGGACGACGTGTTCCGGGCGGTGGCCTCCGAACCGCGGCGACAGCTGATCGTCGCGCTCCTCGACGAGTCCCCCGACGACACCGTCGCCCTCCCGGCGAGCGCCGCGAACCCCCGGCTCCCGGACGACCCGGACTCGCTGCGCGCCCTCCTCTACCACCACCACCTGCCGCTGCTCGCGGACCTCGAGTTCGTGGCGTGGGACGTCGACCCGCTCGTCGCGTCCCGCGGACCGCGGTTCGAGGAGGTCGCCGTCGTCTTCGAGGCGCTCCACGACTGGGCGGCCGACGTCCCCGACTCGCTGGCGCTCGGCTGCCAGCGCCTCGAGGCCGAGCGGCGCGCCGACCCGTAACCGGCGCGTCTGCGGCGTCGCTCAGGACCAGACGCTCTCTTTCGACCGCGCCGCCGTTCACGACGGAAGCCGGCCCTCGGCCGCGCCGCCGCTCACGACCGCCAGTCGAACGCGTCGACCGTACCGTCGCCGCTCACGACCGCCAGTCGAACTCGTCGGCCGCGCCGCCGTCCGTCGCCGCGCTCGACCGACCGGCGGCGTCGACGGCCGCAGTCGCGTCCTCGGCGCCGACGACGGGAGTGTCTCCGCCCCGATCGGTCGGGCCGTCGGCGGGACCGCCGTCGGCGTCGAAGCCGCCCTCGGTCCCGGCGCCTTCGGGCACCTCGAACTCGTCGAGCATCGCCGCCAGCGCCGCGGTCCGGTCCGCGAGCGCCGACATCTGGCCGGCGACGTCGTCGGCGGCCGCGGTCTGGTCATCGGCCGCGTCGGCGACCGTCTCCGCCTCCGCCGCGGTCTCCTCGCTGACGCTGCCGACCTCGTCGACCATGCGCGCGACCTCCGTCGTGGACGCCGCGCCCTGGTCGGTCGCCGTCGAGATCTCCTGGACGGCGACGTTGACGTCCGCGACCTCGTCGACGATTGCCTCGAAGTCCCGCAACACCCCCTCCGCGTTCTCGATCTTCCGGTCGACCTCGTCGTTGACGTCGTCGATGGCCGCGGCCGCCTCGTCGGCCTGCTCGGTGACCGCGGCGACGAGCTCGGAGATGTCGCCGGCCTGGTCGCTGGTCTCCGCGGCGAGGCTCTTCACTTCGTCGGCGACCACCGCGAACCCGTCGCCGTCGCCGCCCGTGCGCGCCGCCTCGATGCTCGCGTTCAGCGCGAGCATGTTCGTCTCCTCGGCGATGTCCTCGATGACGGCCGTGATGCCGTCGATGCGGTCGACCGCCTCGGCGAGCGACGCCACCGTCTCCGCGACCGCCTCGCTCTGCTCGCGGAGGTCCCGCAGCTCCGCGATGGTCGCCTCGACGGCCTCCTGACCGGCCTCGCCGCGGTCCGCGGCCGCCTGCGCGGTGTCCGCGACCGTGTCGGCCTCCGCCGCGATCTCCTCGACGGACGCCGACAGGGTGTCCATCTCCGCCGCGATGTCGTTCAACCGCTCGGTCTGCTGGGCGGCGCCGGCCGCGATCTCGTTCACGGAGCCGCTGACGGCGGCGCTGCGGTCGGCGACGTCCGCGACGCGCTCGTCGGTCGCCTCCGACGCGTCCAGGACGGCCTCGCCGAACGCCTGGATGTCGGCGACCGTGTCCGCCAGGGTCCCGACGAGCGCGTCGAAGTCCGCCGCGACCTCGCGGTACTCCGCGCCGACGTCGAGGGCGTCCGCGTCCACGGACGCCGTCAGGTCGCCGTTCCGGGCGGCCTCGGTCGCCGCCGAGAGCTCCTCGACGAGCCGCTGTAGCTGCGCGGACTGGGCCGCCAGTTCGTCGGTCTTCGCCTCGAGCTCGCGCGTGTACGACTCGAGGCTGTCGGCCATCGCCGCGAGGCTCGCGCCGAACGCGCCCGGGACGTCCGCGTCGAGCGCCGGGTCGTCGAAGTCCTGGCGGGCGAGCGCGTCCGCCTGTCGGGCCGCCGCCGCGAGGTTCGCCTGCATCGCCTCGAAGGACGCCACGAGGCTCGCGATCTCGTCGCTCCGGTCGCTGTCCGGCACGCTGACGTCCTCGAACTCGCCGGCGGCGATGGCCGACGCGGCGTCGTCCAGTCCCACCAGCGGCGCCACGAAGTCGCGTTCGGCGACCAGGTACGTGTTGTAGAACGCCACCACGGACAGGGCGAGCGTCGCGGCGACGCCAGCGACCTGCAGCGTCCCGGACGCGAACAGCGCGAACGCCGCCATCGCGGCCGCGCCGAGGAACTGCAGGCCGACCGCGGTGAGCATCTTCCGCTCGATGGACCCGTCGGCGCCGACGAGCTCGATGGACCGCCAGAGGAGGCGCTCGTACGTCGACTGCGTCATGCCCCCGGCTTCGCGGACTCGACAGAAAGGGAGGGGCGGTGATTCCCAGAAGCTTGGAGAACGCGGCCGCGTCGGCGGGAGCGACGCCGTTACTCGGTGGGGACGGGGCCGGTGCCGATGGCGTCGCGGACGGCGTCCTCGAACTCCCGGCGCGTCTCGAAGTACGGCACGTCGACGTCCTCGAGGATGGACTCGAGGGTCCGTGGGCCGTCCGGCGTGCGGACGACCGTGTCGCCCTCCTTGCGGACGACCTCGCTCTTCTGCTGGGCCCACGTGAATCGCGCCGAGACGCGCGGCAGGGGCGCCCCCTCGACGGGTTCGCCGTCGCCGAGCTCGACGGCGGGCGCCTCCTCTTCGTCGTCGTTGTCGTCAGCCATGCGCGGGGCTTGGTGGGGGCGCGGATTCAAGCTTTCGAACACGCGGCGGTCCGCGCCGCGGTTCGTGCGAGCGGCGAGCGTAGCGAGCCGTGAGCAGCGTGGCCGAGCGAAGCGAGGCCACGGTACGAGGGAGCGGCGAGCGTAGCGAGCCGCGACCCGCGTGGGCGCTCCGCGCCGCGGTTCGTGCGAGCCACGGTTTGCGAGTAGGCTCGGCTTACTCGCGCGGCGAGCCGGTCGCCAGACGGTGGAACGTCTGACGTACTGTTTTTACCCTGGACGTGCAAGCGGCTCCCATGACTAGCCTGGGGGAGACCTACGACCGGCGCGCCGGCGAGGCCAGCCAGCAGCGCGTCTACCTGGGGACCGGCCTGTTCGCGGCGGGCGCGCTGCTCGTGGTCGGCGGCATCCTCGCGGGCGGGACCGGCGTCCTCATCAACAACGGGTTCGGGCAGTACGAGAGCCGGGAGATCGCGGGCATCCTCGCGGGACTGGGCGTCCCGGCGGTGTTCGTCGGCATCTTCACGGTGCTGCCGGCGAACCGCCTGCAGCGCGCGGCGGCCGCGGTCGGCGCGGGCCTGAGCATCCTCGGCGTGATGCTGTTCCGCGCGACCTACCCCTACCTGTACGTGCCGGGGTCGGACGGCGTGCCGACGACGTCGACGCTGGCGTTCATCCTCGTGTACGCGGCGGGCGTCATCGTGACGTTCTGGTGTCTGTTCACGGCGGTGGCGACGTTCAAGACGCGCAACGACCCGGGCGGCACGGTGACGCTGACGGTGACGAAAGACGGCGAGACCCACACCGTCGAGGTGCCCGCCGACGACGTCGCGAGCGCTCGCGAGAAGCTCGCGTCCGGGAGCTTCGGCGGCGTCGGCGTGTTCGGCGGCGTCGAGGACCCCGACCAGGAGACGCGCGCGAACGCCAGCGAGCCCGAACCGGCCACGCGGTCGACGTCGGAGACGACGTCCTCGCGGTCGACGTCGCGTTCCGGGGGTTCGCGTTCCGGAGGGTCGGGGTCGCGTTCCGGAGGGTCGGGGCCGACCGCGTCCGTCTCGGACGGCGGCGCGGCGTCCCGGGACATCACGTCGCCGCTGGACGACGAGCGGCCGTCCGCGGGCGGCCCGACGCCCGATAAGTACTGCGGGAACTGCACGCACTTCGAGTACACGGACACGGGCGACGGCATGCAGCCGTACTGCGGGCTCTACGAGGAGGAGATGGCCGACATGGAAGCCTGCGAGTGGTGGGAGCGCAACGACCAGTAACTGCTCGCTGTTCTCCGTCGCGGTCAGCGGTCCGCCAGCCGGCGTTCGACGTCCCGCCAGTGACTCCCACACCAGAAGTACTGGCCGCAGTCGGCGCACCGCCAGAGTGGGTCGGCGTCGTCGCTGACGTACGCCGGGACGTCCGCGTCGGCGTCCGCGCGCTCCAGCCGGCCGTTGCACGCCCCGCAGCGCTCGCCCGGCGCGAGCGTGAGGTCGACGCCCGCGGCGGCCAGGTCGCGGAGCTGTCCGTCGGCGTCCGTCGCGTCGACGAGAACGGCGCCGTCGACGCTGGCGGCGAGCCGGCGGTCGCGCGTGACGAGCGTGCGCGCCTCGCGCGCGGCGAGGTCGCGGAGTTCCTCGTCGGACTCGACGCCGCGGTCGAGCGCGTAGGCGGCGTCGTGGCCGCACATCCGGAGGAGGCGCGCGACGTCGCCGAGCATCGCGTCCACCAGGAGCTTCACGACACGAACTCGCGGACGCCGTCGGCGTCGCGGGCGTTCAGCACGTCGCCGGCCTCGGCCCAGCCGCGGCGCGCGGTGTGGACGCCGTACTCGACGAACTCGAACTCGCGGGCCGAGTGCGCGTCCGTGTTCACGGCGACCGTCGCGCCCGCGTCGACGGCGGCCTGCACGGCGCTCCCCCAGAGGTCGAGCCGCCGTGGGTTGCTGTTGACCTCGAGCGCGGTGCCGGCGGCCGCGGCGGCCTCGCCGAGCGCCGCCGGGTCGAACTCCATCGCGGGGCGGTCGTTGATGAGGCGCCCGGAGGGGTGGCCGAGGACGTCGACGTGCGGGTGTTCGACCGCGCGGACGAGGCGGTCGGTCTGGTCGCCGCCGTCGTCGCCGAGGGCGGTGTGCGGGCTGGCGACCACGAGGTCGAGGTCGGCGAGCACGTCGTCGCTGGTCGCCGCGACGGTCCCGTCCGCGGCGACGTTCGCCTCGACGCCGTGGAACACCTCGATGTCGGCGTCCTCGCGCGCGGCCGCGACCTCGTCGGCCTGCTCGCGGAGGCCGTCGTCGGAGAGGCCGTTGTCGCCGAACACGCCCGGGCCCTCGGCGTGGTCGGAGACGCAGAGGTAGTCGTGGCCGAACTCCGCGGCGGCCGCCACGAGCTCGCGGACGGAGAGCTCGCCGTCCGACCACTCGGTGTGCGCGTGCAGGTCCCCGCGCACGTCCCCGACGTCGACGAGGTCGGGGAGGGCGTCGTCGGCGGCGGCCGCGACCTCGCCGCGGTCCTCGCGGAGCTCCGGCGGGATCCACGGCAGGCCGAGCGCCTCGTAGACGTCCGCCTCGGTCTCGCTGGCGAGCAGTTCGCCGACGCGCTGGCCCGAGTCCGGGTCGTCGACGTCGGAGACGTCGAA
Source organism: Halobacterium yunchengense (assembly GCF_037031165.1). Classification (NCBI taxonomy): domain Archaea; kingdom Methanobacteriati; phylum Methanobacteriota; class Halobacteria; order Halobacteriales; family Halobacteriaceae; genus Halobacterium; species Halobacterium yunchengense. The sequence goes on along the minus strand of NZ_JAYEZL010000001.1, from coordinate 309,388 downwards.
GACGCCGTACTCGTTGACCTTCTTGCCCTGCTCGATGGCGTAGGTGCGCAGCGTGACGTTGTGGGCCTTGCTGCCCGTGAAGTACTGGAGCGCCGACCCGAACTCCTCGTCGACGACGACCCGGAGGTCGACGCGGAGGTCGCGCATGCGGACGCTCGTCTTCGTCGGGCCGAGGTCCGTGGTCTCGTCGACGCGGTCCCAGTCCGCGAGCGCCTTCCCGACGGCCTCACCGGCGTCGCTGGCCGCGAGCACGTCGACGTCGCCGATGGTCGCCAGCCAGCGCCGCGTCGACCCCGCGATCTCGACGTGCTCGACGCCGTCGACGCCAGCGAGGAACGACCGCACGTCCTCGGCGACCGGCCGGGCGTCGCCGAGGAGCTCTCGCTCCTGGGCCTCCCGCGCGAACGAGAGGTGGTCGAGGATGTTCTGCTCGGTCTTCGGGCCGAACCCCGAGACCTCGCGGACCTCGCCGGCCTCGGCGGCCTCCTCGAGGTCGTCGAGAGTCCGCACGCCGAGCGCGTCGTAGAGCTTCTTGACGGTCTTCGGGCCGACGCCCTCTACGGCGGTCAGCTCCGCCATCTCCACGGGGAGCTCCTCGCGTTCCGCCTCCAGCTCCGCGATCTCGCCGGTCTCGAGGTACTCCGCGATCTTCGACGCGATGGACTCGCCGACCGCGTCGATGCGCTGGACGGCGTCCTCGCCCTCGGCGGCGAGGTCCTCGACGGCCTCCGGGTAGTCCCGGACGTTCGACGCCGCGCGCCGGTACGAGTTCGGCTTGTAGTCGACGCCCCGGGCCTCCAGGAGGTCCGCGTACTCCTCGAGGACGGCCGCCACCTCGTTGTTCCGGCTCATCGCCGGCCCTCCCGGGACGCCCGGCGCGCGCCGCCCGTCATCGCCTGATCCCCTCGTCGTTGTCGTGGCCGAGGGCCTCCTTCAGGAACGAGAACCACCGCTTCGAGTCCGCGCGCTCCCGGGCCTCGATCTCGGCCTCGATGTCCGTCGGCCCCAGCGACTCCAGGGCGTTCAGCGCGCGGTCGATGCCGACGATGGCGTCCGCGAGTTCCTCGCCCGCCTCGCGCGTGACGTCGCCGTCCTCGAGTCGCTCGCGGCGCTCGATGCGCTCGCGGCGCAGCAGCTTCTTCGCGCGTTCGACCTCCTCGTGGCGGTCCGCCGGCACGCTGTCGGCGCGTTTCACCTCGAAGACGAACGACTGCAGGTCGAGCTCCTCGCCCTGCACCTCGATGGTCTCCGGGATGGACGCCCCCACCGTCGCGGCCTCCCGGTCGACGCGCTCCAGGAGCCGCTTCCGCTCGAACTCGCGCATACGCGACCTACCGGCGGCACCCGCAAAAGCCCCCCGGCTGTCGCGGTCGGCGTTCGTCGTCGCGGGTCCGCGCCTCCTCGACCGCGTCGCCGCAGTCCGTGCCCGAACGCGGCCGTCGACCGCTGACGCCGCGTTCCGGCCGGTCCGTCGGCGACCCAAACTGATAACCACGGGCCTCCCCAAGCCCACGTCAATGGCGAAGTGTGACCGGTGTGGCGAGCAGGAGTCGATGCCGTACCAGTGTCGGCTCTGCGGCGGCACGTACTGCTCGAAACACAGGCTCCCGGAGAACCACGACTGTCCGGGCCTGGAGAACTGGAACGACCCCGGCGGCGTCTTCGACAGCGGGTTCGACGACAGCGTCGACCAGACTGGACGCGCGGGGTCGAGCGGCCTCGCCGACAAGGTGCCCGTGGACACCGGTCCGGGCGGTTTCTTCGGGTACTTCCGCGGGAACGTCGCGTTCACGCTGCTCGCGCTGATGTGGCTGACGTTCCTCCTGCAGTACCTCGTCGCGCCCGCGCTCGGCTTCCCGGCCTACAGCCAGCAGTGGTTCGACCTCTTCACCATCAACACGCACGAGCCGCTGGCGGTCTGGACGTGGGTGACCTCGGTGTTCGCGCACGGCGGCTTCGGCCACATCGTCCTGAACAGCATCGTGCTGTACTTCTTCGGGCCGGTGGTCGAGAAGCGCATCGGCTCCGCGAAGCTCGTCGGGCTGTTCGTCGCCGCGGGCGCGCTCGCCGGCCTCGCGCAGGTCGGCGCCGCGCTCCTCACGCACCCAGCGTGGTACGGGGAGCCGCTGACGGGCGCGACGGGCTCGGCGGTGCTCGGCGCGAGCGGCGCCATCGCCGCGCTCATGGGCGTGCTGACGGTGCTGAACCCGAACCTCCGCATCTACCTCTACTTCGTGTTGCCGATGCCGCTGTGGCTCGCGACGCTGCTGTTCGCCGGCTACAGCATCTTCGTCTCCTCCGTCGGCGGCATCGGCGCGGGCGGCGTCGCGCAGCTCGCGCACCTCGCCGGGCTCGGCATCGGCCTGCTGTACGGCGCGAAGCTGAAACGCGAGGGCGAGCGCGCGCCCCGCCAGCTCAAGTTCGGCGGCGGCGGTCCGGGCGGCCCCGGCGGCCCGGGGCGGCGCCGCGGCCCCTGACATGGACGTCGTCCGCCCGGAGTACCTCCCGGACCCCGGCCGGTCGCGGGCGGAGATGGAGGCCCTGCAGCGCGACATCGCCGCCGACGCCGCGTTCGCGGACGACCACGGCTTCGACGTAGCGGCGCTCGCGCTCGACGAGACGCCGGTGGACGCGACCGGCGACGCGACGACCGAACCCGGCCAGCAGGCGACGCTGGACGGCGCCGACGGCGACGCGCCGGTCGTGGTGGGCGTCGACCAGGCGTTCGTCGGCGACGACGACTCGGTGAGCGCCGCGGTCGCGGTCCGTGACGGCGTCGTCGTCGAGCGCGCGGCCGGCCGCGCCGACCTCGACCTGCCGTACGTCCCCGGCCTGCTGGCGTTCCGCGAGGGCGGCGCCATCGTCGACGCACTCGAGTCGCTGGCCGTCGAGCCGGACGTCCTGGTGCTGGACGGCAGCGGCCGCATCCACTTCCGGCAGGCCGGCATCGCGACGCACGTCGGCGTGCTCTTCGACGTGCCGGCGGTCGGCGTCGCGAAGAACCTCCTCTGCGGGACGCCACGCGACCCCCTCGAGGCCCCTCTCCCGGAGGGCGCGCGCGTCCCCGTCGAGGCCGACGACAGCGTGGACGCGCCGGACGGCACGGTCATCGGGCACGCCTTCCAGTCCCGGCAGTACCCGAACCCGGAGCGACGGCACGTGAACCCGCTACTCGTGAGTCCCGGCCACCGCGTCGGCGCGGAGACGACCGTCGACGTCGTTGAGGCGACCTGCACGGGCTACAAGCTCCCGGCGCCGACGCGGCTCGCGGACGCGATGGCCGACGACCTGAAGCGGGACCGCCGGTCGTCGCTCGACGACTCGACCCTTTAACTGCGGCGCGCGCGACGCCACGTGCATGGAGAAGGTCGCGCTCATCACCGGGTGTTCGTCGGGCATCGGCGCCGCGACGGCGCGCTCGCTGCTCGCCGAGGAGTGGACGGTCGTCGCCACCGCGCGCGACACCGACGACGTGCAGGCGCTCGCGGACGCCGGCTGCGAGACCGCGGCACTCGACGTGACGAAGCCCGCGCAGTGCAAGAACGTCGTCGACGGCGTGGTCGACGAGCACGGCCGCCTGGACTGCCTCGTGAACAACGCGGGCTACGCCCAGCTCGGGCCGCTGGAGGACGTGCCGACCCGGGAACTCCACCGGCAGTTCGACGTGAACGTCTACGGCCCCCACCGGCTGATCCGCGCCGCGCTCCCCCACATGCGCGAGCGCGAGGACGGCACCATCGTGAACGTCTCCAGCGTCGCCGGCCGCGTCGCGACGCCCGGCATGGGCGCGTACAACGGCTCGAAGTTCGCGCTCGAGGGGATGAGCGACGCGCTCCGCGGCGAGGTCGACGAGTACGGCGTCGACGTCGCGGTCGTGGAACCCGGGCCCGTGGAGACGTCCTTCCAGGAGCGCGCCGAGGACGAGGTCGACGGCCTCGACCACAGCGGCGCCTACGAGTCCCTGTACGCGTTCTTCGAGGACGCCAGCGCCGTGAACGGGTTCGGCGCGGTGTCCCCCGAGGCGGTCGCGGAGGTGATCACCGAGGCCGCGGTCAGCCCCGACCCGAGGGCGCGGTACCCGGTCGGCCGCGCGGGGAAGGTCGGCGTCATGGCGCGGTTCCTCCCCGAGCGCTGGCTGGACGCCGGGTACGCGCTGGCCCGCCGGTTCAGCGGGTAGCTAGTCGAGGCAGGCGGCGACGACGCGCAGCGGCCGCTCGCCGCGGACCTCCTCGGCGAGCAGGGGGACGCGCTTGACGTCGTACTCGCGGAAGAGGTCCTGTGCTCGCGCGAGCGCCCGCTGCTGGACGTCCCAGCGGCGCGCGCAGAACGCGCAGTCCTCGTGGTTCGGCTCGACGAACGCCTCCGCGGGGACGTCGGCGACGTCCGCCAGCGGCTCCATCACGCGGTTCACGACGACGGTGCCGACGGGCACGCCGAACTCGTCGAGGCGGGCCGCGAGCCGCTGGGCCTCGAGGACGCTCATCTCCTCGGGCACGAGCACGACGCGGAAGTCCGTCCGCGTCGGGTCCGTGAGCACCGCGCGCAGGCGCTCGACGCGTTCTCTCACGTCGTCGAGGTCGCCGAGCCCCGCCTCGGAGTGCTGGTCGTCGCCGCCGACCATCCCCGTGAGGCCGTCCAGCACGCCGCCGAGTCGCTCGCGGAACTGCACGAGGCGGCCGACCAGCGAGTCCATCACCTCGGGGAGCTCGAGCAGGCGGAGCGTGTGGCCGGTCGGCGCGGTGTCGACGACGACGCGGTCGAAGCGCTCGTCGTCCATGTACTCCAGCAGCAGCTGCATCGCGGCGGCCTCGTCGGCGCCCGGCAGCATCGCCGGATCGCCGCCCGCGCCGCCCGCCGCGCCGCCGAGCAGTTCGTCGAGGCCGCCCGCGAACCCGCCGTCCTGGCCGAACACCCCCGCCTGCGAGAGCGCGTCGTCGGGGTCGATCTCGACCGCCCACAGCGGCACGTCGTCGCGGACCCTCGCGGGACGGCCCGGCACGTCGAACTCCAGCGTGTCGGACAGCGAGTGCGCGGGGTCCGTGGAGACGACCAGGGTCGCCGTGCCCTCGTTCGCTGACGCCAGCGCGGTCGCCGCCGCCATCGTCGTCTTCCCGACGCCGCCCTTCCCGCCGTACAGCACGTACTCCGCGGTGCCGGTCGCCACGCCGGGGTCGAGGGAGTCGACGGCCTCGACCTCGATGTCGTCCATGCGGGTCCTTCGGCGTCCCAGCGGGGTGAATCCGTCGGTCGCGGCGGCCGAATCTGGGAACTCGCTGGTCGCCACGCCGCGCGCATCCCGAAGTGGTTGGCCAGAGCAGTTAACCCGGGGGCGCCTGTGAGTGACACGCATGGAGGGCGTGCTGAACGAACGCACTCGAACGGTACACAAGAAGGGCGTGGAGAACCCCCACAGCCGTTCGAAGTGCGGCGCCACGAAGGGCGTCTCCCACGACCAGATCCGGGCGGTGCGCGTCGAGCGCGCCGTCGAGGACTTCGACGCCCACCGCTGCGGCCGGTGTTTCTCCGACGCCGGCGGCTACTGACGGGCCGCCGACCCCGCGACTCGTGGCGGCGCCTGGCCCCGCCGAGCTACCGCCCGGCGAAGTAGTCCGCGAGGCGCTCGGCGGCCTCCTCGACGCGCGGCGTCACGAGCGCGAACCGCAGCCAGTCCCCGCGGCTGCGCCCGAACCCCGAGCCCGGCATGCCGGCGACGCCGGCCTCGTCGACGAGCTCGAAGGTGTTCGCCAGGGTCCCCGGGAAGTCCGGGAACCGCGCGAGCACGTAGAAGCCGCCGTCCGGCTCCGTGTACTCCGCGCCGGCGTCGTCGAGGGCGTCCGTGAACGTCGCCACGCGGGCCGCCAGCCGCTCGCGGTTCTCCCGGTAGTAGTCCGGGCCGGTGTTCCGGAGCGCGTGCAGCACCGCCGCCTGTCCCGGCCGCGTCGTGGCGACGTTCGTGAGCATGTGCCGGGACTTCATCGCGTCGACGTGCGCCTCGGGCGCGACGCAGTACCCCACGCGGAACCCCGTGACGGCCAGCGACTTCGAGAAGGAGTTCACCACCACGCGGTTCGGCGAGTCGAACGCGAGCGCGGACGTGAACCGCCCGGAGAAGTCGAAGTGGTCGTACACCTCGTCGCTGACCAGGAGCGCGTCGTACTCCTCGGCGACCGCGACGAGTTCGCGCATCGTCGCCTCGCCGTACACCGCGCCCGTCGGGTTGTTCGGCGTCGTCGCCACGATGCACGCGGTGTCCTCGCTCGCGGCGTCGCGGACGTCCCCCGGGTCGAGGCCGCCGTCGGCGTCCGCTTCCACGAACACCTGCTCGCCGCCCAGCATGTCGACCTTCCCCGGGTAGTAGGGATAGACGGGGTCGGCCATCACGACCTCGCTGCCGGCGTCGCGCTCGAGCGCGCGCCCCATCGCGAGGTAGTTCGCCTCGCCCGCGCCGTTCGTCACGACGACCTGCTCGCGGTCGACGCCGCGGCGCGCCGCGATCTCCTCGCGGAGCGCCCGCAGCCCCTCGCTCGGTGGGTACTGGAAGGCCTCGCCGCCCGCGTCGGCGTAGTCGCGGAGGCCCGCCGCGAGCGCCGGCGGCGACCCCCAGTCGGGGTTCCCCGAGACCATGTCGACGACGTCCCGGTCCGCGCCGGCCGCGTACTCCATCACGCGGAAGAACAGCGGCTCCTCGTACTCCATGCGGGCCGGTTCGCGCGCCGGCCGGGAGTGTCTTTCGTCGCCGACGACGCCACCACCTTCATGCGTGGCGGCGCGGTAGCGGCGCGTATGCGCGAGTACGCCGCCGACCCGCCCATCGAGGAAGTGCTGAACGACGAACTGGCCGCGGCCGGCCACACCGTCGCCACCGCCGAGTCCTGCACGGGCGGGCTCGTCGGGTCGCTGCTCACCGACGTCCCGGGCTCCAGCGACTACTTCGACCGGTCGCTGGTGACGTACACGTACGACGCGAAACTCGAACTCGGCGTCTCCCGGGAGGCCCTGGACGAACACGGCGCGGTCAGCGAACCGGTCGCGCGGCAGATGGCACGCGCCGCCAGGGACGTCGCCGGGACCACGTGGGGCGTCGCCACCACGGGCATCGCCGGGCCGTCCGGCGGCACCGACGAGAAGCCCGTCGGCACCGTCTTCGTCGGCGTCGCGTACGCCGGCGACTGGGGGACGGGAGCGAGCTACGCGACGGTCGAGCGCCGCGAGTTCGACGGCGGCCGCCGCGCCGTCAAAGAACAGATCGCGCGGCGCGCGCTCCGGAAGCTCCGCGAGGAGCTGGCCGCACGCGGCGACTGAGAGTCCGACCGTCGTTCGGCCGTGCGCCGCGCCCGTCGTTCGGCCGCGCGTGCGCGACGCTAGTCGTTCGAGCGTTCGTGCGCCACGCCCGCCGTCCGGCCGCGCGTGCGTCACGCCACCCGCTCCCCGTCGGGGACCAAAACCGTGACGTGACCCGGGGTGCTGGGTTCCGCCGATGAACAAGGGCGACCACGTCCTCAACGGCATCCTGCTCGCCATCGGTCTCGGCTACGTCCTCTACCCCTCCGGCGGCGTCGAGACCATCGAGACCGTCGCCGCCGTCCTCATCCCGGTCGTGCTCGGCGCGCTGTTCCCCGACGTCGACACCGACTTCGGGAAGCACCGCAAGACCCTCCACAACCTCCCCGTGCTCGCGCTGCTGTACGTCTTCCCGGCGTACTTCGGGAACCTCCAGTACGTCTGGATCGGCGTCGCCACCCACTACGTCCTCGACGTCGTCGGGAGCAAGCGCGGCATCGCGCTGTTCTACCCGCTGTCCGACCGCGAGTACGGCCTCCCCGTCGGCGTCACCACCGTCTCGAAGTACGCAAGCACCGTCACCGTCGCCATCACGCTGCTCGAACTCGCGGTGCTCGCCGCCGCCGTCCACGTCGCCCCCCAGTACCTCCCGACAGACGCCGTCCGGAACGTCCTCGGCGTCGCCGTCGGCCTCGTCTAGTAGACGGCGACGTCGTCGAAGTCGCCGCCGTACGCGATGTGGCGGGGGTGGGTGGGCTCCATCCCGGACAGCAGAATCCGGTCGACCTTCTCCCAGGTGTTCTCGTAGGCGAGGTGGAGTTTCTCCACGAGCGCGCGCGTCCGGTGGCGCGGCGACCGGCCGACGTACGTCCGGCGGTCGACGCCCGATTTCAGGGCGTCCACCAGGTCGGCCTCGTCGTCGACGGCGGCGTCGAACTCCGTCCAGACGCCGCCGACCGTCTCGCGGCGGTGCGCGTACGAGGACGCGAACGCCGGGACGTCGTAGGCGTCCGCGAGCGACCGCGAGCGCTCGGCGTGGTACCCCAGAAGCTTCGGGTTGTACGTCTCCACCGCGTCGAGGTCGTCGCGGAACCGCTCGACGTCCGCGGCGTCGAGGCTGACGTTCAGGAACCCCGGGTGGGGCGCGAGCACCGCGGCGTCCTGTCGGCGGAACTCGGCGAACGCGCCGTCCAGGGTCACGAAGTCCGGCACCGGGTCGTCGAGGCCGACCGCGAGCACGTGCTTGCGGTCCCGCCACGACCCCGTGAACACCTCCCGCGCGGGCACCACCAGCAGGTCGTCGTCGGAGAACGCCGCCGCGCGCTCCCGGACGTCGGGCAGCCGCGTGAAGTGCGGCGCGTACACGAGCACGTCGACGCCAGCGGCCTTCGCGCGGCGGACCACCCGGTCGTCGAGCACCTTCACGTGGAGGTCGACCCGTGTCGTCGGCACGAGCGCACGCTTGGCGGGCCGAGGTTTAGCGGTTTACGGTTCGACCGCCGAGTAAACTCCGCCCGCGCGGTCGGGCGTTCGGCGGCGCTTATCCGTCCGCGTCCCCACGCTCCCGTATGAGCCTCGAGTTGCTGTCCGAGGACGTGGTCCCCGAGCACGCCCGCGGCGTCAAGCGGGAGGCCCGCGAGTTCGCAGCCGAGCACATCGCCCCGAACGCCGAGGCGTACTTCCGGTCCGGCGAGTACCCCTGGGAGGTGCTGGAGGCCGGGATGGACGCCGGGCTCGTCGCGCAGGACGTCGGCGAGGAGTACGGCGGCCGCGGCCTCGACCTCGCCCAGATTCTCGCGGTCGCGGAGGAGTTCTACCGCGCGGACGCCGGCATCGCGTTGACCCTCCAGCTCGCGAGCTTCGGCGCCGAGATCCTCGAGCAGTACGGCACCGACGACCAGAAGGAGCGGTTCCTCCGGCCGGTCGCCGAGAACGACCAGCTCACGGGCCTCGCGGTCTCCGAACCCGACGTCGGCTCGGACCTCGCCGGCATGCAGACGACCGCCGAGGAGGACGGCGACGGGTACGTGCTCAACGGCGAGAAGTACTGGATCGGGAACGGCGTGGAGGCCGACTGGGTGACGGTGTACGCGAAGACCGGCGACACCGACGACCGCTACATGAACTACTCGCTGTTCGCCGTGCCGACGGACGCCGACGGCTACGACGCCGAGCACATCCCCGAGAAGATGGGGATGCGCGCGTCCAAGCAGGCCCACGTCGTCCTCGACGACTGCCGCGTCCCCGGGGAGAACCTGATCGGCAGCGAGGGAGCCGGCTTCATGATGCTCGCGGACTTCTTCAACCACGGCCGCGTCGTCGTCGGCGGCCACGGCCTCGGGCTCGCCGCGGCGGCCCTCGAGGAGGCCTGGGCGTTCGTCCACGAGCGCGAGGAGTTCGGCCGCCACGTCGCGGACTTCCAGGCGGTCCAGCACGGCCTCGCGGACATGCGGACGGAGTTCGAGGCGGCGCGCGCGCTGAACTACCGCGCCGCCGAGAAGGTGAAACACTACGACAACCCCGGCCTCTGGGCGGCGATGGCGAAGACGAAGTCCACGGAGGTCGCCGTCCAGAACGCCGAGCGCGGCATGCAGTTCCACGGCGGCCGCTCGGTCCTCGCGGACCGCCGCATCGCGCGCGTCTACCGGGACGTCCGCATCCCGGTCGTCTACGAGGGCGCCAACGAGATCCAGCGGAACCTCATCTACCGGCAGTCTGGCGAGTGAACCGAGCCAGTCGTCGGAGCTCTCCGAGTTCCGGCAGTCTGGCGAGTGAACCGAGCCAGTCGTCGGAGCTCTCCGAGTTCCGGCAGTCTGGCGAGCAGTAGCGGGTCGTTCGCCGGAACGCGCTGCGTTCGGGGACACTGAAGGGGCGTAGGTCCGGCTCCGGGCGTCGGCTGGACGCGCTCTCGGGCCAGGAATCGCGGGCGTTAACGGCGGCCTAAGTCGGTGTCAGTATCGAGAATTCGTCTGACGGGCGGCTGACATCTGGCCGACGGCGGCGGTTCAGTTCCCGGAATACCGACACAAACTTTATCTGCACGCTCGGGGTATACGCGCCCATGACCGGGTGGGAGTGTGCAATCGTCGGCTGTGGGTCCACGTTCGAGCGCGTCGAGGCGCTGCTCGCCCACCAGGTCGCCGACCACGACCCCCACGAGTGCGAGGTCTGCGGCGAGTCCGTCCCCGAGGGCTACTTCGCCATCGAGCACGGCCTCGACGAGCACACTCGCGCCGAGTACGTCCGCTTCTACGACGGCGACGCCGCCGCGATCCGCGAACGCGAGCGCGTCCTCGAGGAGGTCGGCGACGCCCTCGACCCGGACGTCCTCGCGGACCTCCTCGGCGAGGACACCCCCGACGCTGTCGACGCCAGCGACGTCGCGCCCGCCACCACCAGCTGAACCGTCTCCGCCGCGTGGAGTCCGTAATCGACTTGGCCAGCGGCCGCGACGGCCACGTATGCGACTCGCGCGACTCCGGACCGGCGACGGCGTCGTCGACGGCGAGTACCGCGACGGCGTCGTCGTCGCGGACGGCACTGAGTACGCGGTCGGCGAGGACGGCCACCTCGCGCCGCCCTGCGAGCCCTCGGCGGTGTACTGCGTCGGCCGGAACTACGCCGCGACCCTCGACCAGATGGACTACGACCGCCCCGACCAGCCCGACTTCTTCGTGAAACCACCGGTGTCGGTGGTCGGCCACGGCGCCGAGATTCCGTACCCGTCGTGGACGGACGAACTCACGTACGCGGGCGAGCTCGCCGCCGTCGTCGGCGAGCGATGCCGCGACGTCGCCGCGGCCGACGTCCCGGACGTCCTCCGGGGCTTCACCGTCCTGAACGACCTGGACGCGCTCGACCAGCCCGGCCGCACCGCGCGGAAGGCCTTCGACGCCTCCGGCCCGCTCGGCCCCTGGATCGAGACGGACGTCGACCCGACGGGCATCGACATGCACACCGACGTCGGTGGCGACCGCCGCCAGGAGGCGAACACGGCACAGATGCTGTTCGACCCCTCCGAGGTCGTCTCGTTCCTCTCCGAGCGGTTCATCCTCCGGCCGGGCGACGTCGTCGCGTTCGGCAGCCCCGCGAACCCGGGGCTCGTCGAACCCGGCGACACCGTCGAGATCACCTACGAGGGCGTCGGCACCCTCGAGAACACGATCGTGGAACCGCAGACCGAGTGAGCGACGGGAACGGGACGTCGAAAACTCCTCAGCGCTCCTCGCTGTCGAGCACGCGGATCTGGTCGCCGCGCACCGTCACGGGAATCGGGACCGTCGCCTCGTACAGCTCGACGGTGACCTGGTCTTTGCCCTCGTCGATGCGCTGCACCTGGGCTTTCTCGCCCTTGAACGGGCCGGCGATGAGCTCGACGATGTCGCCCTCCGCGATGCCCTCGACGTCCGGCTTCGGGGAGAGGAAGTGCTCGACCTCGCCGATGCCGGACTCGCCGGGCACGAGGCTGCGGGCGTGCGGAATCTCGTCCATCACGCGCTCGATGACCGCGGAGTCGTCGGCCTCCACCATCACGTAGCTGGTGAGCGCGTCCGGCGCGAGCACCGCGTGGATCTCGTCCTCCTCGCGGTTCGCGATCATGCTCGCGACGGTCTGCTCCTGGCTGGCGGTCGTCTTGACGGCGTAGATACCCATCTATATCACCGACGTGACGCCCTCCATCAGGAGGAAGATCATGAAGCCGAGCAGGCCGACCAGCAGGATGCCCGCACCGGCGATCTTCGCGATCTGGGAGAACTCCTCCCAGGACGGCGTGCTGGCGAGGCGGAGCACGCGCGTGTACGCGGAAAGCTCTAGGGGAACGTCCATGCCCGAGTAGAATCGGCGAGCGCTCTTTTATCTATTGATGCTGGACGGTCGGCGCCGGGCCGACGGCCCGCTACTCGACGTAGTCGATGTCCTCGATGTCGCTGTTGCCGCCGTCCGGCTCGGGTTCGGGCTGGGCGGCCTCGTTGCGACCGTAGATCTGGGGGGAGTCGACGCCGGTGACGACGACCATCGTGCGCATCTCGCCGTCGAGGTCCTCGTCGATGCTGGTGCCCCAGATGATGCGGGCGTCGGGGTCGATGCGGTCGTAGAGCTGTTCGACGACGCCCTCGGCCTCCTCGATGGACATGTCGGGGCCGCCGGTGACGTTCACGAGCGCGGAGTTCGCCGAGGAGATGTCGACGTCGAGCAGCGGCGAGCGCAGCGCCGACTTCACGGAGTCGGCGGCCTTCGCGTCGGAGTCCGCCTCCCCGAGGCCGATCATCGCGACGCCGCCCTTCTCCATGACGGTGCGGACGTCGGCGAAGTCGAGGTTGACGAGCCCGGGTTTCGTGATGAGCTCCGTGATGCCCTTCACCGAGCGCATCAGCACCTCGTCGGAGACCTTGAACGCCTCGCGGACGGGGAGCTTCCCGACCGAGTCCAGCAGGCGGTCGTTCGGGACGACGATGACCGTGTCGGCGACGTCGCGGAGCCGCTCGAGGCCCGCCTCGGCGTTCGTGCGCCGGACCTCGCCCTCGGCGGTGAACGGCGTGGTGACGATGGCGATGGTGAGCGCGCCGGCCTCGCGGGCGGCCTTCGCGACGACGGGCGCCGAGCCGGTGCCGGTGCCGCCGCCGAGCCCGGCGGTGACGAACACCATGTCCGAGCCGTCGATGGAGTCCCGGATCTCGTCCTGGGACTCCAGGGCGGCCTCCTCGCCGACCTGGGGGAGCGACCCCGCGCCGCGGCCCTGGGTCTTCTGCTGGCCCATGAGGATCTTCGTGTCGGCGTCGATCTCCACGAGGTGCTGGACGTCCGTGTTCGCGGCGACCAGCGACGCCCCGTGGATGCCCTCCTCGGACATGCGGTTGACGGTGTTCGAGCCGGCGCCCCCGCAGCCGACCACCGTGATGTTCGTCTGGAGCTCCTGGAGGACGTCCTCGAGTTCGTCGTCGGTCATCTCGCCCGTGGGGACGCTCGACCCCGGGGACGCCCCCGTCGACTGGACGTCACCCGAGTCCGAAGCCGAGTCCTCGCCCTCGGCTTCGTCGATGGCGTCCTGTACAATCGAGTCCATTGTTGCGTAACGGGTAGCGTGTGAGGCTTAATTACCTTTCCCCTCGGCGTCGGACGGGCGTCGCACGCGCTCACGCGCCCGCTCGCGGAGCCCCAGCGAAACCGTCACCGTCTCGGTCTTCGCGACGTCCGACGGCCGCACCTCGTGGCCGTCGACCTCGACCGACCGGCCGGACGCCAGGCGGCCGAACTTCGGGCCCTCCGGGACGCCGAGTTCCGTGGCGGCGACCGGGTCGAACGCCTCGCGTCGCGCCGTCAGTCTGCCGTCCTCGCGGGCCACGTCGTCGTAGTCCTCGCGGAGGACGTCGGCGAGCAGGTCGCAGAAGGACTCGTAGGCGGCCTCGTCCGCGAACGCCGCCGTCCCGGTGAGGCGGTTGCCGTTCTCCTCGGTGCGGTACGCCAGCGCCGTCTCGCTCGCGGCGGCGACCGCGGCGTCCGGGTCCGCCGCGTGCGCGGCGTCGAGCACCGTCCCGGGGAGGGCGACGACGACGTACTCGGCCGGGTCGGCGCCGACGGCGGCGTCACCGAACCGGAGGCCGTCGTCCACGGTAGCGACGTGGCGCTCGAGGCTGTCGACGAGGCCGAGGTCGACGCCGTCTGTCTCGCGCACCCACGTCTCGCTGACGACGCGGTAGCCGAGGTCGTCGACGACCGCCTCCACCGCGGGCCTGTCGCCGTCGACGACCGCGCGTTCGGCGCCGCTCGCGTCGAACGCCCGCTCGACGACGTCGCGGTGCTCGCGCGGGTCGCCGAGGTCCTCGAGACACCAGTCGGCGGCGACGTGGCCGACCGCCCAGTCGGTCTCCTCGACGATGCGCGTCGGCCGGGGCGCGTAGTGCCCGCCGCCGAACGCCACCAGCGACCGCTCCGTGTGGGGGTCGACGCCGCGGAGGTCGAGGACTGCCTCCGCGACCGCTCGCGCCCCCTCGGGGTCGCGCCACTGCTCCGCGGCGCTCCCGACCTCCACGAACATCGACGGCGCGCTCACCTCGGTCGGGCCGTGGTGCGTGCACTCCATGCCGACCTGGTAGCCCTCGGGCGCGTGCTCGGCGAGCGCCGCGACGACGCGCTTGTGGGCGTTCGGGCACGCCTCGGCGAGCGAGCGGTCCTCGCCGCCGTACTCGGCGTCGCCGAAGTTCCCCGTGTGGTGGGCGGTCAGCAGCGGGCCGGTGTCGCCGGCGTGCCGCGACACGACGACGACGAACCCGGGGTCGTCGAACGCCGCCGCCGGGTCCTCGATGTCGATGTGGCGCTCGCCGAACTCCCGGAGCTCGAACCCCTCGGTCCGGTAGACGCCGTCGCCCACCCGCCGGAAGTCGCCGACGTCGAGGAGGAGCTCGCCGATGTGGGCGGACGCCTCGTCGGCCTCGCTCACGACGATTCCGATCACGGCCGGGCGTAGGGAGTCGCCGGTAAAACGACTGCCGTTCCCGGCCCGGTTCGCCGGTCGGCGAGCGACGGCGCGCCGCGACGCCGGGCTACGGCAGGAGGAAGTAGAGGAAGCCGACGTAGCCCGCGAGGAGGCCGACGCCCTCGACGCGCGTGATGCGGTCGCCGAGCGCCATGATGGCGAGCGCGGCGACGGTGAACGCGAGCAGCACGGGGAACTCGTAGCTGACGGTGGACTGCTCGACGGAGATGGGGACCGCGACGGCGACGACGCCGATGACCGCGAGGACGTTGTAGATGTTCGACCCGACGACGTTCCCGACGGAGAACCCGGACTCGCCGCGGTACGCGCTCACCAGCGACGTCGCCAGCTCGGGGACGGACGTGCCGAACGCGATGATGGTGAGGCCGATGAAGAGGTCGCCGAACCCCCACGCGAGGAGGACGCCGCGCCCGCCGTCGATGAGCGCCCGCGACCCGGCGAGCAGGAGGACGATGGCCGCGGCCAGCGTGAGGTACTCGCGGGCGCCGGCGGTCATCGAGGCGTCGTCGACTTCCATCTCCTCGGGGAGCGCGGCGTCGCCCTCCCTCGCCTTGTAGTAGAGGTAGCCGGTGAACGCGGCGAGCAGCGCGAGCAGCGCGAGGCCGTCGAGGGTGCCGATGCTGCCGTCGAGGCCGAGGGCGACGAGCGCGACGGCGGCCGCGAACATGAACGGGCCGTGCTGGTACAGCGTCGCGTCGTCGACTTCCATCGGGCGGACGAGCGCTGACGCGCCGAGCACGAGCCCGATGTTCGCGATGTTCGACCCGACGATGTTCCCGAGCGCGATGCCGTCGGAGGCCGTGAGCGCCCCGATGGAGCTGACGAACAGCTCCGGCGCCGTGGTGGCGAACGCGACGACGGTGACGCCGACCGTCGCGGCGCGGACGCCGTGGGAGAGCGCGAGCGCGGAGGCGGCGGAGACGAGCAGCTCCGCGCCGACGTAGAGCAGGAGGATGCCGACGACCAGGACCGTGGCGTCGACGGCGAGTGTGCCGGCCATACCGCCGGGAAATCGCGCCCGGGCAAAAACCGTTCGGTGTCGCAATCAGTTATAAGCTCGCGGCCCCTCGGTCGGCGCGTGCAGGTATTCGGTCTCCTCGGGAACCCGGTCGAGCACTCGCTGTCGCCGCCGATGCACGAGGCGGCGTACGCGGAACTGGGCCTGGACGCGCGGTACGTGACCTTCGAGCCGTCGCCGGACGACCTCGCGGCGGCCGTCCACGGCGCGGACGCGCTCGGCGTCGCCGGCCTCAACGTCACCATCCCGTTCAAGCAGGACGTGCTGTCGCTGGTGGAGCCGGACGACCTCGCGGCGCGCGTCGGCGCCGTGAACACGGTCGACTTCGCCGGGGACGCGCCGACGGGACACAACACGGACGCGGCGGGCGTGCGACGGTCGTTCAGCCACCACGACGTCGCGCTCGCCGACCGGGACGCGGTCGTCGTGGGGGCCGGCGGCGCCGGGCGCGCGGCGGCGTTCGCGCTCGCGGACGCCGGCGCGTCGGTCAGCGTGGCGAACCGGACCGTCGAGACCGCGGCGGCGCTGGCGGCGGACGTCGGCGACGCGGCGTCCGCCCACGGCCTCGACGCGCTCCCGGACCTCGTCCCGGACGCCGACGTCCTCGTGAACGCGACCAGCGTCGGCATGGAGGCGGACGAGTCGCCCGTGCCGGCGACCGCGCTCCACGCGGACCTCGCGGTGCTGGACGCGGTGTACGCGCCCCTGGAGACGCGCCTCCTCCGGGACGCCGCCGACGCCGGCGCGACGACCATCGACGGCGCGTGGATGCTGCTGTTCCAGGGGGTCGAGGCGTTCGAGCTGTGGACGGGGCTGGACGCGCCGGTCGCCGCGATGAACGCGGCGCTGCGCGAGCGGCTGTGACTGCGGTGTTGCGCGAGCGGCTGTGACTGCGGGGCGCCACGCGGCCGAGTGACCAGGGAGCGCGAGGAGCCCGGGTGACCCGCGACGGCCGTCTCGCCGCGGGCACGTTTAAGTACGGGCGGGGGATATAGCCTGACGATGGGACTGCTCTCGAAACTCAAGTCGCTGCTCGGCGCGGACGGAGACGGCGAGTCCCGGGGCAGCGGCGTCGACGTGACGGTCGAGCGCGAACCGTCGGCCGACTCCGAGCGCGCCGTCGAGGACGCGGACACCGGCGGCGACGACGAGGCCGGAACCGAGGCGACTGACGAGGCGGACTCGGGCGCCGCGGAGGCGGACGCGGCCGCAGCGGAAGCGGACGCGCCCGCCGACGAGGACGCGGGCGAGGAGGACCCGGTCGCCGCGGAGACGGACGCGGCCGCGTCGACGGAGTCGCTCGTCGACGAGGACCACGCCGAGGACCCGACGCGCGCCGCAGAACCCGCCGAGGCAGCCGTGACCGGCGGCGAGGACGACGAGACGGCCGCGGAACCGTCCGGCGGCGAGGACGGGGAAGCCGACGCGGAGGCCGAACCGTCCGGCGGCGAGGACGACGAGGCGGACGCGGAACCCTCGGGCGGCGAGGCCGAACCGGTCAGCAGCGTGAAGGGCATCGGGCCGGCGTACGCCGAGCGCCTGGCCGACGCGGGCGTCGAGACCGTCGCCGACCTCGCGGCGGCGGACCCCGAGGAGGTCGCCGAGGCGACGGACCTGTCCGCGAAGCGCGTCGGTCGCTGGGTGGAGTCCGCCCGGGACCGGAACTGATGGCTCCACGACGTCCGGACGCGGCCGGGCGGGGCGCACCAGCGACGCATGGGTGAGCGCACGCTCCGCCTGGCGACGGACCGCGCGGACGTCCTGACAGCCGCGGGCGAGGCCGCCGACGGGGCGCGCGTCGTCGTCGAGGGCCGGCAGCCGGTCGAGGACCCGTTCGCGGCGTACCGCCGCGCTCGCGGCGACGACCCGTCGTTCTACTACGAGACGACCGGCGGGAGCGACGGCTGGGGGTACTTCGGCGTCGCGCCGACCGCCCTCCGTGCCGTCGGCCCCGAGGAGTCGGGCGCCCTCGACGTGCTCGACGACGAGACGGGCGCAGAGGTGGTCCGCGCGGGCTGCGACGTCCCCCACCCCGGCGGGCTGTTCGGCTGGCTGTCCTACGACGTCGCCCGGGAACTCGAGGCCCTGCCGAGCGACGCCGTCGACGACCGCGGCCTGCCGCGCCTCCAGCTCGGCGTCTACCCCGTGGTCGCGGCGTGGCGCGAGCCGTTCGAACCGGGCGAGGACCTCCGGGTCGTCGCGAACGTCGCCATCGCCGACCACGACAGCGCGGACGACGCGTTCGACGCCGGCGAGGCGGCCGTCCGCGGGCTCGCGGCGCGCGTCCGCGACGGCGACCCGGGCGTGGGCGCGCCGCCGACCGACGACCGCGCGCGCTTCGAGAGCGCGTGCGGTCGGTCGGCGTTCGAGGACCGCGTCCGCACCGTCAAGGAGTACGTCAGGGACGGCGACACGTTCCAGGCGAACGTCAGCCAGCGCCTCGAGGCGCCGGCGAGCGTCCACCCCGTCGACGCGTACGCGGCGCTCCGCGAGGCGAACCCGGCGCCGTACTCGGGGCTCGTGGAGTTCCCGGGCGTCGACCTCGTGTCCGCCAGCCCGGAGCTCCTCCTGGAGGTCCGCGGCCGCGACCTCCGCACGGAGCCGATCGCCGGCACGCGACCCCGCGGGGACACCGCGGCCGCCGACGACGACCTGGAGGCGGACCTGACGAGCGACGAGAAAGAGCGCGCCGAGCACGCGATGCTCGTCGACCTCGAGCGCAACGACCTCGGGAAGGTCGCGGAGTACGGCAGCGTCGAGGTCGCCGAGTACCGCCGCGTCGACCGGTACAGCGAGGTGATGCACCTCGTCAGCGACGTCACGGCGCGCCGCCGCGCGGACTGCTCGCTCGCCGACGTCGTCGGCGCCGTGTTCCCCGGTGGAACTATCACCGGTGCGCCCAAGCCACGGACGATGGAGATCATCGACGAGGTGGAGGCCACCCGGCGTGGCCCCTACACGGGGAGCATGGCGGCCGTCGGGTTCGACGGCGACGCCACGCTCAACATCGTCATCCGGACGCTCGTCCGCCACCGCGAGGAGTACCACCTGCGCGTCGGCGCCGGCGTCGTCCACGACTCCGACCCCGGTGCGGAGTACGAGGAGACCCTCGACAAGGCCCGCGCGCTCGTGAACGCCGTCGACGACGCGCTCGGCGCCGACGACGAACTCGCGGTCGGCGACGCCGCCGCGGAGGGAGACCCGTGACGGAACTGCTCGTCGTGGACAACTACGACTCGTTCGCGTACAACCTCGTGCAGTCAGTCGGCGAGCACGTCGACGTCGTCGTTCGCCGGAACGACGAGGTCGACGTCGACGGCGTCCGCGCGCTCGACCCGGACGGCGTCGTCGTCTCGCCGGGACCGGGCACGCCGGCCGACGCGGGCGTCTCCGTCCCCGTCTTCCGCGACCTCGAGTACCCGACGCTCGGCGTCTGCCTCGGCCACCAGGCGCTGTGCGCGGCGAACGGCGCCACCGTCGAGCACGCGCCGTCGGTCGTCCACGGCAAGCCCTCGGTGGTCCGCCACGACGGCGAGGGCGTCTTCGCCGGGCTCCCCGAGCGCATCCGCGCCGGCCGCTACCATTCGCTTGCGGTCCCGGAGCGCGAGCTGCCGGACTCGCTGGTGCCGACCGCCTGGACCGTCGAGGACCGCGGCGGCGCGGGCGACAGCGGCGCCGGCGACGACCCCGGCGAGTCAGTGGTGATGGCGGTCCGGCACCGCAGCCGACCGCACGCGGGCGTCCAGTTCCACCCGGAGAGCATCCTCACGCCGACCGGCGACCGACTCCTGCGAGGGTTCATCGACACATGCTGTACAACGTAGACGGCGACCTGGTGGCAGCGGAGGACGCGTCGGTGAGCGTCCGCGACCGCGGCTTCCAGTACGGGGACGCCGCCTTCGAGACGCTGCGCGCGTACGGCGGCCAGGTGTTCGCGTGGGCGGCCCACTACAAGCGGCTGCGCGCCACCTGCGAGGCCCTCTCCCTCGACCACGGGCTCACGGAGAGCAAGCTCCGGGGGCGCGTCCACGGCACGCTCGCCGCGAACGACCTCGCGGACGCCTACATCCGTCTCGCGGTCACGCGCGGCGTCCAGCCCGGCAAACTCGCGCCGAGCGACGACGTCGACCCGACGGTCGTCGTCGTCACCGAACCGCTCCCCCGGGGCGGCGTGGACGGCGAGCGCGTCTGGGACGAGCCCGCGACCGCGGCGACCGTCGACGTCGAGCGCGTGCGCCACGAGGCCGTCCCCGCCACGGCGAAGACCCACAACTACCTCAACGGCGTGCTCGCGCGCATCGACGCCGGCGACGCCGACGAGGCGGTCCTGCTCGACAGCCGCGGCCGCGTCACCGAGGGCGCCACGAGCAACGTCTTCTTCGTCGACGACGGCGTCGTGCACACGCCGAGTCTCGACCTCGACGTCCTCCCCGGGGTCACGCGCTGGGCGGTCCTCGAACTCGCCGACGACCTCGGCGTCCCCGTCGAGGAGGGCCACTACGCGCCCGCCGACCTCCGGAGCGCCGACGAGGTCTTCCTCACGAACACCACGTGGGAGGTCCGTCCGGTCGCCGCCTACGACGACACCACGTACTCGACGTGCAAGGTCGGCGCGCGACTCGCGCGCGCGTTCGCGGAGGAAGTCGAGGGGCGTCACTACTGACCGTCTCGAGCGACCTCGAGGCGACCGTCGAGCGGGACACTCCCACCGTCGTCTCGCCGTCGCCGACTCGCGGCCGCCGCCCGGTTCCGATACGCTGAAAGCCGCGGACCGGATACTCGGCGGCGATGGGAGCCGAGCGCATCGCCGCCGTCGACGAGGTGCCGGCCGACGACACGTTCCTGTACACGGTCGCCGACGACGCGGGCGAGCACCGGGAGGCGATTCTCCTGTCGCTCTCGGACGGGACGGTGTCGTCGTTCCTGAACTACTGCATGCACTGGACGGACGTGAAACTCGACACCGGCGACGGCGCGCCGCTGCGGAACGGCGACGTCGTCTGCCGGAAGCACGCCGCGACGTTCGAGGCGGACACGGGCGTCTGCACGCACGGCCCCTGCGAGGGCGCGGAACTCGACCCCGTCGCCGTCGACGTCAGGGACGGCGACGTCTACCTCGTCGACGACGACTACGAGTTCGTGCGGACGGGCGCCGACGCCGGCGACCCCGCCGACCTCTCGACGGACCCGGGCGCTCGCCTCGGCTTCTGACGGCGGGACGGCGACGTCGCTGTCTCCGGTCGGACGACGCCGCTGCTACTCGACGGGTTCGACGGTGAACGCTGGCTCCTCGACGCTCTCGCTTTTGCACTCGGGGCACCGCGACGGCACGTTCACGGGGTCGTCGAAGTCGCTGAAACCGCACTCGCGGCACTCCGGGGGCTTCACGAGCAGTTGCTCGTCGGTGCCGTCGAGGGTCTCCGAGAGGTGGCGGACGTGGGTCAGGGCGGTGCCGCGGGACACGCCGAACGCCTCCGCGAGGCCGCTGGGCGTGTCCGGGCGGTCGCGGAGCGCGTCCAGCATCCGTCGGCGCGTCGTCTGGTCGTCCATACTCGAAGCCTCAGGCTGGATGAAAAAGGACTTATCGGACGCGAAGAACCGTCCGTGCATGAAAGCCGTCGTCCTCGCCGGCGGGTACGCGACGCGCCTCTGGCCGATCACGAAACACCGGCCGAAGATGTTCCTCCCGGTCGGGGAGTCGACCGTCGTCGACGAGATCTTCGCGGACCTCGAGGCGGACGACCGCATCGACGAGGTGTACGTCTCCACGAACGAGCGGTTCGCCGACGACTTCGAGGCGTACCTCGCGGACAGCGAGTTCGAGAAGCCCACGCTCACGGTGGAGGACACCACCGCGGAGAACGAGAAGTTCGGCGTGATGGGCGCGCTCGCCCAGCTCGTCGACCGCGAGGACGTCGACGACGACCTGGTCGTGGTCGCCGGCGACAACCTCATCTCCTTCGACATCGCGGAGTTCGTGGACTTCTTCGCCGAGCGGGACGCGCCGACCATCGCCGCCTACGACGTCGGCAGCCTCGAGCGCGCGAAGTCCTACGGCCTCGTCGAGCTCGAGGGCGACGAGGTCGTCGACTTCCAGGAGAAACCCGACGACCCGCGGAGCACGCTCGTCTCCATCGCGTGCTACGCGTACCCCCGTGAGGTCGTCGACGACATCGAGACCTACCTCGCCGAGGACGGCAACCCCGACGAGCCGGGCTGGTTCGTGCAGTGGCTCCAGGCCCGCCAGTCGGTGTACGCGTTCACGTTCGAGGGCGCGTGGTTCGACATCGGCACGCCGGAGTCGTACCTCGAGGCGGTGCGCTGGAAGCTCGGCGGCGAGAACCTCGTCAGCGACGACGCCACCGTCGAGAACACCACCATCGGCGAGAACGTCCACGTCATGGGGAACGCGGAGCTCGTGAACTCCAGCGTCGACAACACCGTCGTCTTCCCGGACGCGACGCTGCGGGACTGCGACGTCCGGGACTCCATCATCGACGAGCAGACCCGCCTGGAGAACATCGACTTCTCGGGCGCGCTCATCGGCGCGCACACGACCATCTCGAACGGCAAGTAGCGGCCGCGTCCAGGGGCAGGTAGCAGCCGCCAGCGAGGCCGCCCTCAGCAGACGGACTTCGCGTCGACGCCGACGGCCTCGAGGGCGTCGACGTACTCCTCGTAGGCGGCGTCGACGGCGCCGACCGCGGCCTCGAGCGCGCGCTCCCAGTCCTCGTCGCTGTCCGCCGCCGCGGCGAGCAGGTCGACGGCGCGCTCGGTGTCGGCGGCCGTCTCGGCGGTCAGGTCGCGGAAGAGGTCGGCCCGGGCCTCGTCGGCCTGGTTCACGAAGTAGCTCACGAACTGCGTGAGCGTGCGGTCCGCGACGAGGCCGCGCCCGACGACGCCGCCCGCGCGCTCGACGGTCGCGTCGAGGTCGCGGAGGAACTCGTGGACGGCGCCCTCCTCGGCGTCGACGTCCGCGCCGAGTTCGCCCGCGACGCGCCCGTAGTGGTCGCGTTCGGTGTCGGCCATCGCCGCGAACGCGTCGGCGGCGTCGCCGTCGGCGTCGGCCGCCCAGTCCGCGAAGACGCTCGCCGCGGCGGCCTCGCTGGCGGCCGCGGTGCACAGCACCGTCTCGTCGTCGAGGGTCGCGGCGGTGAGCGCGACGAGGCGCTTCGAGGAGCCGAGCCGGTCCAGTTCCGTCTGTCGCTCGGTCTCGACGCGCGCCGGGAAGTCGTCGGCGTCCATGCGACCGGCTTGGCGCGCGGTGGACGTGAGTTTTTGCCCGCGGCCCGCGTAGTCGGCGGCATGTCGGCGCCATCCGTCGCTCCGCGAGAGCTGTACGACCGCGTCCGCGAGGGCCGCGTCTCCGTGCTGGACGTCCGCGACCGCGACGAGTTCGAGGCGTGGCACGTCGACGGCCCGGGCGTGACCGCGCGCCAGGTCCCCTACGCCGAGTTCGTGGCGGCGGGCGTCGGCGGCGACCCCGCCGACCTCGTGCCCGAGGACCTCGAGGAACCGGTCGTCGCCGTGTGCGCGGTCGGCGAGGCGAGCGACGAGGTCGCCGCGGCGCTCCGCGAGGCGGGCGTGGACGCCGTCAACCTCGAGGGCGGCATGGACGCGTGGGCGGACCTCGTTGTCGTCCACGACCTCGGCGACGGCGTCCTGCAGTTCGAACGCCCGTCGTCGGGGTGTCTCTCGTACCTCCTCCACGACGGCGGCGACGCCGCGGTCGTCGACCCGCTCGCGGCGGCGACCGGCGCGTACGCCGCCGCGGCCGAGGAGCGCGGTCTCGCCGTCGCGGCCGCCGTCGACACGCACGTCCACGCCGACCACGTCTCGGGCGTCCGGGCGCTCGCCGACGAGACCGGTGCGGAGCGCGTGCTCCCCGAGGGCGCCGCCGACCGCGGCCTCGGCTACGACGCGACCCTGGTCGCGGACGGCGACGCCCTCGCGGTCGGCGACCGCGACGTCCGCGTCCACCGCGCGCCCGGCCACACCACGGAGCTCGTCGTCCTCGAGTGGGGTGGGGACCTCCTCACGGCGGACTGCCTGTTCCTGGACGGCGTCGGCCGCCCCGACCTGGAGGACGCGGACCGCGCCCGCGACCTCGCCGCCCGCCAGTACGACTCGCTGCACGACGTCGTGTTCGCGTTCCCCGAAGGGACGCGCGTGCTCCCCGGGCACGTCGAGGCCGACACCGACCGCGGCGGACCGGACGGCGGGTTCGCGCGGTCGCTCGGCGACGTCCGCGAGCGACTCGACCTCGCGGCCCTCGACCGGGACGCGTTCGTCGACCGGCTCACCACGGACCTGCCGCCGCGGCCCGCGAACTTCGAGGCGGTCGTCGCGGTCAACCTCGGCGAGCGCGCCGTCGACGAGGACACGCTGGAACTGGAGCGCGGTCCGAACAACTGCGCGGTGTCGTCGGCGGAGTAGAGCGACGCACGGCGACCGCCAGTGGTCGGCGGCGGAGTAGAGCGACGGGGCGCGTTCGCGGCCGTCAGTCGTCGTCGGCCGCCGCCTGCTCGGCGGTGGCGTCGACGTCGGCCTCGATGCTCGGCGGGTACTTCCCGCGGTCGAGTTTCAGGTCCGACTGGGGGCGGGCCATGCACGTGAGCGCGTACTCCTCGGCCTCCTCGTCGGTGAGGCCGCGGGCCGCCGGCTGGGTGACCTCGCCCTCGACGATCTCCGCGGAGCACGCCAGGCACATGCCGACGCGGCAGGAGTACTCCTGGGCGATGCCCGCCTCCAGGCACGCCTTCAGGATCGTCTGCGTGTCGGCCACCTCGATCTCGTCGCCGGTGCCGACGAACTCGACGGTGTAGTCGGTCATGGCTCGGGGTTGTTCGGGCGCCGGGAAAACTCTTTACTCCGCGCTGTCCCCGGCGAGCCGACAGATAGCGGCGGAGCGGGCCCCGGGCGCGGGACCTGTCGCCGAGCGGGCGACGGAACGGTGCATAAAGAGTTTTCCTCGCGGGTGCGAACCCGGGTGTATGACCACCCACGAGTACGACGTCGCCGTCGTCGGGGCCGGCACGGCGGGCTGTTACACCGCCGCGACGGTGGCGGACGCCGGCTACGACGTCGCCGTCGTCGACCGGAAGTCCGAGGCGGAGGCGGGCCACATCGCCTGCGGGGACGCGCTGAAGGGCGCGGACGCGTTCCCGGAGGCCATCCCGAAGTCCCGGCTGGAGCCGGCGTTCACGAACACGGGCGTCGACCACGGTCGCTTCGAGATTCCCCAGGAGGACACCGTCCTCGAGATCCCGGTGCCCGGCGAGCTGGCGGTCATCGACCGCTGGGAGTACGGCCGCTGCATCATCGACGGCGCCGGCGACGCGGGCGCGGACTTCCACTACGGCGTCGTCGTCCAGGACGTCCTGCAGGCCGACGACGGCACGGTCACCGGCATCACGGGGAAGCGCAACGGCGACGTCCACGAGTTCCAGGCGGACGTCGTCGTGGACGCGGCGGGCGCGCTCTCCATCCTCCAGGACAAGGCCGACCTCTCGGGCGCCACGTTCGACACCAACGTCTCGTACTCGCAGTTCTGCTCGGCGTACCGCGAGATCGTGGAGGTCCCGGAGCCGGTCGAGTGGGACGACGCGCTCGTGTTCAAGCCGACCGAGCGCGCGGCCGGCTACCTCTGGTACTTCCCGCGGACGAGCACGGAGATCAACGCGGGCCTGGGCTTCCAGATGAACGAGGAGCCGATGCAGCTCGTCGACGACCTGAAGCGGGACCTCCGGCACCGGCCGGAGTTCGAGGGCGCCGAGGTGCGGGACAAGCTCGGCGCGGCGCTGCCGACGCGCAGGCCGTACGACTCCGCGACCGCGCCCGGGTTCGTCGCGGTCGGCGACGCCGCCGGCCACGTCAACCCCACCACGGGCGGCGGCATCGCGGGCGCGGCGTACGCGGGGAAGTACGCCGGCGAGCAGGCCATCGAGGCCATCGAGGCCGGCGACGTCTCCGAGGACGCGCTCTGGGCGTACAACGAGCGCGTGATGGACCACTACGGCGCGCGGTACGCCGCCCTCGACGTCTACAACGTCCTCTCGACCGCGGTGGACGTCGACGACCTGATGGGGCTGCTCGCGGCGCTCCCCGGGGAGAAGCTCGCCGAGGCCCTCTACGGCGGCAGCGCGCAGTTCGGCCTCCGGCTGAAGCTCGTCACGGCGCTGAAGTCGTTCGGCTACTGGTCGAACATCTGGAACTTCTACAAGACCAAACAGCAGGCCGACCGACTCCTCGACCACTACGAGGACTACCCCTCGAGCCCGGACGCCCTCGCCGACTGGCAGGCCCGCCGCGACGACATCATGGAGGACGTCTACGCCGTCACCGGCGCGGACCCGAAGTACTGACTCCGTCGACGCGGGCCGCGGCCGGCGCGGACCGCAAGTACTGGCAGCTCGACGCGCGTCGCCGCCGTGTGCTGTCGCCGTGTGCTGTCGCCGCGTGCTGTCGCCGCGTGCCGCGATTCTCGGTGCTGATACTCGCCCGGAAACGTTTTTGTGGGCGTTCCCGCTGCAGTCGCGTGGGCGGCAGCGACGGGGCGGTCGCTGCGCCCACCCCCCTCCGACTTTCCCGTTCCGGTGGCCCCGTTCCGACGGGCCCCGGGTTCTCTGCTCACTCGTTGCCCGACTCGCCGTACTCGCCGCCGTACTTCAGGAGCGCCCACGCCAGCGCGAGGACGCCGACGAGCGCCGCCACCGCCCAGACCGCCAGCCGCTGTGCCTGCGCGGGCACGATGGACACGAACCCGCCGTCCTCGCCGGGGTCGGTCGTGACCTCGAGGGTCGCGACCATCCCGACGGACTCGTGGGGGATGCAGAAGTACTCGTACGTGCCCTCGACGTCGAAGGTGTGCTCGTAGGAATCGCCGCCGACGACGTCGCCCTGTTCGGGGTAGGCGTTCCGCGCGGCCGACTCCGACTCCAGGCCGCCGCTCGCGAAGAACTCCGCGTCCTCGGGGATGTCGTCCTCGTAGGCGGTGACCGAGTGACCGACGTTGCCGACGTTCTCCCAGACGACCGTCGTGCCGGGTGCGACGGCCTCCTCGTCCGGGTCGAACACGAGGTCGTCGGTCATGTCGATGGTGACCGTGTCCGCCTGGGCGGCCGCGTCGTCCGCCGCCGCCAGGCCGCCGGCCGTGGCCGCCGCTGCGAGGAATCCGCGACGAGTCAGCGTGTCGTCCATGTAACATCTGTTCGCCAACTATCTACAAGGGGATTGTGGTGGTTCCGGCGTCGCCGGAACCGGACGGGAGCGTCCACGCGACGGCCGGGCGTCCAGGGGACTGCTGGGCGTCCAAGCGACTGTTGGGCGTCCACGCGACGGCTGGGCGGCCGCGTCCCGGTGAGGCGCGACGGCCGTTCGGCGCGCTTGTGTTGGTGACGCTACGGCCGTTCGGCCGCGACCGACAGCACAGACCGCGAGAGCCCGTCGATGCCGACCCACAGGGAGTCCTCGTCGACGTCGAACGTCGGCGTGTGGTGGCCGCCGGGGTGGTCGGTGCCGACGCAGACGTAACAGGCCTCCCCGCCGCTCTCCTGGACGCGACGCATCAGGTACGTGGCGTCCTCGCTGCCGCCGAGGGCGTCCCGTTCGACCACGCGGTCGACGCCGTCGACGCCCCCCGCCTCGCGCGCGAACACGTCCACGAGCGCCTGGTCGCTGGTCGCGCTCGGCGCCTCGCCCTCCGTGGAGACGGCGACCTCGCAGTCGTGCATCTCGGCCGCGGACCGCAGCACGCGGTGGGCCTTCTCCTTCATGTACTCCATGAGCTCGGTGGTCTCGCCGCGCACCTCGCCCTCGACGAACGCGTCCTCGGGGACGACGTTCGTCGCGGTGCCGCCGCCCGCGCGCCCCGCGTTCACGCGCGTCGCGCCGCCGTCGTGGCGGGGGATCGCGTAGAGGTTCTGGATCGCCGTCGCCATCGCCTGCACGGCGTTGCGGCCCTGCTCGGGGTGGGCGCCGGCGTGCGCGGACTCGCCCGCGAACTCCGCGAGCACGTGGCTCACCGCGAGGAAGACGTCGACGCCCGCCACCACCTCCCCCGATGGGTGGTCGAGGCCGAGGTGGACGGCGTACAGGTAGTCGACGTCGTCGAGGTGACCGCTCTCCGCGACCGCCTTCCCGCCGCCGACGCGCTCCTCGGCCGGCTGGAAGACGACCTTCAGCGTCCCGGAGAAGTCGCTGTCGGCGACCGCTTCCAGGACGCCGACGCCGATGGTGGCGTGGCCGTCGTGGCCGCAGGCGTGCATGAACCCCTCGTGCTCGGAGCGGAACCCCTCGCGAGCGGGGTGGTGGTCGTCGCCGTCTGCCTCCGTGATCTGGAGCGCGTCGACGTCCACGCGCAGGGCGACCGTCGGCCCGTCGCCGCGCTCGAGGACGGCGACGGCGCCCGTACAGCCGCCTTCCGTGCGCGCCAGGACGTCCTCGTCGGCGCCCGCCTCGCGCGCCCGCTGGCGCCACTCCTCGAGGGTCTCGTCGTCCGGCACCGCCATCCGCGCGTCCGGGTCGACGGCGTCCCGGCCGACGGACAGGTCGTCGACGCCGATCCGCTCGCACTCCTCGACGACGCGCGCCGTCGTGTAGAACTCACACCACGCCGGCTCCGGGTGGCGGTGGAGGTCGCGCCGCAGGTCGACGAGGTGGTCGGTCCGCGTGTCCATACGCGGACTCGGGCCGCCAGCACGGATAAAGGTGTCCGGAGCCGTCCGCCGTCACCGCCGGCAGCGAAGACGCCACCGTCACCGTGCGGACGGGGACCGCCCGCTGTCACCGCCGGCAGCGAGGGCGTCACCGTCACCGCCTGGGCGGACCCGTCCGCCGTCACCTTCTGGAGCCGCTCGCCGCCAACTTATTTATACCAGTAAAAAGAGGGACGATACGTGGTAACATGAGTGGCGGAGACGACGAAACCGAAGACATCGCCGACGACTTCGGCGCCGGCGGCGAGGCGCCGAGCATCGAGTTCCACGGCGGCAAGTGGATGAGCGGCTTCCCGCTGGCGTTCTTCGTGGTGTGGGCCATCGTGCAGAGCGGTCTCCTGCGCATCGGCGACACCACGGGGCTCGTCGCGGGCATGCTCGTGGCGCTCATCGTCGGGATGCTCTTCGTCAAGGGGTCGTGGAAGAGCTACGCGAACACAATCTTCGAGGGGATGACCCGCCGGGTCGCCGCCACCGCGGTCGTCGCGTGGCTGTGGGCGGGGATGTTCGCCGAGACGATACAGGTCGGCGGGTTCGTCGACGGCCTCGTGTGGGCGGCGAACGCCGCCGGGCTCGGCGCGTCGCTGTTCCCGGCCGCGACGTTCATCCTCGCGGCGCTGCTCGCGACCGGCATCGGCACCGGCTACGGGACGACCGTCGCGTTCACGACGCTGTTCTTCCCGGCCGGCGTGCTGCTCGGCGCGAACCCCGTGTTGCTGTTCGGGGCCATCCTCTCGGGGGCCGTCTTCGGGGACAACCTCGCGCCCGTCAGCGACACGACCATCGTGTCCGCGGTCACGCAGGACTCCGACATCGGCGGCGTCGTCGCGTCCCGGTTCAAGTACGCGATACTGGCGGCCGTCATCGCGTTCGCCGCGTACGTCGTCGCTGGGTCCGCGATGACCGGGCTGGACGTGCCCGGGCAGGCACAGGAGATCTTCGTCGAGAACAGCCAGCCCGCCGGCCTCCTGCACCTGCTCTCGATGCTCGTCGTCATCGGCACCGCGGTCGCCGGACGACACATCGTCGAGGCCATCTCCTGGGGCATCATCGTCGCCGCCATCTTCAACCTCACGTTCGGGCTGGCGTCGGTCTCGGACATGGTCGTCTTCCAGGCGAGCGAGGAGCTCGCCATCGCCCAGTCGCTGTCCGGGCTGCCGTTCGTCGAACTCGTCGACGCGGGGTCGACGGGCGTCGGCGGCAGCCTCTACGCGGGCGCCGCCGGGTTCTTCCCGCTCATCGTGCTCGTGTTGCTCATCGTCGCCGGTGCGCAGGTGATGATCCGGGGCGGCGGCTTCCAGGCGCTGCAGGACTGGCTGCTGGAGTCCGTCGCGACGAGCGTCCGCCGCGCCGAGACCACGATGGTGTTCGGCACCGCGCTCGTGAACGCGATGATCACCATCAACACCGCCGCAGAGATCGCCATCGGGCCGTACATCGCGCGGCTCGGCGAGCGCTTCAACATCAACGGCTACCGGCGCGCGAACATCCTCGACGCGAACACGTCCGCGCTCGGCTACATCTTCCCGTGGTCGGGCGGCGTGCTCGTCGGGTACGCGGTCATCCAGGACCTCCCCGGTGAGTACGAGTGGTTCGACCAGTCGATGGTCGTCAACCCCGCCGACGTCGTGCCGTTCGTGTTCCACGGCTGGCTCCTCGTCGCCGTGTTCCTGCTGGCGGCGCTGACCGGCTTCGGACTCGAGTACACCAGCGACCGCGAGAGCGAGGAGGTCGAACGCCTATGAGTCTCATCAGCAAGTACACGAAGGGCTGGACGTTCCGCACGAACAAACCGAGCTTCGACGTCGACGAGGAGGTCTCCGTCTTCGTCACGGGCGTCGAGGACGGCACGCCGGTGGCGCGCATCGGCGACTCGAAGCTGCGCCTCGTCGACGCGCCCGACGGCCTCGTCGACAAGCGCGTGCTGTTGCGCGTGACGAGCTTCGACGAGGACGCACACGTCGGCAAAGCCGAGTACCTGGAGACCGTCGGCGAGAGCGCGTACTAGCGCCGTCGCCGACGCGACCATACTTTTTCGCGCGGTCGCCGCGAGAACGAGCAGCGGCAGCGACGCGGTCAGCGACCGGCGGGAGAGAACCCTCCGTCGGCTCGACGGCCGCTACGAGGAGCCCAGCGGCTTGACCTGCTCGAGTTCGGCCTCGACGCGGACGCTGTCAGGGAACTCCCGCTCCATGATGGAGCGCGCGAGGTCGTCGTGGCCGTGCAGTTCGAGGCGGCGCCGGTAGACGGTGTACTCCCACGTCCCCGTCCTGGCGGTCTGCTCGCCGCCGAGGCGGGCGTACAGCGGGACCGCGTACTCGGCGGGCGTGTCCGAGTGTGGCCCCTTCAGCTCCGCGCCCTTGCGTCGGCACGTCTCCTTGATGTCGGAGACGACGCCGTCGAGGGCGGCGCGGTCGCCGCTCTCCAGGGAGAGTTTGGTCACGAAGGTCATGGCTGGGTGCTGTGCGTAGTGACGCGTTCCACCGTGAAAAAGCGTGTGTTCCCCGTCCCGGCGCGTGTCAGCCGTTCACCCACTCCGACATTCTCTTAACCGGCGGTCTACTACTCCTTGTCAATGACGGTCGAAGCGACCAGCGCCGGCGCGATCCTCTTCCGGGACACGCGCGAGCGGCGCGAATACCTCCTCCTGAAGAGCCGTCCCGGGGACTGGGAGTTCCCGAAGGGCGGCGTGGAGGGGGACGAAGAGCTCCAGCAAACGGCGATCCGAGAGGTACAGGAGGAGGCCGGCATCGAGGACTTCCGCCTCGTCGACGGCTTCCGCGACGACTACGACTACGTGTTCGAGGCGAACGGCGACCGCATCCACAAGACGGTCCACCTCTTCATCGCGAAGAGCTTCGAGGCAAGCGCGGAGCTGTCCAACGAGCACTCCGACCTGCAGTGGCGGGACTACGAGCAGGCGATCAACACCATCACGCAGGACGGTCCCCGCGAGATCCTCGAGGACGCCCACGAGTTCCTCGACCAGGAGCTCGAGGCCTGACCGTCCCGCGGTCGGCGCTCGGACGCCGAAAAACGTAGGTAGCTCGGCGGCCGCCTCTCCCCCGTGAGCGACGCCGACGCCGACACCGACGGCGGGCCCGACGCTCCGTCCGCCGGCGACTCCGAGTTCGCCTTCGAGCTGCGGGTCTGCGCGTGGGCGGAGGCCGCCTGGCACCCGGAGGGCGAGGACCGCCCGTGCGTCGTCGCGCGCCAGCTCGGGACGAAGCGGCGCCGCTGGGACACGGTCGTCGTCGAGGTCGACCCCGACGCGCTCGCTCGGCGCGCGAACTTCGGCGCGGAGCGCCTCGACTCCGACCTCCTGCACGTCGTCCGGCACGCGCCCGCGGACTGGCAGTTCTACCGGGACGCGCTCCCCCACCCGGGCTACCCGTGGCGGTACGTCCGCGAGGCCGTCCACCGCGCCGCCGACCGCGGCGTCCTGGAGACGCGGCGGAACGGCAACCGGATCGAGGTCCGCCGGAAGTGGCCGTACCCCGACTGGGTCGAGCGCGTCGTCGCCGTCGAGAACAAGCCCGACCTGGACGCGTCGGCGGCGGACGCGCTCGCCGACCAGCTGGAACGCGACGTCGCCCTCGGGCTCGCCGACGAGGTGTGGCTCGCGACCGAGCCCGACGACGCGGGCGGCGTGCAGCGCGCGCTCCTCCACGAGATGCCCGTCGAGGCCGG
The DNA here is from genome assembly GCF_037031165.1 of Halobacterium yunchengense. NCBI lineage: Archaea > Methanobacteriati > Methanobacteriota > Halobacteria > Halobacteriales > Halobacteriaceae > Halobacterium > Halobacterium yunchengense. The sequence goes on along the minus strand of NZ_JAYEZL010000001.1, from coordinate 277,188 downwards.
CATCCTCGCGTTCGACGGCAGCGAGGCGTCCGTCGAGTGGCACCCGCGGCGACTCGACCCGACGGCGACGGGGACGCGCATCACCGGCCGGCCGTCCGACAGCGAGTTCGACCGGTCGCCCGCGAGCTTCGAGTACGTCGACGCCGACTGGAAGCGCCGGAAGCGCCTGGAGATCGCCGAGCGCGCGTACGAGCGCGGCTGGCGGTCGTACCTCGAGACGATGCGGCCGGACTGCCGGCACTTCGCCGTGCGGCGCGCTGCCCACGGCTACGTGCCGCACTGCGCGGCGAAGGGCCGCGAGCAGACCGCCGCGGAGTGCTCGGGGTCGTGCCAGGACTACGAGCCAGAGCCGCCGGCGTGGCGGCAGAAGGAGTGGCCGATAGAGGGCGGCCCCGGTGCGGCGATTCGGCGCGTCCTCGACGAGCGACGGCGGCGAGAACGATAACCCGCCCACGGGTGCGGTGGGTCTCCGTCCGGCCGGTGGTTTTTACGGCGAGCGCGCGTCCTAGGGAGCGATGCACCGCCGCCAGTACCTCGCCGCTGCGACCGGCGTCGCCGCAGGCCTCGCCGGCTGTACCGGCGACGGGACCGACGACGGAACCGGGGACGCGACCACGGCGCCCCCGGACGGCGGCGACGCGACGACGACCCAGGCATCGACGGCGTCGGCCACGCAGTCCAACGACCGGCCCGACGCGGTCGGCCTCGACGCGCTCGCGGACGGCCTGGACACGCCGGTCGACGCCGCGTTCGCCTCCGAGGGCGACGTCCAGTACGTCGCCGAACAGCGCGGCGTCGTGCGCGTGCTCGCGGACGGCGACCTGCGCTCGACGCCCCTGCTCGACGTCCGCGACGGCGTCGTCACCGGCTACGAGATGGGGCTGCTCGGACTCGCGCTCCACCCCGACTTCGCCGAGAACCGCCGGCTGTTCGTGCGGTACTCGGCGCCCAGCAGGCGGGGGACGCCTGACGAGTACAGCCACACGTTCGTGCTCGCGGAGTTCCGGGTCGGCGACGACGGCCTGACCGCCGACCCGGACTCCGAGCGCACCGTCCTGACGATTCCACAGCCGCAGTCGAACCACAACGCCGGGTCGCTCGTCTTCGGGCCGGAGGGCTCCCTCTACGTCGGCGTCGGCGACGGCGGCGCCGCCAACGACCAGGGCCGCGGCCACGTCGACGACTGGTACGACGCTGTCGACGGCGGCAACGGCCAGGACGTCATCGGGAACCTCCTCGGGAGCGTGCTCCGCATCGACGTGGGGGACGAGCGCGGCGGTGACCGCTACACCGTCCCGAACGACAATCCGCTCGTCGGCAGCGAGGGCCTCGACGAGCACTACGCGTGGGGGTTCCGGAACCCGTGGCGGCTCGCGTTCGACGGCGCGGACCTCTACGCTGGCGACGTCGGCCAGAACCGCTACGAGGAAGTCAACGTGGTGCGGGCCGGCGGGAACTACGGCTGGAACGTCCGGGAGGGAACCCACTGCTTCGGCGCCGAGGACTGTCCCGACGGCACGCCCGACGACGTGCGGGGCGGCGAACCGCTCCGCGACCCGGTCGTCGAGTACCCCCACGAGGACGCGGCCGTCAGCGGCGTCTCCGTCATCACGGGGAACGTCTACCGCGGCTCGGCGGTACCGGGGCTGCGCGGCGCGTTCGTCTTCGGCGACCTCCGGGCGAACGGCCGCCTGTTCGTGGCGGAACCCCGGGACTCGGGCGAGTGGCCGACGAGCGTACTCCCGGTCGCCGACGAGGACGCCGGGCGGCTCTCGCAGGCGTTCTCCTTCCAGCGCCACGACGGTGAACTGTACGTGCTCGGCAGCGGCGACGCCGGTGGCGGCCTCTACCGGCTCCGCTCCGCGTGAGGGGTCGGGAAAAGAACTCCGACTGTCAGGCTTCGCTGGCGGCCGCGTGCTCGCCGTCCCCGCTGGGGTCCTCGAGGTTCACGTCCTCGCGGGCGACGGCGAGCCGGTACGTCGGGACCGTGCGGTGTTCGACCTCGACGATGCCCTTGCGCTTGAGCGTCTGGAGCGCGCGCCGCACGTCAGCCGCCTCCAGGTCCGGCGCGTCGAACTCGTCGCGGACGGCGTGGAGGACGGACACGACGCTCTCGGCGCGCTCGCCGGGACCGGCGATGACCGCGAACACCTGCCGCTCCGCGTCGGACATGTGGACGGCGGGGGCCTCGTCTCCCTCCCCGCCCTCGCCGACGAGTTCGGCGGCCTCCGCCGTCGCGCGGATCAGGCTGTTCTCGTCGCGGTAGTAGTAGTCCCGCAGCGTCGACTCCAGGTACTGGTGGACCTCGCTGCCGCTGTCCATCCCCCAGCGGTCCTGCAGCACGCTGTTCTTCGTCGGCTGGAGTTCCACGAGGTCCGCCAGCCGCTCGCGGTCCGCCTCGGAGAGGGTCATGGGGGCTCCTACTGCGGCGACCTATTTCGGGTTTGCGAAGCCCACGGCCCCGGGGCCGCCCCGCCGCGAACCCCGAAGGTTTTGGCGACGCTCGCCGTCCCGGGGCACATGGCAGACACAGCCCAGCTCTCGGTCGACGGCGACGGCGTCGCGACGGTCACCGTCGACCGGCCGGACCGGCTGAACGCGCTGAACGTCCCGACCCTGCGCGCGCTCCGGGACGCCGTCGAGGCGGCCGCCGACGAGGACGCGCGCGTGCTCGTGCTCACCGGCGCCGGCGACGACGCGTTCGTCGCCGGCGCGGACATCGCCCACATGCAGGACATGGACCCCCAGGCGGCCCACGAGTACGCCGCACTCGGCCACGACCTCGCGGCCGCCGTCGAGGCGTTCCCGGCGCCCGCCGTCGCGAAGATCAACGGGTACGCGTTCGGCGGCGGCCTCGAACTCGCGCTCGCCTGCGACCTCCGCGTCGCCAGCGAGCAGGCCGTCCTCGGGCAGACCGAGATCGACCTCGGCATCATCCCCGGCTGGGGCGCCACCCAGCGGCTGCCCCGCCTCGTCGACGACGAGACCGCGCGCCGCCTGATCTACTTCGGCGACCGCCTCGACGCCACGGACGCCTACGAGGAGGGCCTCGTCGGCGACGTCGTCGCCCACGACGAACTCGACGAGTACGTCGCCGACCTCGCCGCCGACCTCGCCGCGAAGCCCGCGACCGCCCTCGCGGCCGCGAAGGAGGCAATCAACCAGAGCTACGAGACCTCCCTGGACGCCGGCCTCGACTTCGAGCGCCGGACGTGGGCGGGCCTGTTCGGCAGCCACGACCAGCGGGAGGGCATGCGGGCGTTCCTCGAGGACCGCGACCCGGACTTCGAGTGACTCGCCGCGCGTGCCGGGCGCCCGCGAGCGGGGGAACAATTACGGGCCTCACAGTGCTACACCATCCCATGGACCGGCAGCTCAAACTCAACGACGTCCGCGCAGAGTTCGACGCGCTCGACTATCCAGTCACCAGGGAGGACGTGGCCGTCGCGTTCGAGGACACCGTCCTCCAGTACGCGGACGGCGAGGAGCGGTTCGGGGACGTGCTCGGCCGCATCACCGAGGACGTCTTCGTCAGCGCCGACGACCTCGAAGCCGCGGTCTACAACAACCTCCCGACGGAGGCCGTCGGTGAACCCGGACAGTCGGAGGGAGAGGGCTGAAACCGGGCGCTTAACTGCCGGGGTCGTCTGCTACCGGTATGGAGTTCTGCGACGAGTGCGGCTCGATGATGAAAGCAGCGGACGGCCTCTGGGTCTGCGACAGCTGCGGGAACAAGCAGCCGAAGGACCCGGACGCCAGCTACGTCGTCACGGAGGGCCAGGAGGACACGGAGATCGTCGACGTCAGCGACGCCGAGGACAAGGGCCTCCCCACCACGGAGGTCCACTGTCCGAACTGCGGCAACGACCGCGCGCACTGGTACATGCAGCAGATCCGGTCCGCCGACGAGTCCGAGACGCGGTTTTTCATCTGCACGGAGTGCGAGCACCGCTGGCGCGAAGACGACAACTGACGGCCCCCTTTCGCCCGCAGGTTCAAATACCGGGACGCGACCAGCCCGGGCCGTGACCTGACGGCAGGCGGGACGGCGGACGCGGCGAGGCGGCGAGCCGTCCCCGAACAGGAGCCGCCGGACAGCCCCTCACGAGGCGGGACACCCACTCCCGGCGTCAGGGCTTGCGCGCGAACAGGAGGTAGCCCGTGTGGCCGACGCCCGCTGTCGACGGCCGCGACCCCCGCTCGTCGAGGTCCATCTCGCGCTGGATGGTCTCGAGGGTCTCCACGCCGGACAGCCCCGCGTCCTCGGCGGCCCGGTGGGCGGCGCGGGCGTTCTCCACGAACGGCGAGTAGACGGCGACGTAGCCGCCCGCGAGAAGGACGTCGTCGACCCGCTCCACGACCGCCGGCGCGTTCTCCGTGTCCAGCGTCACCACGTCGAACCCGGAGAGGTCGTCGACGTGGTCGGTGACGTCGCCCGTCCGGACGTCGACGGCGTCCGCCACGCCGGCGAGCCGCATGTTCTCGCGCGCGACGTCCGCGAACTCGGGGTCGCACTCGTACGTCACCACGTCGGCGCCCAGGCGGCCGAGGTACGCGGCGAGCACGCCCGTGCCCGTGCCGGCGTCGAGCACGCGGTCCCCGGCGCAGGCGCCCGTGTGCCCGACGACGAGGCCGACGTCCTTCGGCATCATCGGCGCGCCCGTGCGTTCGAGGTGGTTGAACAGGTCCGGCCCGCGGAGCTCCCGGATCGTGAACGGCTCGCCGATGTGGGACTCCACGGTGTCGCCGGGTTCGACGGCGTCCGGGACCTCGACGACGCCGAGGTCCGTGTGGACTTCCTCGCCCGGTTCGACGAGGAACTCCCGGTCGCCGCGGACGAGCAGTATCACTCCAGTTGCGCGATGGCCGCCGCGAGGTCGCCGTCGGTGTCCGCGAGCGCCTCCCGGGCCGCGTCCTCGCTCGCGCCGGTGCGCTGCACGACGAGCTCGACGTCCTCGTCCGGGATGCCGCCGCTGCCCCCGTCGTCCCCGGCCTCGGCCTCGTCGACGTCGCCGCTCTCGACGGCGCCGGCGCTCTCGCGCGCCTCCGGCTCGCCGATGATCTGGTAGGTCTCCTGGCCGCGGGCGTCCATCTTCGTGACGTCCGGGTCGCTGAACACGAGCTCGTCGCCGTCGGCGCGCCTGATGACGACCTCGGTGGCGTCGATCTCCTCGACGTCGATCCCCATCTGTTTCATCATCTGTTCCATCTTCCGTGGGTTCATGCCGCCTCCGCCGAACATGCGCGGAGAGACGCGTTTCGCCGTAAAAAGGGTGGCGAACCCGCAGAGTGCAGCGCGCTCGAGGCCGCCGTCACTCGGCGTCGGCGCCCTCGCGGACCATCACCGCCATCCCGGTGTCGAAGTCCAGCATCGACCCGGCGTCCAGTTCCGCGCGGCCGACCGCGAGCACGTCGCCGCGCTCGTGGACGACCGCGACCTCGTCGCCGGCGCGGACGTCGGGGTCGACCGTCCGCACGAACTTCGCGAACGCGTTCTTGCCGTCGCGGACGAACGGCTCGCTGTCGTCGCCGACCACCACGCGCGCGGCCGGGTGTGCGAGCCCGTCGACGAGCCGGCGGCCGCCCGCGACGCCGAGCGTGAACCGGCCGTTCTGGGCGACGGAGACGAGTCGCCGGCCGTCCTCTCGCGCGACCTGTCGCGGGCGGCCGGTGCTGGACCGCCGCACCTCGACGTGCTCCGCCGGCGGGAACAGCGCGGCGCCGGCGCCCTCGCCGAACTGGTAGTCCGCGACGGTGCGCAGCGACTCCAGGTCCGCGTCCTGCATGCGTCGACGGACGGCCGGCGGCGGTAAAGCGGCTTCGGGTCCGCGGCGGGCGGCGCGCCGCGCGAGCGACCGGAAGTAGGTGTGCTTATGTACGCCTGGGAGTTACCCGCGAGTATGAACGACACGACGAAAGTCGGCGTGGCCCTCGTGTTGCTCGCGGTGAGCGCCGCGCTGCTCGTGTGGAGTAGCTTCGACCCGTCCGGGTCGACGGTCCTACTGGTCGTCGCCGGCCTGGCGACGACCGGACTCGCCGCGGGCTCCCTGCTGATGGGGAGCACGGGCAGCGACGGCCGGATGGTCTAGAGCAGGAACGTCTCTTCTCGCTCGCTGAGGTCGACGAACGCGTCGGCGACGTCGACGAGGTCGTCGGCGGCAGACGCCCCGAACGCCATCACTTCGACGCGCACGCCCTCGTGGCGGAGGTGGTTGCAGAGCCGGGAGAAGTCGCCGTCGCCAGTGCAGAGCACCACGGTGTCGACGTGGTCGGCGAGCGTCACCGCGTCGAGGCTCATCCCGACGTCCCAGTCGGCCTTCTTGGAGCCGTCGCCGAACGTCTTGATGTCCTTGATCTTCGTCTCGAAGCCGATGTCCCGGAGGGCGTCGAAGAAGCTCTCCTCGGCCTCGGCCTCGGCGCGGATGACGTAGGCGATGGCCCGCGTGAGTTCGCGGTCCTGGACCGCCTTCTCGAGCAGCGACGAGTAGTCGATGTTCCGCGAGTAGACGCTCTGCGCGGAGTGGTAGAGGTTCTGCGCGTCGGCGAGGACGGCGACGCGCTGTCCCGCGTGGATCGGAGCCATACTGGCCGTTGGCGGTGCCGCGGTAAAGAAGTACGCGACGACGCAGCGACGGCGGTCGCGCCGCCCGACGGCGTCGGGTCGACCGGGGGCCGGGGCCGCTGGCGATACGGTGTCAGGTCGATCAGGGGCCGCTGGCGATACGGCGTCGGACGTACCGCCGCCCGGGTCACGCCGTCGGCGTGTCGTGGCGGGACAGCGCGAGCGTCTCCGGGTCGAGTTCGTAGTAGGACTCCCAGGCGGGCGCGAGGGAGACGACGCGCGTCGGCCCGTACTCGCTCTCGGCGTGTTCGTGGTGGTGGCCGACGAGGCAGAGGTCGGGTTCGAGGGCGTCGAGGACGTCGTCGACGTGCGTGCAGCCGACGTCGTACTCCTCGGTGACGGGGAGGCCGTGGGGGGCCTCGTGCGCGAGGAAGACGTCGACGTCGGCCAGTCGTTTCGCGCGCTCGACGTCCTCGCGGACGAAGTGCCGCCGCCGGTCGTCGTACAGCCGGTCGCGGGACTTCTCGAACTGCGTGGGCGCGTAGTTCCCGGAGAGCCCGGCGACGCGCAGCCCCTCGACGGTCTCGACGGTGCTGTGGAGGAGGACGGCGTTCGCGACGTCGCTGCTGGCGACGCGGCCGTGGCGGAGCGCCTCGACGACGTCGAAGTCCTCGTTGTTGCCGGCGATGAAGTACGTCGGAATCGGGAGGTCGTAGAACATGAGGTCGCCGGCCTGGAGTGCGGTCTCGGCGTCGGCGGCGCGGTACGCCGCGAACAGGGACCGGCGGCGGTCGGGCGTGGCCGCGTGCGCGTCGCCGAGGACCAGCATCAGGCTGACGTGCGGCGGACCGCCGGAAAAACCTCTCGGTGCGCTCGCGGCGGCGGCAGCGACGGGGCTGTCTCCGGCGGCTGGCGGCCGCGGCGGACCGGCTCCCCGGGTGCTGGCAGACCTTGCGGCCGGCGACAACGCTTTACGAGCGGCCGGCGACAGTGTCGCGTATGAGTGGCGCGCTCGGCACGCGGTTCGCGGCCGCCGAGCGCGCCGTCTCCTTCTCGGGCAAACGCAAACGCAGCACAGCCGCCACGTACGGCTCGCTGCGGGCGTAGCACCCCCGTGACGGGCCGCCGAACGACGCACGGCCCGCTCACCACACGCGACCCGACCCGAACCACATGGACTACACGACACTCGTGAACGGCGTCTTCCCGGCGATGACGACGCCGTTCGCGGCCGACGGCAGCATCGACTTCGACCGACTGCAGACACACGCGAACCGCCTCGTCGACGCGGGCGTCGACGGCCTCGTGCCGGTGGGTTCGACCGGCGAGAGCGCGACCCTCACGCACGACGAGCACATCGAGGTGGTGGAGGCCGTCGTCGAGGCGGCCGGCGACGACGTCCCCGTCATCGCGGGCTCCGGCAGCAACTCGACCCACGAGGCGCTGGCGCTCTCCGAGCGCTCCGTCGAGGCCGGCGCGGACGCGCTGTTGCTCATCTCGCCGTACTACAACAAGCCCGAACCGGAGGGGATGGAGGCCCACTACCGCGCGATCGCCGACGAGGTCGACGCCCCCCAGATCCTGTACAACGTCCCGTCGCGGACCGGCCGGAACGTCGCCGTCGAGACGGCGGCGGCGCTGGCCAGCCACGAGAACGTCGTCGGGTACAAGGCGGCCAGCGGCGACCTCGGCCGCATCGGCGAGGTCGTCGAGCGCACGCGCGGCGAGGAGTTCGCCGTGCTGTCCGGCGACGACGGGCTGACGCTGCCGATCCTCTCGGTGGGCGGCACGGGCGCCATCAGCGTCACCGCGAACGTCGAACCGGAGCGCGTCTGCGACCTCGTGTGGTCGGCCCTGGACGGCGACTACGAGGCGGCCAGACAGCGCCACCACGAGCTCGGCGAGCTGAACCGCGCGCTGTTCGCGGAGACGAACCCGATTCCGGTGAAGGCGGCCCAGGAGCTCCGCGGCGAGGGGCAGGCGCACTACCGCTCGCCGCTCACGCAGCCCAGCGAGACGACCCGGCAGCGGCTCCGCGAGGCGCTCGCGGCCCTCGACGAACGGGAGGTGCCCGTATGAGAGTCGGGGTGACGGGGGCGACCGGCCGGATGGGCCGCGAGGTCCGCGACGCGGCGGCCGCGCGCGGCGTCGAGGTGGCGTTCGCGACGACGCGGGACCCGGCGGCCGGGAGTGGACTCGACGCGGCCGCGGACTTCGACTCCCTGGTGGCCGACGAAAATCCTGACGCGGTCGTGGACTTTACCGTCCCCGAAGCCAGCGTGGGATACGTGAACGCGTCCACTGCCGCCGGCGTGCCGGTCGTCGTCGGCACCACCGGGTTCGACGACGACCAGCTGGCGGCGCTGCGCGGGGCCGCCGACGACGCGGCCGTCCTGCTGGGCGCGAACTTCTCGCGGGGCGTCCAGGCGCTCCTCGACGCCGTCGAGGCGGCGGTCGGCTCGCTCCCCGAGTACGACGTGGAGGTCACGGAGACCCACCACGACGGCAAGCGGGACGCGCCGAGCGGCACCGCGAACGTGTTACTCGACCGCATCGAGGGCGCCCGCGGCGGCGAGTCGGACCGCGTACACGGTCGGGAGGGCGACCAGCCCCGCAGCGAGGGCGAGATCGGCGTGCACGCGCGCCGGGCTGGCGACGTGACCGGCGAGCACGAGGTACTGCTCGCGGGCAACGACGAGGCCCTGGAGCTGACCCACCGCGCCGGCGACCGCGGCGTGTTCGCGGCGGGCGCGCTGGACGCGGCCGCGTGGCTCGCCGCCCAGCCAGCGGACTTCTACCGGTTCGAGGAGGTGGCCTCCGAGCTATGAGCCTGGAAGCCGACGTCCGAGCGCTGTGGCAGCGACACGAGGACGGGGAGCTGTCCGTCGAGACGGCGACCGCGGACGACGCCGACACCCTCGACGCGTTCCTGGACGCCCTGGAGGCGGGCGACGTCAGGGCCGCCGAAAAGACGGACGGCGAGTGGACGGCCGTCGAGTGGGTGAAGCGGGGCGTCCTCCTGAACTTCGCGCTCCGGGAGACGGAGCGCCGCGAGTACGGCGGCGTCGCGTACCACGACGTCCTGCCGCTCCGGGACACGACCGACCTCGCTGCGCGCGGCACGCGGAACACGCCCGACGGCACCGTCCTCCGACGCGGCGCCCACCTGGGGTCGGACTGCATCGTGATGTCGCCGGCGTTCGTGAACGTCGGCGCGTACGTCGGCGACGGCACGCTCGTCGACTCCTGTGACACGGTCGGCTCCTGTGCGCAGGTCGGCGAGGACGTGAAGCTCGGCGCGAACACACTGCTCGGCGGCGTGCTCGAACCCGTCGAGGACGCGCCCGTGGTGGTCGAGGACGGCGTCTCCCTGGGCGCGGGCTGTCGGGTCACCTCGGGGTTCGTCGTCGGCGAGGACTCCGTCGTCGGCGAGAACACCCTCCTGACGCCCCGGATTCCCGTCTACGACCTCGTCGAGGAGGAGGTCCTGTACGGCGAACTGCCGCCGGAGCGCCGCGCGTTCGCGCGGTACGTCGAGTCGTCCGTCGGCGACCACGACCTCTTCGAGGGCGGCGCGTACAAGCCCGCCGTGGTCGCGATGGACCTCGAGGCCGAGACCCTGGACGCGACCCAGCGCGAGGAGGTGTTGCGGTCGTGACGGCGGTCGAGGTCCCGGCGGTGCGGCGGCTCGCCGACTGGTCGGCGCCCTCCCTCCGCGAACTCGCCGACGAGTACGGCACGCCGCTGTACGTCCAGGACCTCGACCGCGTCCGGGAGAACTACGACCGGCTCGCCGACGCGTTCCCGGACGCCCGCGTCCACTACGCGGTGAAGGCGAACGCGGGGCAACGCGTCCTCGAGACGCTCCGCGAGGCGGGCGCCGGCGCGGAGTGCGCGTCCGCCGGCGAGGTGTCCCGCGCGCTCGAGGCGGGCTTCGAGCCGTCCGCGATCCACTACACCGCCGTCAACCCGCCGGCCCGCGACCTCGAGTACGTGCTCGACGCGGCGCCGGCGGCGACGGTCGTGGCGGGCGCGACCGACACCGTCGACCGGCTCGCCGACCGCGGCTTCGACGGCCGGCTGGCCGTCCGCGTCCACCCGCGCGTGGGCGCCGGCCACAGCGAGGACGTCGCGACCGGCGCGGACGCGAAGTTCGGGATTCCACGCGACCGCGCGGCCGCCGCGCTCCGGGACGCGGCCGCGCGCGGCTTCGACGTCGTCGGGATTCACGCCCACGCGGGCAGCGGGATGCTCACTGCGGCGGACGTCGCCGCGCACCGCGAGGTCGTCGAGCGGCTCGCCGCGGTCGCCCGCGAGGCGCCCGTCGACCTGGAGTTCGTGGACGTCGGCGGCGGCTTCGGCGTCCCGTACCGGCCGGCGGAGGCGCCGCTGGACCTGGGCGCGCTGGCGGACGCGACCCGGGACGCGCTCGCGGGCGTGGACGCCGACCTGGTGGTGGAACCGGGCCGGTTCCTCGTCGCGGACGCGGGCGTGCTCCTGACGGCAGTGAACACGGTCAAGCGGACGGCCGGCCCGACGCTCGCGGGCGTCGACGCGGGAATGACGACGCTGCTCCGGCCGGCGCTGTACGACGCCCACCACGAGGTGCGGTCGCTCGCGCGGGACGCCGGCGACCGCCCGCAGCGCGACGTGACCGTCGTCGGCCCGATCTGCGAGAGCACGGACGTGCTCGCGGCGGACCGGCGGCTGCCGCGCCCGGAGCGCGGCGACGTGCTCGCGGTCGGGAACGCGGGCGCGTACGGCATCGAGATGGCGTCCCAGTACAACTCGCGGCCGCGGCCGGCGGTGGTCGCGCTCGCGGACGGCGGCGACGAACTCGCGCGGGAGCGCGAGTCGCTGGCGGACCTGGCGGCACACGAGCACGGCGGCCCCGCAGACCAATGATTCCCTACGACCGATACCACGGCACCGGCAACGACTTCGCAATCGTCGACGCGGCGAACTACGTCCCCGACCGGGCGGCGTTCGCCGAGCGCCTCTGCGCCCGCCTGGGCGTCGACGGCGTGCTGTTCCTCGCGCTGGAGGCGGCGTTCACGCCGCCGCGCGCGGTGATGACGCTCCGCCAGCCCGACGGCTCGACGGCGGACATGTGCGGGAACGGCGCGCGGTGTGCGGCGCGCTGGGTCGCCGAGCGGACGGGCGCGGACAGCGTGATGCTGGACACGCAGGCCGGCACGCGGCGCGCCGACCTCGACGGCACCGACGTCACCGTGGAGATGGGCGTGCCGTCGTTCGACCCGGCGGACGTCCCCGTCAGCCGCGACGCCCCGATGGTCGAGGAGTCCGTCGCCGGCTTCGCGGTCACCGCCGTCGACACGGGCGTCCCCCACGCCGTCGCGTTCGTCGACGACGTCGACGACGTGGACGTGGACGGCGACGCGCCCGCCGTCCGCCACCACGAGGCGTTCCCCCAGGGCGCGAACGCGACGTTCGCGTCGCGGGCCGACGACGGCGGGTTCCGCCAGCGGACGTTCGAGCGCGGCGTCGAGGGCGAGACCCAGTCCTGCGGCACGGGCGCGGTCGCGGTCGCCGCGGTCGCGGACCGGCTCGGCCTGTACGACGGCGGCGCGGTGGCGGTGCGGCCGCCGGGCGGCGAACTCGTCGTCGACCTCTCCGGGGGCCGCGCGACGCTCTCGGGGCCGACCGAGCAGGAGCTCGGCGGCGAGGCCGAGGCCGCCCCCACGCGCCACCTCGATGCCTGAGGACTTCGACCTCCTGGCCTTCCACGAGCGCGCCGTCCGCACGCCCTCCCACGAGGACGTCGCCGAGGTGCGCGACCTGCTCTGCGCGGAGCTCCGCGCGAACGGCCGCGAGCCGACTGTCGACGACGCCGGGAACGTCCTCGCGTCCCGCGGCACCGAGGCCGGTGGCGGCCCGCACGTCGTGTTGAACACGCACCTCGACACGGTACCGCCCCACGTCGACTTCTCGCGGGACGGCGACGTCGTCGAGGGCCGGGGCGCCTGCGACGCGAAGGGGCCGCTCGCGGCGCTGCTCGCGGCGTTCCTCGCGGTCGAGCCCACCGAGGGCCGCGTGACGCTGGCGGTGACGCCGGACGAGGAGACGGAGTCGCTGGGCGCCCACGCGCTCGACCTGGACGCGGACGCTTACGTCGTGGGCGAGCCGACGGACCTCGCGGCGTGCACGAGCGCGCGGGGGCGGTTCCAGGGCGCCGTCGAGCTCACCGGCGAGGGCGCGCACGCCGCCGACCCGGGGTCGGGCGCGAACGCCGTCGCGGCCGCGGAGGGCGTGCTCGGAGCGGTCCGCACGTTCGACGCCGCGCACGGGCCGCCGGACCACCCCGAACTCGGGCCGGCGACGCTGACGCCCACGGTCGTCGAGGGCGGCGGCGCGGCGAACCGGGTGCCCGACGCGTGCACCGTGACCTTCGACCGGCGGACCGTCCCGCCGGAGACGCAGACGGAGTTCTTCGAGGCGTTCGCCGCGCACGTCGCCGACGCCGTCCGCGAGTACGACGGCGTCGACGCCGCGGTGCGGCCGGCCGACCGCAGGACGCCGTTCCTCGAAGCCTTCGAGACGCCCCCGGACAGCGCCGTCGTCGCGGCGCTCGTGGAGGCGGGCGCAGGCGGTCCGCGGCCGTTCGGTGCCGCCACGGAGGCGTCGTACTTCGCCGCTGACGCGCCGACGGTCGTGTTCGGGCCGGGCGTGCTCGCGGACGGCGACGGGCCGGTCGCGCACAGCCAGCGCGAGTACGTCCGCCGCTCGGACGTCGAGCGCGCCGCCGAGGTCCTGACGGCCGCCGTCGGCGCGCTGGTGTAGGGTTCTCCGTCGGCGTGTCGGCGTCGCCTAGAGGAGGCCGGCGAGGACGACGACCAGCAGCGTCGCGGCGACGCCCATGAGGACGTCGAGGACGACGCCCGCTCGCAGCATCTGGTCGCGGGTCACCGCGCCGGTGCCGTACGCGATGGCGTTCGGCGGCGTCGCGACGGGGAGCGCGAACCCGAAGCTGGCCGCGACGCCGCACGCGACGGCGAGCGTGACGCCGGTGCCGTCGGCGCGCCCGAACTCCACGAGCACCGGCACGAGGATGGCCGCGGTCGCGGTGTTCGAGGCGAGCTCGGAGAGCAGGACGGTGAGCGCGACGACGCCGGCGACGACGGCGAGCAGCGGCAGTCCCGCGACGGGGTCGAGGACGGTGCGCGCGAGCCACGTCGTCGCGCCGGTGTCGGTGAACGCCCCCGCCAGGGACAGCCCGCCGCCGAACAGCAGGAGTGTCGGCCAGTCGATGCGGCCGACGTCGTCCTCGTCGACGGCGCCGACGGCGACGAGCACGCCGACCGCGAGCAGGCCGACGAGCGCGAACGACAGCAGGCCGTCGAGGTCGCCGGAGCCGAACAGCCGCTCGTGGACGCCGGCGGGCAGCCACTCGAAGAGGAAGCCGAGGCCGCCGAGCACCCAGAGCGCGGCGGTCCCGGCGAACACGGCCGCGACGCGTCGCCCCGTCGGCGTGACGGGGTCGAGGTCGCGGCGGAGCGCGTCCGGGTCGCCGGTCGGCCCCTCCGCTGGGTCCGGCGGGTAGAGCGCCACGAGCACCAGCCAGACGATGGGCACGGAGACGACGACCACGGGCACGCCGACGAGCATCCACTCCAGGAAGGAGACCGAGACGCCGAGCCCGCGGTCGAGCTGCGCGACGACGATGGCGTTGGCGGGCGTGCCGACGAGCGTGCCGACGCCGCCGACGCTCGCGCCGTAGGCGACGCCGAGCAGCGCGGCGACGTGGAGGTTCGAGTCCTCGGGTTCGTCCGGGCGGACCGCGCGCACGACGCCGGCGGCGACCGGCAGCAGCATCGCGGCGGTGGCGGTGTTCGAGACGAGCATCGAGAGCGCGGCGGCGGCGACCATGACGCCGAGGACGAGCCGCCGCGGGTCGGTGCCGGCGGCGGCGACGACGCGGAGCGCGAGGCGCTCGTCGAGGGACTCGCGCTGGAGCGCGGCGGCGAGCACGAACGTCGCGAGGAACAGCGCGACGACGGGGTCGGCGAACCCGGAGAGCGCGGGCGCGAGCCGCGGGTAGACGCCGAGGCCGACGAGCCAGACGGGGACGAGCAGCGCGGTGACCGACAGCGGGAGCGCGCCCGTCACCCAGCAGACGGCGGCGAACCAGCCGGTCGCGAGCGCGGCCGCGCCGGCCGCTGAGAGCCCAGTCGGTGTCGGCGCGGCGACGACGCCGAGCGCGCCGGCGACGGCGACCGCGAGCGCGAGCGGACGGCGGGACACGGCGGAGCGTCGGCGCGCTCCCCCAAAAGTGCTACTCGCCCGACCGCCGACGGTCGGCCGGGAATGTCCCTCGAGAGAGCCGACGGTCGGCCGGGAATGCCCCTCGAGAGAGCCGACGGTCGGCCGGCGGCGCTACCCGAAGAAGACGTCGGCGAGGTCGGCGCCGCGGTCCGCGACGTCGGCGTACAGCTCCGTGTAGCCGCAGCTCGTGCAGGTGACCGTCTGGAAGTTGTTCGTCTGGATGTCGAACATCTTCGAGAGGCCGGAGCCGGTCGTGGAGATGGAGCCGACCTCGACCTCGTCGTGGCCGCACTTCGGGCAACCGTCCTCGGTGGCTTCGTCGGGCGGGGACATACGCCGGTCTGCGTGCCGGTGCGGTAAATGTCTTGAGGAGTCCGCCCGCCCCGTGGCGCCGCGCGGCGGGCGGTCAGGCGTCGCGCGCGAGGTCGCCGCCGACGCCCGTGTAGGACTCGGGCGTGAGCGCGAGCAGTTCCTCGCGGACTGCCTCGTCGACGTCGAGGCTCGCGAACAGGTCCCGGAAGTCCTCGAGGGTGACGCGCTCGCCGCGCGTGAGGGCTTTCACGCGCTCGTAGGCGTCGCCGTGGCCCTCGCGGCGGAGGATGGTCTGGACGGCTTCGCCGACGACCTCGGGGTTCGCGCGCAGGTCCTCGCGCATCACGGCCTCGTTCGGGGCGACCTTCCCGAGGCCGTCGTCGAGTTTCGAGTACGCGAGCAGGCAGTACGCGAGCGCGGCGCCGACGTTCCGCTTGACCGTGGAGTCCGAGAGGTCCCGCTGGAGGCGGCTGGTCGAGAGGTACTCCGAGAGGAAGGAGAGGTCGCTGGCGGCCTTCGCGAGGTTGCCCTCGGCGTTCTCGAAGTCGATGGGGTTGACCTTGTGCGGCATCGTCGAGGACCCGGTCTCGGACTTCGCGGCCTGCTGGCCGAGGTACCGCTGGGAGACGTACAGCCACGCGTCCACCGCGAGGTCGCGGAGCACGCCGTTCGCGCCGCGGAGCGCGTCGAACAGCGCGCCGAGGTCGTCGCTGGGGTTGACCTGCGTGGTCGGTTCGACGTACGCGAGGTCGAGCGATTCGACGAACTCCCGGGAGAACGCCCGCCAGTCGACCTCGGGGAAGGCGGCGTGGTGGGCTGCCCACGTGCCGGAGGCGCCGGCGAGCTTGCCCGCGAGGTCGTCGGTCGCGGCGTCGACGCGCGCGGTGGCGCGGCCGAGGCGCGCGGCGTAGACGGCCATCTCCTTGCCGAACGTCGTCGGCGTGGCGGGCTGGCCGTGGGTGCGCGCGAGCATCGGGAGGTCGGCGTACTCGTGGGCGAACTCGACGAGCGCGTCCCGGACGTCGCCGAGCGCGGGCAGCAGGACGTCCTCGACGGCGGCCCCGACGAGCAGGCGGTGCGCGAGGTTGTTGACGTCCTCGCTGGTGAGCGCGAAGTGGATCCAGGGGTGGGCGCGCTCGGGCGCGTGCTCGCGGACGAAGTACTCGACGGCCTTCACGTCGTGGTTGGTGGCGTCGTAGCCGCGGGCGCCCTCGGTCTCGATGCGCTTGACGAGGTCGGCGTCCTCGGCGTCGAAGGACTCGTGGGCGTCGCGCAGGGCCTCGCGCTCGTCGGCGGCGAGGGACAGCGGCACGGCGTCGAGGTCCGCGAGCGCGAGCAGGTACTCGACCTCCACGCGGACGCGAGCGCGCATCAGCGCTGCCTCGCTGGCGTACTCGCGCAGCGGCGCGGTGCGGCCGGCGTACCGGCCGTCCAGCGGCGTGACGGCGTACAGCGCGTCGGAGTCTGTCATGCGTCGGTGTCGCCGCGCTCGCGGCAAAAGCCTGCCGGTCGCGAGCATCCACGGAAGTGCATACAAGTCGGCGACTCGCGCCGACAGCGGCGATTTTCTATCGTCGTTCGTGCATACTTCTCGGCGTCGGACCGAAATCACTTTGCCGTCGGCGGCCGCCCGGTGAACCATGACTCGCATCGCCGGCCTCGCCAGCAACCGCGGCCGGAACCTCCTGCACGTCGACGACCGACAGCCCGGCGGCGCCGAACTCGCCGTCGTGCTGTCGAACCACGCGGACGCGCCCGTCCTCGACGCCGCCGCCGACCGCGGCGTCCCCACGGAGGTCGTGGAGCGCCGCGGCGGCGAGACCCGACGCGACCACGAGCGCCGCGTCGTCGACGCCCTCGACGGCTACGACGTCGACCTCGTCTGCCTCGACGGCTACATGCGCGTGCTCTCGGAGGCGTTCCTCGACGCGGCGCCGCTGACGCTGAACGTCCACCCCAGCCTCCTGCCGGCGTTCCCGGGCGCGGACGCCCACGAGCAGGTGCTGGACGCCGGCGTCGCCGTCAGCGGCTGCACCGTCCACGTCGTGACGAACGCCGTCGCCGAGGACGGCAGCGTCCGCGAGGGCGACGTCGACGCCGGCCCCGTCGTCACCCAGGAGCCGGTTCCCGTCTACGCCGACGACGACCGCCAGGCTCTCAAAGAGCGCGTGCTCTACGACGCGGAGTTCGAGGCGTACCCGCGAGCCATCCGGTGGTTCGCGGCCGGCGACCTCGAGGTGACGGCGGACGGCGTGACCGTCGACGCCGACGACGGCGGCGACCTGCCCGCGCGCTACCTCGCGAGCGCCGACCGCGCGGACGCCCTGCGGTACGGCGAGAACCCCCACCAGGACGCCGCGGTGTACCGCGACGACACCTGCGCGGAGGCCAGCGTCGTCGGCGCCGACCAGCTGAACGAGGGCGCGAAGGCGCTGTCGTACAACAACTACAACGACGCCGATGCCGCGCTGAACCTCGTCAAGGAGTTCGACGAGCCAGCGGCCGCGGTCATCAAGCACACGAACCCGGCGGGCGCGGCGACCGCCGACACGCTCGCCGAGGCGTACAGCGACGCGCTGTCGACGGACGCGAAGAGCGCCTTCGGCGGCATCGTGGCGCTGAACCGCGAGTGCGACGCCGAGACCGCCGAGCGCGTCGCGGACTCGTTCAAGGAGGTCGTCGTCGCGCCCGGCTACACCGACGGCGCCCTCGACGTCCTCACCGGGGAGGACAACCTCCGCGTGCTCGCGGTCGGCCCGCTCGGCGAGGCGACCGAGCGGACGACCGAGAAGCCGCTGGTCGGCGGTCGCCTCGTCCAGGAGCGCGACCTGTGGGCGCCCGAGCGCGAGGACCTCGAGGTCGTCACGGAGCGCGCGCCCACCGACGACGAGGTGGAGACGATGCTGTTCGCGTGGCGCGTCCTCAAGCACGTGAAGTCCAACGGCATCGTGTTCGCGGACGGCACGGAGACCGTCGGCCTGGGCGTCGGCCAGGTGTCACGAGTGGACGCCGTCGAACTCGCCGCGAAGAAGGCCGACCGGGACGCCGAGGGGAAGGACGCCGAGGGCGCCGTGATGGCGTCGGACGCGTTCTTCCCGTTCCCGGACGGCGTCGAGGCGGCCGCGGAGGCGGGCGTCGACGCGGTCATCCAGCCCGGTGGCTCCGTCAACGACGACGACGTCGTCGCGGCCGCCGACGAGCACGGCGTGGCGATGGTGTTCACCGGCCACCGGACGTTCCGGCACGACTGACGCCGGCGGCGTCCCGGCAGTCGCGGCGTCGTGCTAGCAACGGCATTCCGGCAGTCGCGGCGTCGCGCACGCGAGGGACCGGGCTCTGGGCTGTCACTCCGGTCGCCAGTCGAGCGTGACCTGGACGGTCTCGCGGCGGCCGCGGAACAGCGCGGACTTCTCGACGACGCGGACCCGGTAGTTGACGCTGTCCGGCGGCGACAGCGTGATCTCCTTGTTGCCGACGCGGACGTCGACGTCGCCCTCGCGGAGGTCGCTGGCGAGCTCGTTCGGCCGGTCGGCGGCGACGGCGCGCGAGACGGACTCGGCGCTCGTGGTCTCCTCTGCCATACCGGGCCGTGTTCGCGGTCGGTCTTTGGTAGCCGGCGCTTCCGCCGCGGGCGTTCGCGGTCGGCTGCTGACTGTGGGCGCTTCCGCCGCGCGTGTCCGCGGTCGGCTGCTGACTGTCGGTGCTTCCGCCGCGCGTGTCCGCGGTCGGACCTGTCGCTGCCAGTGAATCGGGCGGGTGGGGGGATGGGGAACGGGGAGGGGGAGTCGCGTGGAGCGCCAGCGGGGATCGACAGACTGGTTGGGTTCCGTGGGGGCGGCACCGCGTGGGGACGCTGGAGGGCCGGTGGCGCTCCACCCGTTCGTTGCCCCCGACATATCAAATCAGTTCGGGAGGCACAAACGGCCGTTTTTGGGAACCGTTGTCACTCGTAGTCGACGGTCGCCGAGCGCTCCCCGTGGCCGAAGTCCACGGCGACCTCGAAGCCGACCTCGACGCCGGTCTGGTCGTCGTCGCCGGACCGCTCCGGCGCGGTCGCGTCGACCTCGACGGTCGTCTCCTCGCCGCCGGGCAGCGTCTCCGAGACCCGCAGCGGCGCGTTCGCGGTGCCCCGCACGGCCGCGTGGAACTCGATTTCGTCGCCGCCGTTGTCGACGGGGAGCTCCGCGGTGAAGCTCTCGCCGGCGGGCACCGAGTCGGGCGCGGACAGGTCGCCGACCTCGTAGTCGACGCTCTGTGTGACGGCCTCCACGTCGCGCGCGTCGAACGCCCACGTGGCGGCGGCGTCGCCGGTGTCGACGTCGACGCTCGCCGTGTACGGCGTCAGGTCGGCCGGGACCGAGTACGCCGCCTCGAACTGCACCTGTCCGCCGCCGATGGGGAAGACGGGGTCGTCGAACGTCTCGTCGTCGACCGTGAGCGTGCAGTGCTCGGCGACGAACGACTCGTAGTCGTCGACGCCGTCTGGCGCGAACGTCACGCGGACGTAGCGCTCGCCCTCGACGGCGTGGACGGCGTCCGCGCCGCTGCCGCGCGTCAGGACGAACGCGGACGCGTCGACGCCCTCGACGCCCAGCGCCCGGTCGCCCGACAGGGACGCGGTCTCGCCCACCGACAGCGGGCCGTCCTCGGTCGGCTGCTCGGTCGTCGGCCGGGTCGTCGGTTCGCCGGTCGTGTCGTCCGGTTCGGTCGTCGTGGAGGGGTCGTCGTCCTGCCCGCCGAGACAGCCCGCCAGGGCGAGCGGGACTGCGGCGGACGCGGACGCGAGGAACTGTCGTCGTTCCATGGTCGTCGGTCACCGCCCGGGGGCAAATCGGTTGGCAACGGACAAACGCGGATTTGACGTATCCCGGTGCCGTCCCGCGCACTCCCCGCGCGGCGGCGACCGGCCGCTCGCGTCCGGGCGGCGCCGCTGTCGGGTCCGACAGTCTAAAGCGGCGGCCCCCGCTCGGTGCACGTATGCGCTACGACGAGGCGGCGAACTTCCTGCTGGACCTCCGCCGCTACCGCCCGAAGCCCGGGACGGACTCGACGGCGGACCTGCTGGCGGCGCTCGGCGACCCCCACGAGGGCCCGCGGTACGTGCAGGTCGCGGGGTCGAACGGGAAGGGGTCGACGGCGCGCCAGCTCGCGGCGGTGCTCCGGGAGGCCGGCCTCGAGGTCGGCCTGTACACGTCGCCGCACCTCGACGACGTCCGGGAGCGCGTCACCGTGGACGGCCGGAAGCTCTCGAAGGACGCGCTGACGGATTTCGTCGAGGCGGTGCGGCCGCGCGTGAACGAGCGCGCCGCGGACGGCGACGCTCCGACGTTCTTCGAGGTGGTGACCGCGATGGCGCTCTGGGAGTTCGGCCGCCGGGACGTCGACGTCGCCGTCCTCGAGGTCGGCATCGGCGGGAAGTTCGACGCGACGAGCGTCGTCGACCCCGTCGCGAGCGCGGTGACGTCGGTGACCCTCGAGCACACGGGCGTGCTCGGCGACACCGTCGCGGAGATCGCCCGCGACAAGGCCCACGTCGCGCCGGCGGACGCGCCGCTCGTGACGGCGACGGCGGGCGACGCGCTCGCGGCCGTCCGCGAGCAGGCCGGCGGCGTCGTGACCGTCGGCACCGGCGCCGACCGCGACGTCCGCGTCGCCTACGAGGGCCGCACGAACCACACGGAGGCGGCGGTGTCGCTGTCGGGCGACGGCTGGGCGGTCGACGCCCGGATTCCGCTGCTCGGCGCGTTCCAGGCGGAGAACGCCGGGGTCGCCGCCGCGCTCGCCCGCCAGGTCGCGGCCGTCGACGAGGAGACGCTCGCCAGGGGCCTGCGGAAGGCGTACTGGCCGGGGCGCTTCGAGGTGATGAACACCGACCCCCTCACGGTGCTCGACGGCGCGCACAACCCCGGGGCGTGCGACGCGCTCGCGGCCACGCTCGCCGAGTTCGACTACGACGACCTCCACGTCGTGTTCGGCGCGATGCACGACAAGGACCACCGGGGGATGGCCGCCGCGCTCCCGGCCGACCGCGTGTGGGCGTGCGAACCGGACAGCGACCGCGCGGAGGACGCCGAGGTCCTCGCCACCGTCTTCGGCGAGGCGGGCGCGGACGCCACCGTCACGCGGTCCGTCGAGTCGGCGGTCGAGGACGCGCTCGCCGCGGCCGACGCCGACGACCTCGTGCTCGTCACGGGGTCGCTGTTCGCGGTCGCCGAGGCCCGGAAGCGCTGGACGCGCGCGAACGTCCGGAAGGACGTCGACGACCTCGCGGACGCCCGGGACGTGCTGGAGGGCGCGCACGTCACGCCGCCCGGCGTCTGGCGGATGCGCGGGAAGGGAGTCCACCGCGTCGTGAAGACGCGCGTCCAGAAGCGCCAGGCGCAGTACCTCAAAGAGGAGCTGTTGAGCCTCGGCGGCGAGTGCTCGCTGTCCGGGCTGAACTCCCAGACGCGGGGGTACCTGGACGCGGTGCTGATGGGGACGCTCGCGCAGTTCAAGCGCCTCTGCGAGAAGCTCGACGGCCAGCCGTACGGGCTCGCCGTGTTCGCCGAGGAACTCCGCGAGACCCTCGGCATCCAGACCGAGCCGGCGACCCACGGCTACCCCTGGGAGGACGGCACCGCGGTCATGGGCATCCTGAACGTCACGCCCGACAGCTTCCACGACGGCGGCGAGTACGAGGCCGTCGAGGACGCCGTCGCGCGCGCCGAGGAGATGGTGGCGGCCGGGGCCGACATCGTCGACGTCGGCGGCGAGTCGACGCGGCCCGGCGCCGACCCCGTCCCCGTCGAGGACGAGATCGACCGTGTCGTCCCGGTCGTCGAGCGCGTCAGCGACCTCGACGCGATGGTCTCGGTGGACACGCGGAAGGCCGCGGTCGCGCGCGCGGCCCTGGAGGCGGGCGCGGACGTCCTCAACGACGTCACGGGCCTCGAGGACCCCGAGATGCGGTTCGTCGCCGCCGAACACGACGTCCCGCTGGTCGTGATGCACTCCGTCAACGCTCCGGTCGACCCCGACGAGGACGTCCACTACGACGACGTCGTCGAGGACGTGCTCGACGAACTCACCGAGCGCGTGCTGCTCGCGGAGAAAGCCGGTCTCCCGCGGGAGAAGATCGTCGTCGACCCCGGACTCGGGTTCGGGAAGACCGCCGCGGAGAACTTCGAACTGCTGGACCGCGTCGACGAACTCCACGCGCTCGGCTGTCCGGTGCTCGTCGGCCACAGCCACAAGTCGATGTTCGGCGCGGTCGACCGCTACCCGGACGACGGCGGCTACGCCACCGTCGCCGGCACCACGCTCGCGGTGGAGCGCGGCGCGGACGTCGTGCGCGTCCACGACGTCGCGGAGAACGCCGCCGCCGTCCGCGTCGCCGAGGCCACCGACGACGGGACCGACCGCGACGCGTAGCGGTCGGCTCCGCCTGCGGTACACTTACGCTCGCGCAAGTGCTGGCAGTCACACGTGACCGACCAGCGAGTGGCCATCGTGACGGCGGCGGGCAGCGGCATCGGCGAGGCGTGCGCGCGGCGACTCGAGGCGGACGGCTACGTGCCGGTCCTGCTGTCGCCGTCGGGGAGCGCCGTCGCCGTCGCCGAGGACGTCGGCGGCGACGGCTTCGAGGGCTCCGTGACCGACCCGGAGGACCTCGCGGCGCTCGTGGAGACGACCGTCGAGCGCTACGGCCGCGTCGACGCCGTCGTGAACAACACCGGCCACCCGGCGTCGGGCGACCTCCTCGACGTCAGCGACGAGGACTGGTACGAGGGGATGGACCTCGTGCTGTTGAACGTGATCCGGATGGCGCGCCTCGCGACGCCCGTGATGGTCGAGCAGGACGACGGCGGCGCGTTCGTGAACGTCTCGACGTTCTCCGCGTTCGAGCCCTCCGCGGCGTTCCCCGTGTCGTCGGTGCTGCGCGCCGGTCTCGGCAGCTTCACGAAGCTGTTCGCCGACCAGTACGCCGGCGAGGGCGTGCGCATGAACTCCGTCCAGCCAGGGTTCGTGGACACCTGGGACGTCGACGACGAGACCCGCGAGCGCATCCCGATGGGCCGCGCGGCCCGCGCCGACGAGATCGCGGACGCCGTCGCGTACCTGCTCTCCGACGAGGCGAGCTACGTCACCGGCCAGAACCTGCGCGTCGACGGCGGGCTGACGGCGTCGGTGTGAGCGGTGGCCGATTGCCTCGCGGCGTCCGGCTGAGTGTCGCCGGGCCGCCCGCTCAGAGCAGGCCGGCGTGCTCCTGGGCGTCCCGGTAGACGTCGAGGTACTGGTCGAGGAAGCGCTCGCGGTCGTAGTCGGCGAACGTCTCGTCGACGGCCTTCCGCTCGAGGCCGCCGGCCGCGGCCAGGCACTCCGTGATCTCCTCGTCGTTGGTCGCGCGGAAGCCGCGGTCGTACTGCTCGACGAGCTCGTGTGCGCTCGACTGGGCGTGGTACTCCACGATGCCGACGCAGCCGCAGGCGAGCGCGCGCAGCAGGTCGAGCGCGAACGACGTCCGCTCGGCCGTGTGGACGTAGACGTGGGCGTTCTTGAACACCGCGGCGCGCTCGTCGACGCTCATCTCGCCGGCGAAGTCGACGCGGTCGGCGATGCGGAGGTCCCGGGCCTGCCGCTCGTAGCTCTCGCGCTCGGGGCCGTCGCCGACGACGGTGCAGTTCCAGTCGTACTCGCGGAACTCCGCGAGCGCGAGGAACAGCGACTCGAGGTTCGCGTCCGCGTCGAGGCGGCGGCTGAAGACGATGTCGCCGCCGTCGCCCGGGACGGCGCGCCTGATCGCCTCGAAGTCGATGCCGGTCGGGATGACGCGGACGTCGCCGCCGTTCGCGCCGCACTCGCGGACGCTCGTCTTCACCGTGCGGGAGGGCGCGACGACGACGCTCGGCTTCCGCGCCGCGTACCGGTACGCCCGCCCCCTGAGGCCGTCCGCGGCGTCGTGCTGGTCGTACCACTCGCAGACGACGGGCGCGCCGGCGAGCACGCCGCCCCAGCGCGCGCCGTAGACGTGGCCGGGCGTCCGGCTGGTGGCGTGGACGACGTCGGGCGCGAGCCGCCGGAGCAGGAGGGCGGCCCTCGCGGCGAACCACCGCTGGCCGCGCTCGTCCGCGACGGCGTGGTAGGTCACGTCGTCGTGCTCGAACGAGTCCGGCTGCCCCTCCCACCACTGCGCACACAGGACGTGGACGTCGTGTCCGCGCTCCACGAGGGCGTCGGCCAGCGAGTGGAGGCGGTCGACGTCGTCGGCGTCGACGTGGTGGGCGGTCGTCTCCGAGACGAACGCCACGCGCATACACGCCGCCACGGAACACGCGGATAAAAACGGTTCCGTTCGCGCCAGACTGCCGAACGCGAGCCAGACTGCCGAACGCGTGCGGTCCCGGAACGCGCGTGCCGCCACCCGAAGGGCTAACCGCGGTGCGGGCGGAGGGCCGGCATGGCCTACGACATCGAGCGGTACCTGAACGTCCGGAACGCGGGCGCGCCGTCGTTCGGCCCGTCCGGCGAACTCGCGTTCCTGCTGGACGCCACGGGCACCAGCCAGGTCTGGCGCCTCGACGAACCCCGGTCGTGGCCCCGCCAGCTCACGTTCCGCGACGAGCGCGTGGCGTTCGCGTCGTTCTCGCCGACGCGGGACGAGCTCGTCTACGGGACCGACGCCGGCGGCGACGAGTTCTGGCAGCTCCGCCGGCTCGCCGCGGACGGCAGCGAGGACGTCGCGCTGACGGCGTTCCCGGACGCGAAACACCAGTTCGGCGGCTGGAGCCACGACGGCGACCGCGTCGCGTACGCGGCGAACCGCCGCAGCGAGGGCGTCTTCGACGTCTACGTCCAGGACCGGGACGCCGACGGCGCGGACGCCGAGCTGGTCGCGACGGGCGAGGACTTCGAGCGCGTGTCGGTGGCGGGCTGGAGCCCCGGCGACGACCGCCTCCTGCTCCACGACAGCCACTCCAGCTCCGACCACGACCTCTACGCGGTCGACGTCGACACCGGCGACGTCGCGCACCTCACGCCGTTCGACGACGCGGTCCGGTTCTCGTCGGTGGCGTGGACGCCCGACGGCGACGGCGTCTACGTCTGCACGGACCGCGGCGCGGACGTCGCGTACCTCGCGGTGCTCGACGCCGACACCGGCGACCTCGAGCAGGTCGTCGACGGCGGCGACTGGCCGGTCTCCGGCGTCGTCGCCGACCACGACGCCGCCGCCGTGGCGTACGTGCGGAACGTCGACGGCTACAGCGAACTCTCGGTCGCCGACGCCGGCGGCGACCCGGCCCGCCTCGACCCCTACCCCACGCCCGACCTGCCGGACGGCGTCGTCTTCGGGCTGAGCTTCGACGCGGACGCCGACCGCGTCGCCGTCGCCGTCTCCGCGCCCACCGTGAACAAGAACGTCTACGTGGTCGACGTCGACTCCGGCGCGAGCGAGCGCTGGACGGACGCCTCGACGGCCGGCATCCCGCCGTCGACGTTCCGCGACCCCGACCTCGTCCGCTACGAGAGCTTCGACGGCCTCGAGGTCCCCGCCTTCCTCACCCTCCCCGAGGGCGACGGCCCCCACCCCGTCGTCGTCGACTTCCACGGCGGCCCCGCCGCCCAGCGCCGCCCGTACTTCGCGGCGCTCCGCCAGTACTTCGCGAACAACGGCTACGCGGTCTTCGAGCCGAACGTCCGCGGCTCCTCGGGCTACGGCACCGCGTACATGGAACTCGACGACGTCCACAAGCGCATGGACGCCGTGCGGGACGGGAAGGCGGGCGTCGACTGGCTGGCCGCCCGGGACGACGTCGATACGGACCGCGTCGTCGCCTACGGCGGGTCCTACGGCGGCTTCATGGTGCTGGCGTCGCTCACCGAGTACCCCGACCTGTGGGCGGCCGGCGTCGACGTCGTCGGCATCGCGAACTTCGTGACGTTCCTCGAGAACACGGGCGACTGGCGGCGCGCCCACCGCGAGGCCGAGTACGGCAGCCTCGCCGCGGACCGCGAGTTCCTCGAGTCCATCAGCCCCATCAACCACGCCGACGAGATCCGCGCGCCCCTCATGGTGCTCCACGGCGCGAACGACCCGCGAGTCCCCCTCTCGGAGGCCGAACAGATCGCGGACGTGGCCAGCGAGCACGTGCCCGTCGAGACGCTCGTCTTCGAGGACGAGGGCCACGGCTTCAGCAAGCTCGAGAACCAGATCGAGGCCTACCGCGCGGTCGTCGACTTCCTCGACGAGCACGTCTGACCGCCCGTCCGCGCGGACGCACTCGCGGGCCGCAGGTACGCCCGCGGGTGGCGGACGCTCGCGGCGACCACCGGGGCTTTGGTGCCGCCGCGCGAACCTCCGCGCACCGTGATACACGCAGTCGTCCTCCTCTCGCTACCCGCGCTCGCGTACGCGGCGAGCAGGGCGGTCGGCGTCGGCGCGCGCCGCGCCGCCGACCGCGTCACCGCCGCGGCGCGCGTGCGACGCGCCAACCGCGCCCTCCAGGCGGTCGTCTCCGTCGCCGGCGTCTTCGCGGCCACGGACTCGCGGCTCGACGACGCCGTCGCCGCGGCCGCGCCGGGGCCCGACGCCGTCGGCGTGCTCGTCGCGCTCGGCGGCACCGTCCTCGTCGGCGGCGTCCTGCCCGCGCTCGCCGTCCACCTCGGGACGCGGCCCGCGTGGGCGGCCGTCACCGGCGCCGACACCCGGTACGCCGCGACCACGCGGCGGTTCCTCCTGCTCGCGGCGGTCGTCCTCGCGCCCGCGTTCGTCGTCGTCGCCGCGTGGCTCGCCGCGCCGCCCGGCCTCCCCGGGCTCGCCGCCGTCGCCGCGGCCGCCGCGCTCGTCGTCGCGGTCCTCCCGCCGCTCGCTGCCCACTTCGGGCCAGTCCGCGACCCCGCCCCCGGCGAGGCCGCCGCCGTGCCCGCGTGCGCCGACGGCCTCCGCGTGCGCGTCGTCGAGACCGACCGCCACCCCGTCGCGAACGCCGTCGCCACCGGCCTCCTCCCCGGGTACCGCTACGTCTTCGTCACGGACGCGCTGTTCCGCACGCTCGACGACGACGCCGTGGCCGCCGTCGTCGCCCACGAGGCCGGCCACCACCACCGCCGCCACGTCGCCGGCCGCCTGCTCGCGTCCGGCCTCGCGCTCGCGCCGCTGTTCCTCGCGGCGACCGGCGTGCTCGACGGCGTCCTGCTCGCCGCCGTCCTCTCGGGCGCGCTGCTGCTCGCGGCCGGCCCGCTCGTCCGGTGGACGGAGTTCGACGCGGACGCGTACGCCGCCCGGCACGTGGGCGCCGCGGCGATGGAGCGCGCGCTCGCGACGCTCGCCGACCGCGGCCTCGTCCCGACCGACCGCTCGCTGGTCGTCGCCGCGGTGTCCCTCCACCCCGCCGTCGGCCGGCGCGTCGAGCGCCTGCGGGACCCCCGGCACTTTTCGTCGCGCGCGGAGACGTAGGCCCGTGCAGGTCGACCGCCGCCGCGTCGCGTTCCGCGTCCTCGCCGCCGCCCTGGTCGTCGCCGCCCTCCGCTACGGCGTCGACTGGGACGGCGTCCTCCGGAACCTCCGGGACGCGGACCTCCGGCTGTTCGCGCTCGCGCCGGTCGGCGCGGCGCTCGCGCTGTTCGCCGGCGCCGAGGGCACCCGGCTCGCGCTCGGATTCGACGCCCACAGCGAGCGCGCGTCGCTGGCACGCCGCGCGTTCCTCGGCGCCGCCGTCGTCCGCAACCTCGTGCCCGCTGGCAACGTCGGCGGCGGCGGCTTCGTCGCCTACACCGTCAGCCGGCACGGGGACGTCGGCGTCAGCGAGGCGCTCGCCGGCGTCACCACCTGGGAGTTCGTCGTGATGGCGGCCTCCGCGGTCGTCGGCGCGCTCGGGCTCGCGGGCGTGAGCGTCGCCGGCCGCGACCCGGCCGGCGTCGTCGAGTCCGTCGCCCTGTTCGTCGTCGCGCTCGGCGCGGCGGTCGCCGCCGTGGCGGCGCTGAGCGCGTACCGCGGCCCGGTCGCTGCCGCCGTCTCCCGCGTCACGGAGGCCGCGCACCCGGTGCTCGCGCGCGTCGCCCCGAACTACGACGGACCGGTGTCGGCGGCGGACGCGCGGGACGGCATCGACGAGTTCTTCGCGGCGCTGGGCGCCCTCGCCGCCGACCGCGGGCGGTTCGCGAGCGTCCTGCTCGCCGCCCACGCCACCTGGGCGTGCTGGGTCGTCGCCCTGTACGCCAGCCTGCTCGCGGTCGGCGTCGTCGTGTCTCCGGCCGTCGCCATGGTCGCCGTCACCGTCTCCGGGTTCGCGCGCGCCGTCCCGGTGCCGGCGGGCCTCGGGCCCGTCGACGCCGCGCTCGGCGGGCTGCTCGTCGCGCTCACGCCGCACCCGCTCGTCGGCCTCGGCTCCGCGCTCGTCCTCAACCGCGGCGGCATGCTGCTCGTGCAGGCGTCCGTCGGCGGCCTCGCGCTGTGGACGCTGGACCGCCGCGTCGTCGCGTCGACGGCCGGCGCCCCGGACGCCGAGAACTAGACGACGCCGGTCGTCGTCGCCGCCTCGCGGGCGGCGTCCTCGCTGATGCCGGAGCCGAGGATGGTGTACCGGTCCCGGATCTCGTGGGCCGAGGTCATCGCCTCGAGCAGTTCCTCGTCGGTGACGCCGAGCTCCTCGGCGGTCGTCGGCGCGTCCAGCGCCGCGAGCGCGTCCCGGACGGCGCGCCACTCGCCCTGCTCGCCGGAGTGGAGGTACTCCGCGAGGATGGAGCCGACGCCGACCTGGTGGCCGTGCAGGGCCTTCCCGGGCGCGATGCGGTCGAGCTGGTGGCTGATGAGGTGCTCGCTGCCCGAGGCGGGCCGCGACGACCCCGCGATGGACATCGCGACGCCCGAGGAGACCAGCGCCTTCACGACCACCCACGCGGACTCCTCGAGTTCGGGCTTGATGGAGCCGGCGTTGTCCACGAGCATCTCCGCGGTCATCTGGCTGAGCGCGCCCGCGTACTCGCTGTAGGAGACGTTCTGCAGGCGCTTCGCGAGCCGCCAGTCCTTCACCGCGGTGTAGTTCGAGATGATGTCCGCGCAGCCGGCGGTCGTCAGCTCCCAGGGCGCGTCCGCGATGACGCCCGTGTCCGCGACCACCGCGACCGGCGGCGCCGCGGCGACGGAGTGACGGCTGTCGCCCTCCGGCACGGAGCCGCGACCGGAGACGATGCCGTCGTGGCTCGCGGCCGTCGGCACGCTCACGAACCCGACGTTCAGGTGGTCGCTGGCCATCTTCGCGATGTCGATGGGTTTGCCGCCGCCGACGCCGACGAGGTAGCCGGCGTCGAGCTCGCGCGCGGCCTCGAGGACGTCCTCGACGGCGTCGAACGTCGCCTCCTCGACGACCACGAGCTGGGCGTCCTCGCCGGCGTCCGCGAACTGCGCGACGATGCGGTCGGCGGCGACGTCCTTCGGCGTCGGACTCGTCACCACGAGCGGCGGCCCCGTGAGGTGGGTGTCAACGACCACCTCCCGCGCCTGGCCGAGCACGTCGTGGCCGACCACGACGTTCCGCGGGAGGCGGATCCACGTCGACTTCTCGAACATGGGGGTACGTCGCCGGGGCGCGAGTAAAAGTCTACTCGTCCCCGACGGGCCGCCGGTAGCTCAGGTACTTCCGCTCGAAGGCGTCGTCGTACATCGCGACGGCGGCCTCGTTGTCGACGTGCGCGGAGACGCCGAGGTACTCGCAGTCCCGCTCGCGCGCCCACGCCTCGATGCGCTCGAACAGCGCGGAGGCGACCCCCTCGCGGCGATAGTCGGGTTTCACGTAGAGGCCGTCGACGTGCGTGTACGGTCCCCTCGCGTAGATGGGTGGGCTGTCGTTGCGGATGCCGGCGATGTGACCCGCGAGTTCGCTGTCCCGCTCGGCGACGAAGATGACGCGGTCCGCGTCGTCCAGCCAGCGGTCGATGCCGGCGTCCGCGACGCCCGCCTCGTCGAGTTCCGAGAACTCGGGGTCGACGGCCGCGGTCTCCCGGAACCCGGGCTCGAGCAGTTCCTCGTTCACGGTCTGTGCGTCGTCCGGTGTGGCTTCTCGTATCTCCATCGGTGGTGTGGCTGCTGCTGGTCGAACGCGGTACGCGGAGTCTGCGACGGCGCGGGGGCGATTGGCGCCGTCAGTCGCGGAGAAGCCGGGTCATCGGTCAGCTCTACCGGGTCTTCGGGGACGCCCGTGAAAACAGTTCGGGAGCCTAGAGACTGCGTCTCAGACCGTACCGAGCACGTCCAGCAGGCGCTGCTCGTCCTCGCGGCTCGGCCCTTCGTCCTCGCCCGTGCGGCCGTGCTCGCGGTGCGCGTCGACGGTCTTCTGCATCGCCTCCTCGAGCGGCGTCGACTCGTAGCCGAGGTCGGCGACCTTCGCGGTGTCCAGCAGGTGGGGGTACTCGCGGTACAGCGGGAAGTCCGCTGGCTCGAGGTCTGCGATAGAGAGCTCTCGCGGACTCGTGTACGCGCGGTCGACCGAGGTGTCCAGCGCGTCCGCGACGAGGTCGAGCATGCGGTCCAGGGTCACCGCGTTCCGGTCGCCGACGTTGTACGCCTCCCCGGGCGTCCCCTCCTCGGCGACGAGGCGGAGGCCCCGCGCGACGTCCTCGACGTAGGCGCGCTGCCAGAGGTTCGTGCCGTCGCCCGGGACGACGACCTGGTCGTACTCGGCGACCCGGTGGACCCAGTACGCGAGGCGCTCCGTGTAGTCGTGGGGGCCGTAGACGACCGGCGGACGCACGCTCATCGCGTTCACGCCGCGCTCGGCGGCCTCGAAGACGATGCGGTCGCCCGCGGCCTTCCGCGCGCCGTACGTCGCCGGCGAGTCGTCGGTCGCCTGCTCGGCCGTACAGGACTCCAGTTCGGTCTCGTCCTCGCGCTTGGGCACGTCCTCGGCGCCGTACGCGGCGCCGCTGGAGACGTACACGTAGGCGTCGACGCCGCCGAAGACGTTCGTCGCCGCCTCCACGTCCCGCGGCTGGTAGGCCACGCAGTCGAAGACCGCGTCCGGCTCGACCTCTCGCTTCGCGGTGAGGAGGGCCTTCCGGTCCGTGCGGTCGCCCTGCACGTGGTGGACGCGGTCGTCCCCGGCGAACGGGTCGTCGTGTTTCCCGCGGTTGAACGTGGTCACGCGGTAGTCGTTCGCGAGCAGTTCCTCGACGAGGTGGCGGCCGACGAACCGCGTGCCGCCGACGACGAGCGCGGAATCCATACCCGAGCGTTGCGCGGCCGCGACAAAAGGCGTGCGTGTTCGACGCCCGCGGCGCCGCCGGCCTCACGTGACGGCGAACGGCGCGACGAACTCCGTGCGGTCGCCGTCGACGGCCGCGAGCACGACGAACGCGTGCTCGCCGCGGTCGAGGTCCAGCGGCCCGACGTGGACGTCGTCGTCGCTGGCGCTCGTCGCGTTCGCGTCCCCGACGCGGACGTGCCAGGTCCGGGACTCGCCGCCGGCGAGCGTCTGCCAGGGCTCGACGAACGCGTCCGGCGCGACCTGCGTCCAGCCGTCGCCGTCCCGCCGGTAGACGGTCCACGCGTACGGGTTCAGGCCGACCGCGTCGGCGTCCCGGTTCGTCAGCGTCGCCGTGAACGAGCCGCCGG
Organism: Halobacterium yunchengense; assembly: GCF_037031165.1. Lineage (NCBI taxonomy): Archaea > Methanobacteriati > Methanobacteriota > Halobacteria > Halobacteriales > Halobacteriaceae > Halobacterium > Halobacterium yunchengense. Next base: position 245,443 of record NZ_JAYEZL010000001.1, on the reverse strand, counting down.
CGTCGACGGTCGCGTCGCTGCGCGCGAACGTCGCCGCGGCGTCGTCGCCGACGCAGACCGTCGCCGCGTCCGCCGCGAACGACGGACAGTCCGCGGGGAGGGCCGGCCCGCCGTCGCCGTCGCCCGGCATCGCGGCGGACAGCGGGCCGAGACAGCCGCCGGCGGCGGCGAGACCGGCGACCGAGGCGAGGTAGCGTCGACGTCGCATACGCGCACCGAGGACGGCCGACGGGAAGGGTGTGGCGAGGACTCAAACGGTCGTTTGAGTGGCCCGGGCTCTCGCGGTCAGTCCGCGCTGCCGGCCGCGGACTCCGCGCGCCGGACGCGTTCGGGGAGCGACCGGCGCGCGTCCGCCTCCGGGCGCTCGTCGATGGCGGCGCGGTACGCGTCCGGCATCACGACCGCGAACGCCGAGACCGCGGCGTCCCAGTCCTCGAGCATCGCGGCCGCGCGGTCGCTGCCGGTGCGGGCCGCGTGGTTCTCCACGAGGCGACGAATGGCTGCTTCGTCGCGCTCCGAGAGGTCCTGTGAGACGTCGACCATCCCCGTGTTGCAGTCCTCCTCGAAGTCGCCGTCGGGGTCGTGGACGTACGCCACGCCGCCGCTCATCCCCGCGGCGAAGTTCCGGCCGACGTCCCCGAGCACGACGACGATGCCGCCGGTCATGTACTCGCAGCCGTGGTCGCCGACGCCCTCCACGACTGCGTGCGCGCCCGAGTTCCGGACGGCGAAGCGCTCGCCGGCGACGCCGTTCACGTAGCACTCGCCGTCGGTCGCGCCGTACAGCGCGACGTTCCCGACGACCGTGTTCTCGGTCGGGTCGAAGCCCGCCTCCGGCGGCGTCCGCACCGCCAGGGTGCCGCCCGAGAGGCCCTTCCCGACGTAGTCGTTGGCGGCGCCGGTGAGAGAGAGGGTCACGCCGGGCGCGAGGAACGCGCCGAACGACTGGCCGGCGCTCCCGTCGAGGTCGACGTGGAGGGTGTCCTCGGGCAGCCCCTCGACGCCGTGCTCGCTGGAGACGGCGTGGGAGACGCGCGCGCCGACGGACCGGTCCCGGGTCGTCACCTCGCGGGACAGCGACACCCGCTCGCCGTCCTCGACGGCCGGCGCGGCGTCCGCGAGCACGGACTCGTCGAGGGCCACGTCGGCGTCGTCCTGGCCGCGGACGCGCCGGCGGACGTCGCCGCCGGGCTCGGCGAGCACGCGCGAGAGGTCGAGGTGGCGGCCCCTTGGGTGGTCGGTGTCCGCCGCCGCGAGGTGTTCGACGCGGCCGACGAGCTCGTCGACGGTCTCGTAGCCGAGCTCCGCGGCGACCTCGCGCAGCCCCTCGGCGACGAACGTGAGGTAGTTCGCGACCTGGTCGGGCGTCCCGCGGAAACGCTCGCGGAGCTCCGGGTCCTGGGTGGCGACGCCGGTGGGGCAGTTGTTCGTCTGGCAGATGCGCGCCATCACGCAGCCCGCGGAGACCAGCGACGCGGTGCCGAACGCGAACTCCTCGGCGCCCAGGAGCGCGCCGACGGCGACGTCCCGGCCGGTCTTCAGCCCGCCGTCCACGCGCAGGGTCACGCGGTCCCGGAGCCCCGTCTCGCAGAGCAGCTGGTTCGCCTCCGCGAGCCCGAGCTCCCACGGCAGGCCGGCGTGCTTGATGGACGTCTTCGGGCTCGCGCCCGTGCCGCCGGAGTGCCCGGAGATGTGCACGCAGTCCGCGCCCGCCTTCGCGCAGCCCGCCGCGACCGTGCCGATGCCCGCCTCCGAGACGAGTTTCACGTGCACGCGGGCGTCGGGGTTCGCCGCGCGCAGGTCGTGGACGAGCTGCTTGAGGTCCTCGATGCTGTAGATGTCGTGCTGGGGCGGCGGGCTGATGAGGCCGACGCCCGGCGTCGAACACCGGACGTCCGCGATCATCTCGTTGACCTTCTTCCCCGGGAGGTGACCGCCCTCCCCGGGCTTCGAGCCCTGGGCCATCTTGATCTGGAGGTCGTCCGCGGCGGAGAGGTACGTGGACGTCACGCCGAACCGCCCCGACGCGACCTGCTTGATGGCACACTCCGTCGCGGTGCCGAAGCGCTCGGGCGGCTCGCCGCCCTCGCCCGTGTTCGCCTTCGCGCCGAGCCCGTTCGCGGCCGCCGCGTTCGTCTCGTGGGCCTCCGGACTCAGGCTGCCGAGGCTCATCGCCGCCGTCGAGAACCGCTCGACGACGTCGGCGGCGGGCTCGACGTCCTCGAGGGGGACGGACTCGCGGTCCCCGGCGTCGATCTCGAGGAGGCCGCGCAGCGTCTGGAGCTGTTCGGTCTGGTCGTCGACGTGGCCGGCGTACTCCTCGAAGGCCCCGTAGTCGCCGTTGTCCACCGCCTCCTGGAGGCTGTGGACGGTCGTCGGGTTCCACTGGTGGAACCGCCCGGACGTCCGGTTCTCGAACTCGCCGACGCGCTCGACGGTCGCCTCGCCGCCGCCGAACCCGGCGTCGTGGCGCGCGCGCACGTCCGCCTCCAGTTCGGGCAGACCGACGCCCTCGGTGCGGTTCGGCGTCCCGGCGAAGAACCGGTCGACGACCGACGAGTCCAGCCCCACGGCCTCGAAGATCTGGGCGCCCTGGTAGGACGCCACCGTGGAGATGCCCATCTTCGACATCACCTTCAGCAGGCCGTCCTCGAGGGCGTGCAGGTACGTCTCCACGGCCTCCTCCGGGTCTGCGCCGTCCGGCCCGGCGACGATGTCGCGCGCGGACTCGACGGCGAGGTAGGGGTTCACCGCGCCCGCGCCGTACCCGACGGTCGCGGCGAGCTGGTGGACGGTGCGGACGTCGCCGGCCTCGACGACGAGGCCGACGCGCGCCCGGAGGCCCTCGCGCACGAGGTGGTGGTGGACTGCGCCGGTCGCCAGCAGGCTCGGCACCGGCAGCGCGTCCTCGCCGGCCGCGCGCTGGGAGAGCACGAGGACCTCCGCGCCGTCCTCGACGGCGTCGACGGCCGCCCGCTGTACGCGCTCGACGGCCGCTTCGAGGTCGCCGTCCGGGTCGAACGAGAGGTCGACGGTCTCGGTCGGCGGGCCGGCCTCGCGCACCGCGTCGAGGTCGCTGTCCGCGAGCACGGGGCTGTCGAGGACGACCTGGCGAGCGTGCTCGCGGGACTCGCCGAGGAGGTTCCGCTGGCGGCCGAGCCGCGTCTCCAGGCTGGTCACGAGGTCCTCGCGGAGGTAGTCGATGGGCGGGTTGGTGACCTGCGCGAACAGCTGCCGGAAGTACGACGCCAGCGGGTGGTCGAACGCCGAGACGCCGGGCAGCGGCGCGTCGTCGCCCATCGACCCGACCGGGTCCTTGCCGCCCTGGACCATCGGCGCGACCAGCTCGTTCAGCTCGTCCTCCGTGTAGCCGAACATCGCCTGCGCTGCGCGGAGGTCGTCGGTCGGGTCGCTCGGCAGGACGTCCTCGCGGGTCTCCGGGCGGAGCTGTTCGTCGGCGACCCACTCGCCGTACCGGTCGTCCGTGAGGTCCGCGAAGACGTCGGCGTCGTCGACGACGCCCACGCCCGGTTCGGCGAGGAACAGCTGGCCGGGCTGGAGGCGGCCGCGCTCGGCGACCTCGCTGACGTCGCCCTCGAGGGCGCCCTGCTCGGACGCCATCACGAGCGTGCCGTCCGTGCGGCGCTCGTAGCGGCACGGCCGCAGGCCGTTGCGGTCGAGCACGCCGCAGACGCGGTCGCCGTCCGTCCCGACGACCAGCGCGGGCCCGTCCCAGGGCTCGACGAGGCTCGCGTGGAAGTCGTAGAACTCCTGGCGGGCGTCCGGCATGTCGTCGTCGCCCTGCCAGGCCTCCGGCACGAGCATGCGGAGCGCGTGGGGGAGCGACCGGCCCGTCTGCACGAGGAGTTCGAGCGCGTTGTCGACGCTGGCGGTGTCGGACTGCTCGGGGTCGTCGATGACCGGCAGCACGGTCTCGAGTTCCTCGTCGGTGAAGCCCTCGGCCTCGAGGTCGGCCTCGCGGGCGCGCATCCAGTTGACGTTCCCCTGGATGGTGTTGAACTCGCCGTTGTGGATCACGTTCCGGTAGGGGTGTGCGAGGTGCCACGCGCCGAGCGTGTTCGTGGAGAACCGCGCGTGGACGAGCGCGAACCCGGTCTCGACGCGCTCGTCGGTGAGCTCGGGGTAGTAGTCCGCGACCTGCTCGCCCTTCAGCAGGCCCTTGTAGACGACGGTGTCCTCGTCGAGCGAGCAGACGTAGAAGCGCTCGTGGTCGACGGCGGCCTCGGCGGCCTGCCGGCCGACGTACAGCGCCTTCGGGAAGTCCTCGCAGCCGTCGGGGTGGACGACCGCCTGCGCGACGTGCGGTTCTGAATCGAGTGCGGTCTCGCCGAGGTCGCTGTTGTCCGTGGGGACGTCGCGCCACGCGTGCACGTCGAGGCCCCAGTCGGCGAGCGCGTCCTCGACGGTCTCGACCACTCGCTGGCGCTCCGCGGCGTCTTGCGGCAGGAAGAACGATCCGACGGCGTACCGCTCGGGCAGGTCGTCGAAGAGGTCCGCGAGGAAGCCGCGGGGCGTCTGGACGAGCGCGCCGGCGCCGTCGCCGGTGTCCTCCTCGGCGCCCGTCGTGCCGCGGTGTTCGAGGTTCTCCAGGAGTTCGAGCGCGTCCGCGAGGACGCGGTGGGACCGTCCGCCGTCGAGGTCGACGACGACGCCGACCCCGCAGTTCGACCGCTCCTCGGTCGGGTCCGCGAGGAGGCCGTGGTCGTCGCAGTCGGACTGGCTCATGTGCCAGGCGATACCACACCGAGGTAAAACGCTACTCCTGAATCACTAAGGGGAATCTAGTCACAACTAAGGAGATTCAATCACTCAGGCGCCGTTCTCGGCCGTCTCGGCGGCTCCGAGCGGACGGAATCGTCGGAAACGATGATGAACGTCCGGGTCGCCGCGGAGAACGCTCCGCGAGTCAGTACGACTTCGCGAAGAACGCGGTCTGCTCGGCGTCGTCCCCGCAGATGGCGCACTCCTCGCCGTCGTGGTCGGGTTCGGGGACGTGGTCGGCGTCCTCGAACTCGGAGGCCGCACGCGCCGCCGAGTCCTCCGCAAGCGGCACCAGCACGATCTCCGCGTGCACCTGCTCTTTGACCTCGGCCTCGCAGGCCTCGTCGCCGCACCACGGCGCCTTCACGTAGCCGCCGTGCTGGCCGATGGTCCCGAGGATCTCCTCGCGAGAGGACGCCTCGCGGACGTTCTCCTCGAGCCGCTCGGCGGCCGCGTCGTAGAGCTTCTCGTAGACCGCGTCGAGGTGGTCGTGGACCGCCGCCGTGATGTCGCTGCGGTCCTCGACGGCGTCCTCGCCGTCCGGCCGGTGGACGACGGTGACCTCGCCGTCCGCGACCTCGTTCGGGCCGACCTCGAAGCGCACCGGCACGCCCTTCAGCTCCCACTCGTTGAACTTGAACCCGGGGTTGCGCTCGTCGCGGTCGTCGAGGTGGACGCGAACGCCCTGGGCCTCCAGCTCCGCCGCGAGCTCGGTGCAGTACTGGAGCACGTCGTCTCGCGTGTCCTCCTGCCAGATGGGCACGACGACGACCTGCTTCGGCGCGACGGTCGGCGGCAGCACGAGCCCCTGGTCGTCGCTGTGGCTCATGACGAGCGCGCCGATGGCGCGCCACGACAGCCCCCACGACGTCGTGTACGCGGTGCGCTCGTCCTCGTCCTCGTCGGCGTACGTGATGTCGAAGGCGTCCGCGAACGACTGTCCGAGGTGGTGGCTGGTGCCGCCCTGCACGGACTTCCCGTCCGGCATCAGCGCCTCGACGGTGGTCGTGGTGTCGGCGCCAGGGAACTTGTCGTGGTCGGGCTTCCGGCCGCGCAGCACCGGCATCCCGAGGACGTCCTCGTAGAGGCGCTGGTACTGGTCGAGGCGCATCGTCGTCTCCGCCCACGCGCCCTCGTCGGTCGCGTGCGCCGTGTGGCCCTCCTGCCAGAGGAACTCCTTCGTGCGGAAGAACGGCTTCGTCTCCGTCGCCTCCCACCGGACCACGGAGTTCCACTGGTTGACGCGCAGCGGCAGGTCGCGGTGCGAGCGCACCCACTGGGCCATGTACGGCGCGATGATGGACTCCGACGTGGGGCGGACCGCCAGCCGCTCCTCGAGTTCCTCGTGGCCGCCGTGGGTGACCCACGCGACCTCGGGGTCGAACCCCTCGACGATGTCCTTCTCGCGCTCGAGGTACGACTCGGGGATGAACAGCGGGAAGTACGCGTTGTCGACGCCCGTCTGCTTGAACCACGCGTCGAGGTTGTCCTGGATGGCCTCCCAGAGGGCGTACCCCCGGGGCCTGGTGACGATGAACCCGCCCATCGGCGCGTAGTCGGCGAGTTCGGCCTTCTGGACGACCTCGGCGTACCACTCGCCGGGGCTGTGCTCCTTGGACTCGGTGATGCCGAGCTCCTGTTCGTCGCTCATTACTCCAAGCGAGGCCTGACTCGCTCTTAAAACCCGTGAAGGTGTGCGGACGCACACCGCACCCCCGCCGCGCCCTCCCGGCACCTGGCAGACGACGAACGACGGGACCACAGCCGACCGCGAGCCGCTCGTCCGGGCCGTCAGTTCGGGTACCGGTAAGCCGGTGCAGTTAGCAGAAGCTAGATACTCGCCGACCGCCTACCGGGGCGCGTGCGCGAGTTCGAGTTCACTGTCGCGTTCGAGCCCGGCAGCGACGCCCTCATGGACTGCTTCATCGAACACGACAGCCTCACCGCGTGGACGTCCGTCTGCTTTACCACCCGGGAGCGCATGTGGCGCATCGACCACGCCGCCGGCTCCGAGGCCGCCCTCGCGGACTTCGAGGCCGTCTTCCTCGACGAGTCGCGGTGCAACGAGTGTCTGGACCTGCCGGACTGCGAGACCTACCGCGAGTACCACGTCCTCGACGAGTCCCCGACCGCCCGGACCATCTACACGTACCGCGAGGAGGTCCACGACTGCCACTCCATCCCCCACTACGTCCACGAGCACGTCGGCGACGGCGTCGTCTTCGAGTCGCGGCGCCGCGACGACGAGTACCAGTGGCGGGTCCTCTACCCGGACGAGCAGCCCGTCGGCGAGCTCTACGACACCATCGAGGCCCAGCTCCGCGACGGCCTGACGCTGTCGCTGTCGCGGCTCTCCAGCGCGGGCAACTGGAACGCGGAGTCGCGGGTGACCGCGGAGCTCACCGCCGAGCAGCGGGAGGCGCTGGTCACGGCCGTCGAGCGCGGGTACTACTCGCGGCCGCGGGAGGTCACCGTCGACGACCTCAGCGACGACCTCGGCGTGCCGCGGTCGACGGTACAGTACCGGCTGCGGAGCGCCGAGGACCTCGTCGTCTCCCAGTTCGTGGAGAACGCGCTGTGACGGGCTTCGCGCCCGGCCACGTGCGTGGTAAGTGTTGACAAATAACGTTACCGGCGAGGGAACTAAGTGGCGTGGGAGCAACCCCCACAGTATGGGTGACACGAAGCGTGGCCGCGAACGCCAAGGCCAGAAGAAGCGCGAACAACTCCGCGAGCGCGAGGTCGAACGCACCCTCGAGGCCACACGCGAACCCGCGGACGCCCCTGAACTCCCCGACGACGAGGACATAGAGTTCGGCGAAGAGACCGCCGACTGACCGCCCCGCCCCGATTTTTCGACCGGCTGCCGCCCGGAGTGTGCCACGACTGCCGCCCGGAGTGTGCCACGACTGCCGCCCGGAGTGTGCCACGACTGCCGCCCGGAGTGTGCCACGACTGCCGCCCGGAGTGTGCCACGACTGCCGCCCAGCAGCAGCGATGCCGCGCCGCGCGACGGCTGTCGGGACGTGCAGTTTCCGGCACGACGCGGCGCCCAGCCGCGCCGGGACGCGCCGCCCGGACCGCGGCCGACGGTCGCGCGCGACTACTCCACGGAGAACGGGCTCTCGGTCTCCGTCCACGTCCAGCCCGGGAGTCGCGTCTGGACGCCCGCAGCAAGCGCCGCGTCCAGGTCGTCCGCGCCCGCGCCGCCGTCCGCGTCCGTCGCCGTCACGTCCGCGTAGTGGAACGTCGCCTCCGCGAGCAGGCGCAGCGGCTGCTCGCCGGCGAGCATCGCGGCGAGCTCGCGCCCGAGGAGTTCGTCGACGACGAACCCCGGGTAGTCGCCGCTGACGTCCAGGTCGCGCAGCAGGCCGACGAGCGCCGCGACGTTCACCGCGCGGTCGCCGTCCGCGAACACCTCGTCGACGGCGGCGTCGTACTGCTCGCGGGAGACGGCGTCGACGTCGGCGTCGAACGCCGCGCCGAGCGAGTCGCGGACCTCGTTGATGAGCGGGACGACCACGTCGCCGCGCGCGCGAACCCAGTCGCGCTCGCGCTCGACGGCGGCCGGCGTCACGTGCATACGGGGTGGTGGGCGCCGACGACTACCAACTTTGCGAAGGCTTTTATAACCAGAACCGCATAAATCCGCCCAAGCGGGTTCTCCTGTACTAATCCCCGCAGTTCGGCAACCGAGCCGACACGACCGTCTCCCTACTGGTATGACGACACCGCGTGACTACTCGCCACGTTTTCAGGAGCGCTCGCCGCCCGGCACGCGCCGGCCAGTGAGTGCTGCCAGTGCGCGCGGAGACGCAGACACAGGAGCCTCCACTCTCCGACCATGAGCACTGTAGACCAGCAACTCGAGGAGTTACAGGCGCAGATTACGAACGAAACCCCGCCGGACATCTCGGTGACCGACGTCAAGTACGAGGGGCCGGAACTCGTCGTGTACACGCGCGACCCGAAGCAGTTCGCGCAGGACGGCGACCTCGTGCGGCGGCTCGCGAGCAAGCTCCGCAAGCGCATCACCGTCCGCCCCGACCCCGAGGTGCTGTCGCGGCCGGACGTCGCCCGCGAGAAGATCATGGACGTCATCCCCGAGGACGCCGGCGTCACCGACCTCGACTTCCACGAGGACACCGGCGAGGTCGTCATCGAGGCCGAGAAGCCCGGGATGGTCATCGGCCGGCACGGCTCGACCCTCCGCGAGATCACGGAGGCGGCGGGCTGGACGCCCGAGGTCGTCCGCACGCCCCCCATCGAGTCCTCGACGGTGTCGAACGTCCGGAACTTCCTCAAATCCGAGCGCGAGGACCGCCGGGACATCCTCGAGAAGGTCGGCCGACAGATCCACCGCCAGGAGATGAGCGACGACGAGTACGTCCGCATCACCACCCTCGGCTGCTGCCGCGAGGTCGGCCGCGCCTCGTTCATCCTCTCGACGCCCGAGACGCGCATCCTCGTGGACTGCGGCGACAAGCCCGGCAGCGACGACGAAGTCCCCTACCTCCAGGTCCAGGAGGCGCTGGGCGCCGGCGCGAACTCCATCGACGCGGTCGTGCTCACGCACGCCCACCTCGACCACTCCGCGTTCATCCCTCTCCTGTTCAAGTACGGCTACGACGGCCCCATCTACACGACCGAACCGACCCGGGACCTCATGGGGCTGTTGACCCTGGACTACCTCGACGTCGCCGCGAAGGAGGGGCGGACGCCGCCGTACGACTCCGAGATGGTCCGTGAGGCGATCAAGCACTGCATCCCCCTCGAGTACGGCGACGTGACGGACATCGCGCCGGACGTCAAGCTCACGTTCCACAACGCCGGCCACATCCTCGGCTCGGCGGTCTCGCACTTCCACATCGGCGACGGCCTCTACAACGTCGCGTTCTCCGGGGACATCCACTACAAGGACACGCGGCTGTTCAACGGCGCCGTCAACGACTTCCCGCGCGTCGAGACCCTCGTCCTCGAGTCCACGTACGGCGGCCGCAACGACTACCAGACCGACCAGGAGGACTCCGAGCGCAAGCTCAAGGAGGTCATCAACGAGACCTACGAGCGCGGCGGGAAGGTCCTCATCCCGGCGTTCGCGGTCGGCCGCAGCCAGGAGATGATGCTCGTCCTCGAGGAGGCGATGCGGGAGGGCGACATCCCCGAGATGCCCATCCACCTCGACGGCATGATCTGGGAGGCGACCGCCATCCACACCACGTACCCCGAGTACCTCCGGGACGACCTCCGCGACCGCATCTTCCACGAGGACGAGAACCCCTTCCTCGCGCCCCAGTTCAACCACATCGACGGCGGCGAGGAGGAACGCAAGGAGGTCGCCGACGGCGAGCAGTGCATCGTCCTCTCGACCTCGGGGATGGTCGAGGGCGGCCCGATCATGTCCTGGATCAAGCACATCGGCCCGGACCCGGACTCGACGATGTGCTTCGTCGGCTACCAGGCCCAGGGGACCCTGGGCCGCCGCATCCAGTCCGGCTGGGACGAGATCCCGATGCCGGACAGCCAGGGCGGCGGTCGCACGGAACGCCTCCAGCTCGAACTCGACACGGAGACCGTCGACGGGTTCTCCGGGCACGCCGACCGCCAGGGCCTCGAGGACTTCGTCCGCACGATGAACCCGCGCCCGGAGAAGGTGCTGTGCGTGCACGGCGACGAGTCCTCCGTCCAGGACCTCTCCAGCGCGCTCTACCACGAGTTCAACATGCGGACGTTCGCGCCGAAGAACCTCGAGACGTTCCGGTTCATCTGACCGGCGCCGGCTCGCACCGCACTCCTCGGGTGACCGACCGCACGTGTACCCCGGTCCGGACACCGACCCGATAGCTCTTTTATCGCCGTCCGGCAACGTGGACGCGTGAGCCGGACGCACGTCGCTCGGGTCGCCGTCGCCGTCGCGCTGGTGTTGACGTCCCTGGTCGGCGCGGCCACCGCACAGCCCGCAGGGGCGCCGGTCGCCGGCGAGGGCGGCCACCGCTTCGACGTCGGCTCCGGCGACCCGTCGATTACGTTCTGGGTGCACCTCGACCTGTTCACGAACCTCGGTTCGCCGGGCGACTTCGGATTCAGCGCGGTCGGCAGGGCGATGGACACGCGCGTGGTCGTCGTGGACGTCCAGTTGCACTTCGACGGCGTCGGGAACCTCGGCGAGTTCCTCTCGAACCCGTTCTCGCGGTTCTCCGTGGTCGCGGAGTGGGAGCTGCACCTCCCGTTCCTCTCGGCCGGCCCGGCCGCCGACGACGACTTCTCCTACGAGGACAACGAGAGCATCGGCGACGGCAGCGGCTGACTGGGCGACGGCAGCGGCTGACTGGGTGACGGCTGCGGCCGACTGGGTGACGGCTGCGGCTGACCGTTGGCCCCGCTCTCGGCCCGCGAGGCCGCCCTAGGCTTCAACACCCCTCGGCCGCTACGTGTACACATGACGGGGGGCGACGAACTCGTCGACGCGCTGCACGAGCACGCCGGTGACGCGCTGCGCGTCGTCGCCGAGTACGACCGCGACGGCTACGACCTGCGCTACGTCAGGGACGACGTCGGGGCGCGTCTCGGAACGCGCGCCGACGCCATCCACCGCGACCTCGTCCTCGAGGGCATCAGCCGCGAGCACCTCGAGGGCCTCTTCGACGCGGGCCGCCTCCACTGTACGATGCACCGGTTCGACCAGCTGACGGCGTTCCACTTCGCCGACGCCGAGCACACCGGCCTGTTCGTCAGCGTCGACTCGGACGCCGACGTCCCGCTGGCGACGTTCGCGGACGCCTGCTGGCGGAGCCTCTGACCGGCGCCCCGACCGCGCTGTCGGAGGCCGGTTGTCGAAGCGCTCTGTCGCCGACCGCCGGACAGTGGCCTCACTCGCCGGCGGCCTCTGCGGGGTCGACGACGGTCTCGGCGAGCTCGTCGACGCCGACGCGGTCGCAGCGTTCGTACAGCGGACACGCCTCGGGGCCGTCGAGGCACGCGGGCTCGCGCGCGCCGCAGTACTCCCGGCCGAACTGGATCATCGCCGTGTGCCCGAACCCGCACTTCTCCGGCGGGACCGCGGCCTCCAGCGCCGCCCTCACGGCCTCGTGGTCGGCGTCCGGCGGCGCGAGACCGAGCCGGCGCGCGATGCGGTGGACGTGCGTGTCGACGGGGAAGACGCCGTCGCGGCCGCCCGCGAACAGCAGCACGCAGTCGGCGGTCTTCGGGCCGACGCCCTTCATGTCCAGGAGGGCGGCCCGGACCTCGCCGGGGTCGCCGGTGCGCACGAACTCGTCGAAGCCGGCCTCGCCGCCGTACTCCTCGCAGACGCGGTCCGCGAGCCGGACCAGGGTCTCGGACTTCTGGTTGTACAGTCCCGCCGACGAGATGGTCTCCGCGAGCTCGTCCCGGTGGGCGTCCGCGAGCGCCGCCGCGAGACCGTCGCCGTCTCGCGGGTCGCGTCGCTCCCCGCTCGAACTGTCCGCGGCGCTGCGCGCCTCGCTGCCGCCGTACCGCTCCATCAGTGCGTCGTGGGCGGGCTGGCTGGCGACGTCGCTGGTGTTCTGGCTGAGCACCGTCCGGACGAGACACTCGAAGGCGTCCCGGCCGTCCTCAGAACGCTCCGCGTTCTGACGGGCTGCGGAAGACGACGAAGTCGTCTTCCGAACGCCGTAGGTCTTCTGCCAGTACAGGTCGCCGAGCCGGTCGACGACGGCTTCCGCGCGTGACGTCCCGTCGCCGGGTTCGAACTCGGCGAACCGGCCGGCGTCGCCGTCGCCCCCGGAGATGTTCTCCGCTGGCTCGTCGTCCATGCCCGCCGGTACGCGCGCCCGGCCCAAAGCCGAACCGGAACCGGACGAACGGCGCTGTGGCACGCACCGTCCCGCCCGAACTCGGTCGGCGCGTCGACGTCCCGCTGGGGGTCGTGCGCCGGCGACGGGCGGCGGTCGTTCCGGAGTAGCGACCGCATAACCTGACTACGGTCGAAATATCCGGTGAACGGTCGTAGCCGGTTATGGCGGTGGCGGTCGTACGACGGCGGACACAATGACCGACCGCGCGTCCGGTCCGGCCGTCGGCATCGTCTGTAACCGCGACCACGACGTCTTCGCGGACGTCGCGGGGCGCCTGCGCTGCCGCGGGGCGGCCGTCGAGTTCTTCGAACCCGGCGTCGAGGTGTCCGAGCGCGCCGTCGGCTGTCTCGACCTCCTCGCGAACAAGAAGGCCGACCCCGCCTCGCTCCGCGCGCTCCGCCGGGCCCGCGACCGCGGCGTGGCGACGTGGAACGGCCCGCTGGCGTTGCTGCTCGCCGCGCGGTTCGTCGGCTACCGCGCGCTCGCGGCGGCCGGCTTCCGCGTCCCCGCGTCGTCGGCCGCGCCGCCGGCCGGCGACTACGTCGCGAAGACGGCCGTCGACTGGCACTTCGAGCCGGACCCGGAGCTGAACGGGACCGGCGACGTCTACCAGCCGCTGCTGCCGACGGACGGCGTCGACCGGAAGTACTACGCCGTCGACACGGGCGACCGGGTCCGCGTGTCCGTGGTGCGCGCGACGTCGAAGCTCCGCGGCGAGAAGGAGCGCCTCGAGACGGTGCGCCCCGACCCCGGGCTCGCTGCCGCCACGCGGCGCCTGGTGCGGTTGGTGGGCGCGCAGGCGCTCGGCGTCGACGTCGTGTACAGCGGCGGCGAGCCGTACGCGGTCGACGTGAACCCGGCGATGAGCTTCCGCGGCACCGGGATGGCGCCCGAGCTCGCGGCGTCGATGCTGGCGCGGCTCCCGGAGCGGACGGCCGACGCGGTCAGTCCACCCGCAGCGTCGCGGTGAGCGCGGCGCCGTCGGCGAGCGCGGCGACGAGGTCGCGGTCGAGGTCCGCGGCGGCCTTGTCCGCGTTCACGAACACCGTGCGGTCGTCGACGTAGTCGCTCGTGCGGCCGACCATGCTGCGGTCGTTCGCGAACGCGAGGTCGGGGTGGCCGGAGGCGGTGACGGTGTCCTCGTGCCCGTCGGCTTCGAGGTGGAGGGTGATGGTCGCGGCGTCGCTGCGGCAGGCGGCGACGAAGTCCTCGGCGAAGTCGGCGGGCGCGCGGTCGGCCTCGACGCCGAGGATGCAGTCGCCGGCCGGCGTGAGGTAGTCGTCGGTGGTGAGTTCCAGCGTCGACTCGTGTTCGGCGGCGACGTGCTCGTGGCCGTGCGCGCGGACGACTTCTTCCATGCGCTGGCGTAGCGAGTCGCCGCACTTGGGTGGCTCGCTCCCGCGCCGGCTTTATGTACGACGGCGGAACCCGTGCGAGCGCTTACCACGCCGTCTGCGGGGGCGTGGCAACTGTTTGCACGGTTCTCGCCGTCGGAAAATTTAAGTGGCGTGGCCGACTACTACCTGTCACCAGAACGCTGCGAGCGTTCTCGCACAGCCCGAGAGAATGACAGGACGTTCTCCTTCCGACCGGGAAGTCGACGACTCCGAGCGACGGCTGTCGAGGGCGCTCCAGCGGAATGGCATCGAGGTTTGAACAATGGCTGAGGAAGAACAAACTATCGACGTATCGAGCGCAGACGAACTCATTACTGACGACGAACTCCAGGACCGATCGAAGGGCCAGCTCATCAAGAACGCCGGCCAGTTCCGGGACCGGCGCAACGAGCTGAACCAGCTCGCGAGCTCGCGGGCCTCCAAGCGCGACGAGCTCAACGCGAAGACCCGCGAGAAGGTCGACGAGGCCCAGGAGCACCGCGAGAAGCGCGACGAGCTCAACGAGCGCGTCCAGGAGCACAAGGAGGTCCGCAACGAGCTGAACGCCGAGGCCAACGAGCTGTTCGACGAGGTCGAACAGCGCAAGCAGGACCTCGAACTCGACGAGGGCAAGGACCTCGAGGAGCTCAAAGAGGAGATCGAGCAACTCGAGTTCAAACAGCAGACCGAGGTCCTCTCCACGGACGACGAGCGCGAGCTCATCGAGAAGATCGAACAGAAACGCGAGGAGTACCAGGACCGAAAGGAGAAACTCGAGGCGTCCGGGAACCTCGAGGAGCTCGTCGAGGAAGCCGAGTCCGTCCGCGCGGAGGCCTCCGAGCACCACGAGAAGGTGACGGAGCTCGCGGACAAGGCCCAGGAGCACCACAACCAGATGATCGAGGCCTACCGCGAGGCCGACGACATCCGCGACGAGGCCGACGAGATGCACGAGAAGTTCGTGGAGGCCCAGGAGGCCGCCGACGCCCACCACGAGGCGTTCGTGCGCGTCCAGAAGCGCCTGCGCGAACTCGACAAGCAGGAGGAAGAACAGCAACAGGACAAGCGCGCCAAAGAGCAGGAGGAGGCGCGCGAGGAAGCCGAGGAGATCTACGAGCGCTTCAAGGAGGGCGAGACCCTCGACACCGAGGACCTCCGGAAGCTCCAGAAGTCCGGCCACCTCTGAGTCGGTCCGTACGGCGGGTTCTCCCGTATTTTCCGGCCGCGTAGCGACGGGGCCGCCACTGCAGTGTGCGCCGGCGGGCGGCGTCGACCCCCCGAGTTATCGGGCCGGCGGCCGTCGCGTGTGGTATGGACTCGACTGGCAAACGGGTCGGCCGACGACTCGTCGTGGCGGTCGGCGCCGTCGCCGGGACGGCGGTCGGCTGGCTGCTGTTCGTGCGCGTGCCCGACGACCGGACGGTCCTCGGCGTCCTGCTGACAGTCGCCGCGGCCGCGCTCGCGGTCAAGGTCGCTTCGAGCGTCGCGTCGTCCGCGTTCGGCGCGTACGACACCGCGGCGGTCCGCGTGACCGGACCGATCGCGCGCGACGGCGGCCGGTCGATCCCCGCGAACCCCCAGCAGGTGCCCGCCGGCGCGGTCGTCGACCAGATCGAGCGCGCGGACGCCGACGCGAACGTGGCGGCGCTCGTGGTGCGGCTGAACACGCCCGGCGGCGAGGTGGTGCCCAGCGACGACATCCGGCGCGCGGCCGCCGACTTCGACGGGCCGACGGTGGCGTACGCGACGGACGTCTGCGCGAGCGGCGGCTACTGGATCGCCAGCGCCTGCGACCGCGTGGTCGCCCGCGAGAACAGCCTCGTCGGCTCCGTCGGCGTCAGGGGGTCGCGGCTGAACGCCGCGGACCTCGCGGCGAAACTCGGCGTCGACTACGAGCGCCTCGTCGCCGGCGAGTACAAGGACGCTGGCACGCCGCTGCGGGACCTCGACGAGGACGAGCGCCGCTACCTCCAGGGCATCGTCGACGACCTCTACGACTCGTTCGTCGCGACGGTCGCCGACGGCCGCGACCTCTCCGAGGACGCGGTCCGCGACACCGAGGCCCGCGTGTTCGTGGGCGCGGACGCGGTCGAGCGCGGCCTCGTCGACGAGGTCGGGACGCGCGAGGACGTCGAGGCGTACCTCGCGGACGAGCTCGGCCACGACGTCGAGGTGCGGGCGTTCGAGCCGCCGGTCGGGCTCCGGGTGCGGTTGCGCCGCACGGCGCTCGGGGCGGCGTACGCGCTCGGCGCGGGCGTCGCGTCCGCGTTCGGGGACGGCGACGGGACGGCCGTCCAGTTCCGGTGACCCCGGCGCGGGGTTTTTATCCCGGCGGCGTGACCGTCGAGACGAGAGATGCGTACGCTGGTCGTCTGCGTCGACCGGACGGGCGACGTCCCCCGCAAGACCGGCCTCCAGACGCCGGTCGCGGGCTGGGAGGCGGTGCAGTCGCTGGTCACGGAGATGGGGGTCGCGGACCCGGAGGACTCCGCGGTGAACTGCCTGCTGGAGGCGCTCCGCGTCACCCGAGACCTCCGCGACGAGGACGACGACGCGGTCGTCGCCGCCGTCTCCGGGAGCGGCGACAGCGTGACCGCCGACCGGTCGCTCGCCGGACAGCTGGACGACCTCATCGAGCGGTACGAACCGGACTCGGCGGTCGTGGTCATCGACAGCGCGGAGGACGAACGCGTCGTCCCCATCGTGGAGAGCCGCATCCAGGTGGACGCCGTCGACCGCGTGGTCGTCCGGCAGGCCCGCGACCTGGAGTCGACGTACTACCTCCTGAAGCAGTTCCTCGCCGACGAGGAGCTCCGCCAGACCGTCCTCGTGCCCCTCGGCATCATCCTGCTGGTGTTCCCGGCGCTGATGACCGTGACGGGGAGTCTCGCGGTGGCCGCCGCCTCCATCACCGCGGTGCTCGGCCTGTTCCTCCTCTACAAGGGCCTGAGCGTCGACGACTACCTCGCGGAGCTCCCCTCGCAGGCCCGGGACGCCCTCTACTCGGGACGGGTCTCCATCGTGACGTACGTCGTCGCCGCCGGCCTCGCGCTCGTCGGCGTGTTCGCCGGCGCGCTCGCCGTCTCCGAGCAGCCGCCCGAGGCGGCGCCGCTGCTCACGGCGATGGCGTTCACGTACTACAGCGTGCCGTGGGTGACGCTGGGCGCGCTCGCGGCCAGCGCCGGCCGGCTGTTCGACGAGTTCATCCGCAGCGAGGCGGTGCGGACGTCGTACCTGAACCTCCCGTTCGGCGTGCTCGCGGTCGGCCTCGTCGTCCGGGGGTTCTCGGCGTACTTCCTGGAGCGCGCCGCGCTCCTCGACGCCGTCACGGTCCCGGCGACGTCCGTGGGCGCCGTCTCCATCAGGGGGTTCGCACTCACGCCCGAACAGCGCCTCGCGGTGTTCGTGGTGCTCGGCGTGCTCGTCAGCGTCGTCGGCATCCGCGTGGCGACGCACTTCAGCGGCATCGACCTCGAGGACGTCGACGAGGACCTCGTGGAGCCCTGAGATGGAGAGACGTTTCAACGCCGCGGCGCTACCCCCGGTATGACCGACGGCCAGTGGGTGAGCCTGTTCTCCGGCGGGAAGGACTCCTCGTGGGCGCTCTACCGCGCGCTCGAGGACGGACTGGACGTCTCGCGGCTCGTGACGGTCCACCCGACGGGCGACTCCTACATGTACCACGTGCCGGCGACCGACCTCGCCGCGCTCGCCGCGGAGAGCGTCGGCATCCCGCTCGTGGACGTCGAACCCGGCGACTTCGAGGCGTCGGCGGACTCCGCGTCCGGCCCGCAGGGGGACGCCGAACTGGCGCCGCTGGAGGCGGCGCTCGCGGCCCTCGCCGACGACCTCGACGGCGGCCTCGCGGGGGTCACCGCGGGCGCCGTCGAGAGCGAGTACCAGACCTCGCGCATCGAGGCGATGGCCGACCGCCTGGGCTGTGAGGTGTACGCGCCGCTCTGGCAACGCGACCCCCGGAGCCTCGCCGAGGCGATGCTCGAGGCCGGCTTCGAGATCACGCTCGTGCAGGTGGCGGCCTACGGCCTCGACGAGTCCTGGCTCGGCCGCACGCTCGACCGCGACGCGCTCGCGGACCTCGAGGCGCTCAACGACGAGTACGGCGTCCACGTCCTCGGCGAGGGCGGCGAGTTCGAGACCCTCGTGACGGACGGCCCCCACATGGACCGCGCCATCGAACTCGACTACGAGCCGGTCTGGGCCGGCGACCGCGGCCACCTCGAGATCACGGACGCACGGCTCGCGGACTGACGCCGCGTCGCTCCCGCCGGACAGCTCCCGCCGCCGGCTCCCTCGCCGGTAGGTTATTCTGTCTGACAGCCGCCGTTCCGGTATGGGAGCGGCGCGCGACCCGGACGCCGACGCCGCGAACGTCGCCGGCGAGTCGCCGGTGCATGTCGCGTCGCCGACCGACGCCGCCGGCGAGACCACCGTCACCGAGGAGGGCACCGAGCTCGAACGGTCCATCGGTCTCGGCGGCGGCGTCGCCATCGGCGTCGGCACGATGATCGGCGCCGGCATCTTCGTGTTCCCGGGACTCGCGGCGGGTCGCGCCGGCCCCGCGGCGGCCGGCTCGTTCGCCATCGGCGCGGTGGTCGCGCTGCTGGTGGCGCTGCCCGCCTCCGAGCTCGCGACCGCGATGCCGAAGTCCGGCGGCGGCTACTACTTCGTCTCGCGAGCCCTCGGCGCGCTCCCGGGCGCCGTCGTCGGCCTCGGCATCTGGCTGGGGCTCGTGTTCGCGACCGCGTTCTACCTCGTCGGGTTCGGGAACTACGCCGCCGCGCTCCTCGCGGAGGTCGGCGTCCCGGTCGGCGGCGTCCCAGTGGTGGTGCCGCTGGCGCTCGTGTTCGGCGCGTTCCTCACCGTGCTCAACCTCGCCGGCACGGAGAACGCGGCGACACTCCAGAACTACGTCGTCGGGCTGTTGCTCGCCATCCTCGTGTTCTTCCTCGGGTACGGCAGCCTGGACGCGGTGGGCGCGTTCGGCCGGTCGACGGCGCCCGAGGAGTTCATGCCGTTCGGCCCGACGCCGGTGCTCACCACCGCCG
This sequence comes from Halobacterium yunchengense, assembly GCF_037031165.1. NCBI lineage: Archaea > Methanobacteriati > Methanobacteriota > Halobacteria > Halobacteriales > Halobacteriaceae > Halobacterium > Halobacterium yunchengense. The sequence continues at coordinate 226,384 of NZ_JAYEZL010000001.1, read as the reverse complement.
CGCTCGTGTTCACCTCGTACCTCGGGTTCGCGCAGGTCGCCACCGTCGCCGGCGACATCGAAGACCCCGGTCGGAACCTCCCGCTGGCGATGGTCGGGTCGGTGCTCGTCGTCGCCGTGCTGTACGTGGGCACCATCTTCGTCGCGACGAGCGCGTTCGGCAGCGAGGCGCTCTCGCGGTTCGGGGAGACCGCCATCGTCGAGGTCGCGCGGGCGCTCTTCGGCGACGCGGGCGCGCTCGCGGTCCTGGTCGCGGGGTTGCTCGCCACCGTCTCCAGCGCGAACGCCTCCATCCTCTCGACGTCCCGCGCGGTGTTCGCGGTCAGCAAGGACGCGTTGCTGCCGCGGTACGCCAGCCGCCTGAACCTCGCGTACGGGACGCCACACGTCGCGCTCGCGATGGCCGGCGGTCCCGTCCTCGTCCTGGTCGCGCTCGGCGAAGTCGAGGTGCTCGCGGAGGTGGCGTCGTTCCTCCACCTCGTGATGTACGGCCTGACGTGCGTCGCACTCCTCGCGATGCGGCGCGACGAACCCGAGTGGTACGACCCCGACTTCCGCGTGCCGGCCCACCGGCTGGTCGCCGGCGTCGGCGCGGTCGCGAGCTTCGCGCTCGTCGCGTTCATGCAGCCGCTCTCGCGGTACGTCGGCGTCGCCGTGATGCTCGCGGCCGCCGGGTGGTACAAGTACTACGCCGACGACGTCCGGCTCAAGGGGGTGCTGTAGATGACCGACGACCGCGGCGCCGGGGACTCGACGGCCGTCCGCGAGCCGCCGCGCGTGCTCGTCCCGGTGGCAGTGCTGGAGGGCGAGTCCGTCTCCGAGTCGCTGGCGGCGTTCCTCGCGCCCGCCGAGGTGGTGGTCCTGGGCTACCACGTCGTGCCCGAGCAGACGCCGACCGAGCAGGCGAGCATGCAGTTCGAGGAGCGTGCGCGGGCCGCCGTCGGGGACGTCGCGGCGGCGTTCCGCGCGGCCGGCCGGGACGTCGAGACCCGCGTGGCGTTCACGCACGACCGCGAACAGACCGTCGAGCGCGTCGCCGACGAGGTGGGCGCGACGGCGATTCTCCTCCCGAACCCGGTCGGCGTCGTCGAGAACGTGGTGGTGCCGCTGCGCGGCGCCGCGGACGCCGACCGCATCGCGGACCTCGTCGCCACGCTGCTCGCCGACGACGGCACCGCGGTGACCGTCTGGGGCATCGAGAAGTCCGGCAGCGGCTTCGACGCCGACGCCGCGGTCGCGGGCGTGCGCGACCGACTCGCGGGCCGCGGTCTCCCCCGCGACCGCGTGCGCTCCGAGACGAGCGTCACCGACACGCCGGTCGTCGACATCGTCGGCCGGTCCAGCGAGTTCGACGTCGTGGTGATGGGCGAGGGCGGCGAGTCGCTTTTCACCCTCCTGTTCGGGGACGCCAGCGAGCGCGTCGCGGAGGGCGCCGTGTCGCCGGTGCTGGTCGTCCGCGACCGGGCCGGCGAGTGACCCCGGGTTGTGGCCGCCGTCTCGCCGACTACGGGAAGACGCTCTCCGGCAGGTAGGCGGTCACGGTCCAGTTCGGCGCGTCGACGACCTCGCTGACTTTGAGGTCGACGGCGGTCGAACAGAGGATGTACGCCTCGCCGCGCGTCAGGCCGCGCTCGTCGTGGAGGTGGTCGATCATGTGCCGGACGGCCTCCTTCGTGGCGTCCATGAGGTCGGGCGCGATGCCCGTGGTGCCGTACATCGGTTCGTCCGCGCCCGTCGGCGTGTAGGGGTGGTCGGACTCGAACTCGGGTTGCTCGATGGCCTTGTCCTCGCGGACGTCGAAGCGCGCGGTGACGAACATCGGCGCCTCGATGCCCGTGACGCAGACCTCGCCGTCGCCCTGCGCGAGGTGGCAGTCGCCCGTGGAGAACAGCGCTCCCTCGCACTCCACGGGCAGGTAGACGGTCGCGCCCGCCGTGAGGTGCTTGACGTCCATGTTCCCGCCGACGTCCCGCGGCGGCAGGGTGTCGTGCTCGCCGTCCTCGGCGGGCGCGACGCCGATCGTCCCCGGGAACGGGTCGACCGGCACCTCGATGCCGTCCACGAACTCCGCGACGCCGTCCGCGACGTTCCACGCGTGGTAGCCCGGGTCCTCGAAGTCCTCGGGCAGCAGCCCCAGCCCCATCTCGCCCGGCATGAACCCGGTGTACCCCCAGCCCTTGTGCTCGAAGCCCAGCAACTCGACCTCGAGGACGTCGCCCGGTTCGGCGCCCTCGACGTACACGGGCCCGGTCAGCGGGTGGACGGGGTCGAAGCTGACGTTCCCGAAGTCCTCGGCCGTGGAGTCCATGTCCACCTGGCCGTCGACGGCGTCCCGGCACTCGAAGCGCACGACGTCGCCCGGTTCGACCGTCAGCACGGGCTCGAGTGAGTTGTCCCACGCGTGGTGGACGTTCGCGTCGTCGTCGCTCAGCTCGTAGTCCGGACTGACGTCTGGTGACATACACCGAACAGTACCACGACTGCCACCATAAAACTGGAGGCGGCTGTGGGGGCCGTCGCCGCGTCGCTGCGCTGGCACTCCCTCGCGAGAATGAGCTGCGCTGCGCTGGCACTCCCTCGCCAAACGGGCCCGCTGGCTTCGTCGGACGCCGCGTCGCCGCGCGCCGCGTGCACGGCCCGGCTACGCCGGGTCGAAGAGGGTTTCGCCGTCGACCATGTGCGCCTCGACGGCGTCCATGTCCAGGGTCACGCCGAGGCCGGGCTCCTCCGGGATCCGGATGTAGCCGTCCTCGATGACGTCCTCCTCGACGAGATCCGACCACCAGCCGAGCTCGTAGGAGTGGTACTCGACGGCGAGGCTGTTCGGGATGGCGGCGCCGACGTGGGCGCTCGCCATCGTCGCCACCGGGCTGGAGACGTTGTGCATCGCGACCGGCACGTAGTACTGGTTCGCGACGTCCGCGACCTTCCGGGTCTCCCGCATCCCGCCGACCTTCGGGAGGTCCGGCGCGACGATGTCGACGGCCTGGTTCTCGATCAAGCGGCGCTCCTCGGTGACGCGGTAGCGGTTCTCCCCGACCGCGATGGGCGTGGTCGTGGACTTCGTGACCTCCTCCTGGACCTCGAGGTTCTCCGGCGGCACGGGGTCCTCCAGCCACCAGACGTCGTAGTCCTCGATTGCGCTCGCGAGGCGCTTCGCCGACCCGCCCGAGAACGTCCAGTGGCAGTCGAAGGCGACGTCGGCGTCGTCGCTCACGCGCTCGGTGACCGCTTCGACGATCTCGGCCTTGTGCCGGATCTCGCCCGGGCGGAGGTGGCGGTTCGCGCGGTCCTTCTCCAGGCCGCTCGGCACGTCGAGGTCGAACTTCAGTGCGTCGTAGCCGAGCTCGTGGACGACGCGTTCGGCCTCGTCGGCGCACGCCTGGGGGTCGGCCTCCGCCTCGGTGTGGCAGTCGCAGTACACCCTCACTTCGTCGCGGTACTTCCCGCCGAGCAGCTGGTAGGCCGGCACCCCGAGCACCTTCCCGGCGAGGTCGTGGAGCGCGATTTCGATGCCGGAGATGGCGGTGACGGTGACGCCCTCGACGGACCCCTCGCCGCTCATCTTCTGGACGAGGTGCTCGAAGAGGCGGTCGACGTCGAGGGGGTTCTCCCCGACGACGAACGGCTTCATGCGCTCGATTAGTTCGGGGACGCCGGCGCCCCAGTAGGCCTCGCCGGTGCCGACGACGCCGGCGTCGGTGTAGACGCGCACGAGCGTCCACGGGAAGTTCCCGTCGACCATCGTCGTCTGGACGTCCGTGATCTCGAGGTCCCGGGGCGCCGGGCGCGCGCCGTCCGCGCCCATCGTCTCCGCGGACAGCTCCCGCATCGTGTACTCCGCGTTCGGGTCGTGGAGGTCGCTGTAGTCCGTGCCCATGACTCGTCGTTTACTCGTCGGAGTGTAAATCTGTGGCTTCGACGACGCCGAGGGCCTCGAGGTCGTCCGCGAGGGCCTCGCGCTGGTCGCCGTCCATCAGGCGGAGCGGCGACCGCAGCGGCCCCGCGTCGAAGCCGCGCAGGCCGAGCGCGGTCTTCACGCCAGCCATGTACGGCCCGCGCTTGAGCGCGGTGCGGACGTCGTAGACGACGCTCTGGAGCCGGCGGGCGCGCTCGCGGTCGCCCTCGTCGTAGGCCTCGTAGAGGTCCACGACGAGCTCCGGGAAGGCGTTCGCGACGGCCGACACCACGCCCGAACACCCGAGGTCGAGACCGGGCGCGAGCAGGGAGTCCGACCCCGCGAGGAACGTCAGCTCGGGGTGGGCGTCGACGGCCTGCCCGAGCCACGGCACGTCCTTCGAGGAGTCCTTCAGGCCGGCCACGTTCTCGATGGCCGCGATCTCCGAGAGCGCGTCCAGCGAGAGCTCGTTGCCGGTCTTCGAGGGGATGTGGTAGACGTACACCGGCAGGTCGACGGCGGCGGCGACGCGCTCGTAGTGCGCGACGGCGCCCTCGCGGTCCAGCGGGTAGTAGAACGGCGTCACGACGACGACGCCGTCCGCACCGGTGGACTCGGCGTGTTCGGCGTGCGCGACGGTCTCGCGCGTCGACGGGGCGCCGACGCCCGCGATGACGGGCACCTCGCCGCCGACCTCGTCGACGACGGCCTCGACGGCCTCCCGGCGTTCGGCGCCGGTCAGCAGCGGGAACTCGCCGTTCGTCCCGAGCGGGAAGACGCCGTGGACGCCGCGGTCGACGACGAACCGCGCGTGCTCGGCTGTGGTCGCCGCGTCCAGGGTCTCGTCGTCGCGGAACGCGGTGACGGTCGGCGGTACGACGCCGTGGAGGCCCAGCGGGTCGTCCTCGCCGGGCGGTGGCGCGTGCGTGGTCACGTCCGTCGGGTCGCCCGCCGCGAGCATAAGCCCACGGATCGAGGCAGACAGTTTTCCGGATATGAGTAAACTTTTTGCACCAGCGGCGAGATACGCTGTCACATGGACGTCGACGTGAAGCTCACCGGAACGCTCGCGGCCCGCACGGGCACCCACAGCGCCCGCGTCGGCGTGGCCGACGACGCCACCGTCGCGGACGTCATCGACGCGCTCGCCGCCGAGTTCGGCCCGCAGGTCCGCGCGGGCGTCCTCGAGGGGTCCCGCCTCCGCACGGACACCGTCGTCGTCCGGGAGTCGCCGGACGGCGAAGCGCTCACCGCGGGCAGCCGGGTCTGCGACGGCGACACCGTCCGCTTCGCGCTCGTGAACTGACCGCAGGACCGGGGTCTTTCTCCGCCGCTACTCGCCGGCGAGCCTGTTCAGCGCCCACGCCGTCCGCAGCACCTCGTCGGCGGCGCCCTCGTCGAATACGAGGTCGTCCGTCTCGCGGACGTGGTCGAGCACGCGACCGGACGCGTGGTCGGGCGCCGCGGCGATGCCCGCGCCCTCCTCGGCCACCCACTCCATGACGCGCAGGTCGCTCTTCGAGTCGCCCATCACGAGCGCGAACGGGTCGTCGACGCCGAGCACGTCGAAGGCCGCCTGCACGCCCACGACCTTGTTCAGCTCCCGTGACGCGATCTCGGCCGCGTCCGCCTCGTAGTACGCGACGTCGACGCGCTCGAGCAGGTCGACCACGTCGTCGGGCGCGTTCGCCGCCGGGTCGGCATCGTCGAAGCCACCGGGGAGCGCGTCGGCGGCGTCGAGTACCGCCGCGATCTCGGGGTCGGCGGCCGCGTAGTAGCCGCGGACGTGGTCGGCCGTCGCGCCGTCGACGCAGTCCGCGAGCAACTCCAGCTCGTACCGGAGCGCGTCGTCGATGAGCCCGCGGGCCTCCTCGCTGCCCGTCTCGAAGTTCGGCTTGAGGGTGACGTTGAACTCGTTGCCCTGGAGGTGACAGCCCTGGCGGATGCGCTCGGGCGCGTCCGAGAGGATGCGCGCGCGGACGTCGCCGAAGACGCCCCTGACGTCCCCGCCGAGGTCCTCGTAGAGGAGCTGCTTCGTGTCCGGGCCGTGGCCCGGCGTGAACACGCCCGTGCCGGCCTCGTAGACGACGGAGACGTCCCCGGAGTGGACGAGCTCGTTCCCGAGCCCCTGGATGAGGAACCCCTTGACGTTCTCGAGGGTCTGACCCGTGCAGATGACGATCGGGGTGCCGTCCTCGTGGAACTCCGTGAGCAGGTGCAGCGTCTCGCGGGGGATCTCGTTGTCCGTGTGGCCCGCCGAGCGCAGCGTCTCGTCGACGTCGAGGACGAGGGCGTTCACCGCGCGCCCGTAGCTCGCGTGCAGGTCGAGCGCGGCGAACGCCTGGTCGCGGGTCGCGCGAGCGGCCAGCTCGGGGTACGCGGTGCCGTCCGGGAACGCCGCCCGGATGTCGTCCTTGCGGTCGAGGAGTTCGTCGCTCGCGGACTCCCAGTACTCCAGGGCGACCCGCGAGTCGACGGGCGGGAAGAGGTCGACGAAGTCCTGGTAGGCCCGCAGGGTGTCGGTGTCGAACTCGTCGTAGAGTGCGTACAGCCGGTCGAACCGCTCCATGGTGGGTACTGTGACGGCAGCGGTTTAGTGAGTTCGGGTGGGACGCACTCTCGCCGCGCGGCCGCGGCGACGCGCCCGGCCGGCGCGACCGGACAGTAACTCGAGATAGAATAAATCTTTTTCCAGTGCGGCCGCGATGGGGACGCATGGACGCAATCGCCGTGACGCGCGACGACCGGACGCCGCGCGTCGTCGACCTGCCGCGCCCCGAACCCGGGCCCGGCGAGGCGCTCGTGCGCACGCTCCGCGTCGGCGTCGACGGAACCGACCACGAAGTCATCGCCGGCAGCCACGGGGGCTTCCCCGACGGCGACGACCACCTCGTCCTCGGCCACGAGGCCGTCGGCGTCGTCGCGGACGCCAACGGCACCGACCTCGACGAGGGCGACGTCGTCGTCCCGACCGTCCGCCGCCGCCCGGACGGCGACAACGAGTACTTCGAGCGCGGCGAGCCAGACATGGCGCCGCCCGGCCGGTACGCCGAACGCGGCATCGAGGGCGCCCACGGGTTCATGGCCGAGTACTTCACCAGCCCGGCGGAGTTCCTCGTCGAGATCCCCCCCGAGCTCGCCGACCTCGGCTTCCTCGTCGAGCCCGCCAGCATCACCGAGAAGGCCCTCGAACTCGCGTTCGCCGCGCGGTCGTCGTTCGACTGGCGGCCCGAGTCGGCGTTCGTCCTCGGGAACGGCTCGCTCGGCCTGCTCACGCTCGCGATGCTGGACGCCCGCGACGGCTTCGACCGGCTGTACTGCCTCGGCCGCCGCAGCCGCCCCGACCCCACCATCGACGTCGTCGAGGACCTCGGCGCGACCTACGTCGACTCCCGGGAGACGGCCGTCCCGGACGCGCCGGCCGTCCACGAGCCGATGGACTTCGTCTACGAGGCGACCGGTCACGCCCCCCACGCCTTCGAGACCGTCGAGGCGCTCGCGCCGAACGGCGTCGGCGCCCTCCTCGGCGTCCCCGAGGCGGGCTGGACGTTCGACGTGGACGGCAGCGACCTCCACCGCGACCTCGTCCTCGAGAACAAGGCGCTGGTCGGCAGCGTCAACTCCGGCGTCCGCCACTTCGAGGCCGGCGTCGACGCCCTCCGGGAGCTGCCGGACTGGCTGTTCGACGCCCTCGTCACGGGCGTCTACGGCCTCGAGGAGTTCCGGCGAGCGTTCGCCGACGACGAAACGACCATCAAGACGGCGGTCCAATTCGGGGCACAATGAAGAACGTCGACGACCTCATCGACTCCGCGTCGGAGCTCGCCGAGCGCGGGCTCTCCCGGGGCGAGATCGCTGACGAACTGAACGTCTCCCGGGAGACCGCGAGCTGGCTCGTCGAGCGCGCCGGCACCGCCGCACCCGTAGACGACGAACCGACCAGTGGCCCCCAGGACGTCCACGTCGACTGGAGCAACATCGGCGAGGCGGGCGCGCGCCTCGCCGCCGTCGGCGTCGCGCTCGCGGACGCCCTCCGCGACCACAGCCACGACGTCGACCTCATCGTCGGCGTCGAGAAGGCCGGCGTCCCCCTCGCGACCGCCGTCTCCAACGAACTGAAGACGGACCTCGCGACCTACACGCCGCGCAAACACCAGTGGGAGGAAGGCGACATCGACGACCTCGGCGGGAGCTTCAGCCGGAACTTCGCGAGCGTCGAGGGCCGCGAGTGCTTCGTCGTCGACGACACCATCACGTCCGGTACCACGATGACCGAGACCGTCGACGCCGTCCGCGAGAGCGGCGGCACGCCCGTCGCCTGCGGCGTCCTCGTCGACAAACAGGGGCTCTCGGACGTCGGCGACGTCCCCCTCGAGTCCCTCTTCCAGGTCATCCGCGTCGGCAACGACGACTGACGACGCCGCTCACTCCGTCCGTCGTCTCACTGCGTTCGACGACGCCGCTCACGCGTCGCTGCGCTCCGCGCTCGCGGCAACGTGGCCTCGCTTCGCTCGGCCACGCTACCCAAGGCATTTCTCCGTCCTCGCCGTACCGGGCGTATGGCCTTCGACCCGATGGACTCCTCGATGGACCAGGAAGCGGTCGACGACATCGTCGAGACGGCGATCGAGAACAACGACGTCGTCCTCTTCATGAAGGGCGACCGCCGGATGCCCCAGTGCGGGTTCTCCCAGCGCGCGCTCGAACTCGTCGCGACCTACCGGCCGGACGTCCACACCGTCGACGCGCTCCGGAGCCTCGAGGAGTTCCGCGTCGCGCTCGAGGACCACAGCGGCTGGGAGACCATCCCCCAGACGTACGTGAACGGCGAGTTCGTCGGCGGCAGCGACGTGCTCGCGGAACTCGAGGAGCGCGGCGAGCTCGCGGACGAACTGAACGCCGACGACGTCGACGAGGACGCCGTCCCGGACGACGACGGCGGCGCCGACGACCAGATCGAGTCCCCGTTCTGAACCGCCACGGACTCCTGACGACGAGACGCTATCGAAGAGACCGAGTCGGCCAGTCGCATCGGCGCGCCCAGCGCGTCGTTCACCGCTCGCCCCGGCGAGCGGACGTTTCTGGTGGAGGTTGTTCGCCGGAGCGGTGCGCGCGGAGCGCCCAGCCGACGGGAGAAACGGTCCGTCAGTAGATCAGTTCGTCGTCCTTCTCGACCATGTAGAGGGTTCGCGCGGCCATGTTGACGGCGTGGTCGCCGACGCGCTCGAGGTCGCGGATGGTCAACAGGAGCCGGGAGACGTCCTGCATGAGGGCCTCGATCTCGGCCTCGGCGGAGTGCTCGTCGATCTCCGTCTCGATGAGGTCGCGCACGACGGTCTCGCTGGCGACGCGACAGCGGTCGTCGAGGTCGTCGTCGCGGGCGGCGATATCGTAGCAGGCGTCGACGTCCTCGGCGGCGTACGCGTCCATCGCGTCCTCGACCATCTCGATGGTGGTGCGGCCGATGGCCTGGATGTCGACCTCCGGGAACATGTCGCGGTCGGCGTCGAGGGTGTACTCCGCGAGGTTCACGGCGAGGTCGCCGATTCGCTCGAGGTCGGTGATGATCTTGAACGAGGACGCGATGAGCCGGAGGTCGCCGGCGACCGGCTGCTGGAGCGCGAGCAGGTCGATGCAGTCCTCCTCGAGGTCGAGGTAGAGCTGGTTGACCTCGTCGTCGCCCTCGATGACCTCGCGGGCCGTCTCGACGTCCTTCTGTTCCATCGCCTCGAGCGCGAGGCGGAGCCGGTCCGTGACGACCTCGCTCATGTAGAGGACGTCCGCCTGGAGCGCCTCGAGTTTCTCTTGGTAGCTCTCTCGTGCCATAGTTGTTACCCGAACTTGCCGGTAATGTAGTCTTCGACGCGCTCGTGCTCGGGGTTCTCGAAGATCTGCTCGGTGTCCCCGAACTCGACGAGTTCGCCGCCCGTGAGGAAGACCGCGGTCTTGTCCGAGATGCGGGCGGCCTGCTGCATGTTGTGCGTGACGATGACGACCGTGTAGTCCTCGGCGAGCTCCTCGATGAGGTCCTCGACCTGGCTCGTCGCGACCGGGTCGAGCGCGCTCGCGGGCTCGTCCATCAGGATGACGTCCGGGTCGACGGCGATGGCGCGCGCGATGCAGAGCCGCTGTTGCTGGCCGCCGGAGAGGTCCCGTCCGGACTCGTCGAGGCGGTCCTTGACCTCGTCCCAGAGCGCCGCGCGCTTCAGGGAGCGCTCGACGATCTCGTCGTGGTCGCCCTCGACGCCCTGGATCTCGAGGCCGTACGCGACGTTGTCGTAGATGGACTTCGGGAACGGGTTGGGCTCCTGGAACACCATGCCGACGCGGCGCCGCAGCGCCACGGGGTCGACGTCGTCGTCGTAGACGTTCTTCCCGCGGAGTGAGAGTTCGCCCTCCACGCGGCAGGACGGGATGCGGTCGTTCATGCGGTTGACACAGCGCAGGAACGTCGACTTCCCGCAGCCGGACGGCCCGATGATGGCCGTCACGCGGTTCTCGGGGATGTCGATGTCGACGCTCTGCAGGGCCTGTTCGTCCCCGTAGAACACGTCGAGGTCCCGGGACCGGATGAGGGTGTCCGGGTCCGCGGCTGGCGTCCGCGACGGCGAGGTCGCGGCGCCGACGTCCGTCTCGACGAGCATGTCGTCGTTCGTCGGGTCCGCGGTGTCGCCGCGCGCCGGTTCGTCGGTCTCTGTGGTGTTGTCAGACATTGGTGGTTACTCCGTGGACTGGTACTTGTTCCGGAGGACGATGGCGATGGAGTTCATCGCGAGCAGCACGGTCACGAGCACGACGACGCCGGCGGGCACGACCTTGTTGTAGAAGTCCGGGCCGGCGTAGAGGCTCGACCACGCGTACACCTGCAGCGGCATCGCGCTGGCCGCCTCCGAGAAGCCGCCGGGCAGCGAGTACTTCACGTTCGGCGCGCCGATCATGATCAGCGGCGCGGTCTCGCCGATGGCGCGCCCGAGCGCGAGGATCGTCCCGGTGAGGATGCCGGAGAACGACTCCGGCAGCACGACGTTCCGGACGGTCTGCCACCGCGTCGCCCCCATCCCGTACGAGGCCGCGCGCATCTCCTCGGGGACCGACCGGATGGCCTCGCGCGCGGAGATGATGACGATGGGGAGGATGAGCAGGCCGAGGGTCGCGCCGCCGAGCAGCACCGTGCCGGCCGGCTGGCCGAGGTAGGTGACGAACAGCCCGAGGCCGAGCAGCCCGTAGACGACCGACGGGACGCCCGCGAGGTTCGAGATGTTGACGTCGATGACGCGCGTGAAGCGGTTGTCTGGCGCGTACTCCTCGAGGTAGACGGCGGCGCCGACCCCGACCGGGAACGCGAGCACCGCGACCGTGACCATCAGCAGGATGGAGCCGCCGATGGCCGGATAGAAGCCGGCCTCCTCGGCGGTGTTGCTGTGGGCGCCCGTCAGGAACGCCCAGTCGACCCACGACTGCGGCCCGGCGAAGCCGACCACGTCGACGGCGAACGCGCCGAGCAGCGTCCCGGCGACGATCACCGCCGGGAACAGCAGGCCGACCCGTTCCTCGGGCACGTTCACGGCGACGTTCGCGGCGTACACGGCCGGCGGAACGAGGCCGACGGCAGCGACGACGACGGCCGGGACCGGGTCGACGCCGGCGAGCGGTCCGACCACGCCGCCGAGCAGGACCGCCGCGAACGTCGCCGCGCCGGCGAGCACGTGGCTGCGGCGGCCGCGGTCGCGCGCGAGCACGCGGCTCGCGACGACCGCCAGCGGGACGCCGAGCGTCCCCGCCATCATCAGCCACGGCGCGGGCGCGAACGGGAGCCCGGCGACGGCGCCGAACACGCCCGGCACCACCTGCGGGGCGCCGGCCAGCGACCCGAGCGGCCCCGGGACGCCGAACAGCGACAGGTAGAACGCGCCGGCGGTCGCGACGAACTGGACGGTGAACGGCAGCCGGTGGTCGTTCTTCACGACGAGGACCGTCAGCGCGCTCGGGACGGCGAGCGCGACGAGGAACGCCAGCCAGACGAGCGGGCTGACGATGTCCACGAAGATCATCGCCGCGCCGCCGCTGAACAGAAGCGACACGACGAGGGAGCCGATGGCGAGCACGCCCGTCTGGAACGCGAGGCGGTCGCGGCGGTAGACGTACGCTCCGGCGGCGACTGTCGGCACGACGAGCGCCAGGAAGAACGTCAGGTGCCAGCCGGGGTCGGCGGTGAGCGGCCGGATCGCGTCGTTGGCGACGTACACCAGCAGGATGGTGACGAAGACGATGCCGAACAGGGTCGCCGCCAGCAGGAGGTTCCGGAACACGCGGCCGGCCGTGCGGCTGACGCTGCCGAACCCCTCGATGCCGTCGGTGTCGGTGTCTGTCGTTGTCGCCATCTCAGTACTCCTCCCGGTAGCGCTGTGCGACGAGGTCGCTGACGACGTTCATCGCGAGCGTGACGACGAACAGGGTGATGCCGATTGCGAACACGCTCCGGTACCTCAGGCCGCCGCCCGTGGCGTCGCTGCCGATGAGCTTCACCATCGCGGCGGTCATCGGGAGCGCGCGCTCGGTGTACGCCGCCGGGTTGAGGAAGTTCAGGAACTGCGCGGTCGACCCGGAGGCGATGGTGACCGCCATCGTCTCGCCGATGGCCCGCGAGAGCGCGAGGATGAACGACGAGAAGATGCCCGACAGCGCCGCCGGGACGACTACGCCCGTCGAGACCTCGAACTTCGTGGCGCCCATCCCGTAGCCGGCCTGCCGGAGCTCCTCGGGCACCGCGGACATGGCGTCCTCGCTGATCGACGCCACCATCGGGATGATCATGATGCCGACGACGATGCACGCCGAGAGCATGTTGAACGTCCCGAGCCCGGGGACGAACGGCCGGAGCGCGGGCGTGATGTAGATGATGGCGAAGAAGCCGTAGACGACCGTCGGGATGCCCGCCAGGACCTCGAGGGCGGGTTTCAGCGTCGACCGGAGCTGGGGGCTCGCGTACTCGCTGAGGTAGATCGCGGTGCCGACGCCGAGCGGCAACGCGATGAGCGACGAGCCGATCATCACCATCAGGGTCGCCGTCACGAGCGAGAGCACGCCGAACTCCCCGCTGGTCGGCTGCCAGGTCGTGCCCGTGAGGAACTCGACGACGGACGCCGTCTCGCCCGTGACGCCGACCAGCGGCGCCGAGAACGTGAAGAACTTCGCGGCCTCGGTGGTCAACAGGACGACGAGGCCGACGGTGGTCGCGATGGACAGCGCCGCGCAGACGAAGAAGAACGACCGAGACAGCAGTTCCGGTGGGGCGTTCTGCGTGCGCCGCGTGAGCTCCTCCTCCAGGCTGTCGCCGCTCATTGGTGTGTCCGGGTCATGGAGCGAAGATAAACTCTTTGCTCGGCGCGTACGCGCCTAGTTCCCCGCGTCCTCGATGGCGGCCTCGAGGGCGTCGAGCTGTTCCTGCTGGTCCTCCTCGTTGAGGGGGACGTAGCCGACGTCCTCGGCGACGATCTGCTCGCTGGTGGAGTTCTCGAGCCAGAAGCGCGCGAACTCCGCGATGTGCTCCTCCGCGAGCGAGGACTTCGCGGGGTACGTGAACAGCGGCCGGGAGAGCGGCTGGTACTCGCCGTTCCGCGCGGTCTCCAGGCTGGGTTCGACGGGCTCGCCGTCGCCGTCGTCGACGGCGAGGGACTTCACGCGGTCCTGGTTCGTCGAGTAGTACGCGTACCCGAGGTAGCCCATCGCGAACTCGCTGCCCTCGACGCCCTGGATGATGGTGCGGTCCTGTTCGGTGCCGGAGTAGTCCTGGCGGTGTTCGACTTCGCTGTCGCCGCTGTGGAGGACGGCCTCGATGAAGTAGTCGTAGGTGCCGGAGGCGTCCGAGGGCCCGTACAGCTCCAGGGGCTCGTCGGGCCAGTCGGAGTTGACGTCCGCCCAGGTCTCCGGCTGGGCCTCGCCCGACCAGATGGTCTTCAGTTCCTCGACGGTGATGCTGTCGACGTCGAGGTCGTTGTTGACGATGACCGTGACGGCGTCCGTCGCGACGGTGAGCTCGACGGGTTCGACGTCGTTGTCCGCGCACTGCTGTTCTTCCGCCTCGCGGATGGGGCGGGAGGCGTTGTTGAAGTCGGTGTTCCCGGGGCAGAAGTGGTTCGCGAACCCGCCGCCGGAACCGGTCGACTGCATGTTGAACTCGACGTCCTCGTGGCCGCCGCCCTCGAAGTCGGGGCTGCGGAACGCCTCGGACATCGCCGTGGCGAGCGGGAAGACGGTGGAGCTACCGGCGATGTCGATGGTGCCGGACAGCGAACCGCCGCCGTCCCCGTTCCCGGTGCTCTGACAGCCGGCGAGAGCGGCCGCTCCGACCGCTCCGGCGCCGGCGAGGAACTGTCGCCGCGTGCGACCGGCCGAGTTGTCGTGTGCCATCGTCAGGTAGTGAGCCGCTGGAAAGTAAATACCCTACTATGATGTCTATATAGTAGTATCCATGTAACGGTTCTCACGCGACACTATCTCGGTGGCGGTGGTGGCGCTGAACCGGTCATTCGGCGCATTAGGACGGCTGTAATGCGGTTATGGTCGTTCGAACGCGAGGGCAGTTGCGGCGTATATATAATCGCGAGGATTTATATTGGTCTGCCCGCTAGCCCGTCCTATGGAACGACGGAAGGTCCAGGTCACCGGCGGCTCGACGTTCACGGTCTCCATCCCGAAAGACTGGGCGCGCGACCACGACGTCGAAGCCGGCGACGAGGTCGGTTTCCACCCGGACAGCGGCTCGCTGCTGTTGACGCCCGTGACGGGCTCGGAGACCGAGGAGGGGACGCTGGACATCTCCGGCATGGAGGGCGACGAACTCATGCGCGCGGTGATGACGATGTACGTCAGCGGGTTCGACGTGCTCGGTCTGGAGGCCGACCGCATCACCGCCGACCAGCGCCGCGTCATCCGGAACGCCACCCAGGGACTCGTCGGCCTGGAGGTCCTCGAGGAGACCAGCGACCGCGTCGTCATCCAGGACCTCCTGGACTCCTCGGAGCTCTCGATCCACAACGCGGTCCGCCGCATGCACCTCATCTCCACGTCGATGCTCGGCGACGCCGTCGACGCGCTCGCCGACCACGACACCGACGTCGCCGCGGACGTCATGGAGCGCGACGACGACGTCGACCGGCTCTGGTACGTCGTCTCCCGCATCTTCCGCGGCGCGCTGCGCTCCCCCGAGGTCGCCCAGGAGATCGGCTTGAGCCGCGAGACCGCCTTCGACTACCACTCGAGCGCGCGACAGCTCGAGCGCGTCGCCGACCACGCCGCGAAGATCGCCAGCGTCACCCAGGACCTCGACGAGGACGTCCCCAGCGACGTCACGGACGCGCTCGCGGACCTGGAGGCCGACGCCGTCGACATCATCGAGACCGCGATGAGCGCCCTGTTCACCGACGACCCCGAGGAGGCCACGCGGCTCGCGAACCGGGCGCGCGCGCACGTCCGGGACATCGACGAGCACACGCGGACCATCGACGACCTCCTCCACGACCTCGACGCCCACCACGCACAGCACCTCGGGCTCGTCGTCGACTCGCTGTCCCGGAGCGCCGACTACGGCGGCAACATCGCCGAGACCGCCCTCCAGAAGGCCGCCCCGACGCCCGGCCCGTGACCCGCCGGAGGCCGCGTCCGGGCGAGTGCTGCCGGCGTCCGCGACCACCGACAACGACACTCGATATCCACAAACCTATACGTCCAACTGCCGACTCCAGAGGTATGAGCGAGGACTTCCCCGACTACCTCGACGTCGACTACACGGACGGCGAGGGCGAGTCCCCCGAGGACTACCCCACGCTCGAGGACAAAATCGAGAAAGCCATCGCGGTCACCCGGAGGGGCCTCGAGGAGTACGAGAACCCCGCCATCATGTGGACCGGCGGGAAGGACTCCACGCTCACGCTGTACTTCGTGAAGGAGGTCGCCGAGCAGTTCGACCTCGAGGTGCCGCCGACCATCTTCATCGACCACTTCCAGCACTTCGAGGAGCTCCACGACTTCGTCGACCGCTGGGCCGACGAGTGGGACCTCGACGTCGTCTACGCGCGCAACGAGGACGTCGGCGACTACGTCGACGAACACGACCTCGAACCCGGCGACGACATCCCCATCGACGCCCTGAACGAACAGAACCGCCACCACGTCCGGGACCTCCTCGAGTACGAGGAGGAGTCGTTCCCGTTCCTCCTCGACACGTACGTCGGCAACCACCTCCTGAAGACCGTCGCGCTCAACAACGCCCTCGAGGAGTACGGCGTCGACGGCATCCTCTCGGGCATCCGCTGGGACGAACAGGACGCCCGCGCCGACGAGACGTTCTTCAGCCCCCGCCACGACCCCGACGTCTACCCGCCCCACGACCGCATCCAGCCCATCCTCCAGTTCGACGAGGCCGCGGTCTGGGACGCCTTCTGGTTCTACGTCGTCCCCGAGACCGTCGCGGACTTCCCGGACGACGGCTACGTCCCCCAGGACTACGACGACCTCCCGAACGACCTCACCCACGAGGACGTCCCCGTCTCCCCGAAGTACTTCAAGGGCTTCCGGTCGCTCGGCAGCGAGGTCTCCACCGACAGGGCCGCCGACGAGCCCGCGTGGCTCCAGGACCTCGAGAACACCACCGAGCGCGCCGGCCGCGCCCAGGACAAAGAGGACCTCATGGAGCGCCTCCGCGACCTCGGCTACATGTGACACCCACGTTCCGCTCTGCGTGCGGTTCGCCGGAGTCGCGTCTCACTCGGCGAAACTCGGGGAGAAGGCGCCGCCGGACGCCCTGACTGGGGTCTTCGGCGCCCGGCGTTCCGCGCTCGGTGGACAGCGCGCTCACTTCGTCCGCGCGCTGACGCTCGTCGGTGCTCGGCGACGCCTCGCGTCCAAAAGTGCTATAAGACACCGGTGGCGAGGAGGAGGCAGTGATGACCGCGCTCGCCCCGGACTCGCGGACGCCTCGCGCGGAGTGGCGTCGCCGGACCGCGGGCCGCGGTGTCGTCGCCGCCCCGAATAATGCGCCTGCGTGAGCAGGTGCGCCAATCAACTTCTCTCGACCGACTCGACTGGCCGCTCCGGTGAGAGTACCGCGTCCGACTACCGACACGACACACGTCAAATGTTCGACCTAGACCGCACGTACGTACGAGAACTGACCGCAGACGACGACGGCAGCGAGGCGACGGTCGCCGGCCACGTCCACGAACTCCGGGACCTCGGCGGCATCCTCTTCGTGGTCGTCCGGGACCGCACCGGCCGCCTCCAGGTCGTCGTCAAGGAAGACGAGACGCCAGACGTGTTCGCGCGCGCCGAGGACCTCGCCAGCGAGGACGTGGTTCGGGTGCGCGGCACGCTCTCGGCGACCGACCAGGCGCCGGGCGGCGTGGAACTCGCGCCCGCCGACCTCACCGTCGTCAGCGAGGCGCGGGCCGCGCCGTCCATCGAGGTGTCGAAGGACGTCGAGGCCGACCTCTCCACGCGCCTCGACGCCCGCCACCTCGACGTCCGCAAGCCCGAGACCCGCGCCGCGTTCTCGCTGCGCTCGAAGGCGATGCGCGCGATGCGCGAGTGGTTCTACGACCACGAGTTCGAGGAGGTCGACACCCCCGAACTCTCCACCGCGGGCGCGGAGGGCGGCGCCGACCTCTTCCCCGTCGTCTACTACGACCGGGAGGCGTACCTCTCCCAGAGCCCCCAGCTGTACAAGCAGATTCTCGTCGCCTCGGGGTTCGACCGCCTGTTCGAGGTGGGGCACGCGTTCCGCGCGGAGGACTTCGGGACCTCCCGGCACGTCTCCGAGATCGCGATGTTCGACGTGGAACTCGGCTACGTCGAGGACCACCACGACGTGATGGACGTCCAGGAGGCCTCGCTGCGACACGCCATCGGACACGTCACCGAACAGGCGACCCGCGAACTTGACGTGCTCGACGCCGACCCGGCCCTCCCCGAGGAGCCGTTCCCGCGGCTCACGTTCGAGGAGGCCCGCGAGATTCTCCGCGAGGAGTTCGACCACGTCCCCGAGGACGACACCGACCTCGACACGAAGGGCGAACGCCTGCTCGGCGAGCACTTCGCGGACCGGGGCCACCCCGCCGTGTTCGTCGTCGGCTACCCCGACGAGAAGTTCTACTACCGCCAGAACGTGCCCGGGGACGACGTCGCGTCCCGGAAGTTCGACCTGCTCTACCGCGGCCAGGAGCTCTCCTCGGGCGGCCAGCGCGAACACGACGTCGACCGCCTCCGCGAGTCGATGCGCGCGCAGGGCGTCGCCCCCGAGAACTTCGAGTTCTACCTCGAGGCGTTCGAGTACGGCGTCCCGCCCCACGGCGGCTACGGCCTCGGCATCGACCGGTTCGTCCAGCAACTCGCCGGCCTCGACAACGTGAAGGAGGCCATCCTGTTCCCGCGGGACCCCGACCGCCTCGAACCCTGACCGCGTCCCGGTCACTCCAGCCGGTCGATGAGGCCCTGGAGCTGCTGGACGTGTTCCTCGAACATCTCTCGGCCGTCGTCGGTGAGCGCCGCGGTGGTGCGCGGGCGCTTGTCGACGAACTCCTTCTCGATTCGGACGGCGCCCGCGTCCTCCATGCGCTGGAGGTGGCTGGAGAGGTTCCCCTCCGTCAACTCGAGGTCCTCGGTGAGGT
Source organism: Halobacterium yunchengense (assembly GCF_037031165.1). NCBI lineage: Archaea > Methanobacteriati > Methanobacteriota > Halobacteria > Halobacteriales > Halobacteriaceae > Halobacterium > Halobacterium yunchengense. Next base: position 207,824 of record NZ_JAYEZL010000001.1, on the reverse strand, counting down.
CCGTGAACGACGACTCGCCGTGCCGGTAGAGGTACGCGAACAGTTCCAATCGGGTCGGCTGGTGGACGAGCTTGTCGAGGTCCATCCTACGTGCGAGTGAGGACGCCGTAGGACGCGACGGCGTACGCGAGGTACGTTCCGCCGAACGCCGCGTACCCCCACGTGTGGAGGACGTCGACGGTCGGGACGGCGACGCCGAGCGCGACCAGGAGGACGCCGCCGAGCGCGAACGCTCGGCGGTCGCGCGCGCGGATGCGGTACGCGCGCAGCGAGTTCGCGGCGACGACGTACCCGACGCCGAGCAACACGAGCACGACGCCGAGCATCAACGCCGTCTCCTCCTCGTACCCGAGATCGGCGAGGAACGGCGTGACGGCCGCCCACAGCGGGAAGCCGGCGGCGTACGGCGCGAACACCTGGACGGCGACGTTCGGCTTGTCCGCGGGCGTCGGCTCGAACGTGTCCGTGTAGTAGCCGACGACGGTGCCGCCGACCGCGACCAGCCCCAGCCAGATGACCGCGAACCAGTAGCCCGGCAGCCGCTGGAGGACGACGTACTGGGAGAGCGCGCTGCCGACGGCGACGAACACGCCGAACAGCAGCCACTGTTCGGGCGCGTTCTCGGAGCGCTCCGCGATGCCCATCGCCGACTTGATGCGGTCGAGGTCGCGCTGGAGCGTCTGGGGGTCGACGTCGTCACTCATGGCCGGAGCGTGCGTGCACGTAGTAGTTGAACGCGTCGGTGTAGCTCGGTTCCACGGTCTCGACGGTCGCACTGGCGGGCGCAGCGTCCCGGACGGCGGCGACGGTGGCGTCGTCCGCGAGGAAGCCGCGGCGCTCGTCGCCGTGGTAGAACAGCCGGCCGTCGACGACGAGCGACTCGATGGCGCCGTCGGCGGTGCCGCCGGCGACCACGCGGACGACCGTCGGGACGCCGTCGAGGAGCGCGTCGGGCGCGTCGACGGCGCTGACGCCGCCGCCGGTGACGAACGCTACTCTGTCCGCGAGCTGGGCGTCGACGGGGCGGTGGCTGGTGACGACGACGGTGCCGCCGTCGGCGACGCGGTCGCGGATGGCGCGGTGGAACGACTGCACCATCGAGAGGTCGACGCCGGCGGTCGGCTCGTCGAGGAGGTACAGCGGGACGTCGACGGACAGTGCGAGCGCGAGTTCGAGTTTGCGCTTCATCCCCTCCGAGTAGTACTTCGTCCGCTTGTCGAGGTCGTCGGCGAGGCCGAGGTCGTCGACGAGGCCGCGCCAGCGGTCCGTGAACTCGGGGTGGAGGCTGGCGTAGAACTCGGCGGTCTCGCGCCCGGAGAGGGTGTCGACGCTCGCGCCGCCCTGCAACAGCAGCGAGAGGCTTCGGCCGCCGTCCTCGGCGACGGGATCGCCGAACACGCGCACGTCGCCGGCCGACGGCTCGACGCTGCCGGCGAGACACGACAGCAGCACGGTCTTCCCGGTGCCGTTCGGCCCCATCAGCAGGAGCACTTCGTTCTCGCGGACGGTGAGGTCGACGCCGTCGAGGACGCCGTCGTCGCCGTACGCCTTCCGGACGCCCCGGGCTTCGACCGCGGGCGCGTCGGCGCTCACCGCGGCTCACCCCGGTAGAGCGAGCGACGCGTGGCCAGCACCGCGAGCACGACGCCGACGGCGGCGTACGCGACGAGCAGTGCGTGGTGGCCGAGGCTCGTCGGCGCGCCGGGCGCGGCGAGACCGGCGCGCGTCCAGTCGCCGACCGCCACGAGGTGGAAGACCGCGAGTCGCGTGGCGAGCGCGTTCGGCACGACGTTCACGAAGCCGGCGGCGTCCGCGATCATCCCGGGCTGGACGCCGTTGTAGCCGGTGAGGAAGAACGCGAGCATCACGCCGCTGATGGCGACGATGCCAGCGAACTTCGCGTCCGGGACGACGGCGACCAGGACGACGGCGAGGCTCGCGGCGAACAGGCCGAGCGCGAACAGCGCGAGCAGCGCGACGGGAATCGACGCCAGCGAGTGCAGCTCGTAGGCGGCGCCGGTCGCGGCGCCCACGCCGAGGACGGCGAGCACGGCGGCGACGGCGAAGGCGTACGCGGCGGCGAACCGGCCGAGGAAGTCCGCGCTCGGGGAGACGGGGAGCGCGCGGAACTGCGCGTACCGGCCGCCCTCGACGTCCGCGACGAGCGACTGCGAGAAGGTGTTCAGGAACACCGTCAGCGCCGCGAACGTCCCGTAGGACACGGCGTTCGTGGCCTTCACGACGCCGGCCGTCTCCGCGGACATCGAGGACGTGTCGACGAACAGGTACACCGACAGGAGGTAGAACATCGCGGGGAACGCCACCGCCCAGAAGACGACGGCGCCGTTCCGCCGGAGCGTGCGCAGCGACCGCGCGGCGAACGCGGTCGTCTGGTCGACGAGCAGGCCCGCGTCGGCGCGGGCGGCGGTCTGCGGCGACATCACGTCCGAGCCTCGGGCGCCGGGGCACAAATAAGTTTGCAATACAAATTCACTTTGTATCGCAAACCACCTGTCGCTCCCGGTCGCGTGGACACACAGCGACGACTGGCGGTCCCAGGGCCGGAGAAGGAGGCCGCTCGGGCGTCCGGTCGGACTCCCGGTGTCAGTTCCAGGGCGCGAAGTCCGGATCGACCTGTCGGTCGCGGCGCTCGACGCCGTCGATCTTCGCGACGTCCTCGTCGTCGAGGTCGACGTCGAGGCTCGCGAAGTTGTCCGCGATGTGGGCCTCGCCGGTCGCCTTCGGGATGGCGGTGACGCCCTTCTCGCGGACCCACGCGAGGCTCACCTGCGCCTCGCTGACGCCGTGCTTCTCGGCGACGTCCCGGATCTCGGGGACGTCGAACACGTCGCCGCGCGCGAGCGGCGAGTACGCCACCAGTTCGAGGTCCCGGCCCTCGGCGTACTCGCGGAGCTCCGCCTGGGGGAGCAGTGGATGCATCTCGACCTGGTTCGCGAACGGGTCCGCGCCGAGCACGTCTCGGGCCTCGTCGAGGTGCCGCGGCTCGAAGTTGCTGACGCCGACGCGCTCGACGAGCCCGTCGTCGACGAGTTCCCGGAACGCCGGCAGCGTCTCCGCGGCGTCGTAGTCGCCGGCCGGCCAGTGGACGTACAGGAGGTCGACGGCGTCGACGCCGAGCCTCTCGAGGCTCTCCTCGGTGGTCCGACGGACGGCTTCGCTGCCGAGGCTGTCGATCCAGACCTTCGTCGCGAGGAAGACGTCCTCGCGGTCGACGTCCGCCTCGGCGATGCCGCGGCCGACGGCCTCCTCGTTGCCGTACGCCTGCGCGGTGTCGACGTGGCGGTACCCCGTCTCGAGGGCGGTGCGGACGCTCTCGGCGCACTGGTCGGCGTCCTCGTTCTGCCACGTCCCGAGGCCGAGCATCGGCATCCCGTTCGCGAGCGGTGCGCGTCGCTGCTCGTTCTGGCTCATGTCCGGGACGACGCCCGCCGCGCGGATAGGGGTTTGGGAGGCGGCGAGCGGGCCCGCCGGCAGCGGAGCCGCCGTTGCCGGGCGCTACCAGTCCGGCGCGAACTCGGGGTCGCCGAGCCGCAGTCGGTCGTCGATGCCGTCGATCCTCGCGACGGCCTCGCTGTCGAGGTCGAGGCCGAGGCTCGCGTAGTTGTCGCGGACGTGCTCGTCGCCGGTGGCCTTCGGAATCGGCGTCACGCCCTTCGCTCGCGCCCACGCCAGCAGCACCTGGGCCTCGCTGACGCCGTGCTCGTCGGCGACGGCCCGGACCTCGGGGACGCCGAACGCGCGACCGTGCACGAGCGGGTGGTAGGCGGCGACGTCGAGACCGCGCGCGTCGCAGAACGCCCGCAGCTCGTCCTGGGGGAGCAGCGGGTGGCACTCGACCTGTACCGCCGTCACGGGCGCGTCGCAGTGAGCGAGGGCCTCCTCGGCGAGCGCGGGCGTGAAGTTCGAGAGGCCGACGGCGCCGAGCAGGCCGTCCTCGTGGCACGCCGAGAGCGCGCCCAGCGTCTCCGCCGGGTCGTACGTGTTCGCCGGCCAGTGCACGTACACGAGGTCGACGGTGTCGACGCCGAGCCGGTCGCGGCTCGCGGCGACGCCCGACAGGACGGACTCGCGGTCGAGGCTGTCGTGCCAGAGCTTCGTCGCCACGACCACGTCGTCGCGGTCCACGTCGGCGGCGGCGAGCGCGTCGCCGACCTCGCGTTCGTTCCCGTAGTACTGCGCGGTGTCGACGTGGCGGTACCCCGTCTCGAGGGCCGTCCGGACGGCGCGCCGGCAGTCGTCGCCGGTCAACTGGAACGTCCCGAAGCCGAGCGGCGGGAGGGCGGCCATCGCCGTCCAGTGGCGAACCGCCGGAGAAAGGGCTTCCGGTGTTACTCGGCGAGGCGCTGCTTCGCGAACCGCGCGAGCAGCGGCAGGTCGTCGAGGTGGACGAGCTTCGAGAGGCCGCGGATGCTGCCGTCGTTGGCGTCGCTGAGCGTGTCCACGTCCAGAGCGCTCAGGTCGCGCATGAGGCGGTCGTAGCGGTCGTTCGGCGCGAGGTACAGCAGCTGGGTCATCGTCAGCCGCTTGCGCATGTCGGGCGCGACGCGCGCGTGCCAGAGCTCGTCGTAGACGGACATCGCCTCGGCGGACGTGTCCGTCTCCGAGCCCATCAGGCAGCGGTCGGCGGTGATGGCCGCGGCGCGCGCGGACTCCATGCACTTGTGGATGCCCTCGCCCCACAGCGGATCGATGGTCGGCACCGTGTCGCCGATGGCCATGAACCCGGCCGCGCTGAGGTCGTCCGGCATCTGGATGTGCGCGGACCCGCGGTGCTGCTGTTTGTCCTCGATGCGGCGGGCGTCGGCGAACCGCGGGTCCGTCTCCAGCCAGTGCTCGAGGTGGTCGTCGATGCTCTTCGCGGTGTCGCCGTACTTCTGGTAGCTCTCGTTCTGGATGTAACAGAGGCCGACCTTCGCGGTGTCCTCGCCCGTGTGGAAGATCCACGAGTAGCCGCCGGGCGCGTACCGGTGGTCGAGGCGCAGCATCATCGCGTCCGTGAGGTCCGCGTAGCCGGGGTGGTCGACGTCGACGCCCTCCATCTCCCACTCGATGCCGACCGCCTGGTTGTGCCGCTCGAGGTCGCAGACGCCGAGTTTCTTCGCGAGCGGCGCGGCCGGTCCCGTCGCGTCGACGACGACGTCGGCGTACACCTCCTCGTTGCCCGCGTACTGGACGCCGACGACCTCGCCGTCCTCGGTGATGGGGTTGTTGGCGCGCGCGCCGAAGCGGTACTCGGCGCCGTGCTCGCGGCCCTCCGCGACGAGCCACCGCTTGAAGTCCGCGAACTCCAGGACTGCGCCGGGCTGGTCCTGGACGAAGTGGTCGTTCGGCGACTCGAGGACGACCTCGTCGGTGTAGTTCATCACGACCTCGTCGGGGACGCCGAACGCGCCGGTCATCGACGCGAACGTCCCCGCCGTGGACTTGTTCGACTGGCGCGGGAAGTCCTCCTCGGGCTCGGCCTCCAGCACGAGCACGTCGTACTCGCGCTGCGCGAGGTCCCGCGCGCACTGTGCTCCGGCCGGCCCGGCGCCGGCGATGACGACGTCGTAGGTCTCAGACATGGCGTTCTCGCGTCGTGTTCGTCGCTGTCGCGTGCTCTGCTCGCGGTGCGGCGGTCGCGCGGACGCCCCGCTGTGGGTGTCGGCGCCGCGTCTCGGGCGCTCGCGGTCGGCGACCGGCCTCGGCGTCCGCGGTCATTGTTACTGGACGTAATTCGACTCGCAGGTAAAAAACACGCGGGAACGTTCGTGACGCCCGCGAGAGGGCGGAAAGGCGGGCGGCCGGCGGTCCCACCGGCCGGGTGGTCGAAGGCACCGACGGCCGCGGCACGGCTACGACAGCCAGTACGACGGCGTCAACAGCACGAGCACGGGCACGATCTCGATGCGGCCGACCCACATCAGGAACGTCAACGCGACCTTCGTCGACGGCGGGAACGCGCTGTAGCTGGCGAACGGGCCGGCGAGCCCGAACGCCGGGCCGACGTTGAAGAACGTCGCCGCGGTCGCGCTCATCGCCTCGAACTCGGTGACGGTCTCCGGGATGCGCGCGCCGTCGACGACCACGAACAGCGTGCCGACGACGAAGACGACGAGGCCGACGAGCGTGTACGAGTAGACGTCCCGGATGGTCTCCTCGTCGACGACGGCGCCGCTCAACCGCACCGGCCGCACGACGCTCGGGCTCGCGGCGACGAACAGGTCGCGGCGGAACGTCTTCACGACCACCAGCCACCGCAGCGTCTTGATGGAGCACGTGGTGCTGCCAGCCATGCCGCCGACGAACATGCAGACGAACAGGAGGTGCTGGGCGCCGGGCGTCCACGCGTCGAAGTTCGTGCTCGCGTACCCCGTCGTCGTCACGATAGAGACCACCTGGAAGACGGCGTGCCGGACCACTGCCTCCAGGGACTGATGCGAGGACGGCTGCACGACCAGCAGCGTCGCGACCCCGGCGGAGAACGCCGCCAGCACGCCGACGTAGAACCGGAACTCCTCGCTCTCGCGGAGCCGGTCGAAGTTCCCCTGGAGCGCGAAGTACAGCAACACGAAGCTCGTCGCGCCGAGCGCCATGAACGGGACGGTCGCCCACTGGACGGCCGGCGAGAACGCGGCGAGGCTCTCGCCGCGCGGGGAGAACCCGCTCGTCGACACCGTGGTGAACGCGTGTGTCACCGCGTCGAACGCCGTCATCTCGGGCGCCAGGCCGACCGCGCCGAGCCCGACCAGCACCGCCACCTGGAGGGCGGTCAGGCCCGCGTAGATCCCCCCGAGCAGCCGCGCCGTCTCGGAGATCCGCGGCGTGAGCTTGTCGACGTTCCTCGTCCGCGTCTCCGTCTCCATCAGCTGTGTGCCGCCGACCGACAGCTGGGAGAGGACCGCGGTCGCGAGCACGACGATGCCGAGGCCGCCGACCCACTGGAGGGTCGCGCGCCACAGGAACGCCGCCCGGGTGTACACGTCGAAGTCGTCGATGACCGTCGCACCGGTCGTCGTGATGCCGCTCATGCTCTCGAACAGCGCGTTCACGGGCGCGGCGAGCGCGCCGTTCCCCGCGAGGACGAACGGGACGGCGCCGGCGACGGCGACGCCGAGCCAGGACAGCGCGACCATCAGGAACGCCTCCCGGACTCGCAGCTGGGTCTCGTCGGTCAGCACCTCGAGTGAACGACCGAGCACGGCCGTGCCGACCATCGGCGCGGCGAACGGCAACAGGGGCGTGCCGTCGTACACCGCCAGCAGCAGCGACGGCAGCATCGGCGCCCACAGCCACTTCAGCACCGTGCCGACGAGCCGCAGGCTGACGCGCCAGTCGACGCGCAGCCTCATCGGTGCCGTCGACGGGAGGTGGCGTGTCTGCGAGCGGTCCCGTTCGGCGGACTCATCACTCGCACGCACGCACACTCGGCGAAAAAAGGTTCGTGGTCGCGGTCGCCTCGGCGATTCGACGGCGGGCGTCGAAGCGGTGGCGCCCCGCCCGAGCGAGCGACGGGGGTGCGCGCAGCGCGCATTCGAGGCCGAGCGCGGTCAGCCGGTCGAAGAGCGGTCGGTTAGTAGAACTCGCGGACGAGGTCGGTGGCGCCCTCGGGCGCGCCGTCCGGGATCTCGGCCATGTTCTCGGTGACGCCGTGGGCCTCGTTGTAGGGGACGGCGTTCTCGTCGCGGTAGAGGACGCCCATGTACTCCTTGTCGGCGTCGAGGATGGCGTCCTTGGCCTGGTCGTAGTCGGTGGCGTCGTAGTCGTCCTCCTCCGAGAGGTCGACGAGGCTGTCCCGGAAGTAGTCGTAGGTGTCGACGTCGTTGAACGTCACGCAGGGGCTGAAGACGTTGACGAGGCTGAAGCCGTCGTGCTCGACGGCCTCCTTGACGATCTCGGTGTGGCGCTGGGCGTCCGAGGAGAAGCTCTGGGCGATGAACGACCCGCCGGCCGAGAGCGCGAGCGCGAGCGGGTTCACGGGCGGCTGCTTCGGGCCCTCGGGCGTGGTCGCCGTCTCGAAGTCCGGGCGACTGGTCGGGGACGCCTGCCCCTTCGTGAGGCCGTAGATGCGGTTGTCCATGACGACGTACGTGATGTCGACGTTCCGGCGGACGGCGTGGATGAAGTGGCCGACGCCGATGCTGTAGCCGTCGCCGTCGCCGCCGGCGACCATCACTTCGAGGTCGGGGCGCGCGAGCTTGACGCCGGTGCCGACCGGGAGCGCGCGCCCGTGGACGCCGTGGAGCGCGTACGACCGCATGTACGTCCCGATCTTGCCGGAGCAGCCGATGCCGGCGACGACGAACGTCTCGTCGGGCGTGTTGCCGGTCTCGGCGAGGGCTTTCATCATGCCGTTCATCGTGCCGAAGTCGCCACAGCCCGGACACCACGTGGGCTGCTTGTCGGACTTGAAGTCGGTGAATCGGACGTTCTCGGAGCTCATTGTGTCAGGCCTCCAGGGTCTGCTCGATGTCGGCGGCGAGTTCGTCGGCCTTGAAGTCCACGCCGTCGTACTTGTTGATGCGTTTCACGCGCTCGAGGACGTCGTGTTCGACGACGTCCGCGAACTGCCCGGTGGCGTTCGCCTCCACGACGACCACGTCCTCGGCGTTCCGGACGTCCTCCGTGAGGTCGGGGCGCGGGAAGATGTAGGGGACGGAGACGACGCGGACGTCGAGGTCGTCGAGGTAGTCCAGCGCCTCGACGAGCGTGCCCTCGTTGCTCCCCCACGAGATGACGAGGTTCTCGGCGTCGGCGTCCCCGAACTCGCGGTAGTCGAAGTCCTCCTGCTCCTCGGCGGTCTCGACCTTCCGGTAGCGCTTGTCGACCTGTTCGACGCGGACGTCCGTGTCCTCCGTGCGGCGGCCGAGCTCGTCGTGCTCGAGCCCGGTGGACATGTGGACGCCGCCCTCCGTGCCGGGAATCGCGCGCGGGCTGACGCCGTCGGCGGTGACGGCGTGGGGCTTGAACTGCCCCTTCTCGTTCTGCCAGGTCGAGACGTCGTCCTCGTCGACGAGCTTCCCGCGGTCGACCTCGACCTCGTCCATGTCGAACTCGTCGGGCTCGTACGTCCGCTCGGTGACAGCCAGCGAGAGGTCCGCGGTGAGGTAGACCGGCACCTGGTACTTCTCGGCGAGGTTGAACGCCTCGACGGTCTTGTGGAAGCACTCCGCGACCGACGTCGGCGCGAGGACGAACCGCGGAATCTCGCCGTGGCCGCCCTTCAGCATCATGTTCAGGTCGCCCTGCTCCTGCTTGGTCGGCATCCCCGTCGAGGGCCCCGAGCGCATGACGTTCGTGACGACCAGCGGCGTCTCGCTGGTGGCGACGAGCCCGAACGTCTCGCTCATCAGGTCGATGCCGGGGCCGCTGGTCGCGGTCATCGCGCGGGCACCGGCGCGGGCGGCGCCGAGCGCGAGGTTGATGGCGGCGAGCTCGTCCTCCGCCTGGACGACGTGGCCGCCGAACTGCTCGATGCGACCGGTGAGGTACTCCATCACGTCCGTCGCGGGCGTGATGGGGTAGCCGGCGTAGAACCGGCAGCCGGCGGCGATGGCGCCCATGCCGATGGCCTCGTCGCCGTTCAGGAGCACGTAGTCGCTGTCGGTGGTCTCCAGCTCGTACGGGGTGGCGACGTCGAGTTCGTCGGTGACGTACTCGTGGCCGAGCCGGGCGGCCTGCTTGTTGTTCTCGACGATCTTCTCGCCCTTGCTGCCGAAGCGCTTCTCGAGTGACTCGTCGAGGTTCTCGATGGGGAAGTCAGTGACGGCGCAGACGGCGCCGAGCGCGACGATGTTGCGCATGATGGCGCCGCCGGCGTCCTCCGCCAGCGACTTCAGGGGGACGTCGAGGCCCGTGGTGTCGTCGGGCGCCTCGAAGTCCGAGAACTCGGTGCGCTCGCCGTCGTAGATGATGATGGAGTCCTCGTGGAGCTCGTCGAGGTTCTCGTCGACGGTGCGTTCGGTGAGCGCGATGAGGACGTCGAGCCGGTCGACGACGCTCTGCACGCGGTCGACGGACGTCCTGACCTTGTAGGCGGTGTACCCGCCGCGGATTCGCGACGCGAAGTCCTTCGAGGTGTAGACGTGCCGGCCGGCGCGGGACAGCGCCTGCGCGAAGATCTTGCCGGTGGACGCGATTCCATCGCCGGCTTCGCCGCCGATGGCCCAGTTCAGGTCGTCGTGCATGTGTCTGCGGGTAGCCGCGCCCCGAGCAAAAAGGCTTCTGAAGGCGTGCGCCTCCTGGAAACGCCGGATTCGGTGCTCGCCCCACGGAGAACTGGACGAACGTACACCGGCGATACTTGCGCCGTGACGGACGGCGGTTCCGTGCGCGCGTTGCGCCCGCGTGTGGAATCGACGCACACCCGGTACTCGAGCGGGACGCCGCCGTTCGACTCCGGTGGGACCCACACTGGAAATCCGGTGGGCGCTCCGCCCGTTCCGCCGGCGGGACGCCGCCGCTCGGTCCGGAAGCCAACCCCTATGGGCGGGCGGCGTCAACGGCCGCGCATGGACGAGACAGCAGTCGCGGTCCGGTCGGTCCGGTCGGTCGGCCCGGACACCGTCGCGGTGACCTTCGAGAGCCCGCCGGGCTTCGACGCCCGGCCCGGCCAGTTCGTGCAGGTGTTCGGCGAGTTCGAGGGGGACCGCGAGGGGCGGTTCTACACGCTGTCGTCGCCGACCGTCGACGAGACGTTCGAGGTCACCGTCGAGGTCGACCCAGAGGGGACGCTCGGCCCGTGGCTCGCCGACCGCGACCCGGGCAACGAGGTGACCGTGACGGGGCCGTTCGGCGACGACTACTACGAGGACGAGGACGCCGTCGTCGTGCTCGCCGGCGGCCCGGGCGTCGGCCCCGCGGTCGCGGTCGGCGAGCGCGCGGTCGCCGCGGACGCGTCGGTGACCGTCGTCTACGAGGACGACCAGCCGGCCCACGAGGACCGCCTCGCGGACCTCTCGGCCGCCGGCGCGCGCGTCCTCGTCGTCGCGGACGACGTCGCGGGCGCCGTCCAGTCGCTGACCGGGCCGACGGAGGGCGTGCCGTTCGTCTACGGGTTCGCGGAGTTCTGCGAGGCCGCCGTCGACGCGCTCGAGGCCGCCGGCTTCGACGTCGACGCGGCGAAAGTCGAAAGTTTCGGCCCAGCGCCCTGATCGGCGTCGAAGCGGGACGCCGATCTGGCACTGTGGCACTGCTACGCCCTGGTACTGTGGGGCTGGTGCGCTCTAGCACTGTGGGGCTGGTGCGCTCTAGCACTGTGGGAGTGGTGGGTCCTTGCTCTGCGGGACGGCCGCGGCGCCGCCCCGGCCCGGTGGCCGTGGCCGAACGAACTAAACGGGAGGACGCCGATGCCCCGCTCGTGTCGCACTCGGGTGGTCGGGACGACGACAGCCGGCGGCTCGCCAGCCTCGAACGCGACTTCGGGGCGTTCGACGTGGTCACCGAGGAGGCGGTCGTCCCGAGGCCCACCTACACCGACTGCCTCCAGGCCGCCGAGGCGGGGTCCCTCGGCGGCGCGCGCGTGTTCCTCTGGCGCGACGGCCGCGTCCTCCTCGTGCGCTACCGCGACCAGCCGAGCGCCTGGGACCTCCCCGGCGGGCCGACCGAGCGCGGCGAGTCCCTCCCCGACACCGCGACCGGCCGCGTCCTCGAGGACGTCGGCGTCGAGCCGGAGCTGACCGGCGTCCACCGCGTGCTCGAGCAGTCGTTCGCGCTCGTCGAGGGCGGCGACGGCGTCACGGGCCACTGGGTGTTCTTCGACGCGGCGGTCGGCGACGGCGACGTCGCCCCCTCCGACGACGTCCTGGAGGCGCGGTGGTTCGACCCCGCGGCCCCACCGGAGCCGGTCGGACCGCACGTCGCCGACCGCCTCGACGCCGCGTAGGGCCGGACCGCACGTCGCCGACCGCCTCGACGCCGCGTAGGGTCTGTCAGCCGCGCGGTCAGTGCTGGACGAACTCCACGAGCGCGCCGCCGGTCGACTTCGGGTGGAGGAACGCGACGTCGTGGCCCCACGCCCCCGGGCGCGGCTCCTCGTCGACGAGGTCGACGCCGGCGTCCCGCGCGGCGTCCAGCGCCGCCGCGACGTCGTCGGTCGCGAGCGCGACGTGGTGGATGCCGGGCCCGTTCTCCGAGAGGTAGCGAGCGATGGTCGTGTCGTCGTCGACCGGTTCGAGCAGTTCGAAGTAGCCGTCGCCGCCCAAATCGAGGAACGTCACGTCGAGCCCGCCGAACGTCTCCTCGTGGACGACGGGCGCGTCGAACAGCTCCGCGTACAGGTCCGCGAGGGCGGCGGCGTCGTCTGTCGCGACGCCGACGTGGTCGAAGCGCATACGGGACTCTCTCGCTCGAGTCGGCAAGAAGGCTGCGGCGTCCGGTCGGCGACCCGATTCGCCCGGCAGAGAGGGTCGCTTCAGACCGCGGCGCCGGACAGAGGGAGTCGCTTCAGACCGCGGCGCCGGACAGAGGGAGTCGCTTCAGACCGCGGCGCCGGACAGAGGGGGCCGTTTCAGACCGCGGCGCCGGACAGAGGGGGCCGTTTCAGACCGCGGCGCCGGGCTGGTGTTCGCCGAACACGTCCCGGAGCGCGTCACAGATCTCGCCGACGCTGGCGTACGCCTTCACGGCGTCGACGATGTACGGCATCAGGTTCTCGTCGCCCTCCGCCGCCGCCCGCAGGTCGGCGAGCGCCGCCTCGACGGCCTCGTCGTCGCGGTCGGCCTTGACGGCCTCGAGGCCCTCGACCTTGCGGCGCTCGTCCTCCTCGGTGACCTCTTCGATGTCCACCTCGGGCTCGTCGTCCTCGACCTCGAACTCGTTGACGCCGACGATGACGCGCTCGCCGTCCTCGATCTCCTGCTGGCGCTCGAACGCGACGTCCTGGATCTGGCGCTGGACCCACTGGTCCTCGACGGCCTGCCGCATGCCGCCGCGCTGGTCGACCTCCTCGAGGATGTCGAAGGCCTCCGACTCGATGTCGTCGGTCAGCGACTCGACGTAGTACGAGCCCGCGAGGGGGTCGATGGTGTCCGCGGCGCCGGACTCGTGAGCGAGGATCTGCTGGGTCCGCAGCGCCGTGCGCACGGAGTCCTCCGTGGGGATCGACAGCGCCTCGTCTTTCCCGTTCGTGTGGAGGCTCTGCGTGCCGCCGAGCACCGCCGCCAGCGCCTGGTAGGCGACGCGGACGACGTTGTTGTCGATCTGCTGGGCGGTCAGCGTCGACCCGGCGGTCTGCGTGTGGAACTTCAGCTGCTTGCTCTTCGGGCTCTCCGCCCCGAAGCGGTCCTCCATGACGGTCGCCCACATGCGGCGGGCGGCGCGGAACTTCGCGACCTCCTCGAGGATGTTGTTGTGGGCGTTGAAGAAAAAGGACAGCTGGGGCGCGAACTCGTCGACGTCGAGGCCGGCGTCCAGGGCGGTCTCGACGTACTCGATGCCGTCGCCGAGCGTGAACGCGACCTCCTGGGCGGCGGTCGCGCCGGCCTCCCGGATGTGGTACCCGGAGATGGAGATGGTGTTGAACTTCGGCGTCTCCTCGGCGCAGAACTCGAAGATGTCCGTGATGACGCGCATCGACGGCTCCGGCGGGAAGATGTACGTGTTCCGCGCGACGTACTCCTTGAGGATGTCGTTCTGGATGGTGCCCCGGAGCTGTTCGCGGTCGACGCCCTGCTCGTCGCCGACGGCGATGTACATCGCCAGCAGCACGCTGGCGGGCGCGTTGATGGTCATCGAAGTGCTCACCTCATCGAGGGGGATGCCGTCGAAGACCTGCTCGAAGTCCGCGAGCGTGTCGATGGCGACGCCGGACTTCCCGACTTCTCCCTGGGCCATCGCGGCGTCGGAGTCGTAGCCCATCTGCGTCGGGAGGTCGAACGCCATCGACAGCCCGGTCTGGCCCTGGTCGAGGAGGTAGTGGAAGCGCTCGTTGGTCTCCCCGGGCGTCCCGAAGCCGGCGTACTGGCGCATCGTCCAGAGCCGACCGCGGTACATCGTCGGGTAGACGCCCCTGGTGTAGGGGTCCTCGCCGGGGAACCCGAGGTCCGCCTCGTAGTCGAGGCCGGCGACGTCCTCGGGCGTGTAGAGCCGGTCGACCGCCTGACCGCCGGTATCCGTGGTGAACTCCGCCTTGCGCTCCCCGAACCGGTCGAGGGTCGGTGAGAGGGTGTCCTCCTCCCACTCCTCGCGGCCGTCCCGGATGGCCGCGAGGTCGTCCTCGTCGAACATACCCGAACCCAGGCGGTTCTCCGTCTTAATCCTTGTACGTTCTCACCGGACGACCACGCGCTCCCCCACCGGGTCGACCTCGACCTCGCGGCCGACGGGGAGCGGCGCGATCGGGTTCGTGTGCCCCCAGTCCAGCCCCAGCACGACTGGCGCCTCCGGGTTGTAGCGGCTGACCGTCTCGGCGACCTCGTCGTAGAGCTGCTCGCGGTACGCCGCGCGGTCGCCGCGCGGCGGACCCGTGACGTGGCTGCGCGTCGGCGGCCGGCCGACGAGGACGGCGTCGAACCGCTCGAGGAGGCCGCGTTCGCCCATCGCCAGCAGCGTCCCGGCGGCGATCTCCGGCGCCGGCAGGGTCTCGTCGGTCTCGACGCACAGCACCGCGCCGTCGAGGCGCTCGGGGGCGGGCAGGTAGCGGTCGCTGGCGAGGTGCCACTCGACGACCGCCAGCGTCCCGCCCCAGAGCCGCCCCGACGCCGGCTCGTCGCCGCCCGCCCACCGCCAGCCCGGGTTGGGTTCGTACTCGGGGGGCTCGTCGAGCAGGCTCGGGTCAGTCCACCAGCGGTTGGGTTCGTCGGTGTACTCGTCGCTGGGCTCGAGTTCGCCCAGGGACTCCTCGAAGAACGCCCGCCGGCAGTACCGCTCGGTGTACTCGGGGAGGCCGCCGGCGGTCGCGAGCTCGTTCAACAGCTGCGCGCCGTTGAACGAGACGACGCCGTGTCGCCAGAGGAACAGCCCGATGTTGGAGTTGTCGCTCATCCCGTAGAAGCGGGTCGCGTGCTCGCGCAGCACGTCGCCGTCGAGGTGCGCCAGGACGCGCAGCTGGTCGGCGCCGCCGATGGTCGCGAACACTCCCGTTATCTCGGGGTCGCGGAACGCCGCGTGGAGGTCGGCGGCGCGCGCTCGCGAGTGCGCCCGCAGGAACTCGTCGCCCTGTCGAGCGGTCGGGTAGACCACGGGCTCGAGGTCGAAGACGTTCCGGAGGCGGTCCAGGGCCAGTTCGAGCAAGTGCGGCGCTTCGCGGGCGCCACCGGACGAGGGAGCGAGCACCGCGACGCGGTCGCCGGGCTCCATCGCGGGCGGCGTGACGAACTCCGTCATGTCTCCGAGACGACCGCGGACCGGCAAAAGCGTTCAGTGACCGTGCCGAACGATGGCACGGGGGACGGTCAGCCGCCGGTGTCGTACTTGTACGTCGCCGTGTCCGGGTCGATGCCGAAGTCCTCCGCGGACTCCCGGGACTCCTCGGACTCGTCGTCGTCGCCCTCCTCCGCGGCGAACCGGTCGCGGAGGCGCTGGGGGATCTCGAAGTCCGCGAACTCGAGGTGGACGGGCTCGGCGTCCGGCTGGTAGGTCCGCGTCGCCTCGAGGCGGTCCGGCAGCGGCGGCGGCAGGTCGGCCTCGGGCACGCGCTCGAAGCCGAACTGCGCGAGGTAGTCCGCCTCGTCGGTGAGCGCGTACGCCTCCTCGAACCCCTGGTCGCGGGCGTCCTCGACGAGGTGTTCGAGGAGGTGGGCGCCGACGCCGTGGCCGCGCCAGTCCTCGCGCACGCCGATGTTCGTGAACTCGCAGACCTTCCCCTCGTCGGCGGCGTGCACGCGGAGGCGCGCGAACCCGGCCCGCTCGTTGGTGTCCTCGTCGATGGCGAGCACGTAGTCCCGCGACCGGAACGCCGGGTCCTCGAACCCGAACTCGTCGAGGCGGTCCAGCAACCACACCTCCTCGTGTTTCTTCGCGTCGCGGGCGTACATACGACACCCTTGGACGCCCCGCGGAAAAGCGTTTGCGGGACGGCAACCGCTCGCGGTGCGACGGCCGTGCGGAACGCCGGTCCGGCCAGCCCTCCAGTCGCGTCCGCCGAACCGTCGAGTGGCCGTCCGCGCGGTCAGAAGCTGTCGACGACGGGGATGCCGGTGGTCTCGTAGTCGGTCATCGCCGCGAGCTGGTCGGAGACGCCGGCGAGGTCGACGGTCTCCGAGACCACCCGGCCGGGGTCGAGCTTCCCGGCCTCGACCATGCTGAACAGCTCGTGGTAGTCCGAGGGCGCCATGCCGTACGAGCCGTAGAACTCGATCTCCTCGAGGACCATCCGGTCGGTCGGCAGCGAGACCTCGCCGCGCTCGTCGCTGGTCGTCAGCCCGATCTGGACGTGCTGGCCGCGCGTCCCGAGACTCAACACGGAGTTCCGGCAGGTCTCCGCGATGCCGAGCGCGTCCACGGCGACGTCCGCGCCGCCGTCAGTGACGGCCTTCACCTCCTTCGGCACGTCCTCGACGCTGCCGGCGTCGATCGTGGCCTCGGCGCCGAGGTCGCTGGCGCGCGCGAGCGCCGCCTCGTCGAGGTCGACGGCGACGACGCGGCCGCCGAGCGCGTCCGCGACGTGGACGGCCGAGAGGCCGACGCCGCCGCAGCCGTGGACCGCCACCCAGTCGCCGGGCGAGAGCGTCGCGCGGTGGGCGACGCCGTGGAACGCCGTCGTGAACCGGCAGCCCAGGCTCGCCATCTCCGTGGCGTCGACGCCGTCGGGCAACGGGACGGCGTTGTGGTCGGCGTACGGCACCGCGAACTCCTCGGCGAACGCGCCCTCCGCGAGCGGCGTGAACCCCAGCGGGATCGCGTTCTCGCAGACGTTCCCGCGGCCCTGCCGGCAGTGCGGGCACGTGCCGTCGCCGAGCGTGAACGGGACCGCGACGCGGTCGCCCTCGTCGAGGGTGTCGACGTCCTCGCCGACCTCGACCACCGTGCCGGCGGGCTCGTGGCCGAGAATCTGGCCGACCGGTGACTTCGCTCCGAACCACTCCCAGTCGCCCCGCCAGGCGTGCCAGTCGCTCCGGCAGATGCCACACGCCTCTGTCTCAACGACCACGCCGGTCGGGTCCGCGGACGGCCGCTCGACGTCCTCGATGGCCAGCGGTTCCCCGTGCGCCTCCAGCACTGCTGCTCGCATACCGGTCGGTTCGGCGCCACCGGAGTAAAGCGTTGGCACACCCCACGCGAGTTGCCGGCCACCGAGTGCAGCGGGCTCGGCCCGGCTACTCGCAGTCGACGCCGCGAGCGACCGACACGAGGAAGTCCGCGGTGACGCCCCGGCCGCGGACGGTGTACCGGTAGTCGTCGCAGTTCCAGGACACCGACGTCGTCGGCCCCGTGTCGACGACCGCCTCGCGGCCGTGTACCGACACCGTCCGGTCGCCGTCCACCGGCGCGGTGCGGTTGTACGTCGCCGCGGTCACCAGCGCCGTCTCGTTGGCGTACCGGACGCCGGCGCCGTGCACGCGGCCGGTGGTCTCGGTGGCGTACGTCAGGCGGAACGACGGCGGCAGGTCCAGCGCCGGCACCGGCGCGTCGGTCGCGGCCCGCAGGTCCGCCACGCCGTCGAAGGCGGTGGTCTCGGGCGTCTCGAGGGTCTCCACCGTGGCGTCCGCGGGCGCGTCGAACTGGAACGTGTCGGCGTCGAGGCCGGGGTTCACGGTGACGTTCTCGTAGGTGGTCGTCACCGTCACGGGCGTGCCGTCGTCGCTCCAGGACGTCTCGCGCTGCAGGGGGAAGAACGTCTCCCGGTCGACCCACAGGGTCTGCTCGAAGGCACCGGACGCCGCCGGTTCGATACGCAGCACGTACGCCTCGCGGCCGTCCACCGCCCCCGTGCCCTCGTACGTGACGCCGACGCGGGCGTTCGTCGCGGACGGCGCGTCCGTGGCGCCGTTCGCCTCCGGGACGACCGGGAGGGCGGCGACCGGGCCCTCGACGGTCGCGGACGCCGACGCCGTGGGCCGCGTGACGTTCAGCGCGGCGAACAGTCGCTCGACGCGGTCGCCGGCGGTCGCCTCACCGGGCGGCGTCTCGGCGAGCGGGACGCGCGTCACCGCGTCGGCGTCTTCGTCGTACAGCCACAGCACCGAGCCGTTCGACGCCGTCACCGCGTGTTGCCGGTCGCCGTCCAGCAGTTCCGTGCGGCGGCGGTCGGTGCCGGGGCGGAGCGCGACCGCCGCGACCGTCTCGCTCGTCCGGTCGCCGCGCTCCACGACGGTCGTCCGCGTCGCCGTCAGGCCGTCGACGGCGTCGAACTCCTCGCTCGCGTCGGCGCCGATGCGCTCCCCGGTCGGCGCTGCCGGCGCGGCGAATAGGAGCGCGGCCGCCGCCACGAGCACCGCGACGGCGGCGGCCACCAGCACCAGGGAGGCGACGCTCCCGCGAGTGGACTCCGGCGGGGCCATTGTTTTCCGCCACGACAGTATTTTTAATAACCGTTGTGATGTGCGCGGCCGCGTCGGGCGCGGAGGCGGTCGCTGGCGCCGTCCTCGGCGGCGAGCGAAAACTGCGAAACACCTTTGGCGCGAACGACAGACCCTCACGTATGGATTCACTCGACGAGGTCGACGAGATCGTCCACCGGCCCAGCGAGGCGTTCGTCGAGTCGACGAACGTCTGGCAGTTCATGCAGACCCACGGCATCGACGACTACGACGAACTCGTCGACCGCACGACCGGCGACCTCGACTGGTTCTGGGGGGAGCTCCCGGACTACCTCGGCCTGGAGTTCCACGAGCGCTGGGACGAGGTGCGGGACGAGACCGACGGCCCCCAGTTCACGGAGTGGTACCCGGGCGCCGAACTGAACGTCGCGCACAACACCGTCGACCGGCACGCCGGCGTCGACGACGGCACGCGCAACCACGTCGCCTGTATCTGGGAGGGCGAGGACGGCGAGGTTCGCCAGCAGACCTACCACGACCTCCACCGCCAGTCCAACCGGGTCGCGAACGCGCTCGTCGAACGCGGCGTCGGCGAGGGCGACACCGTCGGCCTGTACATGCCGATGGTGCCGGAGGTCCAGAGCATCCTCTACGGCGTCTTCAAGGTCGGCGCGATCGCCGTCCCCATCTTCTCCGGGTTCGGCGTCGACGCCACCGCCACCAGAATCGAGGACAGCGAGTGCTCGGTCGTGTTCACGGGCGACGGCTTCCTGCGGCGCGGCGACCACGTCCTCCTGAAGGACACCCTCGACGAGGCCATCGACCAGGCCGGCCACGTCGAGCACACGATCGTCTACGACCGCCTCGGCGTCGCCGACAGCCCCGACGAGTCGCTGACGTGGACGAGCCGCGACGAGTGGTGGGACGAGGCGGTCGCAGAGCAGGACGACGAATTCGACACGCGCGTGATGGACGCCAGCGACCCCTGCATGCTGCTGTACTCCTCGGGCACCACGGGGAAGCCGAAGGGCATCGTGCACACGCACGCCGGCGCGCTCGTCCAGCCCGCGAAGGAAGTCCACTTCGGGTTCGACCAGAAACCCGGCGACCGGTTCTTCTGGGTGAGCGACATCGGCTGGATGATGGGGCCGTGGACGCTCATCGGCAACCACGCGTTCGGCGGCACCATCGTCATGTACGAGGGCGCGCCCGACCACCCCGGGCCGGACCGCTTCTGGGACCTCGTCGACCGCCACGGCGTCACCCAGTTCGGCATCTCACCGACCGCCATCCGCGCGCTCCGGAAGTACGGCGACGAGCACGTCGAGGACTACGACCTCGACAGCCTCCGCCTGCTCGGCTCCACGGGCGAGCCCTGGGACCCCGAGTCCTGGCTGTGGTTCTACGAGCACGTCGGCGGCGGCGACACGCCCATCGTCAACATCTCCGGCGGCACCGAGGTGTTCGGCTGCTTCCTGATGCCGATGCCCATCCAGCCGCTGAAGCCGTGCACGCTCGGCGGCCCCGGACTCGGCATGGACATCGACGTCGTCGACGAGGACGGCCGCTCCGTCCGGGACGACCACGAGCGCGGCTACCTCGTCGCGCGCTCCTCGAACCCCGCGATGACGAAGAGCCTCTGGCGCGGCGACGACCGCTACCTCGAGGAGTACTGGTCGCGCTTCGGGGACCTGTGGAACCACGGCGACTGGGCGCAGGTCGACGAGGACGGCTTCTGGTTCCTGCACGGCCGCGCCGACGACGCCATCAACGTCGCCGGCCGGAAGGTCGGCCCCGCCGAGGTGGAGGGCGCGCTCATCGACCACGACGCCGTCAACCAGGCCGCGGTGGTTGGCGTGCCCGACGACACGACGGGCGAGGCCGTCGTCGCGTACGTCATCCTCGCGGACGACCGCGACCCGAGCGACGCGCTCCGCGAGACCCTCCGCGAGCACGTCGGCGAGGAACTCGGGAAGCCGTTCCGGCCCCGCGAGCTCCTGTTCGTCGACGAGTTCCCGAAGACCCAGTCGGGGAAGATCATCCGCCGCGCCATCGAGGGCGCGTACACGGGCGAGGAGATCGGCGACCTCTCCAGCATCGAGAACCCCGAGGCGCTCGCGAAACTGAAGGAAGCGCGCTAGCGGCGGCCGTCCGCGAGGAGTTCGGGCGCCTCGACGCGACGTCGGGCGTCTGCCGAGGCCGACGCGGCGTCAGGCGTCCGCCGGGGCGTCGCGCGCGCCGTCGAGCGCGTCCAGGAGCCCGTCGGGGCGCAGCGTCTCACCGTACTTCCGGAAGTCGTCGACGTGCAGCCAGCAGACGCGCCCGGTCTCGCCCGTCTCGGGGTCGTACAGCGTGAACCCCTCCTCGGTGTGAGGCCACGACTCCTCGAGGCCGCCCTCGTAGACGCGCGTGCCGTCGAACGTTCCAAGCGGTTCGAGGTCGGTGAGCGTCGCGTCCAGCACGTCGGCGAACGCCTCGCGGACCGCCGCCTCCGGGTCGCCTCCCGGGGGGAGGGCACCGCCGGGCGGCACGTAGGCGCGCCCGTCCTCTGGGTCGACGCTCTCTTCGACCAGTAGTTCGTCGCCGCGGCGGACCACGCAGCGCGCCGTCGACGGGGAGTCCGGCATCGCCGGCACCGAACCGAGGGACCGCAAAAAGCGTTGCCGTTTCGACCAGTCGCCGGAGTTACGCGTCGCGGTGCTCGCGCGCCCACTCGCGGCGCAGCAGGCTGTACGTGTAGCTGTCGTGGTACTCGCCGTCGACGTAGTCGCGTTCGACCTCGCGGACGTCCGCCGTGAACCCCAGCGACTCGAGGAGGCCCCGCGACTCGTCGTTGAAGTCGTAGGCGCCCGCGCTGACGCCGTGGACGGCGTGGGTCTCGAACGCGTACTCGACGGCGAACGCCGCGGTCTCCCTGCCGTAGCCCTCGCCGTGGTACTCGGGCAGCAGCCAGTACGTCAGCCACGCGCGGTCGCCGTCGACGTTGTGGACGGCGACGAAGCCGACTCGCGTCGGCTCCGCGTCCGCGCCGCCGTCGCCCGCCGTATCCTCGGCCAGACAGGCGACGAAGGCGGCCTCGCTGTCGTCCTCGACGCGCGCCTCGAACGCCTCGCGCTGCTGGTCGCGGTTCCCGTGGTAGTACGACCCGAGCGGGAACCGGACGCGTGGGTCGGTCCGCGAGCGCTGCAGGAACTCGACGTCGTCGCGCTCGGGCACGCGGAACGCCAGGCGGTCGCTCCTCTCGACGACTGGCCCCGGCATCCTCAGTCCCTCCCCGCCGTCCACTCGTCGCGGAGCACGCCGTACTGGCACTCGTCGACGTACTCGCCGTCGATGTACCGCGCCTCGCGCCGGCGCGCCTCCTCGGTGAACCCCAGCGACTCCAGGAGGCCGCGCGAGGCCTCGTTGAAGTCGTAGGCGCCCGCGCTGACGCCGTGGACGGCGTGGCTCCGGAAGACGTGGTCGACGGCGAGTTCCACCATCTCCTTGCCGTAGCCCTCGCCGTGGTACTCGGGCAGCA
This sequence comes from Halobacterium yunchengense, assembly GCF_037031165.1. NCBI lineage: Archaea > Methanobacteriati > Methanobacteriota > Halobacteria > Halobacteriales > Halobacteriaceae > Halobacterium > Halobacterium yunchengense. Next base: position 185,885 of record NZ_JAYEZL010000001.1, on the reverse strand, counting down.
GCCAGTACGCCAGCCACGGCCGGTCGCCGTCGACGTGGCGCGCGCTCACCGACCCGACCGGCGTCGTCTCGCCCTCGTCGGGGTTGCCGGGCGGCGCGTCGTCGCTCGCGGTTCGACCGCTCGCGGCGTCCGCCGTCTCCCCGTCGTCGACCGCGCACGCGACGAACGCGACGACGCCGTCGCTCTCCAGCCACTGCTCGATGCCCTCGCGTTCCTCCGCGCGGCTGTCGTGGTGGACGGACCCGAGCGACCACCGGATGCGGGGGTCCGTGGTCGACCGCTGCATGAACGCGGCGTCGTCGCGCTCGACGGTGCGCAGCGCCAGGCGGTCGCCGCGCTCGACGACTGGCCCCGGCATCACGCCCTCCACTCCTCGCGGAGCAGGCCGTACTGGTGGACGTCGCGGTACGCGCCCTCGACGAACGCCATCTCGCGGTTCGCGCCCTCGTGGCGGAAGCCCAGTGCCTCCACGCGCTCGCGGGCGACGTCGCGGCCGTCCGGAATCGCCGCCGACAGCGAGTGCGCGTCGTACGTCCGGAACACCGTCTCGACCGCGAGGTCGAGGGCCGCCTCCCCGACCCCGTCGCCGCGGTGCTCCGGCGCGACCCAGTGGACGACCTGCGGCCGGTCGCGGTCGACGTGCACGAACAGCACCACGCCGACTGGCGTCGTGTCCTCGTCGTCGGGGTGGTCGTAGGGCGCGTCCTCGGCGTCGTCGCAGACGAGGTAGGCGGCGTTGGCGTTGTCCTCGAACTCCTCCTCGATGGCCTCCTCGACCTCGGCCTCGGTCTTGTGCGTGGACTCGTGCACGCCGAAGCGCGCCCACGGGTCCGCGAACAGCCGCTGGAGGAACGCCGCGTCCTCGCGCTCGACGGTCCGCAGCGTCACGTCGTCGGTCGTCTCGACGATCGGGCCCGGCATCAGTCGTCCTCCCACTCCTCTCGCAGGAGTCCGTACCAGACCACGTCGACGTACTCGCCGTCGCGGAACCGAGCGTCCCGCAGCGTCCCCTCGTGCGTGAACCCGAGGCTCTCGAGCACGCCGACCGACCCCTCGTTCGGCGCGAACGCCTGCGCCTGGAGGCCGCGGATCTCGTGGGCCTCGAACGCGTAGTCGACCAGGACCTCGACGGCTTCCGTGCCGTAGCCCTCGCCCTGGTACTCGGGGAGGACCCAGTACGAGAGCTCGGGGCGCGTGTGGTGGAGGTCCATCAGCGACACCTTCCCGACCGGCGTCGGCTCGTCGCCGTCCTCGAGGCAGACCAGCAGGCCGACGTTCAGCGGGTCGCCCTCGTGGTCCTCGATGGACGCCTCTGCCTCGGCCTCGTTCTCCGGCCGGTTCACGCCGAGCGGGACGGCGACTTCTGGGACGTTGTGGCCGCGCTGGACGAACGCCGCGTCCTCCCGTTCGACCGTGCGGAGGGTGACGCGGTCGCCGCGGCGGAACACTGCTCCGGGCATACGACAACGATTCAACCACCCCACCATATCGGTTCCGCGAGAGTGAGACACATTCACACGTCACGGCTCGCGGCCGAACGCGAGCGACGCCCCCTCAGGAGCGCGCGTCGTCCGGCGCACTACGCGGCCCTCAGTGGTGTGCGTCGTCGGGCGACACCACGCGGTCCTCAGGGGTGTGCGTCGTCCGGTGACACCACGCGGTCCTCCGGCGCGTCGTCGCCAGCCGTCACGGCGACCGTTCCGGCGCCCCCAGCGGGCGGGACCACGACGGTCGCGCCGGCGACCAGCGGTGCGACGACGCCGGCCACGACCGTCCCCGGGTGGGACAGCGGCGCGCGCACCGCGACCTCGTCGTCGCCGTCGTAGCCGTCGGCGACCTCGACTGCCGCCGCGAGGACCTCGCCGTGCGTCGCGCCGCCCAGGAACGGCGTGTCGGCCGCCACCTCGGGCTCCGGGAACGTCGGGTTCTCGCTCCAGACGTCCCGCTCGAAGTACAGCCACGACGGGTCCGCGGGCGGCGCCCCCCAGCCGACGCGCTGGCCGCCCCGCGGCAGGTCGTAGGCGTCCAGTTCCGTCGTCGGCCCCGCGAGCACGCGCGCGTCGACCACGCGGTCCGGCCCGAACTCCACGACGCCGCCGAGCAGCGCCGCGCCGAAACACGTGTGCAGCGCCGGCATCGCCGGCACGTCCAGGACCGCGACGCCGGCGCTCTCGCGGACGCCGCGGTGCCGCAGGGCGTTCCCCGTCTTGTACACTCGCGACCGGAACTCCCTGGCGTCGTGCGTCCGCTCGGCGCGCACGGCCGGCCGGTCCGGGTCGTCCAGGCTCGCGACGACGTCGGCGAGCGTCTCCATGCCCGGACCTCCCGGCGGCAGCGACATACCGCTTCCGAGACGCCGGCGAGAACAGTCTCCCGTCCGCTCACGCGAGCGGCTCGCTCGCGACGCGCTCGCGGAGCCGGCCGAGGCCCGACCGGTCGAACTCGCCGGTGACGCGCGCCAGCACCGCGTGGACCTCCGACCGCGACACCTTCACGTCCCCCTCGACGACGGCGTGCGGGCGCTCCCGCAGTTCCCGCATCGTCCCGACCGCAAGCAGGTACGGCACCGTCCACGCGGCCACCGTGTTCCCGCGCGTCGTCGGCATCGCCTCCAGCCAGCGCTGCGCGCCGTCCGCGTACCCCCTGGCGCGGCCAACCACGCGCTCCACGACGCTCCCGACGCCGGCCGCGTTCGAGGGGTCGGTCACGCCCTCTGGTCGGACGTCCTCCTCGGAGAGCCACTCCGCCGGCAGGTAGACGTTGTTCTCCTCGCGGTAGTCCGGGCGCACGTCCTTCGCGACGTTCACGAGCTGGAGCAACAGCGCGAACGACCGCGCGTGCTCGCGCATCGTCGCCGCCGCCGACCGCGACGCGTCGTCGGCCAGCAGCTCCGTCACTAGCTCGCCGACCGTCCCCGCGACGTACCAGCAGTACTCCTCCAGTTCCTCGACGGACTGGATGCGCAGCCCGCCGGCGTCCTCGTAGCGCTCCACGAACGACGCCATCCCCGTCGCCATCTCGCGGACCGTCGGCCGGATGGCGTCCTGCGCGCCAGCGTCGAGGCTCTCGAACGCCCGGAGCACGCGCGGCGTCGCCGCGACCACCCGCCAGTCCGCGTTCCGGTCCTCGGGGAGGACGGGCTCGGCCTCGGCCAGGAAGTCCGCCGCGTCCACGCTCGACTCGGGGTCGAGCACGCGGTCGTACGTCCGCAGCAACGACGCCTGCTCGGCCGGCGGTATCTCGGTCGCGTCCTCGACGGTGTCCGCGACCCGGCACAGCAGGTAGCCGACGCAGATGCGGGTCGCCATCGGCTCCTCGAGGGCGTCGATCGTCAGGGCGAACGTCCGCGAGACGTCCTGGACCGCGTCGTGACACCACGCGCGCGCCGACGCCGCTGACTGGGGGGACTGTGTTTGGCCTCCGACCATCGCTGTACCACTGCTAAGGTCACCACCCGCAAAAAGTAATGGGGAACGAGTCACGCGACCCTCGACGCCCGAGACCGCGGTTCCGCGGGCGCGTCCGCCGCTCTGCCGCCGTCGAATCGTGGGCTCGGTCCGCTCGCGTCTCCGTGGGCTCGGTCCGCTCGCGTCTCCGTGGGCTCGGTCCGCTCGCCGATGCCGCTCGCCGTAACGTGGCCTCGCTCGGCTCGGCCACGCCGCTCGCGGGTCGTTTCACTCCCCGCTCGCATCTCCGTGGGCTCGCTCCGCTCGCCCACGCCTATGAGAAAACTAAAGGCCCGACGCGGCAAGTTTCGCGACATGGACTTCAGTCTCAGCGCGGAGCAACGCCAGATCGAGGAGATGGTCTCGGAGTTCGTGGACGAGGAGGTCGTGCCACGCGCTGACGACATCGACGAGACCGACGAGTTCCCCCGGGACCTCGTCGAGCAGATGGGCGAACTGGGCCTGATGGGGATGCCGTTCCCCGAGGAGTACGACGGCGCCGGCCTCGACTACCACTCGTACGCCATCGCCCTCGAGGAGATCTCCCGGGGCAGCGGCGGCCTCGGCACGGTGGTCGCGGCACACACCAGCCTCGCGGGGAACATGCTCTACCAGTACGGCGACGAGGACCAGAAGCAGGCGTACCTCGCGGCGCTGAACCGCGGCGACGACGTCGGCGCGTTCGCGCTCTCCGAGGCGGGCGCCGGCTCCGACGTGCCGTCCATGGAGACGACCGCCGAGCGGGACGGCGACGAGTACGTGCTGAACGGCGACAAGCTCTGGATCTCGAACGGCAGCGTCGCGAACACCGTCACCGTGTTCGCGAAGACCGACCCCGAGGCGGGCCACCATGGCATCTCGTCGTTCGTCGTACGCCCCGAGGACGACGACGGCTTCCACGTCGAGGGCACCGAGGACAAGCTCGGCGACAAGGGCTGCCCGACCGCGGAACTGCGCTTCGACGACTGCCGGATCCCCGCGGACCGCCTGCTCGGCGAGGAGGGCGACGGCTTCCGGCAGGCCCTCGAGACGCTGAACGGCGGCCGCATCACTATCGCCGCGCGCTCCATCGGGCTGGCGCGGGCCGCCCTCGAGGACGCCCTCGAGTACTCGCAGACCCGCGAGCAGTTCGACCAGCCGATCAGCGACTTCCAGACCATCCAGCACAAGCTCGCGGACATGGACACGAAGGTCCAGGCCGCCGAGCTGCTGATGCACAGGGCCGCGGACCGGAAGATCCGCGGCGAGGACTTCGTCAAGCAGGCCGCGCAGGCGAAGCTGTACGCGTCCGAGATCTCCCGGGAGGTCACCAACGAGGGCATCCAGATCCACGGCGGCTACGGCTACACGACGGACTTCGCCGTCGAGCGCTACTACCGGGACGCGAAGCTCAACGAGATCTACGAGGGCACCAGCGAGGTGCTGCGGAACACCATCGCCCAGCGGCTGCTGGACTGACGACGGCGCCCGCTCGCCGCCGCTCAGACGACGCTCCGGACCGCGAGCACGACGGCGACGCCGACCGCGAGCGACGCGAGCAGGTTCCCGGTCTTGCGCGCGACGACGACCGTCGCGGCGGCCGCGGTCCACTCGGGGACGCCGCCGTTCGCGAGCGCCGGCGCGACGAACGCCACGACGACCGCGCCCGGGAGGACGTCGAGGCCGGCCTCCGTGCGCTCGGAGAGGTCGACGCGGCCGAGAAACCAGAGGCCGCTGGCCTTCGTCGCGTACGTCACGGCCGCCATCGCCAGCACGACGCCGACGACGACGGGGTCCAGCGCGAGCGCGTCCGCCGGCAGCGCGCCGGGCGCGACCGCGTCAGTCATCGTAGCTCACCACCTCGACGCCGGCGCCGGCGAGCGCGCCCGCGAGGATGTACCACTCGCCCGGGACGACCGCGTTCGCGCCGACGGCGACCGCGGCCGCGGCGGCCCACGGCGCCAGCGACGACCGCCCCTCCCAGAAGCCGGCGGCGAGCGTGACGAACAGCGCCGTGACCACGAAGTCCAGGCCGAGGCGCCGCGGGTCGCCGACCAGGTCGCCGGCCGTCGCCCCGGCCACCGACGACGCGATCCACAGCAGCCAGAGCACGACGCCGCTCCCGAGCATGAACGCGCCCCGCCGGGAGCCCGCGCGGAGCGTCGCCATCGTGAGCGCCCAGTTCTCGTCCGCGAAGAAGAAGACGCTGCCGTACGCCTGCGCGGGGGTCAGGTGCCGGAACCACGGCCGGAGCGCCGCGCTCATCAGCACGTACCGGAGGTTCACGACTAGCGTCGTCGTGACGACCGCGACCACCGGGATTGGGTCCGCCCAGAGCTGGACGGCGACGAACTGCGCGGCGCCCGCGAGCACCGTCGCGCTCATCAGCGCGGTCTCAGCGACGCTCAGGCCGGCGCGCGCGGCGACGACGCCGAACACGACGCCGTAGCCCGCGACGCCGAGCGCGACGGGGAGTCCGGTGACGAACCCCTCGCGGAACCCCTCGGCGGTGAACGCGACCGTCCGCGCGGCCGCGTCGCCGTCGCTGCTCGCGGCAGTTCCGTCGTCGCCGCGCGCGTCGGTCGCCGGCTCGGCGTCAGCCACTGCTCGCCCTCCTGTCGCTGGCTGCCATCGGCCGGTGGGAGGGCCGCCGCGCGGTTAACGGTTCGGAGAACGCGCGTTCTCTTCGCCACTCCGTACCGCGGTTACGTCCCGCACGGTCTCGACGACCGCGCGGCCGTCCGCGGAGAGCGCGTAGCCGTCGCCGCCCCGGACGAGGAGGTCGTCGAGTTCGCGGAGGTGGTAGTTCAGGCGGCCGTTGTCCTCGACGCCGACCGCCGCCGCCAGGTCGGTGTACGACAGCGGCGCGTCGGCGTCGTAGAGCGCACCGAGCACCGCGGCGCGCGTGTCGTCGGCCAGCACCGCGAACGTGCCGCTGGCGGCCGCCAGGTCCGTGTCCGCGGACGCGTCGCCGGCGTCCCCGTCCGGCCACGTCCAGTGGGGAATCGCCATGCTCGCTCGTCGTCGCCGCACCGACATAAGTCCCGGCGTCGCCCGCACCCGTCGCGTTTTTCCTCGCGCCGCGCGAACCCCCGGCGATGACCGAGGAGACCGCCGAGGCAGACGGCGTCACCGCCCGCTACTACGAGACCGACACCGAGCGCGTCCTCGAGTTCGAGGCCGACGGCGCCACCGCCGCCATCGCGCAGAACGTCGAGGGGTACGCGATGCTGAAGGTGCGGCCGACCGTCGACGGCGACGAACTGGAGCGCTACTACGGGTTCGACATGGCGCTCGACCACGCCGCGGAACTGCTCGGCCGGACCCCGGGCGACCTGCCGGTGCCGGAGGCGGCCGCCGACATGGGGATGTAGCTCACTGCTCGTCGCCGCTCCGGACGCGGTGGTAGGCGGCGAGCGCGCCGCCGGCGACCGCCGCGCCCACCCCGAACCCGGGGACGCCGCCGCCCGTCGAGTCGTCGGCCGGCGTCGAGCCAGTCGCGGTCGTCCCGTCCGGCGTCGCGCCCGTCGTCCCCGCGTCGCCGGTCGTCTGCGCCGTCGTCCGCTGGGGTGTGGTTCCGGCCGCGTCGGTCGTCGCCGCGGCGTCGGTGGTCTCGGACTCCTCGCTGGTAGCGGGGAGGTCGTAGTCCGGCGGGGACTCCGGCATCCCCGTCTCGTCGACCGTCAGTGTCTCCGCCGACGCGGCGGCGTCCCCGTCCGGTTCGGGGAACGCGTACAGCGTCGCTTCCGCGTAGTTCTCGTTGGCGTCCCGGCCGGCCGACGGGTCGGTGACGCTGGACGCGACGAACCCGTCGGGGATCGGGCGCGCGGTCCAGAACGACGCGTCGCCGGGCGCCGCCCACCAGCCCAGCGTCTCGGGGTCGGTCGGCGCGGAGAGGTCGTAGACCCGGACGCCGCCCGTGTACCACGAGGCGTACAGTCTGCGACCGCGGAACCCGAAGTTGTGCGCGGTGTTCACGTGATTGTCGCCGTCCGCGTCCTCGACGACCGGCGGCCTGAGCGCCGCGAGGAACGAGGGGTCCGTCTCGTCGCTGACGTCGTAGAGGTCGATGCTGCCCGGGCCGCCGTACCGGTCGTCGCCGCGGTCGCGGTCCCACGCCTCCCGGCCGACGGCGAGCAGGTCGCCGTCCGGCGACGGCCGCGCGTAGTGGCTGTTCCCGGGGAGCTGGACGATGTCCGCGATGCCGCCGTCCGCGTCCTCCGGGTCGACGCCGCCGATGCTCGCGACCGGCGTGGGGTCGCTGCGGTCGCTCACGTCCAGGATCCACGTGCCGGCGTCCCAGTACGCGACGTACAGGCGGTCGCCCGTCGCGACCACGTCGTGGCACTGGTAGACGGACCCGCCGACGCCGCCCCACTCGGGGACGGCGTCGACGACCGACCACTCGGCGACGGGCTCGGGGCTGTCGTCGCCGACGTCGTAGACGAGCACGGGCTCCTCAGGGAGCCGCGATCCGGTCAGGTAGGCGGTGTCGCCGTCGAGGTGGAGGTTGTGGACGGCGTGGTCGGTCGGGACGGCCGCGACCTGCTCGGGGTCGGTGGGGTCGCTGACGTCGAACAGCGCGGCGCCGGCGGTCTGGCCGTCCCGCAGGAACCCCGGCGGGCCGGCGACCAGCGCGCGGTCACCGGAGACGGCGACGTCCTGCACGCCGGTCAGCGCGTCGTCGCCGACCGTCGGTTCGGCCTCGGTGACGGTCGTCGGCGCGGACGGGTCCTCGAAGTCCGCGACGAGCAGCGAGTCCTGGGCGGCGCCGTAGACGTACCGGCCGTCGTCGCCGACGACTGCTTCCGAGACGCCCGGCGCATCGAGGGTCGCCGTCGGGTCGAGTTCGGTCGCCCGTCGCTCGGTGCGCGTCCGGCCGAGGGCGGCGGGCGCTGCGGCGGTCAGGGCTGCACCGGCGGCGAGCGCGCCGAGGAACGAGCGACGGCGCATCACTCCCGGTCCTCGCCGGACGGCGGTGCGGCTATGCGGTCGCTGCGAGTCGTGGTGGAGGGCATCGCAGGTGTACGTGTCACGGTAACGAACATCAATGTTGGGGTGGGAGCCCCCGGTTCCGCACGGCTTTTGAACCCGCTCGGACAATCGTTAGGTATGGACACAGCGCGAGTCGCCGGGGTCGGGCTGACCCACTTCGGCAGCCACCCCGAGCGCACCAGCCGCGACCTGTTCGCGGAGGCGGGCGTCGCGGCGCTCGAGGACGCCGGCGTCGACCGCGGCGACGTCGAGGGCGTCTACTACGGGAACTTCATGGGCGAACTCAGCGAGCACCAGGGCCACCAGGGCCCGCTCGCCGCGGAGGCCATCGGCGTCGACGCGCCGGCGACGCGGTACGAGAGCGCGTGCGCGTCCAGCGGCGTGGCGCTCCGGCAGGCGGTCCGGGACGTCCGGAACGGCGAGGCCGACGTGCTCGTGGTCGGCGGCGCCGAGCGCATGAACAACCTCTCGACGGCCGAGTCGACGGAGGCGCTGGCCATCGCCGCCGACGACCTCTACGAGGTGCGGGCCGGCGTGACGTTCCCCGGCGCGTACGCGATGATGGCGACCACGTACTTCGAGCGCTTCGGGGGCTCCCGCGAGGACCTCGCGCACGTCGCGGTGAAGAACCACGAGAACGCCCTGGAGAACGACCACGCGCAGTTCCAGCGCGCCATCACCGTCGAGGACGCCCTGGAGTCGCCGCCGGTCGCGGACCCGCTGCACCTCTACGACGCCTGCCCCGTCACGGACGGCGCGAGCGCGGTCGTCCTCGTCAGCGGCGCGTACGCCGACGAGCACGACCTCGACGCCGAGGTCGCGGTGACGGGCACCGGACAGGGCGGCGACCGGATGGCGCTGCAGGACCGCGAGGACGTCGCGACGTCGCCCGCCGCCACCGAGGCCGCCGAGGAGGCGTACGCCGACGCCGGCGTCACCGCGGACGACGTCGACGTCGCGGAGGTCCACGACTGCTTCACCATCGCGGAGGTGCTCGCCGTCGAGTCCCTGGGCTTCTTCGAGACCGGCGAGGGCGTGACCGCCGCCCGCGACGGCGCGACGACCGCGGACGGCGACCTCCCGGTGAACCTCTCCGGCGGCCTGAAGGCGAAGGGCCACCCGGTCGGCGCGACCGGCGCCAGCCAGGTCGCGGAGCTCGCGAAGCTGCTGGGCGGCGACCACGTCAACAGCGAGCGCGTCCCGTCCGCGAGGGTCGGCGTCGCGCACAACGCGGGCGGGACCGTCGCGAGTGCGGTCGTGCACGTCCTGGAGGTGGTCGAATGAGCGGCGACGGCGTCCGCGACGCGGGCTTCGACGAGCTCCTGGACGCGCTCGCGGACGGCGACGGCTACTACCTCGAGTGCGCGAACGGCCACGGGAGCCTACCGCCGCGGCGCGTCTGTCCGGACTGCGGGAGCGCCGACCTCTCGGAGGCCCGCCTCCCGGCGACCGGCGAGGTCGTCACGTTCACGCGGGTGCACGTCCCCGCGCCGTCGTTCGTCGAGGACGCTCCGTACGTCACCGCGGTCGTGGACTTCGGTCCGGTGCGGCTCACCGGGCAGGTGCTCGCCGACCCAGGGGACGTCGACGTCGGCACGACCGTCGACGTGGCTGTCGGGGAGACGGAGACGGCCGGCGAGCGCGTCGTCGTGTTCGAACCGCGGTAGCGGCTACGCCGCCTCGAGCCGCGGGAGGTCGTCGCGGACGGCCTCGAGGAAGGAGTCGGGCTGTTCGGCGTGCGGGAGCAGGCGGGTCTCGTCGACGACGAGCAGCCGCGCGTCCGCCTCGTCTGCGAGCTCGCGGCCCTCGGCCAGCGGCGTCACGGTCGCCTCCCGGCCCCAGACGACGGTCGCGGGGCAGTCGCGGTCGGCGAGCTCGGCGCCGAGGTCGACGCCCGGGTCGAGGTAGCCGCCGGCGAACGACGCGGGCGCGAACCGCGCGCCCGGCTGGTGGGCGGTCCGCCACTGGTAGTCGAGGACGTCGTCGGTGACGTGCTCGGCGCGGTAGTAGCCCTCGCGCTCGTCGAAGTACCGCAGTGACGGCTTGCTCGTGAGCGCGTTGAACGCCGCCTCGCCGACCAGCGGCGACCGGAGCAGCGACCGCACCCACGGTCGACGCGGGCCCGTGTCGGCGGTCGGGCAGACGAGCAGCAGGCCGGCGACGTCGCTGCGGTCGGCGGCGACGGTCGCCCACGCGCCGGACAGCGAACTCCCCACGACGACGGGGTCGTCGGCGACGTAGTTCAGGAAGTCCGCGACGAAGGACTCGTACAGCGAGGACGTGTACGCGACCGGCGGCCGGTCGGTCCGCCCGAACCCGGGGAGGTCGGGCGCGAGCACGTGGTAGTCGTCGGCGAGCGCGTCGAAGACGCCCTCGAACTCGCGGCTGGACGCCGCGGCGTGGACGCCGTGCAGGCAGACGACGTCCGGCCGGTCCGGGTCGCCGGCCTCCGTGTACGCCACGTCGAACCCCCGCCAGCGGTACGTGTGCTGTGCGCCGACGAGCGCGGGCGGTAACTCGCCCGCTTTCGCGCGGAGGCCTCGGTCGACCAGTTCCGCGCCGACGGCCGCTGCGACGCCACCAGCGAGCAGTCTCCGGAGTCGCATGCGTGACAGTTCACTCGCCACTCGCTTAGCCGTTGTGACGGATTCGGGTGCCCGCGGCCGCGTCGTGGCGCGCGGCGGACGAGTCAGTCGCGTTGCTCGTGGGGTCGAGTGGGGGAGAGTCAGTCGCGTTGCTCGTCGAGGCAGTCCGCGAGCGGTTCGACGACGTCGTCGGCGACGTCGTACGGCGTCGTCTCGCCGGCGTCGATGCGCGCGGCGAGCTCGTCGACGCCGCCACGGCGGTCGAGTTCCGCCTCGACGAGGTCGCCGACGTCCTCCCGGAGGAGCGTCCGGAGTTCCTCGGCGTGGCGCTCGTGGCGCTGGCGTTCGCGGCGGCCGGAGTCGTCGAGCCACGCGGCGTGGTCGTCGAGGACGTCGAGGAACGCCCCGACGCCCTCGCCGCTCTTGGCGACAGTCTCGAGGACCCGGGGCGTCCAGTCGCCGGGCTCGGCGTCCCGCATGTCGAGCATGTTCTTCAGTTCGGTGACCGTCTTGTCCGCGCCCGCGAGGTCCGCCTTGTTCACGACGAACACGTCGCCGATCTCGAGGATGCCGGCCTTCAGCATCTGGACGTCGTCGCCGGAGGACGGCGGGACGAGCACGGCGACCGTGTCCGCGGTCTTCACGACGTCGACCTCGTTCTGGCCGGCGCCCACGGTCTCGACGACGATCTTGTCCTTCCCGAACGCGTCGAGGGCCTTCACGGCGTCCGCGGTCGCGGTCGACAGGCCGCCGAGGCTCCCCCTCGCGGACATCGACCGGAAGAACACGTCCATGTCCGTCGACGTGGAGGCCATCCGGATGCGGTCGCCGAGCACCGCGCCGCCCGTGAACGGGCTGGAGGGGTCGACGGCGATGACGCCGACCTCGTGGCCGGCGTCCCGGTACCGCTTGGCCATCTTGTCCACGAGCGTCGACTTCCCGGAGCCGGGGCTGCCGGTGATGCCGACGACGTCGGCGTCACCGGTGTGGGGGTACAGCGCCGCGACGAGGTCGCGGTAGCCCGGCGACCGGTTCTCGATCTTCGTGATGACCCGGGCGAGCGCGCGGTGCTCGCCGTCGAGGAGGGCGTCGACGAGGTCGGGGGCGTCCCTGGTCGCCATCTCAGTCACGGCGTTTCACGTTCTCCCGGATGAACTCGATGGTCTCCTCCATCGGCGTGCCGGGGCCGAAGATGGCGTCGACGCCGTCCTCCCTGAGGCCGGGCCGGTCCTCCTCGGGGATGATGCCGCCGACGATGACGAGCGTGTCCTCGAAGGCGCCGTACTCCTCGAGGCCCTCGACGACCTTCGGGACGAGCGTGTTGTGCGCGCCGGAGAGGATGGAGATGCCGAGGACGTCGACGTCCTCCTGGACCGCGGCCTGCACGATCTCCTCGGGGGCCTTGTGGAGACCGGAGTAGATGACCTCGAAGCCGGCGTCGCGGAACGCGCGCGTGATGACGTGCGCGCCCCGGTCGTGGCCGTCGAGTCCGACCTTGGCCACGAGACACCGGATGGTCCGCTGGGATTCCTGACTCATAGCCGGTGATTTGCCGCATGTCGGTTTCACTCTAACGGACTCCTATTATAGTTCGTTTGGATTACCGAAAGCAAGCTTGACTCTCGGAGCGGGCCCGGCCGCCGTCGCGAGCGGTGATCAGTCCCGCAGGAAGCGAGCACGGGTTGCCATCGAACCGGAGGCGAGCACGGGTTGCCATCGAACCGGAAGCGAAAACGGGTTCCCACCGCGCCCCCAACCGCCGCGCATGGCAACTGCCGACGTCACCGGCTACGCGCGCGCCCACCCGCGGCGCGTCACCACCGTCCTCTCCGTCGTCGGGTACGCGCTCGTCGTCGGCGCGTTCGAGGGCCTCCTCCCGATTTTCCCCGCGCTCTCCCGGGAGACCGTGTTGCTGTTCTCGGACGCCATCGCCGTCGTGAACTCCGTCGCGCTCACCGTCCTGCTCGCGGGCGCGTACTTCATCAGGCGCGGCGACGTCCGCAGGCACCGCGCCGCGATGCTGACGGCGTTCGCGCTCATCTGCGTGTTCCTCGTGCTCTACCTCTGGAAGGTCGGCGGCGGCTTCGAGAAGTCCATCGTCATCGAGGAAGGCCAGTTCCTCGCCGCGTACGCCGGCACCGTCGAACTCGCGTACCTCGCGATGCTCGCGGTCCACATCCTCCTCTCCGTGGTCGCGGTGCCGGTCGTCCTCCACGCCGTCGTGCTCGGCCTCACGCACGACCCCAGCGAACTCGCGGACACCAGCCACCCGACGGTCGGCCGCGTCGCCGTCGCGGCGTGGTCGACGTCGCTGTTCCTCGGCGTCGTCACGTACTGGATGCTCAACCACGTCTACTCGTGGGTGCCGCGGTAGCGGCGCCGTCGAACGACGGAGACGGCCGTCTTCGGACCTCCCTCACTCCGTCCACGGGATGACGAGGGTGCCGACGACGAACGCGACCACCGCCAGCACCACCACGACGGCCGCGTCGGCGGTCGGGTCGCCGCCCGAGAACGTCGCCGCGCGGACGCCGCGCGCGAAGTAGACCAGCGGCGACAGGTCGACGACCGGCCGGAACCACGCCGGGAACAGCGCCGGCTGGACGAACGTCTCCGAGAGGAACAGCAGGGGCAACGCGACGCCGTTGCTCGCGGCGATGGCGCCGTCCTGGCCGTCCGCCAGACTGCCGATGACGGCGCCGACGCCGCAGAACAACAGCGTCGTCACCGGCACCAGGACCGCGAGCCACGGCGACAGCGCGAACGACGCGCCGGTCGCCAGCAGCGCCAGCAGCAACACGAGACACGCCGCAGCCACGAGCGCGACGTTCACGAGCGCGTGCGCGGCCAGCCACTCCGCGCGCGTCAGCGGCGTCGTCGACAGCTTCTCGAAGCGGTTGCCCTCGCGGTGGCGCGCCACCGTACTCGAGACCCGCGACAGCGGCGTGAACAGCACGACGGTCGCGAGGTACGCCGGGACGTAGTAGCCGGTCGGCTCCGTGAACAGGCCGCCGCTCCCGGAGGTCGTGCGCACCAGCCCCGCGAAGATGACGATGAGCAGGACCGGGAAGAAGAACGTGAAGAACACGGCGGTGCGGCGCCGCAGGAACGTCCGGTACGTCGCCGCCGCCTCCGAACGGACGCGGCCGGCGCGCGTCATCGCCGCACCTCCCCACGTGGCGTTGCAGCGGCCGCGCCCGACGCGCCAGCCGCCTCCCCGCCGACGCCCTCGACGTCGCCGGCGAGCGCGAGGTAGGCGTCCTCCAGCGTCGGCTCGCGCCACGACAGCGCGTCGAAGCCCACGCCAGCGTCCTCGAGCGCCGCCACCACCTCGTCGATGTCCCGCGGCGAGACGTCCGCGACCACGAGCCCCTCGTCGGTCGCCTCGACGTCGAAGCCCGGCACGTCGACCGCCGCCGACGCCGCCGGGGTCTCGACGACGAGCCGGTTGGCGCCGCCGTGCTCGGCGACCAGCTCCTCGGGCGTCCCGGTGGCGGCGACGCGGCCGTCCGCGAGCAGCGCGACGCGGTCCGCGAGCCGCTCGGCCTCCGCCATGTCGTGGGTGGTGAGCACGATGGTGGTGCCGGACGCGGCGAGGTCCTCGAACACGCGCCAGAGCGCGCGCCGGCCCGCCGGGTCGACGGCGGTCGTCGGCTCGTCCAGGAAGAGGACGTCGGGGTCGTTGACGAGCGCCGCGGCGACGCACGCCCGTCGCTTCTCGCCGCCCGAGCGGTCGGCGTACCACGTCTCCGCGTCCGGGTCGAGGCCGACCTCGCGGAGCACGGCGTCGGGGTCGCGTGCGCCGTCGTAGAGGCCGGCGTAGTACGCGACGAGTTCGCGCGCGCTCAGGCGGTCCGGCGGCGAGAAGTCCTGGGGGAGCAGGCCGACGCGCTGCTCGTTGGCGTCGCCCGGCGCGCCGCCGAGCAGGCGCACCGCCCCCTCGTCGGGCGCCGCGGTGCCCGTCAGACACCGCACGAGCGTCGTCTTCCCGGCGCCGTTCGGGCCGACGAGCGCGAACACCTCGCCGGCGTCCACGGACAGGGAGACGCCGTCCAGCGCCGCGGTGTCGCCGTAGGCCTTGCGGACGTCCTCGGCGACGACAGCGGGAGTCATACCCGACGCTCGGGGGTCGGCGAGGTAAAGGACTGCGGTCCGCGACCGGCTACCGCGTCGGCCGCCACACCAGCAACAGCACCGAGGAGACGAACACGACCGTCGAGAGGCCGTACGGCTCGTTCTGTGCGGCGGTCGCGACCGCGGACGCGCTCCCGAACGCGCCCGTCAGCACCGTCGCCGCGACCGGCCACGTGCAGCTCACGCACGACAGCAGTCCGAGCAGTCCCGCGACGCCCGTGCGCGCGGCGTCGAGTATCGTCACCGCGACGAGGTACGCGAGCGCCCCGTAGCCGACGACCTTGTACGGGAACAGGCTCACCGTCAGCTCGGCGCCGCTGTACACGAGCACGGGCCCCCAGCCCGGGGACAGCCACGCGATGCGCGAGCCCAGGCCGTGGCCGTGCAGCATGTAGAGGCCGCCGAGGCCGCCCAGCAGCAGGAAGTACGCGACGGCGACGGCGAGCGCGACCGCGTACTGGCGGCGGGACGCGCTCGGGAGGTCGACCCTCGAGACGCCCCAGAGCGCGGCGTTGATCCAGACGAACGGGTACGCGAGCAACAGGGGGTCGGTCGGGACCGACGAGGTCAGCGCGAAGTACAGGAGCACGAGCGCGAGTTCGCCGTTCACCAGGAGCGCGCCGTACAGCAGCGTGGACTTCCCGGGGCGGAACCGGTCGAGGGAGGCGGAGGCGGTCGCGCCCATCTCAGACCACCATCGCGTCCACGACCACGGCGACCAGCAGGCAGCCGAGGTAGGCGTTCGACGCGTGGAACGCGCGCATCGCCGCGGGGCGGTCGCGCTCGCGGTGCAGCCTGACCGCAGCGTACAGGAACACCGCGCCGAGCGCGGCCGACGTCGCCGCGAACAGCACGCCGAGGTCCGCGAGCGCGGCCAGCGCGGTCGCCGAGACGAGGGTCGCGCCGAGGTAGTAGACGATGTGCTTGCGCGTGGTCGCCTCGCCGCGCACGACCGGCATCAGCGGGAAGCCGCCGCGCTCGTAGTCGTCCTTGTACGCGAGCGCGAGGTTGTAGAAGTGCGCGGGCGTCCACAGGAAGATGACCGCCGCGAGCGCGATGCCCGCGACGCCGACGTCGCCGGTGACGGCCGCCCAGCCGATGAGCGCCGGGAGCGCGCCCGCGGCGCCGCCGATGACCGTGCTCTGTCGCGTGTTCGGCTTCAGGACGAGCGTGTAGACCACGGAGTAGAACACGATGGCCGTCAGGCCGAGCGCCGCCGTCAGGGCGTTCACCGACGCGAACGCCGCCAGCGACGCCGCCGCCAGCGCGAGGCCGAACGCGACCGCGTTCCGCTTCGGGATGCGGTCGGTCGCCAGCGGCCGGTCGTTCGTGCGCGCCATCTTCCGGTCTTTCTCCCGTTCCAGGACGTGGTTGAAGGTGCCGGACGCGCCGATGGCGAGCACGCCGCCGCCGAGGGTCAGCGCGACGGTCTCCGCGCGCAGGCTCTCCCCGGCGGCCAGCGCCATCCCCGCGGCGGCGACGAGGCACAGCAGCCACATCAGCCGCGGCTTCGTCAGCCGGACGTAGGCGTACGCGGTCGCGAGCGGTCCCGACTCCGGACCATCGCGTTCGCCGCCGTCGTCCGCCCTCGATTCGCCATCCCACTCGCTGGACGGCAGGTGGCCGGTCTGGGCCTCGAGCGTCCACGCCAGCGCCGCGACCAGGCCGGCGAAGATGACGACGCCGAGCGCGAGGTGCGCGCCGCTCAGCGCCGCCGACGCCCCGGACGTCGCGGTCAGCGCGCCCACCGCGACCTGGACGGGGTAGGCCAGCAGGGCGACCGTGACGGCAGCGCGGACGCGCCGCGACGCGCCGCGGCGCCACGCCAGCGCGGCCGCCGCGAGCACGAGGACGCCGGTCACTGCGGCTGCCGTGCGGTGCCCCCAGACGACCGCCAGCGACAGCGAGTCGATGGCGTACCAGCGTCCGCCGCAGGCCGGCCACGAGGTGCACGCGCTCGCCGCGTCCGTCAGCGCGGACGTCGCGCCCACGACGAGGAGCGCGTAGACGCCCATCGCGGCCGCAGCGAGCACCGCCGTGAACCGGTCGGGTGTGTGTCGAGTCACGTACTGCTCTCGTCGGGGCTTACACCGCGTCCCACTTAGCCTGTCCGACTCGCCGACGGGCGCTTTCAGCACCTATTTATGGAACCGCTCCGAACCCACGGAGTAGCATGAGAGGCAAGCGGCTCGCTCCCGCACTCGTCGCCGCCGTCGGCTTCCTCGCCGCTTTCGTGGACCCCGTCGCCGCTGCGCAGTACCAGTCGGTGACCGAGCAGCTCATCCGCGACCTGAACTCGATGATGCTCGCGGCCGCGCTCCCCATCACGCTGCTCGTCGAGGGCATCCTCGTGTACACGGTCTGGAAGTTCCGGAAGAGCGACGAGGCGAAGCCGACGAAGGAGAACCGCCGGCTGGAGATCACGTGGACGGTCGCGACCGCGGTCGTCCTCCTGTTCGTCGGCGTCGCCGCGTACGGCGTGATGGCCCAGCCGACCGTCACCGCCACACAGGCGGACGCACAAGAGGCGATGGCCGAGGACGACACGGTCGTCGTCGACACCGTGGGCGTCCAGTGGTACTGGAAGTACAACTACCCGAACGAGAACCTCACCGTCAGCTCCGGGCCCGCCGTCTCCGGCGTCGACTACGGCGACCAGCCGATGGTCGTCCCCGAGGACACCAAGCTCGTGATACGCACGGAGTCCGAGGACGTCATCCACGCGTTCCACGCGCCCGAGCTCGGCCTGAAGACCGACGCCGTCCCCGGCCAGACGAACTACCTCATCACCGAGCTCACCGAGAAGGGCACGTACACGCTGTACTGCGCCGAGTTCTGTGGGCAGGGGCACTCCGAGATGCTCGGCGAGATCGTGGTCGTCGAGGAGGACAAGTACGAGGAGTGGGTCGACGACCCCGAGAACACCTCGGTCTGACCGCTCGACGGTCGCCCCGCGGTCCCACGTCGCTGTTCTTCCCGTCCTCTCGTTCCGTCGCGTCGCCGTTCTCTTCGCTTTCCGGTCCCGTCACGTCGTCTTCCCGCCGTTCTGACTCGTCGTCTTCCTGCTGTTCTGACTCGTCGTCCTTCGGTTCAGTTCCGCTCTGGCGTCGCTGACTCGTCGTCCCTCCGTCCCGGACCGCGTCGTCGACGTCAGGGCCGCCGGAGGCGAGCGCACTCCCCCTCGGTGACCTCGACGCGGCCGTCGGCAGTGTCGACGACGAGCGCGCCGCGGTCGGTCACGCCCGTGGCGTCCCCCGCGACGGTGTCGCCGTCCCGGGTTTCGACGCGCACGCGCTCACCGAGGGTCGCCGACCGCTCGCGCCACGCGTCGAGCGCCGCGTCGAACCCCTCGTCGGTCTCCACGCGGTCCACCCAGTCCAGGAGGCGGTCGTGCAACGTGGCGGCGACCTCGACCGGGTCGACGTCGCCGACTACCGCCCCGATCGAGGTCACGTCCCGGTCGACGTCGAGGTCGCACGGGTCGAGGGCCGCGTTCACTCCGACGCCGAGGACCGCGAAGGAGAGCGCCGCCTCGCTCGGGTCGGTCCCCGGCAGCACCTCGTCGACGGGCTTGCCGGCGACCGGCACCTCGTCGACGACGGCCTCCGTGAGGACGCCACAGAGCTTCCGGCGCGCGCCGTCGGCGCCCTCGACGGCGACGTCGTTCGGCCACTTCAGGCGGGCGTCGACGCCGAACGCCTCGACGGTCTCCGCGGCCGCGACGCCGCCCGCGAACGTCAGGCGGCCGACGTGGCTCGCGTCGAAGCCGGGCCGGACGAGCGTGCTCGACCAGACGCCGCCCGGCGGGGACGCCCAGACGCTGCCCGTGCGGCCGCGACCGGCGGTCTGCTCGTCCGCGACGACGAACGTGCCGTGGGGCGCGCCGTCCCGGCCCTCGGCGCGCGCGAGGTCGTTCGTGCTCGGAATCGACTCGCGGTGGACGACCGGCGCGGACACGCGGTCGCGGAGGCGGTCGGCGTCGAGGCTCATGGCTGGCGGTTGGCGGCCAGCGGAAAAAGGACGGCGGGTTCCGTTACGCGCCGACGACCGCGCCGGCGTACAGGACGACGACCAGGAGGATCCAGACGGCGTCGACGAAGTGCCAGTACATCGAGACGGTCGTCACGGAGGTGTGGCGCTCGGCGTCGTACTGGCCCTTCAGGGCGCGCACGAACACGATGCCGATGAGCACCGCGCCCAGCGAGACGTGGAGGCCGTGCAGGCCGGTGAGCCCGAAGAACGCGCTCTCGAAGACGCCGCCGGACAGCGTCAGGCCCTCGTGGACGACGAACTCGTAGTACTCGTAGATCTGGCCCCCGATGAACACCACGCCGAGCAGGAGCGTCGCGGCGAGCAGGCCGACGAACCGCGACCGGTTGCCCTTCCGCAGGGCGACGTGCGCGAAGTGCAGCGTGAAACTGGAGACGACGAGGATGGCGGTGTTCGCGAGGACGAGCGCGCCGAGGAACCCCTCGGGGACGTGCTGGACGGCCTCGGACCACTGGGCGCCCGCGCGGATGAAGAAGTAGTACGTGAAGCCGGCGCCGAACGTCGCGATCTCGGAGCCCAGGAAGAGGATCATCCCCCAGCGGAGCGCGGTGCCGTCGCCGGTGTCCCGCGACCAGAAGTGCTTCACGAACGCGTGGTACACCCAGCCGTACAGCCCGACGAGGAAGACGAACGTGCTCCCCACGAAGACCGCTGGACCGGCCGTCGGGCCCACGAGGGTCTCGCTCTGCCCGAGCACGTACAGCGCCGCGCCGACGTAGAAGCCGGCGGCGCCGAGCGCGGTGATGAACGGCCACCAGCTGGCCTCGCCGAAGCCCTTCGGCCAGTCCTCCACGGCCGGCAGGTGGTGGCCGTGGTCGTCGGTCGAGTCGTCCGTGACGGTCATACCAGCCCGTTCCGGGCCGAGTACCAAAAAGGCATCCAACTCCGTCCGCGTCGCCGCCGTACCGCAATCCTCACACTGGCCGGGAGCCAACGCCCCGACACATGTCACGCCAGAGTGCGCGCGTCCTCGGCGCGGCCGTCGGTCTCGCCGCCGTCTGCGGCGTCGCCGTCGCGCACGGCGGCAGCCTCCGGAACGCGAGCAGCCAGGGGCTGGCGGTGCCCACGTGGCTGTTCCTCTCGACCGGCGGCGCCGTCGTCGGCGCGTCGTTCCTGCTGGCGAGCTTCGTCACCGACCGCGCGTTCGTCGCGTCGGTGGACTCGTGGCGCCACGGGCTGTCCGCGCCGCGCCGCCTGCTCGCGTGGGCCGGTCGCGCGGTCGGCGTCGCGGGGCTCGCCGTGGTGGTCGCCGCGGGCTACCTGGGGCCGGACGACTCGCTGCGGAACGCCGCCATCATGCTCGTCTGGGTCGGCTGGTGGGCGGCGTTCGCGATGACGACGTACCTCGTCGGGAACGCGTGGCCGGCGGTCGACCCGTTCCGAACGCTCACGCGACCGCTCGCGGGGGCGCTCGCCGGCCGCGACGTCGACCTGTCGCCGGGTCGTGCGGCGTGGGCGTCGACGGCGTTCCTGCTCGCGCTCGTCTGGTTCGAGGTGGTGAGCCCGCTCGCGGACGACGCGCCGCTGCTCGCCGCCGCCGCGCTCGGCTACCTCGCGCTCGCGGCCGCGGGCGTCCTCGCGGTCGGCCACCGCCAGTGGTTCGAGCGCGTCGACCCGCTCGCGCGGCTGTTCCGGATGTACGGGTCGGTCGCGCCCGTCCAGCGGACCGACGACGCGCTCGCGCTGCGGCTGCCGGGGATGCGGCTCACCGACGACGTCGTCGCGACGAACGGCGGCGTGGCGTTCGTCGTCGCCGTCCTCTGGGGGACGACCTTCGACGGGTTCGTCGGCACGCCCGCGTGGGCGTCGCTCGCGCGCGCCGCCGTCGCCGCGGGCGTCCCGCCGGCGCTGCTGTATCCGGCCGCGCTCGCGGTCGGCTTCCTCGCGTTCCACCGCCTGTACTGGTGGGCGGCGCGCGCCGCGAAGCGGACGGGGCCGACGTTCACGGACACCGGCCGCATCGCGCGCCGGTTCGCGCCGTCGCTGCTCGCCATCGCCGCCGGCTACCACCTCGCGCACTACCTCACGTACGCGCTCTCGCTGTCACCCGCGCTGGTGGGCGCGCTCGCGAACCCCCTGAACCCGCCGGTGGCGCGCACGCTGGTGCTCCCGGCGTGGCTGTCGGGCGTCGGCATCGCGGCCGTCCTCCTCGGCCACCTGCTCGCCATCTGGGTCGCGCACGCCACCGCCTACGACGAACTCCCCGGACGCCTGCAGGCCATCCGCAGCCAGTACGCGCTCACGGCCGCGATGGTGTTCTACACGATGACGAGCCTCTGGATCATCGGCCAGCCGGCCGGCGAACCGCCGTTCCTCTGACCATGACAGCAGCCACCGCCGACCACGACCGGACCGCCGACGCGCCCGCTGACGCCCCCCGGTGCCCGTACTGCGCCGAGGCGTTCCCGAGCGAGCGCCTCCGGGACCTCCACCGCGGGCTCGAACACTACGACGCCCTCGACGCAGCCGAACGAGACGCCTACGAGGCCGCCTACCGCAGCGAGACCGAGGACCTGCGGTCGTTCCGCCTGCGCGCGCTCGCCGTGCTGGTCGTCCTGTACTTCGGATTCCTGATGGCGTACGCCGTCTTCGCCGTCTGACGCACTCGTCGCGGTCGGCCTACTGGGCGGTCTCACGCGGTCGCCGTGGTCGGCCCGCCGCAGGCGCGCGGAAGCGATGGCTTTCTAACGCGCGGTGCCTAACTCGACGTATGGTCGAGCAAACGGAGCAGGGGTTGAGCGACGAGTACGCTCGCGCCAGCCCGTGGCCGATTCCGATCGTGCTGGGCATCGTCATCTCGGAGATCGGCATCGTGTTCGACGGCCTGCTCCCCGTCGCCGTGGGCGGGCTGCTGTTGCTCGCGGGGAGCGTCGTCGGCATCCTCCGCGAGTCCGGGTTCGCGTCGACGCTCTACCGGCCCGCGCTCGGCGTCGCCGCCGTGTTCGGGGGCGCTGGCGGCGCGCTCTACGTCGGCACCGCGGCCACCGCCCGCGGCCTCGCGTTCCTCGGCACGGCGGTCGTCGTCGCCGCCGCGGCCGTCGCCCTGTTCCTCTACGAGACCGAGCGCCTCTGAGCGCACAGACGCCACCGAGCGCAGGGGCCGCCACCGGGCCGCTGTGGGCCGCCAGTCGCCGTCGCGCGGAATCCTCAAGCTATATCTGTCCGCCGCCCCGACGTTCGGGCAATGTCGTCGAGCATCTTCGACAAGGAAACCATCCTCGACCTCACGGTCAACATCGTCCCACTCGCCATCCTGGCGTTCTTCATCCTGGCGTTCGCGCTCGTGAACCCGTGGGGCGGCGGCCTCAGCCTCGAGCGTGGCCTCCAGTTCGTGCTCGTCGCCTGGGTGTTCGTCGCGCTCGCCATCCTCACGTACGCCGCCGCGGTCAAGATCGAGGGCCCCGGCGAGGAAGTCGGTCCCTGAGCGCCCCGGAGTCCGACGCGGTTCGGCTCGGTGACCTGTCAGCGGCGACCGGCGGAATCCGACTCTTTACTGCGATTATTGCCGGGTCTCCCGGCGGCGGCAATCCTAAGCTTTCTTTACGGTCCAGGCCCGACGACTGAACATGGCCTCGTCATCACTGGTGTTGACTGTGCTGATGGGCGTTCTGCTCGTCGCCGTGGCCGCCGCCCTCGCGCGCCTCGAGGACTGGCGGTCGTACACGCCCCTCAGCGACGTCGGCGGTGCGCTCGGGGAGCGCACCGACCACGGACACGAAGAGAAGCCGGGTGGCATCATCCGGTGGTTCACGACCGTCGACCACAAGGACATCGGCATCCTGTACGGCGCGTACGGGACCATCACGTTCGCGGTGGGCGGTCTCATGGTGCTGTTGATGCGCACCGAGCTCGCCGCGCCCGCACAGGACGTCATCGGGCCCGGCCTCTACAACGGCCTGATGACCAGCCACGGCATCACGATGCTGTTCCTGTTCGGCACGCCGATGATCGCGGCGTTCGGGAACTACTTCATCCCGCTGCTCATCGGCGCCGACGACATGGCGTTCCCGCGGATCAACGCCATCGCGTTCTGGCTGCTGCCGCCGGGCGCGCTGCTCATCTGGTCCGGCTTCCTCATCCCGAGCATCGCGACCGCGCAGACCTCCTGGACGATGTACACGCCGCTGTCGATCCAGATGGCCAGCCCCGCGGTCGACATGATGCTCCTCGGCCTCCACCTCACCGGGGTCTCCGCGACGATGGGCGCGATCAACTTCATCGCGACCATCTTCACGGAGCGCAGCGAGGACGTCGGGTGGCCGAAACTCGACATCTTCTCGTGGACGATGCTCACGCAGTCCGGGCTCATCCTGTTCGCGTTCCCGCTGCTCGGGAGCGCGCTCATCATGCTCCTGCTCGACCGGAACTTCGGGACGACGTTCTTCACGGTCGGCGGCGGCGACCCCATCCTCTGGCAGCACCTCTTCTGGTTCTTCGGCCACCCCGAGGTGTACATCCTCGTCCTCCCGCCGATGGGCCTGGTCTCGCTGATCCTGCCGAAGTTCTCGGGCCGCAAGCTCTTCGGGTTCAAGTTCGTCGTCTACTCGACGCTCGCCATCGGCGTCCTGAGCTTCGGCGTCTGGGCCCACCACATGTTCGCTTCCGGCATCGACCCGCGGCTCCGCGCGAGCTTCATGGCGGTGTCGCTGGCCATCGCCATCCCGTCGGCGGTGAAGGTGTTCAACTGGATCACCACGATGTGGAACGGGAAGCTCCGGCTCACCGCGCCGATGCTGTTCTGCATCGGCTTCGTGCAGAACTTCATCATCGGCGGCGTCACCGGCGTCTTCCTCGCCGCCGTCCCCGTCGACCTCATCCTCCACGACACCTACTACGTCGTCGGCCACTTCCACTTCATCGTGTACGGCGCCATCGGGTTCGCGCTGTTCGCCGGCACCTACTACTGGTTCCCGATGTTCACCGGCCGGATGTACCAGAAGCGGCTCGGGCACCTCCACTTCTGGACGGCGCTCGTCGGCTCGAACCTCACCTTCCTCGCGATGCTGTGGCTCGGCTACGGCGGCATGCCGCGCCGGTACGCCACCTACCTCCCGCAGTTCGCCACCGCCCACCAGATCGCGACCGCCGGCGCGTTCCTCATCGGCATCAGCACCCTGTTCTGGGTGTACAACATGGTGGTGTCGTGGCGCGAGGGCCCGCGCGTCGACTCCGCCGACCCGTGGGGCCTCGAGTCGGTCGACCAGTTCACGAAGGACTGGGCGTGGTACGAGCAGCAGCGCGAGTCCGACGTGCCCGCGGTCGCCGACGGCGGCGAACCCGAGGACGACGCGCAGTCCGCCGACTGACGACGCGACAACGGTCTTTTCGACGGCCGCCGCAGTCGACGGCGACGCTACGCGAGGACGAGCACGAACCCGGTCAGGAACATCAGCACGGCGATGGCGGCCAGCACCAGGAACATGAGTTCCTTGTCTTCCATACCGGTGGTTGGCGGCGACACCGCAAAAGGCTACCCACTCCGGCGCCTACGTCCGGTCGTGAGCGAACGCGAAACCCAGGGGCGCCGGGTCGTGGTGTGGATGTACCTCGCGGCGGTCGGCGTCGCGGGCGTGTTCGGGTACGTGCTCGGCTCCATCGTCTACGGGAACGGCGGCCCGGCCGGCCCGCTGGCCGACGGGCCTGGCGCGCAGTACGGGGCGGTCGGCCCCGTGACATTCGAGCTGACGGGCCCGAACCTCGCGCTGTTCGGCGTGCTGTCGGTCGGCGTGCTGCTCGGCGTCGGCCTGGTCGCCATCGAGTACGTCTCGCGGCGCACGGACGCCTCCTGACCCGGCCGCGAGTAGGTATTAGTGGGTCGGCGACGTGTGCCCGCACATGGAGGTCCGAGCAGCCACCGACGAGGACGCCGCGGGCATCCGCCGCGTCGCGGAGGCATCGCTGGACGAGACGTACGCCGGCGACCTCGGCGACGACGTCGTCGGGGCGGCGGTCGACGAGTGGTACGCGAGCGACCGCCTCGAGCAGCGCCTCGCGGCCGACGACGTGCTGTTCGTCGTCGTGGAGGACGACGGGGCGGTCGTGGCGTTCTCGGAGAGCGAACTGGACGTCCGCCAGCCCGACGACGACGACGCGCGGCCGCAGGAGCCGGCGGACGAGCCGGGCGTCGCGGCCATCCAGTGGCTGCACGTCCACCCGCGATACCGCGACCGGGGCCTGGGCGGCAGGCTGCTGGAGCGAACCGAGTCGGAGCTCATGGAGGCGGGCGCGAACCGCGTCGAGGGCCGCGTGCTCGCCGCGAACCAGGCGGGCAACGAGTTCTACCAGGCGAACGGCTACGCCCGCACCGGCCAGCGCACGCTGGACGTCGGCGGGACCTCGTACACGGAACACCTCTACGTGAAGCTGCCCTCGGGGTCGGCCGCCGACCTCACCGAGGAGTTCGAGGTCGAGGACGGCACGGTGTTCGTCGCGTACGACGAGCGCGAGCGCGGGTCGGACGCGCCGTTCTACGCGGCGTACCGCTCGGAGGACCGGACCGACCGGTACGGGTTCTACTGCGCGAACTGCGGGTCCCTGGACACGACGATGGACGCGATGGGCCGCGTCGAGTGCAACGACTGCGGGAACCACCGGAAGCCGACGCGCTGGGACGCCGCCTACCTGTAGCGAGGGCCGCCTCGGGAGCGCTCGCGAACCGTCCCGAGGCCTCCCCCGCCGAACGTATCAGACCGTAGCAACGAATTTGGTGCTGCGAGCCGACGCGGTGGCATGGCGCTCGCAGACTACGAGGGGCGCACGCCCGCCAGCGACCCCCGCCTGACCGTCCAGCACGTCACCCACCACCGGCGGTGGTCGCCGGAACGGACCGCCAGGGACACCTGCACGGCGTGTGGCACCGAGTTCGACCTCGTCGACCGACACGTCCTCGTTCGCGTCGACCCCGGGGACCCAGTCGTGGACGCGACCGGAACGAGAAGCGAGTCACCGCCGGCCCGGCGCCGGCACTTCTGCGACGAGGCCTGCGTCGCCGCGTGGGTCGGCGACCGCGGCCCGTCGTCTGCGACCGCCGCGGAGTCCTCCCAGCCCTAATCGCCGCCGACTTTCGCCTGGATGTCGTCGACGACGCCGGGGTTTCGGAGGGTGGAGGTGTCGCCGAGGTCGTCGCCGTTGGCGATGTCCTCGAGGAGGCGTCGCATGATCTTCCCGGAGCGGGTCTTCGGGAGTTCGGGCGTGAAGACGACGGATTCGGGGCGCGCGATGGGGCCGATGGCGTCCTCGACGCTCGCGACGATCCTGTCACGCAAGTCGTCACCGCCGTCGTAGCCGTCTTCGGTGATGACGTACGCGTAGACGGCCTCGCCTTTGACCTCGTGGTCGCCGCCGACGACCGCGGCTTCGGCGACGCCCTCGACGTCGACGATGGCGGACTCGATCTCCATGGTGCCGAGGCGGTGGCCGCTGACGTTAAGCACGTCGTCCACCCGCCCGAGCACCGTGATGTAGCCGTCCTCGTCGAGTTTCGCGCCGTCTTCGGGGAAGTACACCCAGTCGCCGGAATCGTCGCTGTCCGTGTCGGAGTACTCCGCCCAGTACTCCTGGACGAACCGCTCGTCGTTCTGGTAGAGGGTGCGCAACATCCCCGGCCACGGGTTCTGCACCGTCAGGTAGCCCGCGTCGCCGGCGTTCACCTCCTCGCCCGCGGCGTCCACGACTCTCGCGTCGACGCCGGGGAGCGGCGGGCCGGCAGAGCCCGGTTTCATCGTGTCGACGCCCGGGAGCGTCGTGACCATCATGCCGCCGGTCTCGGTCTGCCACCACGTGTCCACGACCGGACACTCCTCGTTGCCGACGTGCTTGTAGTACCACTTCCAGGCGCGCGGGTTGATGGGTTCGCCGACGGTGCCGAGCAGCCGGAGGCTCGAGAGGTCGTGGGCCTCCGGGTACTGCTCGCCCCACTTCATGAACGCCCGGATGGCCGTCGGCGCCGTGTACAGTTGCGTCGCGTCGTAGTCCTCGACGATCTCCCAGAGCCGGTCGTTGTCCGGGTAGTCCGGCGTCCCCTCGTACATCATCGTCGTCGTGCCGAGCGCGAGGGGGCCGTAGACGATGTACGAGTGGCCGGTGATCCACCCGATGTCCGCCGAACAGAAGTACGTGTCCTCGGGTTTGACGTCGAGGACCGCGTGACTGGTCCAGGTCACCCACGAGAGGTAGCCGCCGGTGGTGTGTTTGACGCCTTTCGGCTGGCCGGTGGTCCCGGAGGTGTACATGAGGAACAGCATGTCCTCGGCGTCGCGGGCGACCGGCTCGACCTCGGCGCCCTCGTGGTCGGCGACGAGAGCGTCGTAGTCGTGTTCGTTCTCGCGGCGGTCGTGGTCGAAGCCGTCGTCCCCGAGGCGGTCGACGACCACCACGTCGCTGACCTCGTGGCCGACCGAGTCGAGGCCGTCGCGGGTCTTCTCGAAGTGGTCGAGGGGGTCGCCGCGGCGATAGTAGCCGTTCGCCGTCACGAGGTACTCGGAGTCCGCGGACTCCATGCGCGTCGCGAGGGCGTCCGCGGAGAAGCCCGCGAAGACGACGCTGTGGGGCGCGCCGATGCGCGCGCACGCCAGCATCGCGACGGGGAGCTCGGGAATCATCGGCATGTACATCGTCACCACGTCGTCTTCCTCGACGCCGAGGTCCCGGAGCGCCGCCGCGAACTCGTTGACCTCCCGGTGGAGCTCCGCGTACGTGTACGTGCGGTTGTCCTCGCTGGGCGGCTCCCCCACCCACTCGATGGCGGGTTCGTCGCCGCGGTCGGCGAGGTGGCGGTCGAGGCAGTTCTCGCTGGCGTTCAGCTCGCCGCCCGTGAACCACTCGTAGAACGGCGGGTTCGAGTCGTCCAGCACCTGGTCGTAGCCCTCCCGCCACTCCAGGAGCTCCGCGGCCGCCTCCCAGCACTCGGGCCACTCCTCCTCGAAGCGTTCCCGGATGGCCTCGTCCGTGACGTTGGCCTGCTCGACGAACGACGCCGGCGGCTCGAACTCGTCCTGTGCCTCCAGTCGTGCCTCTAGCTGTGATTCGTCGCTCATCGTGCTAGGCAACGACGAACACGGCCATAAGGTTTGTTCACGAACCGGTACTCCGGGCCGGCGTACGGTGGACGAACGTGGGAGTAGGGCCGGCCTAGACGGCGGCCGCGGTCTCCTGGTAGCTGCCGTACTCGTCTTCGAACACCTGCATGATCTCGCCCATCGTCGCGTACGCCTTCACGGCGTCGACGATGTACGGGACCGTGTTCTCCTCGGAGCGGACGGCCTCGCGGAGGGCGTCCAGGCAGTCCGCGACGGCCTCGTCGTCGCGGTCGTCTTTCACGGACTCGAGGCGGTCGAGCTGGCGCTCCCGGGTCTCGTCCTCGTCGACGTGCAGCAGGTCGGGGCTGGTGTCCTCGTCGATCTCGTACTCGTTGACGCCGACGACGGTCTCCTCGCCCTCGTCGACGCGCCGCTGGTACTCGTAGGCGGACTCCTGGATCTCGCGGTGGAAGTACCCCTCCTCGATGCCCTCGAGGACGCCGTCGCGGACGCTGCCGTCGCCCATCTCCCTGATCTCCTCGATGTACGCCATCGCCTCCTCCTCGACCTCGTCGGTGAGCGACTCGACGGCGAAGCTCCCGCCGAGGGGGTCGACGATGTCCGCCGCGCCGGACTCCTCGGCGATGATCTGCTGGGTGCGCAGCGCCACGCGGACGGCCTCCTCGCTCGGGAGCGCGAGCGCCTCGTCGTAGGAGTTCGTGTGGATGCTCTGGGAGCCGCCGAGCACCGCCGCCAGCGCCTGCAGCGTGACCCTCGCGACGTTGTTCAGGGGCTGCTGGGCGGTGAGGCTCTGGCCGGCGGTCTGCGTGTGGAACTTCAGGGTCTTCGACGCCTCGGCCTCGGCGCCGTACCACTCGTCCATCACGCGGGCGTAGATGCGGCGCGCGGCGCGGAACTTCGCGACCTCCTCGAAGACGGAGTTGTGGGAGTTGAAGAAAAACGACAGCGTGGGCGCGAACTCGTCGACGTCCATGCCGCGGTCGAGGGCGTCCTCGACGTACGCGAAGCCGTCCGCGAGCGTGAACGCGAGCTCCTGGACGGCCGTCGAGCCGGCCTCCCGGATGTGGTAGCCCGAAATCGAGATGGGGTGGAACTTCGGCGTCTCCTCGGCGCAGAACTCCACGACGTCCGTGACGAGGTCCAGGCTGGGCTCCGGCGGGACGACCCACTCCTTCTGCGCGATGAACTCCTTGAGCATGTCGTTCTGGAGGGTGCCCCGGAGCTGTTCGCGGTCGACGCCCTGCTGGTCGGCGAGCGCGAGGTACATCGCGTAGACGACCGGCGCGGACGGGTTGATGGTGAACGAGGTGGAGACCTCGTCGAGGTCGATGCCGTCGAAGAGGACCTCCATGTCCCGGAGGGTGTCGACGGCGACGCCCTCCTTGCCGACCTCGCCGAGGCTCATCGGGTCGTCGCTGTCCAGTCCCATCAGCGACGGCATGTCGAATGCCGTCGACAGCCCGGTCTGGCCCTCGTCGATGAGGTAGTGGAAGCGCTCGTTGGTCTCCTCGGCGGTGCCGAAGCCCGCGAACTGCCGCATCGTCCACGTGCGGCCCCGGTAGCCGGTGGGGTAGACGCCGCGCGTGTACGGGAACTCGCCGGGGAACCCGAGGTCGGTCTCGTAGTCGAGGCCGGCGACGTCCTCGGGCGTGTACAGGCGGTCGACCTCGAGGTTGGAGACGGTCGCGAAGCGGTCCTTGCGCTCGCCGTACCGGTCGAGTACGGGGTCGAGCGTCTCGTCCTCCCAGTCCTCGCGCGCCTCGCGGATGTCCGCGAGGTCGTCCTCGTCGTACATGGACGGAAAATTTGCCGGAGAATCCATTAAGGATTCGGTCAGGTGGTCCCACGGCGACGCCGCGTCGACGTCCCCGGCGAACGCGGTCGGTCCGTCGCCACGCGCGCCGTCAGTAGTGCCCCATCACGCCGTCGCGTCGGGCCCACCGCTGGCAGTAGTGAAACGCGGCGTAGCCAGCGGCGAGGTAGCCGACGGCGGTGACGACGAGGACGGCGAGTTCGCCGGCCGGGAACTCCCAGAGGCGGACGCCGTCGGTCATCGCGGTCTGGAGGAGCTGGCTGCCCTGCGCGAGCGGCAGCCACTGCATCAGGGGGTACTGGTCGACGGGCGCGGCGATGAGCCCGACGAACGCGAACTGCGCGAGCTGGAAGGCGTTCTCGATGCGCTTGAAGCGGATGGCGAGCCCGCCGAACGCGAAGCCGATGCCGACGGCGGGCGCGAGCGCGAGCGCGACCAGCGGGAGGACGGTCACCGGGTCGATGGCCAGCCAGCGGCCGGTGACGACCATCATGAACAGCAGCGTGGCGACGCCCCAGAGGAACGTCTCGAGGACGCTCACGAGCGTCCGGGCGACCATGACGGGGCCGAAGCCGAACGGCGACATGAACAGCTGCTCGAGGGTCCCCCACTGGGCTTCCCGCGTCACGCCCCACGAGAGGCCGCCGTAGGACGCGACGCAGAGCGTCCACAGGAGGTAGCCGACGATGAGCCCGGACAGCGTCTCCGAGATGGCGGCGGGCGCGACCGCTCGCCCGCCGTAGAACAACACGAGGAAGAACAGCAGGAGGGTGCCGAACTGCGAGAGCGTGTTCACGGGGTAGCGGACCAGCAGGACGACCATCTTCTTGAACGACGCCCGGAAGAGCCGGAGGTAGCCGCGGGCGCCGGTGTCGACGGCGGCCGCGTCGCCGGTCGGCGCGGACGCGCTCACTCGCCGTCACCCCGGACGCGGTTGTTCGTGACCTCGAGGAACACGTCCTCGAGGTCGGGGTCGTGGCCGTCGACGTCGGCGAGCTCGACGTCTGCGTCCCGGAGGGCGTCGAGCACGCCGTGGAGCGTGGTGTCCCCTGCCAGCGTCACGTCGAACTGCGTGCGGTCGCCGACGCGCTCGAAACCGTCGACGCCGAACGCGGTTTCGAGGCGCTCGCGGACGCCGTCGGGGACGGTGCCGTCGACGGTGACGCGGTAGGCCTTCGTGTCGAAGACGGAGACGAGTTCGTCGACGGGGTCGTCCGCGATGACCCGGCCCTCCGAGAGGATGACGACGCGGTCGCAGACGTCCTCGACGACGTCCATGTCGTGGCTGGAGAGCACGACCGTGATGGCCTCCTCGTCGGCGAGCCGCCGGAGTTCGCGGCGGAGCTCCAGGGAGGCCTCGACGTCGAGGCCGAGCGTGGGTTCGTCGAGGAACACGACGTCGGTGCCCCGCGCGAGCGTCGCCGCCAGCGAGACCTTCTGCTTCTGGCCGCGCGAGAGGTCGTTGACGGTCTCGTCGGCCTTCTCGGCGAGCCCGAACTGCTCGAGGAGGGCGTCGTGGCGGTCGCGGACGGCCTTCGGGTTCTGGCCGCCGAGCGCGGCGAAGAACTCGAGGTTCTCGCGGACGGTGAGCCGCCAGTAGACGTTGCGCGCGCCCTCGAGCATCGCGCCGACGTGCCGGTAGACGGCCCGCGGGTGCTCGTGTGCGTCGACGCCGCCGATCTCGACGCTGCCGGCCGACGGCACGACGAGGCCGAGGATGGACTTGATGGTGGTCGTCTTGCCGGCGCCGTTCGGGCCGAGGACGCCGACGACCTCGCCGCGGTGGACGTCGAAGGAGACGTCGTCGACGGCGCGGACGGCGTCCTCGCCGCTGCCGTACGTCTTCCGGAGGCCGTCGACGGCGAGGACCGTCTCCGCGGTCCGGTCGGTGGAGGGCTGGTCGTCCCGGCTGGACTGCTGGGTGACCCGTGGCATGGGTACACCGGCGGCCCGCGCCCGCTTAACGGTTCCCAGAATGACGTTTCTGTTCGTCTGATTCCAGAACGCTCGTTCTATTCGCTCGCTGTCAGGTCGGGGGTTTTTACTGGCGGGGCGAGACCGCTCACGCATGAGCGACGACGACGAGGCGGCCGCCGCGGCGTTCGACGTCCTCTCGGACCCGACGCGCGTCGCCATCCTCCGCGAGCTCGCCGACCTCAGCCACTCCGTCGACGGGTCGACCGTCGAGTTCTCCGAGCTGCGCCGCGCCGTCGGCGTCGACGACGCCGGCCGCTTCAACTACCACCTCGGGAAGCTCCGGGACCGGTTCGTCGTCAAGCGCGACGGCGGCTACGTCCCGACCGCGGTCGGACTGAAGGCCATCGGCTCCGTCGAGGCCGGCACCTACACCGAGGACGTCGGCGAGCTCGCCGGCGAGGTCGACCACGACTGCCCCGCCTGCGGCGACCCGCTCACCGCCACCTACGAGGACCAGGTGGTCACCGTCGAGTGCCCCCACGACGACGTGCTCGTGCAGACGTCCGTGCCGCCCGCGACGGCCGCCGACGCGACCATCGACGACGTCGTGTCGTTCGTCGTCGGCGACCTCCAGCGCGACGTCGAGGCGATGGCCGACGGCGTCTGCCCCATCTGCTCGGGCCGCATGGTCGTCGACGACTTCGCGGACGACGACGGCGACCACCTACGCGTCGCCCTCGAGTGCCGGAACTGCTGGATGGCTCCGGAGTTCCCGGTCGGCGTCCTCGCCGTCCGCCACCCCGCCGTCGTCGCCCTCTACCACGACCACGGCGTCGACGTCCGGCGGCAGTTCCTCACCGACCTCGAGTTCGTCGGGTCGCGCAGCGACGCCGCCCTCGTCTCCGAGTCGCCGCCGGTCGCCGAACTCACCGTCGAGGTCGGCGGCGACGCCGTCGACCTCCGCGTCCACGACGACCTCGCGGTCGAGGCGGTCTGAGAACTGGCGGCGGTCTGACTCCGTCGCGGTCGTGGAAGTCCGACTACTGGAGGCGTTCGACCGTCTCCACGAGCGGGTGGTGGGCGTAGTCCACCACGTCGATGTTCTCGATGGACTCCAGGCCCTCCTTCTCGGCGGTGCGCGCCATCCCGAGGTCGACGCGGCGGTCCAGCACGATGACGTAGGCGTCCATCTCCCCGATGCCCGCCCGTTCGGCGGCCATCACGCGGTGGTGGCCGTCAGCCAGCAGGAGTTCGCCGTCCGGCCCGCCGTTGTCGATGACCACGAGGGGCTCCGCCAGCCCGTGGTCGAGTTCGTACTGCCGGCCCTCCAGTTCGTCCGCGTACACCTTCCCCTGGGTGGGCACGAGGTCCGCGAGCCGCACCGTGCGGCGCTCCTCGCGGGCCTCGACGCCGTGGATCGTCTCCAGCGTGCGCTTGAGCTTCCCGACCTTCTCCGGGGTCGCGCGCTCGATCTGGGAGCGGATGACGTCCGAGTTCGAGATGATGCCCACGAGGTTCCCGGCGTCGTCCACCACCGGGAGCTTCTGGATGCCAGACCGCAGGATGACGCGGGCCGCGTCCGTCACCTTCATCTCCGGGTGGGCGACGATGAGGTCCTCGCTCATCACCTTGAACACGAGCTCGTCGGGGTCCGCCAGCAGGAGGTCGCGAGCGGACACGAACCCCTCGACGCGCCGCCCCTCCGTCACCGGGAAGCCGTTGTGCTCGCTCTCCGAGATGCGGACGGCGACGTCACGGACGCTGTCGTCGGGAGAGACCGTCGCGACGTCCCGCGTCATGTAGTCGCCGACCGTCGGCTTCGCCCCGTCGTGGTCGAGCGCCGAATCCATCACCGCCCCGTACGCGGGCGACCGGCAAAAGGCCTGCTGTCAGCCCCGAATCTCCTCGAAGAACCGCGTCGCGACGACGTCCTCGACCATCTCGGTGAGCGTGTGCTCGGCGTCCGCGCCGACCTCGTCGAAGAGGCCGAGCGGGAGCTGGGCGCCCGCCATGTCGGCGTGACCGCCGGCGCTCCCGAGGTCGCCGAACGCCGTCCGCAGCACCTCGCCGAGGTCGACGTCGCTGCTCCGGGAGCGCGCCGACGCGTAGATGGTGCCGTCGGTGTAACCGTAGACGAACGTGACGGTCACGCCGCGCATCGCGAGCAGGCGGTCGGCGGCCTGCGCGAGCGTGTCGCGGTCGGCGATGGCGCCGACGCAGGACGCCAGCACGGAGCCGTCGAGCTCGCGGTTGCGGATGGCGCGCGCGATGGTGTCGAGGGTGTCCGCGCTCATCGACGGGCTCTCGATGCGCTCGAGGACGTCCGTGTCCGCCCGCGGCACCAGCCACGCGCCCGCCTCGAAGTCGTCGGTGGTGATCTCCCGCGCGAAGTCCTTGGTGTCAACGCGGATGCCGTACAGCAGCGCGGTCGCGACGGACTCGTCGATATCGAGGCCGAACCCGCGGACGTACTCCACGAGGATGGTGCTGGACGCGCCCAGGCCCTCGCGGATGTCCACGAAGTCCGCGCGCACCTCGGCCTTCTCCGGGTGGTGGTCGACGACGATGTCGACGTCCGTGTCCGGCGGCAGCTGGTCGTTGACGCCCGGCGCGGAGTGGTCGACGAGCGCGATCGCGCCGAAGTCGAGGTCCTCGCCGGGCGCGACGTTGCGCACGTCCAGTTCGAGGAGGTTGACGAACGCGCGGTTCTCCTGGTGGCTGATGTCGCCGAAGTAACACACCTCGGCGTCGACGCCGAACTCCTCGGCGATGCGCGCCAGCCCCACGCCGGCCGCGATGGCGTCCGGGTCCGGGTTGTCGTGCGTGAAGACGCCGAGCGTCCCGGAGACGCCGGCGAGCGTCCCGCGTAACGCCTGGAGCTTCGCCGACGACCCCGACGCCGCAACCTCGTCGAGGTGCTCGAGGACCGCGTGGCCCGGGTCGACGACGCGGTCCGCCAGGGACGCCAGGGCGTCCCGGTCGTCGCTGGTCGCGCCGTACCCGAGGAACGCCACCAGTTCGGCGTCCGGGTAGGCGTCGCGGGCGGCGGTCGCCGCGAGGCGGTTCACGCCGGCGTCGTCGGAGGCCACCACGACCACGTCGGGGTCGCGCTCGACGCTCCGGACGGCGTCGGCGTCCGTGACGTCCCGCACCTCGGCGGCGATCTTCTCGTTGCGCAGCGACTCGACGCGGCTCTCGTCGCCGTCCAGCACGAACAGGTCGCCGCGGCGCTCGGCGAGCGCCTCCACGACGGCGTGCCCCGTCGCACCGCAGCCGAGCACCAGCCGAGAAACCATGCTGGGCCGAGGTAACCGACGTATCCGCTAAAAGGTACCGCTGTCGGGAAGTCCCGTCCGCCTACAGCGCGAACAGGACCTCGGCGGCGTGGATCGCGGTCCGGGCGACCGGGTCGAACGCCACCAGCAACACGACCGTCGCGACGGCGGCGGCGACGACGGCCGCGTAGAGGCCGGTCGGCGTGCCGCGCAGCGTCAGGTCGTCGCTGGGTTCCTCGATCCAGATCGCCTTCACGACCCGCGAGTAGTAGTACAGCGACAGCGCGCTGTTGACCGCCGCGACGGCGGCCAGCCACGCGAAGCCGGCCTGCACGGTGCCCGCGAACAGGAGGTACTTCGAGAGGAAGCCGCCGCCGACCGGGAGGCCGGCGAGGCTGAACATGAACACGGTCATCGCCACGCACGCCACGGGTGCGCGCGTGCCGAGGCCGTTGTAGTCCTCGAAGGTCTTCCCGACGTCCCAGTACTCGACGAGCGCGACGAACAGGAACGCGCCCGTGTTCATGAAGCCGTAGACGAGCAGGTGAGTCATCGACGCGCCGAGCACGAACGAGTTCGCGTCCGTCGCGCCGGACTGCAGCGCCGCCAGCCCCATCAGGACGTAGCCCGCGTGCCCGATAGACGAGTACGCGAGCATGCGCTTGACGCGGTCCTGGGTGGCCGCGGCGAAGTTCCCGAGCGTCATCGTCACGACCGCGAGCACCGCGAACAGGAGCGTCCAGTCGATTGCGACCGCGGCGACGTCCGCGATGGGGAACGCCGTGACCAGGACGCGGAACGCGACCGCGAACCCGGCGGCCTTCGACGCCGACGACAGGAACGCGCTCACCGGCGAGGGCGCGCCCTCGTAGGCCTCCGGCGCCCAGAAGTGGAACGGCACGGAGGCGGTCTTGAACGCGAACCCGCCGACGAGCATCAGGACGCCGAGGCCGAGCACGCCGCCGAACTCGTTGCCGGCGACCGCGTCGGCGACGTCGGCCAGCAGGAGGCTGCCCGAGGTCGCGTACACGAGGCTGATGCCGTACGCCATCACCGCCGAGGACAGCGCGCCGACGAGGAAGTACTTCAGGCCGGCCTCGACGCTGCCCCGGTTCGTCTTCAGGAACGCGACGAGCGCGTACGACGGGAGGCTCGCGAGTTCGAGCGCGACGAACGCCGTCACGAGGCTGTTCGCGGACGCCATCAGCGTCATGCCGGTCGCCGCCAGCAGCGTCAGCGAGTAGAACTCCGCGAGGTGGTCCTCCTCGCGCACGTAGTCGTAGCTGGCCACCACGACGAGCGTGGCGACGCTGCCGACGACGAACGCGAAGAACAGGCTGAACGCGTCCACGACGAGCGCGCCGTCGAACTGCACGAACCGGTAGTCGCCCGTCCCCGCCGCGAGGAACCACGCGGCGGTCGCGGCCGCGACGGTCGTGCCGACCGCGCTGATGCCGGCGAGCACGCCGTTCTTCCGGGTGTCCGGCGCGACGATGTCGACGCCGAACAGCACGAGCGCGGTGACGCCGAGCGCGAGCTGGGGCGTCAGCGGCGGGAGCTCTACCATCCGAACTCACCCCCTGCGAGGGAGGCGGTCGCCTCCGGGAACGAGTCCACCATCGGGTTCACCGCGTCCTGGATCATGTCGTAGAACAGCTCGGGCACGGTGCCGAGCACGATGACGAGGACCACGAGCACGACGATGGCGAACGCGTCGTGGCTCGCCGCCGGCACGATGTCGTAGTCCGTGTCCGCGCTGAACGGCCCGAAGAGGACGCGCTGCATCGCGAACAGGAGGTAGCCGGCGACGACGACGATGCCGAACATCGCCAGCGCCGTGAACAGCTGGGC
Organism: Halobacterium yunchengense; assembly: GCF_037031165.1. Taxonomy (NCBI): domain Archaea; kingdom Methanobacteriati; phylum Methanobacteriota; class Halobacteria; order Halobacteriales; family Halobacteriaceae; genus Halobacterium; species Halobacterium yunchengense. Next base: position 148,802 of record NZ_JAYEZL010000001.1, on the reverse strand, counting down.
GTACGGGAACGTCGCCTGGAACCCGCCGATGAAGATGAACACCTCGCCGGCGAACCCGGCCATCAGCGGCAGGCCCATGTAACCGAACGCCGCCGCGACGAAGACGGCCGCGGTGACCGGCATCTTGTCCGCGATGCCGGAGAGGTCCCCGACCATGCGCGTGTGGGCGACGTTGTAGATGACGCCGACGCACATGAACATCAGCCCCGAGATGAGGCCGTGGGCGACCATCTGGAAGGTCGCGCCGCCCAGGCCGTAGACGTTGTACGCGACCAGGCCGAGGATGACGTACCCCATAGAGGACACCGAGGAGTACGCGACGATGCGCTTGAGGTCCTGCTGGGCGAGCGCGAGCATCGCGCCGTAGATCACGGAGACCACGGCGAAGACGGCGATGAGCACCGCGTACTCGCGTGCGACCTCCGGCAGCATCGTGAAGTTGAACCGCAGCATCGCGTACGTCCCCATCTTCAGGAGGACGCCCGCCAGCATCACCGAGGCCGGCGTCGGCGCCTGCACGTGGGCGTCCGGCAGCCACGTGTGCAGGGGGACGGTCGGCACCTTCACGGCGAACCCGAAGAACATCGCGAAGAACGCGACGACCTTCAGGGTCTCCGCGCCGAGGCCGTACGTCGTCGTGAACGCGCTCTCGTCGAGCGCGGTCGTCACCGCGACCATGTCGAAGGTGTTGACGTCCAGCGCGAACACGAGCGCGACGAACCCGATGAACATCACGAGGCTCGCGACGTTCGTGTACACGAAGAACTTGATCGCGGCGTACTTCCGGCGGGGGCCGCCCCAGATGCCGATGAGGAAGTACATCGGCACGAGCACGAACTCCCAGAAGACGAACCACACGAAGAAGTCCAGCGCCGTGAAGACGCCGAGGAGGCTCGCCTCCATGAACAGCATCAGCGCGTAGAACTGGCTCTGCCGCTCGTCGATGGGCGTCCACGCGGACAGCATCGCCAGCGACGTCAGCACCGTCGACAGGACGACCAGCGGCATGCTGATGCCGTCGAGGCCGACGTGCCAGTTCAGCGCGTACGGACCGACCGTGATCCACCGCGCCGTCGTCTCGAACGCCAGGCTCCCGCTCTCGAAGAGCGCGTTGCCCGCTGCGTCGAACTGTGCGAACATCCAGACGCTCCCCGCGACGGGGAGCAGACTCAGGGCGAACGCCAGCCTGCCCGCGATCCGGTCGGGGGCGAGCATCACGGCGAACGCCGAGACCAGTGTGACGGCGATGAGTGCTTCGATCAACATCTAGAACCACCCCCCGATGAGGCCGAACGCGACCAGGAGCACGACCAGGCTCAGCGTCAACAGGGCGGCGTAGTGCGTCACGAGGCCGTCCTGGACGCGCTTGACGCGGCCGCCGGCGAAGAGGCTCACGCTGCTGACGCCGTTGACGACGCCGTCGACGATGCCCTGGTCGAAGGCGTCGGCGGCGCGCGCCAGCGGGAGCGTGAGGCCCTCGGCGAGCCACACCTGGTACTCGTCCTGGTAGTAGTTGTTGTACAGCACGGTCTTGACCGCGCCGAGCTTCTCGGTGTGTTCGACCGGCTCGGGGACGCTGTAGAGCTTCCACGCGAGGCCGGCGCCCGCGAGCGCGAGGCCCAGGGAGACGGCGGCCGGCGCGAGCACGCCGACGTCGGCGGCGCCGTAGCCGGCGAAGTCCACGAGCAGGTGGTGGTACTGGTCGTAGCCGAGGGCGGCGAACTCGCTGCCCTCCGGGATGACCAGCCACTGGTGGAGGTACTCGATGTGCGCGCCCGTGAGCTTCGCGACCGGCGTCATGTTCACGAGGCCGGCGGTCGCCGCGAGCACGCCGAGCACCACGAGCGGGAGCTTGACGTTCCAGCGGACGCCGTGGGGGTCCTCGGCGGTGTCCGTGCGCGCGTCACCGTGGAAGGTGAGGAACACCATGCGGAACGTGTAGAAGCCCGTGAAGAACACGGCGAGCAGCCCCATCCCGTACGCGGCCAGCAGGATGGGCGTCTCGCCGGAGCCGTAGTTCAGCGCGTAGTACAGCACCTCGTCCTTCGACCAGAAGCCGGCGAACGGCACGATACCGGCGAGCGCCAGCGACCCGGCGAGGAACGTGTAGTAGGTCACGGGGAGCTTGTCCTTCAGGCCGCCCATGTCCCACATGTCCTCGTTGTGGTGCATCGCGATGATGACCGACCCGGCGCCGAGGAACAAAAGCGCCTTGAAGAACGCGTGGGTCATCAGGTGGAAGGTCGCGGCGACGTAGCCGCCCGCGCCCAGCCCCAGCATCATGTAGCCGTACTGGCTGATGGTGGAGTACGCGAGCACCTGTTTGAGTTCGTCTTTCACGACGCCCATCGTCGCGGCGAACAGCGCGGTGAACCCGCCGACCAGCGCGACGATCGCGAGGACGGTCGGGAGCAGCGCGTAGAAGCCGTACATGCGCGCGACGAGGTAGACGCCGGCCGCGACCATCGTCGCGGCGTGGATGAGCGCGGAGACCGGAGTCGGGCCCTCCATGGCGTCCGGCAGCCACGTGTGCAGCGGGAACTGCGCGGACTTCCCGACGACGCCGCCGAGGACCAGGAGGCCGAGGACGGCGAACCACGTCTGCGGCTCGAACCCGACGACGTCGAGGAACGACGCCACGTGCTCGGGCACCGCGCCCTCGCCGTGCTGGACGGCGGCGAGCGTCTGTTCGGCCAGGCCCGGGAAGCTACTGGCGCCCTCGCCGGCGGCGACGAACCGGCTCGTGCCGAACGTCGCGAGCACGCCGACGACGCCGATGAGGAAGAAGTAGTCCCCGAACCGCGTCACGAGGAACGCCTTCTTCGCGGCGCTCGGCGGCCCCGGCTCCCGGAAGTGGAAGCCGATGAGCAGGTACGAGCAGAGGCCCACCAGCTCGAAGAACATGAACGCCATCAGGAGGTTGTCCGCGACGACGAACGCCAGCATCGAGAACGTGAACAGGCCGAGGCCGGCGTAGTACCGCGGCAGGCCGGTCTCGCCCTCGTCGTTCATGTACCCGAGGCTGAACACGTGCACGAGCAATGCGACCAGGGACACGATGACCAGCATCATCGCGGACAGCGGGTCGACGAGCAGCCCGAAGTGGAGGTCGAACGTGTTCTGGCCGACGACCCACGTGTAGACGGTTTCGGTGTGGTAGGTTCCCTGGCTCACCGCGAAGAACGTCCACACGGACAGCAGCAGCGACCCGGCGGTCGCGACGATGCCGGGGATCGCGCCGCCCTTCGGCAGCAGCCGGGGCGCGAAGTGCCCGGCGACCAGTGCGACGAGGAACGCGGCGAACGGCAGCAGCGGAATCGCGGCCGTGAACTCGGTTGCGCCTGCCATCTTACCACCTCATCGTCGTTGCCTTCCGCACGTCGATGTCGTCGAAGTTCCGGTACAGCACGAGGATGATGCCGAGGCCGACGGCGACCTCCGCGGCGGCGAGCGCCATCACGAACAGGCTGAACACCTGCCCCGTGAGGTTGCCGTAGAAGTGCGAGAACGCGACGAAGTTGATGTTCGCGGCGTTCAGCATCAACTCGACGCTGATGAGGAACATCAGCGCGTTCTCGCGCGTGAGCACGCCGAACACGCCCGTGCAGAACACGGCCGCGGACAGCAGGAGGTAGTACTCGACGGCGACCGCCATTACTCGCCGTCACCCCCTTCGGCGTCCCGCGTCGCGAGCAGCACCGACCCCTCGAGCGCGGCGTCCAGCAGCAACGCGATGATGATGAACGCCGCGAGGAACCCCTCGCTGCTGGGCGCCGTCTCGCCGGCCACGTCCAGCAGGCCGAGGAGCGCGTACCCGATGGTCGCCGTGATGTTCACGTCGCCGAAGCCGACCGCGTCACCGAACCCGGCGCCGACGAACACGGCCGCGAGCACGACGAACAGCGCCACGGCGACGACCCCGGGCACGAACGTCGACGGGTCCCGCAGTTCCGGTCGCGTCGTCATGCGTTAGTCACCTCCCCTGTACCTCTCTCTCGACGTGTGAGCATCACCGCGAACGTGATCAGGATGAGGACGCCGCCGACGTAGACGAGGATCTGCATCGCGGCGACGAACTCCGCCTGGAGCATCACGTAGTGCACGGCGAAGCTCAACAGCGACCCGCCGAGCAGGAGCGCGGAGTGCCACACGTCCCGCACCAGTACAGCGCCCAGACTGCACGCTATCGTCACCAGCGCGAACAGCCCGAACGCGAGTATTTCGTACACCATTTCAGTCACCTTGTCGTTCGCAAATACGCCCTTTGTAGGTTTCGAGACGGGCGCGAGTCCGTTACTGGTAGTCGACCTCGCCTTCGCCCTCGCCGACCCACGCACCACGGTCGGGTTCGCGGGACGCCAGGGGGTCGAGGTCGTTGTACCACGGCACGTTCTTCAGCTGTTCCTTGTTGAACACGAGGTCGTGTTTCGTGTCGCCGGTGAACTCGAAGTTCTCCGTGAGGAGGATGGCGTCCACCGGGCAGACCTCCTCGCAGAGCCGGCAGTAGATGCACTGGCCGACGTGGAGGTTGTACTGCTCGCCGTTGCGCTGCTTGTCCGTGACGATCTGGATGGTGTCGTTCGGGCAGACGTTCTCGCACTGCCGACACCAGATGCAGCGCTCCTGGCTGAACTTGTGGATCCCGCGGAAGCGCGGGCTGACCTCCGGCGCTTCGTCCGGGTACTCGACGGTGAACGTCTCGCCGTCGAGGGCGTGTTTCATCGTCGTCGCCATCGATTTCAGGAGTCCGATCATAGTCCGGTCACCCCGAGGATCGCTGCGGTGAGCACGAGATTGGCGAACGAGAGCACCAGCATGCCCTTCCAGCCGATCTCGATGAGCTGGTCGATGCGGACGCGCGGCACCGCCGAGCGGCACCACTGCGTGAACAGGAATACCGCCCAGATCTTGATGACGAACCAGACGAACCCGGGCAGGAACGGCCCCGCCGGGCCGCCGAGGAACAGCGTCGCCACGATGGCGCCGCCGAGGAAGATGTGGACGAACTCGCCGAGGTAGAACAGCACGAAGTACACGGAGGAGTACTCCGTCTGGTAGCCGCCGATGATCTCGGTCGGCGCCTCGGGCGTGTCGAATGGGTTGCGCCCGACCTCCGCGAGGTTCGCCACCATGAACAGCGCGAACGCGAACGGGTTGACGAACGCGAACCACGCCGGGATCCGGACGCCGGCGAGGGTCACGAGCGTCGTGTTCTGCTGGATAGCGACGATCTCGCTCATCTGGAGCGTGCCCGTGAACAGCACCACCGACGCGGCGGTGACCACGAGCGGGATCTCGTAGGCGATGTTCTGCGCGACGGCCCGCAGGCCGCCCATGAGGCTGTACTTGTTGTTCGAGGCGTAGCCGCCCATCAGCAGGCCGAGGCTCGCGATGGACGCCACCGCGAAGACGAACACGAGCCCGGTCTCGGGGTCGGCGAGCTGGATGCCGTTCCCCATCGGGATGACGGCGAACGCCAGCAGCGCCGACGCCGCGAGCACGACGGGCGCGAGGTCCCACGCGGGGCGGTCGGCGCCCTCGGGGACGATGAGCTCCTTCGAGAGCAGGCGGACGGCGTCCGCGACGATGATCAGCAGGCCGAACGGGCCGACGCGGTTGACCGCGATGCGGTCGGTGAACGCGGCGGTGATCTTCCGTTTCGCCCACGGTCCGGCGACCGCGGTCATCGCGAGCATGATGTTCCCGATGAGGAACGCCGCGAGGAACATCGAGACGAGTTCGCCCGCGAACCCGCCGATGCCGAGCAGCTCGTTGATGGTGTCCGGCAGCGGCGTCGCCGTCGCGACGGCGTCGAACAGCACCGGCGTCATCTAGCGGTCCACCTCCCCGAGGATGACGTCGAGGCTGCCGAGCGTCGCGACGAGGTCCGGCACGTACTCGCCGGAGGACATCTCCTGGAGCGCCGAGAGGTTGCAGAACGCGGGGCTCCGGATCTTGAAGCGCGCGGGCTTCTCGGTGCCGTCCGAGCGGATGTAGATGCCGAGTTCGCCCTTCGCGCCCTCGACGGCGCGGTACGTCTCCTTGCCGGCGTCGGGCTTGAGCGTGCGCGGGACGTTGGCCTGGATCTCGCGGTCGTCCTCCGGCCAGTCCTCCAGGAGGTCGACGCACTGCTCGATGATGCGCGCGGACTGCTCAATCTCGCGCATCCGGACGAGCAGGCGAGCGTAGTTGTCGCAGCCGTCCTCCGTGACGACGTCCCAGTCGAGTTCCTCGTAGTAGCCGTAGGGGTCGTCGCGGCGGAGGTCGTAGTCGATGCCCGAGCCGCGCGCGACCGGGCCCGTGACGCCGTAGCTCTTCGCGACGTCGGGGTCGAGGTAGCCGGTGTCGACGGTGCGGGACTGGAGGATCTCGTTCTCGGAGATGAGGTCGTGGTACTCGTCGAGCTTCGCCGGGAGGTCGTCGAGGAAGTCCCGGACCTTCTCGAAGTACTCCTCGCGGGGCTCCGGGACGTCCCAGACGACGCCGCCGAGGCGGAGGTAGTTGAACATCATGCGCTGGCCCGTGAGGTCCTCCAGGAGGTTCTGGACGATCTCGCGGTCCCGCATCGCGTACATGAAGATGGCGGTGAAGTCGCCGTAGATGTCCAGACAGAACGTCCCCGTGGCGAGGAGGTGACACGCGATGCGGCACATCTCCGCGGACATCGTCCGGACGACCTGCGCGTACTCCGGCACCTCGATGTCCGCGAGGTCCTCGGCGGTGCGCGCGTACGCCCACTCGTTGATGATGCCGCCCGGGCCGTAGTCCCAGCGGTCCGGGTAGGGCATGATCTGGTAGCGGTACGTGCCCTTCTCGGCCATCTGCTCCTCGCAGCGGTGGAGGTAGCCGATATCGGGGTTGACGTCCGCGACCTGCTCGCCGTCCAGGACGGTCTCGACGTGCAGGACGCCGTGCGTGGCGGGGTGGTGGGGACCGATGTTCAGGAACATCGTGTCCGAGTCCTCGCCGCCGCGCGCGTGGTCCTCGAGGGGGTTCTTGTTCTCCTCGAACGTGACGATCTGGGGCTTGTCCTGGTTGTAGTCCTTTCCCAGGGGGTGGCCCTGCCACGTGTCGGGGAGGAGGATGCGCTCGAGGTTCGGGTGGTCGTCGTACTGGACGCCGACGAGGTCGTACGCCTCGCGCTCGTGCCAGTCCGCCGTGCGGAACACCGGTTCGGCCGTCTCGCTGACCGGTTCGTCCCGCGGCGTCGGGACGACGACGCTGACCTCCTTCGTGGGGTCGTCGTACTGCTTGAGGTGGTAGATGGACTCGAAGCGGTCGTCGTACTCCTGGGCCGTGACGCAGGACAGGTGGTCGAAGCCCGCGTCGTCTCTCAGCGTGGAGAGGACGTCCTGGACCGCGTCGGCGCGCACGACGTACGCGTCGGCGTTGCCGTGCTCCTCGCGGTCGAGGACGCGGTCGCCCAGCAGGTCCGCGACGGCGTCGCCGTCGACCTCGCCGGCGTCGGTCGTCGGGAGGTCGGCCTGTCGTTCTTCCTGCGTGCTCATGGCGAATCAGCCCAGTTGTACCGCATGACGAGCGTCTCCTCGTCGATCTCCTCTGAGAGCTTCTCGACCATCTCGTCGCGCTCGAGGTCGCCGAACTGTTCGAGCTCGTAGGGCTTCACCGTGACCGGCGACGACTCGCCGTTCGCGATGCGCTCCTGGAGTTTGACGACGCCGTAGACGAGCGCCTCCGGCCGCGGCGGGCAGCCCGGGACGTGGATGTCCACAGGGATGACCTCCTCGGCGCCCTTCACGACGTTGTACCCCTCCTGGAAGGGGCCGCCGGAGGTCGAACAGTTCCCCATGTTGACGACGAACTTCGGCTCCGGCATCTGGTCGTAGACGCGCTTCATCCGCGGCGCGAACTTCGAGACGATCGTCCCCGGGACGATCATCACGTCCGCCTGCCGCGGCGACGCGCGGGGCACGCCGGACCCGAAGCGGTCGAGGTCGTGTTTCACCGCGTAGGTGTGCATCATCTCGATGCTGCAGCACGCGATCCCGAACTGCAGCATGAACATGCTCGACCCGCGGACCCAGTTCATGAACTTGTCGAACTTCGTGAGGATGAACGGCGTGGAGCCGAACGCCTCCCGTAGCTTCGAGTTGAACCGGTTGTCGACCCCCTCGCCGCTGCGGGCCTCGCGGGTCTTCGTCAGCGGGTCGCTGGTCCCCGTGATACTGTCTCGTGGTTGGTCACTGCTCATGTGGTTTGCCTCCGTGCCGTGGCGTCCGCACCCACCGGACGGCGCCCTTCCGCCACGCCCACGCGAGCCCGACGACGAGCACGCCGATGAAGACGAGCATCGGCAGCAGCGCGCGCGTCAGACCGGCGGACTGGACGGCGTCCTGGTAGATGACTGTCCACGGGAAGATGAGGACGGTCTCGATGTCGAAGACGACGAACAGCAGCGCAACCATGTAGTACTGGATGTTGAACTGGATGCGCGCGTCCCCCGTCGGAACCTCGCCACTCTCGTAGGTGGCTCGCTTCCCTTGTTCCGGCACGCTGGGTCGCAGGAGTGCAGAGACGGCCATCATCCCGACCGGGATGAGCACGCCCACGAGCGCCAGCATACCGATGGCGATCCATGGATTCATAGGAGTGTCTCCGTGACGAGCGAGGGTTCGAACCGCACGCCCATAAACGTTGATTTATGCCTCAGCGGCCGGAGGCGCCCGAATTCGGGGGTTTCAGGCCGACTCGACGCGTCGGCGGTCGCCGAGTGCGTCGGCGCCGAGACTCCCGGACGCGCCGGCGAGCGCCGGGAACGGCGGCCGTCCGACGCGCCCGGTTTCCGCTCGCCGGATTTCAGTCCCGAGTCTCGCGGAAGCCGGGAGTGCCCCGCTCGTGTAGTTCGCGGGAGACGTCGGCGACGCCCGCGCTCTGGTCGTCGTAGAGGGCCCGGAGGCGGTCGGCGAGTTCGGGGTCGCTCGTCGCGAGGAACTGCGCGGCGGACAGGCCGGCGTTGTAGGACTTCCCGGCGTCGACGGCCGTGATGGGCGCGCCCGTGGGCATGCCGATGACGGAGTCGACGGACTTCTCCTGGACGGGGACGCCGACGACCGGAATCGGGTACGCCAGCGACGCGGTCATGTTCGGGAGGTCAGCGGACTTCCCGCCGGCGCCCGCGATGACGACGTCGAGTCCGCGGTCTGCGGCGGTGTCGGCGTACGCGTACATGAGGTCGGGCGTGCGGTGCGCGGAGACGACCCACGACTCGAAGGAGTGCCCCTCAGGGGGGTCGTCGTAGTCCGTGACCTCCGCGAACCCGAGGTCCGTGAGGGCGTCGTGGGCGCCCGCCATCACGTCGAGGTCGCTGTCGCTGCCCATGACGACGCCGACGTCCGGCGTCTCCGCGGTCGGTCGGTCGCGCGCTGCCTCCGCTTCGAACAGGTCGATGAGGTCGTCGACGGTGGTCATGTTTCGGGTGTGTCCTCGTCGGTGGGGTCGCGGAACGAGACGGCGTCGCGTGCGGCACGGGCGCGCACGAGGAGGTCGCCGCGGTCCTCGCCGACGGCCGTGACGTGCCCCATCTTCCGCAGGGGGCGGACCTCGCGCTTGCCGTACCAGTGCAGGGAGACGCGGCCGTCGCGGAGCGCGCTCGGCGCGCCGGCGAGTTCGGCCGGCCGCGGCTCGCCGTCGGGGTCGCCGAGGACGTTCGCCGTCACGGCGGGTTCGCGGAGGCCGGTGTCGCCGAGCGGCAGGCCGAGCACGGCGCGAGCGTGCTGGGCGAACTGGGACGTGTAACAGCCCTCGATGGTGTAGTGGCCGGAGTTGTGCGGCCGGGGCGCCACCTCGTTCACCAGAATCCGCCCGTCCACCTCGAACAGCTCCACGCCGAACACGCCGCGGCCGTCGAGCGCCGCCAGCACGTCCCTGGCGACCCTCGTCGCCTCCTCGCGGACCGCCTCGCTGGTGCGCGCCGGCACGACCGACTCGCGGAGGATCTCCGCCTCGTGGACGTTCTCCGCGACGGGGAACGTCGCGGTCTCGCCGTCGCCGCTCGCGGCGACGACCGACAGCTCCCGCTCGAAGTCCACGAGCTCCTCGGCGACGTAGCCGTCGAGGTCGCCGAAGGTCTCCCGGGCGTCCTCGACGGACTCGACGGGCGCGTTCCCGCGGCCGTCGTAGCCGCCGGTCCGGGCTTTCAGCATCAGGGGGCGGCCGAACTCCGCGAACGCGGCCTCGAGGTCCTCGGCGCCGTCGACGGGTCGGAACGCCGGGACCGGGACGCCGGCGTCCGCGAACGCGCGGTTCTGCACGAGCTTGTCCTGGATGGTGCGCAGCGTCTCCGGCGACGGGTGGACGGGCGTCCCGGTGGCGTCGCGCACGGCGGCGAGCGCGTCCGGGTCCGCGAGCTCGATCTCGTAGGTGAGGACGTCCGCGCGCTCCGCGAGGCCGCGGACCGCGTCCTCGTCGTCGAAGTCGGCGACGACCTGGTCGGCCGCAGGCGGGCACGCCGGGCAGTCCGGCGTCGGGTCGAGCGCGACCACGTCGACGCCGAGCGGGCTGGCCGCCTCCGCGAGCATCCGGCCGAGCTGGCCGCCGCCCACGACCCCGATCGTCGCTCCGGGTACGGGCACCGTCATCACGCCGACGTTCCGGCTACACCTGCATAAGAATTGCCGAACTCGACCGCGTGTTGTGCACGAACGTGGTGTGTCGGGGGCCGCGTCGGCGACGTCAGGGGGCGTCGTACCCGGGCGCGTTCTCGTCCACGAAGACCACGAACACCGTGTTGTACGACGTGAGCTCGTACGTCCGCGACTCGTAGCCGTCCAGCAGCGGCGCGACCTCGTCGTAGTGTTCGGCGCGCGCTATCACGACCGGCGCCTCGGTGCCCTCGACGGTCGTCGCGTTCGCCGCCGCGGCGTCCGTCGCCGGCTCCCGGAGTCGCGTCGTCGACGCCGTCTCGGCGCCCGCACGCTCCGTGTACCAGGGCAGCGGCAGCCGGTGGAACCAGTTCGTGTCGGCGACGCTGGCCGGGTCCGTCGTGTCGGTGTCGGCGGGCGCCTGGAAGTGGCTGCCGTAGTACAGCACGTCCGTGCCGTCGTTCCGGGGCGCGACGCGCTCGATGCGGTCCAGCGTCGGGCGCATGTCGCTGGCGGGCTGCCCGAACTGCACGAGTTCGTTCTCGTCGTCCTGGGGCATCAGGTACGACGTCTCCGCCGTGACCGCGCCCATCTGGCCGGCCGCGGCGACGAGGACGACGGCGGCCAGCGCCACGCTGACCGTGTCGCCGTCCGCGTACGCCGACCGGCCGCGGTCCACCACGACGCGGACGCCGACCGCGGCCGGCACCGCCAGCGGCACCACCGCGTGGGTCACCGACCACACGCCCGAGATGTCGGTGGCCGCCGGGTAGACGACGACTGACGCGATCCCCCAGTACGCCGCGAACTGCACGAAGTCCCGGGGGTCCTCGGCGGCGTACCGCTCGGCGAGGAAGCCGACGACGGCGAGCGCGCACAGCATCAGGGAGGCCGCGCCGAGGGTGCGCACCGCGTCGAACAGGAACGAGACGTAGCTGTGGTCGCGCGACGCCGCGCCACCCACTCCCCACGTCCCCCAGAACTCCGACCACGCGCCGACCGACCCCGCCGCGACGACGCCCGGCAGCCGCGTCGGGTCGCCGAGCGCCGCGTAGATCTCGGGGCGCGGCGCGTAGAACGCCACGAACACCACGAGGAACGCCGCGAGCCCGCCGGCGACCGCGCGCCGCCGCGCGAACGCGCCCGCCGCCGCCCGCCCGAGTTCGGCGTGGAGCGCGCTCGCCGCCGTCCCCTCGCGGCGGCGCGCGGTGAACAGCCGCGCGTCCAGCAGGAGCGCGCTCGCGCCGACGAACATCCCCACGTACACGAGCGCGTTCTCCTTGGTCGTGAACGCCAGCCCGAGGAACGCGCCCGCCGCGACCAGGTAGCCGCCCCGGTCGGTGTCCAGCGCGCGCACCGCGAACCCGAGCGCGGCGACGGCGAACGCCGCCACCAGGACGTCGTTGCGCATGAACCGCGAGTAGTAGACCAGGACCGGGTTCGCCGCGAGCAGCGCCGCCAGCGCCACCACCTCGACGTCGTCGAGGCGCGTCCGGAACAGCCACGCTGTCGCCGGCAGCAGCGCGCCGACGAGCGCGACCGGCGCGCGAGCCACCGCGTCGCTCGCCCCGAACGCGCCGAAGAGGAACTCGTTGACGTGGAAGAGGAACGGCCCGTGGACGAACGCGCGGTAGTGGTACTCCCCGGACGCCTGGTACTGGAGCACCCAGTACCCGACGCGGGCTTCGTCCCAGTGGAAGATGCGGTCGCCGAGCAGCGCGAACCGGAGCGCGAGCGCGAGCAGGACGGCGACGGCGACGCCGGCGGCGGTGCGGCGGCGTCCGAGGGCGGCGGCCATGGTTCGTTCGCCGAACGGAACGGCGAGCATACAAACTTTCCGTGTGCGAGTCGGCAGCCGCGACCGGCATCACTGCGCTCGGTCGCGCCCGGCATTACTGTGCCGAACGGTAGGCATTTGGTCGCCCCCGCAGTCGGGGCGTGTATGGTGAGTCTCGGGCTCGTCGTTGCGGAGTTCAACCGCAGCGTCACCGAACAGATGGAGTCGGTCGCCCGCGAGGCGGCCGACGACGCCGGCGCGGACGTGGCCGCCCTCGTGCGCGTGCCGGGCGCGTACGACGCGCCGCTGGCGGCCGACCGGCTGGCGCGGCGCGACGACGTCGACGCCGTCGCGGTCGTCGGCGCCATCGTCACCGGCGACACGGACCACGACCAGGTCATCGGGCACGCGACCGCGCAGAAGCTCACGGACGTCAGTCTCGACCGCGACACGCCAGTCGCCTTCGGCGTGTCCGGGCCCGGGATGTCCGGCGCGGAGGCGCGCGAGCGCGTCGAGAAGGGGACCGAAGCGGTCGACAGCGCGATTCACCTCGCGGAGGAACTCTAAGATGAACTACAGCGACAGAGTGCGGCGAGTGGAACCGAGCGCGACGCTGGCGGTCAGCAACCTCGCGAGCGAACTCGAGGCCGAAGGCGAGGACGTCGTCGACCTCTCGGTCGGCGAACCCGACTTCGACACGCCGGAGAACGTCAAGCGAGCCGCGGCGGACGCCCTCGACGCCGGCAACACCGGCTACACGCCGTCGAACGGCATCCCGGCGCTCAGGGAGGCCATCGCCGAGAAGCTCCGGGGCGACGGCCTCGACTACGAGGCTGGGAACGTCATCGTGACGCCGGGCGCCAAGCAGGCGCTGTTCGAGACGTTCCAGGCGCTCGTCGACGACGGCGACGAGGTCGTCCTGCTGGACCCGGCGTGGGTGTCCTACGAGGCGATGGCGAAGCTCGCGGGCGGCGACCTGAACCGCGTCGACCTCTCCCCGCACGGCTTCCAGCTGGAGCCCGCGCTCGAGGACCTCGCGGCGGCCGTCTCCGACGACACGGAACTGCTCGTCGTGAACTCCCCGAGCAACCCGACGGGCGCGGTGTACTCCCGGGCGGCGATGGAGGGCGTCCGCGACCTCGCGGTCGACCACGACGTCACCGTCGTCTCCGACGAGATCTACCAGCAGATCAACTACGGTCCCGAGCACGTCAGCCTCGCCGGCCTCGAGGACATGTTCGAGCGAACCGTCACCATCAACGGGTTCTCGAAGGCGTACGCGATGACGGGCTGGCGGCTCGGCTACCTCGCCGCGCCGGAGGACCTCGTCGCGCAGGCCGGGAAGGTCCACTCGCACTCGGTGTCGTCGGCGACGAACTTCGTCCAGCACGCCGGCGTCGAAGCCCTCCAGCACACCGACGACGCCGTGTCGGAGATGGTCGACGCGTTCGCCGAGCGCCGCGCGTTCCTGCTCGACCGGCTCGCCGACCGCGGCGTCGACGTGCCGGAGCCGGAGGGCGCGTTCTACGCGATGCTCCCCGTCGACGAGGACGACGAACAGTGGTGCCAGGACGCCCTGCGGGACGCGCACGTCGCCACGGTCCCGGGGTCCGCGTTCGGCACGCCCGGCTACGCGCGCGTCTCGTACGCCGCGAGCAAGGAGCGCCTGGGCGAGGCCGTCGACCGCCTCGCGAGCGAGGGCTACCTGTAGCGGGCGCTCCGGTCCGCCGCTCCGGGTGAGCTACCTCTCGCCAGCCGCGAGGCCGGCGAACGCGACGACGGCGAGTTCGACGCCGGCGGCGGCGCTGGTGCCGACGGTCGTCGCGGCCGCGAACACCAGTCCGCGCGACCCGGAGCCGAGGACAGTCAGCACGGCGACGTTCGCGACCAGCGCTGCGGCCGTCGCGACCGCGAACGTCGCGGCGGCGACCACGCCGCGGTCGTGGGCGTCGGCCGCGCGCGACCCGGCCCAGTACGCGGTGCCGAGGAGGAGCGCGTAGACGAGGACGAACGCGGCGAAACGGCTCCCGAGTACGTACTGCGTGACGTCGCGCGCGGAGACGTCGACACCGAGTTCGAGCAGGAGGACCGTGACGTGCCGCCGGAGGGCGAAGGGGACGGCGACCGCGCCGGCGACGAGCGGGACGACGAGCGAACCTGGCCTGGAGGGCATCGTCCCGGACCGCGACCGCGAGGCAGATGAGCGTTTGGCCGTCGGGACGATCGGGTAGCGGTGGGAACGAGCGTTTGGCCGTCGGGACGATCGGGTAGCGGTGGGGACGAGCGTTTCGCCGTCAGGGCCAGGAGCCGCTGCCCTCGTAGGCGTCGACGACGCGGCGGACCGCCACGACGTACGCGGCGGTGCGGAGGTTCCGGGTGTCGTTGGCCTCGTGGGCGTCGATCATCGCGTCGAAGGCGTCGGTGATGACCGCCTCGAGTTCCTCGTTGACGCGGTCCTCGGTCCACTGGAAGCGCTGGCGGTTCTGCACCCACTCGAAGTACGAGACCGTGACGCCGCCCGCGTTCGCGAGGATGTCCGGGACGACGTGGACGCCGCGCTCGGTGAGCACGTCGTCGGCGGTCGGCGTCAGCGGCCCGTTCGCCGCCTCGACGACGACGTCCGCCTGGACCTCCCGCGCGAGGTCGCCGTCGATGGCGTTCTCCAGGGCGGCGGGCACGAGCAGGTCGACGTCCAGCGTCAGCAGGTCCTCGTTACCGAACTCCTCGGCGGCGCCGTCGTAGCCGGTGACGCTGCCGGTCTGGCGCTTGAAGTCCTTGACGTCCCGGGTGTCGAGGCCGTCGGGGTCGTGGACGGCGCCCGAGGAGTCCGAGACGGCGACGACGTCCGCGCCGAGGTCCTCGATGAGTTCCGCGGCGACCGAGCCCGCGTTCCCGTAGCCCTGCACGGCGACGGTGGCGCCGGCGATGTCGCGGTCGAGGTAGTCGAACACCTCGCGGGCGGCGAACATCGTCGACCGCCCGGTCGCCTCGACGCGCCCCTCGCTGCCGCCGTTCTCGAGGGCCTTCCCCGTGACGACGCCGGGCGCCGTGGTGTTCTCGAGTTTCTCGTAGGTGTCCTTGATCCAGTTCATCTCCCGCTGGCCGGTGTTGACGTCGGGGGCGGGGATGTCCTTGTCCTCGCCGACGAACGGCCGGAGCTCCTTCGCGAACGCCCGCGTGATGCGCTCGAGTTCGCCCGCCGAGTACTCGCTGGGGTCGATGACGATGCCGCCCTTCCCGCCGCCGTAGGGGACGTCGACGACCGCCGTCTTGTACACCATCCAGCCGGACAGCGCCTTCACCTCGTCGCGAGTGACGCCGGGGTGGTAGCGGATGCCGCCCTTGTACGGGCCGCGGTCGCCGTTGAACTGCGAGCGGAAGGCCCTGAACGTCTCGATGGAGCCGTCGTCCATCTCGACGGAGAGCGTCGTCTCGAGCACGCGCTCGGGCTGCTTGAGGCGTTCGAGGACGTCGGCGCCGACGTCCAGGTGCTCGCTGGCGTCGTCGAGTTGCTCCTGGAGGCTCTCGAATGGGTTCGTCTCCGTCATTGTTCCTGGGAATCATGGGGGTCGGCAAAAGCGTGGCGACTTGACTATCAAAGGCAGTAATTTAAGGTGGTTAGTCGTCCTTAGCCGCCTCCGCGCGTTCGACGACGCGCTCGGCCTGCGCCACCAGCGGCGCGTCCACCATCTCGCCGTCCACGCGGAAGACGCCCCGGTCCTCGGCCGCCGCCTCGTCCCTGGCGGCCAGGACGCGCCGCGCCCACTCGACGTCCTCGGGTGCGGGCGTGAACGCCTCGTTGATCGGGTCGACCTGCGCGGGGTGGACGGCCATCTTGCCGTCGTAGCCCAGCCGGGCGGCGAACGCCGTCTCCTCGCGGAGGCCGTCCGTGTCCCCGATGTCGGTGTACACGGTGTCGATGGCGTCCACGCCCGCGGCGGCCGCGGCGAGCACGACGTGCTCGCGGACGTGCAGGACTTCGGTCCCCTCGTCGGTCCGCGTCGCACCGACGTCCGCGGCGAGGTCCTCGGCGCCGAACACGAGCGCGTCCGTCGGTCCGGCGTCCGCGATCTCCTCGGCGTGCAGCACGCCGCGCGCGGACTCCACGAGCGCCAGCACGGGGACGTCGACGGCGTGCTCGTCGAGCAGGCGGCCGAGCGTCACCACGTCGTCCGCGCTCGCGGCCTTCGGCAGCATGACGGCGTCGAACTCCGGGTGCTGGCCCGCGAGCACCGTGTCGAGGTCGTCGCCCGCGCCCCCGCCGACGGGGTTCACGCGCACGCACACCTCGCAGTCCGGGTCGAACCCTGGGTCCGAGAGCACCGACTGGACGGCGGTCCGGGCCTCCGTCTTCCCCGCCGGCGCGATCGCGTCCTCCAGGTCGAAGACCACCACGTCCGCGCCCGTCCCGGGCGCCTTCCGCATGAGCTCGGGCTGGTCGCCGGGCGAGAACAGCACGCTTCGTCGAGCCATACGCGACCACGCGTCCGGCGCGTCCTTGTACTTTTCCGGAGGCGTTTTGCCGCGGCCCCGCGACCACTCGCGCATGCCCGGACGCTACTACGAGGAGTTCGAGGTCGGGGAGACCATCGAACACGAGAAGCGCCGCACCGTCTCCGAGGCCGACAACCAGCGGTTCTGCGACGCGACGATGAACCAGCAGCCGCTGCACCTCGACGCCGAGTTCGCCGCGGACACGCAGTTCGGCGAGCGCATCGTCAACGGCCTCCTGACGATGAGCCTCGCCGTCGGCATCACCATCCCGGAGACGACGGACGGCACCATCGTCGCGAACCTCTCCTACGACGACGTCGAACACCCGGCGCCCGTGTTCCACGGCGACACCGTCCGCGTGCAGTCGACGATCGCGGACAAGCGCGAGACCAGCGACGGCGAGCGCGGCGTCGTCACTTTCCACGTCGAGGTGTTCGCGGTGAACCGCGAGGACGAACCGCTCGTCTGCGAGTTCGACCGCACGGTGCTCTCGCTGAAGCGCGAGCACGCCGCGTAGCCGCCGCGAGCCGCGGCACGTCCTCGCACACCGGGGAAGCGCTTTTGCCGGTCCGGCGGCGCCGTCCAGTGTGCTCGACTAGACGTCGTCGCACCCGCCGCGCCGTCCTCGTCCGCGCCGTCCTCGTCCGTGACGGCCTCGTCCGCGACGGCCGCCGGACGCGCGCCGGGTTCTCGCCGTGCCGCCCGCCGACTACCGACTCGCGGCCCACGAATCCACGAATGTACGACGCACGCGACGACGTCCCCGAACCGCACCGCTTCGACCTGACTCCCGTCTTCGACTCGCGCGCCGACTGGGCCGACGCCGCCGCCGAACTCGCGTCGGCCGTCGACGCCTTCGACCTCGACCGGCCGCTCGCCGAAGTGCTCGCGGCCTTCGAAGCCCTGTCCGCTCGCGACCACCGCCTCCGCACGTACGCGGACCTCCGCGCCGACGTGCGGACCGGCGACGACCGGCGGCAGGCCGACCGGTACCGCGCGGAGTCCCTGCACGGCGACGTGATGGCGCTCCGGGACGACGTGGAGCGACGCGTCCGCGACGCCGACGTCGCGCCCGACGACCCGGCGGTCCCGCCGCGCTTCGAGCGCTACGTCGCCGACGTCCACCGGCGCGCGGACCACGCGCTCGACCCGTCTGGCGCCGACGTCCTCGCCGCGCTCGAGGACGTCCTGGACGCGCCGGAGCGCACCCACCGCGCGCTCGTCGACGGCGACTTCCAGCCCCCCACGATCGACGTCGACGGCGACGAAGTGGCACTGACGCGCAGCGAGCGCTCGCGCGTCCAGCGGACCGGCGACCGCGACGTCCGGCGGCGCGCGTTCCGCGCGGTCCGCGACGAGTTCGTCGCGCGCCGCGAGACGCTCGCCGCGACCCTCGACGCGATGGCGCGCCGGAACGTCCGCGTCGCCGCCCTCCGCGGCTACGACAGCGCGCTCGACGCCGCGCTCGCCGGCGACGACCCCTACGTCGCCTGCCGCCCGCAGCAGCGCCTCCCCAGGGGCGTCTACGACGCGCTCGTCGGCGGCGTTCGCGCGAACCTCGCGCCGAAACACCGCCTCGAACGCGTCCGGCGGGACGCGCTCGGCGTCGACACCCTGGAGCCGTGGGACCGCAACGCCGCGCCGCTGGACGGCGACGCGCCCGAGTACGAGTACGCCGAGGCCCGCGACCTGATTCTGGACGCCGTCGCGCCGCTCGGCGACGCCTACCGTCGCCGCGTCGACCGCGTCTTCGACGACCGCCGAATCGACGCCTTCGACTACCCGGGGAAGACCGAGCGCGGCGCCGGCTACGCGACGCACGCGCCAGACGCCGGGTCGTTCGTGCTCGCGCGGTGGAACGGGTCGCTGGCGCACGTGTTCCTGCTCGCGCACGAACTCGGGCACGCCGTCCACGCGTCGCTCGCACAGGACGCCCAGCCCCACGCAACCGCCGGCATCCCGGCCCCGCTCGCGGAGCTCCCGAGCAAGCTCCACGAGGTGCTGCTCGCCGACCACCTCCTGGCGTCCGCGAGAGGCGACGAGCGCACCGCGGTCGCCGCGCGCGCCGTGCGGAGCGTCGGCGCGAACCTCTTCTTCTCGGCGCGCTGGGCGGCGTTCACCCGCGAACTCTACGAGCGGGCCGCTGACGGCGACCGCCTCACCGCGGAGTGGCTGGACGAGACCTACGGCGACCTGTACGCGGAGTTCGTCCCGGCGCTCGAGGCCACCGACCGCCTGCGAGCGGGCTGGACGACCGGCCTCTACGCGGTTCCGCTCTACCACCACTGCCCCTACATTCTCGGGACGGCGGGCGCGCTCGCAGTCGCGGACGGCCTCGGCGACGAACTCCGGCCAGCGGACTACGTAGGGTTCCTCGAAGCGGGCACGTCGGCGCCCGCCGTCGACCGTCTCGAGGACCTCGGTGTCGACGCCACCAGTCGGCACGCCGTCGCCGACGCAGTCGCCGCCTTCGACCGGTACGTCGACGCGTTCGCGGCGGCCGCAGCGGAGTGAACCGTCTCCGGGGGAGCCTCCGTCCTCGCGTGGGCCGGACCAGTGTTGCCGCGTCGACGCGTCGCGGTCCCGGCGCTAGCGGTGGTCGCCGACGCCTTCCGCGCGGACTGACTCAGTCGCCGGCCGCGGACGCGTCGTCGCTGCGCCTGAGCGGCTGGCGCTCGCCGTACGTGAGGGTGCGCCACAGCCACTCCAGGGGCCCGTACCGGTACCGCCGGAGCCACGCCACGGACAGCACCACCTCCACGGCCCAGATGGCGACGACGACGCCGAGCGCTTCGACCCTGGTGACGCGCCCGAACAGGCCGAGGCCGTGCCCGTAGAAGACGGTCGTCGCGACCACGCTCTGGAGGATGTAGTTGCTGAACGCCGTCCGGCCGATGGCCGCCAGCCCCTTCGTGACGCGGCCCCGCGGCCACTTCCGCGCGAGCAGCATCACGGCGCCGACGTACGCGCCGGCGAGCGGGAACGCCCCGAAGTAGATGAACTGCTGCCAGTAGATGCCGGCCCGCGGCGTCCAGCCCGCCGCCTCGACGTACGCGACGCCGGCGACCAGCGTCGCGACGCCGACGACGCCCCCGACGGCGACCAGCAGCCGGTAGAACCGCGCCGACCGCTCGTTCGTCAGCACGCCCCACTTGAACAGCGCCATCCCGACCATCATCGAGCCGGCGGTCCGCCAGGCCGTCGCGCCGAGGTAGCTCGTCGTCTGGCGGTTCCAGGCCGACTCCGCGCGGTGGTCGAACTGCTCGAGCCAGCCGCCGCGGTACGTCTCGACCTCCGCACGGAGCACCGACTCGGCGGGCCGCCACGTCGCCGCGAACGACGACAGGTCGCCGTACGTCGCGGTCAACACCTCGGCGACCGACGGCACCACGAAGAGCGCGGCGCCGACGGCGGCGAGGAACCTCGCTGACTCGTCGCGCACGAACACGACGAACACCGCCGTGACGCCGTACGACACGAGGATGTCGCCGTACCACAGGAGGTAGGCGTGGGCGACGCCGAACACGATGAGCCAGAACGACCGGCGGTAGTGCAGGCGCAGTGTCGTCAGGTCCTCGTCGAACTTCCGCGTGAACAGCAGGAGGCTCGCGCCGAACAGCATCGTGAACAGCGTCAGGAACTTCCGCTCGGCGAAGACGTGCCCGACGAACCACGCCCAGTAGTTCGCGCCCGAGAAGTCGCCGTACACCGTCGGGTTCAGCAGGACGATCTCCGGCATCGAGAACAGCCGAATGTTGATGACGAGGATGCCCAGCAGCGCGAACCCCCGCAGGGCGTCGAGGCCGACGATGCGCTCGGACGGCGGCGTCGGCTCCGCGCCCTCGTCCGCCGCGGCGTCCTCGCTCATCCGTCGCTCCTCCCCGCGACAGCCGGCGGTCGTCGCTGTACAGCGTCCATCGCGTACTGGCCCGTCGCAGAGCCAGCACAAAAGGTGTTGCTAGGGTGCGCCGAAGCGGCGTTCTGGGGTGGTCGCTGGTGCCGCGTTCGACGGTCGGCCGCTGGCGTCGCCTAGAGGATGGTGCCGTGCTTCTTCGACGGGCGGTCCTTCTCGACGTCCTCGTAGAAGTCGAAGCGGTTCGACAGCTCCGTGCGGAGCTCGGAGGGCGGCACGATCTCGTCGATGACGGTCTCGGAGGCCATCCGGTGGACGTCGATGTCGCGGCGGTACTCCTCGCGGAGCTCGCGCTCGCGCTCGGCGCGCTCCTCGGGGTCGTCGATGTCGTCGAGCTTGTTCGCGTAGACGGCGTTGATGGCTGCCTCCGGGCCCATGATGCCGATCTCGCCCGACGGCAGTGCGATGACGGACTCGGGGTCGTAGGCGGGACCGCTCATCGCGTAGATGCCGGCGCCGTAGGCCTTCCGCACGACCACGGACTGCTTCGGGACGGTGGCCTCGCTGGTCGCGTAGATCATCTTCTTGCCCTTCTCGAGGATGGCGTCTTTCTCCACCTGGCTCCCGGCCATGAACCCCGGCGTGTCACAGAGGTACAGCAGTGGGACGTTGTACGCGTCGGACTTCCAGACGAACTCGGCGGCCTTCTCGGCGGCGTCCGGGAAGATGGCGCCGGCGCGCTCGGCGGGCTGGTTCGCGACGATGCCGACCGTCCGGCCGTCGATGCGCGCGTACCCCGTGATGATCTCCTTGCCGTACTCGGGCTTGAGTTCGAAGAACGAGTCGCGGTCGACGACGCGCTCGACGAGGTCGCGCATGTCGTAGCCGCGGTTCGGCTCCTGTGGAATCAGCCCGTCGATGCCCTCCGTGGGTTTCGCGGGCGGTTCCGCGGGCTGGCTCGGCGGCTTCTCGTCGCTGTTGTCCGGGAGGTACTGGACCAGTTTCGCGACGAGGTCGCGGGCGTGCTGTTCGTCCTCGGCGACGAGGTCCGCGCTGCCGGACTCCTCGGCGTGCACCTGCGCGCCGCCGAGGTCCTGCATCTCGATCTGCTCGCCGGTCACCATCTCCACCATCCTGGGCGAGGCGATGGCCATCGCGGACATGCCCTCCACCATCACGGTGAAGTCCGCGAACACGGGCGTGTACGCCGCGCCGGCGATGCAGGGGCCGTACATGACGCAGATCTGGGGGACGCGCCCGGAGAGCCGCGAGTGGTTGAAGTAGTACTTCCCGATGCCCTCGCGGTTCGCGAAGAAGCCGGTCTGCTGGTCGATGCGGCCGCCCGAGGAGTCCATCAGGTAGAGGACCGGCTGGCCGGTCTTGAGCGCGCGCTGCTGCATGCGGAGGAACTTCTCGACGCCGCGTTCGGCCATCGACCCCGCCTTCACGGTGAAGTCGTTCGCCATGAAGTGGACGTCCCGGCCCTCGAACTCGGCGGCGCCCGTGACGAGGCCGTCGGCGGGCAGGCGGTTGTCGGGGTCGGCGTCGTCGACGTCGGGACTGTGGGGGTGCCAGGCGTCGAAGTGCGCGAACTTCCCGTCCTCGAAGAGCAGGTCGCCGTTGCCGTCGCCGCCGTCGTCCCCGAACCAGAGATCGAGGCGGTCGCGGACGAACAGTTTGTCCTGCTCGCCGAGGCGCTGCTTGTACTTCTCCGGGCCGCCCTCGAGGATGTCGGCGATCTCCTCGCGGAGGCGCTGTTCGCGCTCGGTCGGCCCGAGGTCGTCGTCGTGGTCGGCCGCGGAACCGGTCTCCCGTTCGGGGGCGTCGTGCGTGGCGGCGGGTTCGTCGGCGTCGCCGAGGTAGACCTCGACGTCGTCGCCGACGTGCGCCGCGAGGGCGGCGGCGACGGCGGCGGCCTCCTCGCCGGTCGCGCCGGCGCCGATTCGTACCTTCATAATCGTTCGTGGCTCGGGGGGACGCAAACCGTTTTCTCTTCGGCGGCCGCGGGCCGGGCGGCCACGGAGCTTATGCCGATGTGTGCCATACGTTAGCACATGGGTCCCGTCGAACTCGCGCTCGGGCTGCTGCTCGGCGTCGTCGCCGCCGGGTTCGCGTACCTCATGCCGCGCGTGTACGCCACCATCTACCGCCGCTGAACGCCCCGCTCCGGGGCCGGCCGCGGTCGCCCAGGGGACCCCCTACAACTATGGGTTCGGCTCCCGCCGCTTCACGCATGAGCGAGGACGCCATGCGGCGGTTCCCCGTCCCGGACACCGACAGTCTCCCCGAGGACCTCCGCGAGCGCATCGCCGAGGAGACCGAGCGAGCCGGCTTCACGCCGAACGTCTTCGAGGCGTTCGCGTACAAGCCAAGTCACTTCCGCGCGTTCTTCGCGTTCCACGACGCGCTCGTCGACGACTCGCCGCTCGCCCGCGAGGAGGTCGAGATGATCACCGTGGCGGTCTCCGGCGCGAACGACTGCCTCTACTGCGTCGTCGCGCACGGCGCGCTCTGTCGCATCTACGCCGAGGCCCCCAAGCTCGCGGACCAGCTCGCCACCAACCACCGCGCCGCCGACGTCTCCGAGCAGCACCGCGCGATGCTCGACTTCGCCGTGAAGCTCACCGAGTCCCCGGAGGCCGTCACGGACGAGGACGTCCAGCGCCTCCGCGACGCCGGCTTCTCCCGGGAGGCGGTCTGGGACGTCGCGGCCACGGCCGCCTTCTTCAACCTCTCGAACCGCATGGCGGTGGTCGCGGACATGCGGCCGAACGACGAGTTCTACGCGATGGGCCGCGACCAGTAGCTCGCGGCGACTCGACGGCGGCGACGCTCCCACCGGCGACTCGACGGCGGCGACGCTCCCACCGGCGACTCGACGGCGGCGACGCTCCCACCGGCGACCTGACAGCGGACGCACTTGTTTTCGCTTCAGGGAACGCTTTTGCTCTGCACGCGTCGACGGCCTCCCATGCGGACTCCCTCCGCGGTGACGCCAGCGCTCACAGCGGGCCGTGAGTACGCGTGCTGAACGTCGGCGCCGAGCGGCCGCCGCCCGTCGTCGCGAAGTACTACCTCTACCAGGCGACTGCCACCTACGGGCTGTTCTGGCCGGTGTTCACGCTGTTCCTGCTGCGCCGCGGCCTCACGTACACGCAGATCGGGCTGCTCGGGAGCGTCTCCGCCGCCCTCGTCGTCGTCGGCGAGATTCCGACTGGCTACGTCGGCGACCGCGTCGGCCGCCGGAACAGCCTCCTCGTCGGGGCCGCGCTGATGACCGCGTCCGTGTTCGGGTTCGTCGCCGCCCACACCTTCCCGGTGTTCGCCGCGCTGTACGTCGTCTGGGGGCTCGGGATGGCGTTCCGCTCGGGCAGCGGTGACGCGTGGCTGTACGAGACCCTCGAAGAGCGCCTCGACGAGTCCGCGTTCACTCGCGTCCGCGGTCGCGGCGGGTCGGTCAACCAGTGGGTGAGCGCGGGGTCGATGCTCGCCGCTGGCGTGCTGTACAGCGCCGACCCGCGGCTGCCGTTCCTCGCTGGCGGCGTCGTGCTCGCCGCAGGGATCCCGGTCCTGCTGTCGATGCCCCAGACCGACCACCACACCGACGGCGACGCGCTCGGGGTCCGCGACGCGGTCCCGGTCGTGAAACGCCAGCTCTCCCGGCCGCCGCTGCGGTCGACGGTCGCGTACCTCGCGCTGTTCTTCGGCGTCGCGAGCGCCGCCGACGAGTACATCCAGCCCGTCGCCGTGAACGCGGTCGGCCTCCCCGAATCCGGCCTGGGGCCGCTGTACGCGGGCTTCACCGTCGCCGCGGCCGTGGCGAGCTACTACGCCAGCGACGTCGAACGCCTCCTGTCCACCCAGTGGGCGGTCGTGCTCGTCCCGGCGCTCGTCGCCGCGTTCCTGGTCGTGCCGTTCGCGCTCCCGGTCGCCGCGCTCCCAGCGTTCTTCGTCCTGAAGTCGGCCCGGTCCGCGGTCGCCCCCATCGCGAACGGCTACCTCAACGACCACGTCGACGCGGCGGGCCGGGCCACCGTCCTGAGCGCCGCGTCGATGACGTACGCGCTCGTCCGACTGCCGCTGCAGCCGGTCAGTGGTGTAGTCGCCGACGCCGCGACGCCGGTCGCGGCGCTCGCCGCGCTGGGCGGCCTGCTGCTCGTCGGCGGCGCGGGCGTGTTCGCGTGGGAGCCGCCGGCCGCTCCGACGACCGGCGACGGGAGCGCGACCGAGTAAGCGCTGCCTACCACCGCGCTCTCCCGCACCACTATATTCAAGTGCGTTACAGTAAGAGGGACGAACGTGTCTCGGCGCCCAGCACTCCGGCCCGTCGCCGTCGCCGCGGTCGTCCTCGCCGTCGTGGCGGCCGCGCCGGCCGCGGCGGTCGGGACCGGCGCCGCCGCGGCGGACGGACCGGTGGAGTCGGGCGTCCTGGGCGTCTCGATGACCGGTCCCGGCGCGGCGACGGTCGACGGCGGCGTCTTCTACGTGTGGGCGGACGAGCCCGTGACCTTCGAGGTGACTGTCGGCGACTACCTCGGGGTCTCGGACACCTACTACGCGGACTACCGCGTCACCGTGGCCGACGAGCGCGACGCGTCCCTGCACCCGACGCGCGACGACTCGATGGCGGCCACTGCCGTGACGCTGCACGAACTCGAGCGACGCACGGTGAACGTGACGGTGGACGCGGGCTCGCTGGAGCGCGGCTCCCACACGCTGTACGCGAGCATGTACGACGACGAGCCCGGGTCGTCGCCGCGCCTCGACGACGAGTCCTTCGAGGTCCGCGTCATCACGGAGGGCGGCGACCTGGACGGCGACGGCTACGCGAACGGCGAGGAGCTCCGCGGCGACACCGACTTCCGCGACCCCGACACGGACGGCGACGGCCTGCCGGACGGCTTCGAGGTCCACGAGTTCGGCAGCGACCCGACCGACCGCGACACGGACGGCGACGGCGTCCCGGACGACCAGGAGGTCCGCGAGGACACGGACTACACGCTACCGGACTCCGACGGCGACGGCCTCGACGACCCCACCGAGCTCGCCGGCGACTCGTCGCCGACCGACCCGGACGCGGACCTCGACGGCCTCACTGACCCCGTGGAACGCGAACTCGGCACGGACCCGACCGACCGCGACACGGACGGCGACGGGCTCTCGGACTTCGACGAGGTCGAGCGGTACGGGACGGACCCGACGGACGCGGACTCAGACGGCGACGGCCTCGACGACGGCATGGAGGTCGAGCGGTACGGGACGGACCCGACGGACGCGGACTCGGACGGCGACGGCATCGAGGACGGCGAGGAGGTACTGCGCGGCACGGACCCGACTGCGCCGACGGACGAGGACGACCAGAACGCGGCCGGCATCGACGGTGGGGCGGCGGACGAACACGCTGCGGACACCGGCGGTGGGGCGGCGGACGAACACGCTGCGGACACCGGCGGTGGGGCGGCGACCGGCGACGCGTCGGCGGCGCTGACGCGCGAGACGCTGGAGGGCGCCGGCCTGCTCGCGTGGCTGGTGTCTCCACAGACCGTCTACGCGCTGGTTTCGACGCTATGAACGCTCGCACGCTGACCGCGGCGGCGGTGCTCGCGCTGGTCGCTGCAGCCCTGGCCGGCGCCGTCGCGCCGGTCGGTGCGTCTTCTGGTGCGTCTTCTGGTGTGTCGTCAGGTGCGTCGGTGGGTGAGTTGTCTGGTGTGTCGTCCGGCGAGTTGTCTGGCGCGTCGCGGGGGCCCGCCGCTGCGGCGGCCGACCCGACGTACGTCGACGAGAACGTCACGTCGGACGCGACGTGGACGCGCGAGGACGGTCCCTACTTCGTCAGCGACGACGTGACGGTCGCCCGTGGCGCGACGCTGACCATCGAAGCGGGGACGACCGTGAACGTCGGCGAGGACGTCCGGATCACGGTCCGGGGGAGCCTCCTGGCGAACGGCACGGCGACCGACCCCGTCGCCATCACGACCGCGCAGCCGTCGCCGTCCGCCGGCGCGTGGGACACCATCGAGTACGACGGCGCCGGCGACTCCGTGCTGCGACTCCGGAACGCGCGCGTCGCCTACGGCCAGACGGCCGTGACCGCGACGTCCGACGCCGGCCGCGTCGTCCTCGACGGCGCGACGGTCTCCGACCACGTCCGGTCGGGGCTCCTGGCGTCCGCGCGAGCGGGCGCGCCGACGGTCGCGGTGCGGGACTCGCAGTTCACCGCGCTCGGGCAGGCCGGCGTCGAGTACGGCGTCGACGAGACGAACCCCTACCTCGAGGACGCGGGCCGGTTGACCGTCGCGGGGACGTCCTTCGAGCGGACCGGACGGTACGGCGTCGCCGTGCACGCGCGCCAGGTCGACCACGTCACGATGCGCGACGTCTCCGTCGCCGGGGTCGAGAGCGACGGCGTGCGCGTCCAGACGGAGTCGCCACGGAACCGGCCGACCGCGACGAACGACCACCGCGCGACGGACGTGTCGCTTCGCGGCGTCGCCGTCCGGGACGCGGGCGGCGCGGGCGTCCACTTCGTCGGCGGCGCGCTGCGGGACGTCTCCGTCGCCGGCGGCGAGTTCCGGCAGGTGGGTGGCGCGGGCGTCCACTTCGAGGAGGCGACGGACGCCGACGACGTCAGCGTCGAGGGGAACGTCGTCACGGACGCGGCCGCCGGCGTCGAGGCAGGCCTGGAGCGGGCCGGCGGCGGACTGCGGCACGTCTCGCTGACGGTCGCGGAGAACGAGCTGCGCCGCGCGGACGGCTTCGGCGTCGACCTCGACCTGGGGTACGTCGTCGTGGACGGCGTCGGCGTGCGGAACAACACCGTCGCCGAGAGCGGCGGCGGCGTGCGCGTCGCCGCCCAGCAGCTCGCCGAGACGACCGTCGCGGACAACGTCGTCCGCGGCAACGACGGGCCCGGCGTCGAGGCGTCGACGCTGCGCCTGCGCGGCCTCGACGTGGTCCGGAACCGCGTCGTGGACAACGAGGGCGCCGGCGTCGCCGTGAGCGCGCGCGACGAACTCCGCGGCCTCGCGGTGGCGGACAACGACGTCCTCGACAACGACGCGTACGGCGTCGACGTCGCCCTCGCGGCCGACGAACGCCGGGACGTCGGGACCAGCGCCGTGGACGCGAACACCGTGGTGGCCAACGGCGACGGCCTGCGAGTCGCCGGACCGGTCCCGGTCCGCGTGACGAACAACTCCGTCGGGCTCAACACCGCGAGCCGCGAGGGCGACGCCGCCGGTGAGCGCGCGTCCACGGGCGTCCACCTCGTGGACGCGAGCCCCGAAACGAGCCTCTCCCGGAACGACGTCTACGGCCACATCACGGGGCTGCGAAGCGCCGCGAACGGCACGGTGGACGCGAAGCACAACTACTGGGGCGCGGCGTCCGGCCCGTACCACGCGACCCTGAACCCCGACGGGACGGGCGACGCCGTGGTGACCGACCGGGGGAAGGCCGTCCCCGCGCCGTACGCCAGCGAGCCGTTCGGTCCGGTGTTCGAGCGTCCGACGCCCGCGCTGACTGCCAACGAGACCACCGTCCGGCCGGGCGACGCGGTGCGGTTCTCCGCGAGCGAGTCGACCGACGACGGGCGCGTCGTCGCGTACTCCTTCGCGGTGGACGACGCCGACATCGAGGCCCAGGAGTCGCCGACGCTCGTCCGGTCGTTCGACGACCCCGGGACCTACGAGGTCGCCGTCACGGTCGAGGACGAACACGGCGTCGAGAGTCTCGCCGCCGCGTCCGTCACGGTCCGCGTCGAAGCGGCGGCGACGACCCGGCCGACCACGACCGCGCCGTCGACGACGACCACGGAGGCGCCGCCGACCGGGACCGACGGCAGCGGTGGCGAGGACGCGCGGTCCCCACTCGACAGCCTGTTCACCGTCTGGGGCGGCCTCGGCGGCGCGTTCTACGGGCTGGGCGTCGCGCTCGGTGGATACGGCACCTACCTCTCGCTCCGCGGCCGCCGGCCGCCGTACCGCGGTCGCGTCGCCCACGCGCTCGCCGGCGCTGGCGTGCTCGCGTGGGTCGCGGCCGGCGTCCTCGTCGACGGCGCCCTGCTCACCGTCGCCGGCGGCGCAGCGGTCGCCTGGGGCGGCGTGACCGGCGCGGTGCTGGCGGTCGCGTCGTGAGCGTGTGCCGCGGTGCTAGCAGTAATCCTCTCGGTCGCTCGTGGCGGCGTGCCAACCGCGGTGCTCGGCGTCTCCCGGGGACCGGCCAGTCCCTCCCGCCCACGGACGTGGTCTCGGTTCGAAGTGCCGAATGCAGAACGCCTATGGCCGACCGGACAGTCTCTCGACGTGAGTCCTCCATGCGTCCCGTGTCCCTCGCGGCAGCCGCCGCGCCCGCCACCCGGTCCCGAGCCCGCTCGGAGGGGCGGCCGTGAGACCCCGTCGCGCGCTCGCACGGCTCCGCGCCGCGCTCGCCGAAGCCCTCGACCAGGACGACCTCGAGCTCACCGAGGGCCCGATCGCGAAGCCGCTCGTCTACCTCTCGGCGCCCATCGTGGTCACGAACCTCTTCCAGGTGGCGTACAACCTCGCCGACACGTTCTGGGTGGGCCGGTACAGCACCGAGGCGCTGGCCGCCATCAGCTTCGCGTTCCCCATGGTCTTCCTGCTCATCTCCCTCGGCATGGGGCTGTCCGTCGCCGGCAGCGTCATGGTCGCCCAGTACACCGGCGCCGGCGACGAGCGCCGCGCCGAGTACGCCGCCAGCCAGACGGTCGCGTTCGCGGTCGTCGTCTCGCTCGTCCTCGGCGGCATCGGCTACTTCGTCGTCGACGACCTCCTGGCGTTCTTCGGCGCCGCGCCCGACGTCTACCCGCTCGCCGTCGAGTACATGCGCGTCATCGCGCTCGGCCTCGTGTTCCTGTTCGGCTTCCTGATGTTCATCTCGCTGATGCGGGGGTACGGCGACACGGTCACGCCGATGGTCGTGATGTTCGGGTCGGTCGTCCTGAACATCGCGCTCGACCCGTTCCTCATCTTCGGCTGGTGGGTGTTCCCCCGAATGGGCCTGGAGGGCGCCGCGGTCGCGACCGTGTTCTCGCGCGCTCTCGCGCTCGCCGTCGGCCTCGGCGTGATGTTCACTGGGCGCCGGGGCGTCCAGATCAACCTCCGCGACATGGCCCCCGACCCCGCGTTCGCGCGGCGCATCCTCGAACTCGGCCTGCCGGCGTCAGTCGAGGGGACGGGGCGGGCGCTCTCCGTGAACCTCATGCTCCTGGTCGTCGGCCTGTTCCCGACGCCCGTCGTCGCCGCGTTCGGCATCGGCACGCGCGTGCTCTCCGTCGTCTTCATGCCGGCCATCGCCGTCGCGCGCGGCGTCGAGACGATGAGCGGCCAGAACATCGGCGCCGGCGAGTACGACCGCGCCGCCGCGGCCAGCCGGTTCGCCGCGCGGGCGATGTTCGTGTTGCTGTCGCTGGTCGGCGTCGTCGGCTGGGTGTGGGCCCGACCCGTCATCGACGTGTTCACGAGCGACCCCGAGGTCGTCGTCATCGGCATCACGTTCATGCGGTACGTCGCGCCCACGTTCGGCTTCATGGGCATCATGCGCGCCTACAACGGGAGCTTCCGCGGCGCCGGGAAGACGCTCACCGCCGCCGTCATCGCCGTCGGCACGTTCGGCGTCGTCCGCCTGCCGCTCGCGTACGGCGCCTCCAGCGTGATCGGCGCGGACGGCATCTGGCTGTCGTTCGCCGTGTCGAACGTCCTCGGAGCGGTCGCCGCGTACGCGTGGTACCAACGCGACACGTGGCGCAGCGCGGACGTCGCCCGTGACGCGACGCCGACGGCGACCGACGACTGACCGCGGCCGCCCGTGGGACGCCGGGCACACGGGCGTCTCGACGAGGGGTGCGGACTCGGGCCCCCGGACGCCTCGTCCCCGGATGTCGAACCGGTAACAAAATACTGATAAGGTCATGCGCACGTGGGCTACCTGGACGACGAGTTAACCGCCGCCTACCGGGAGAACAGATGGAGTGTCTACGCTGCGGTCGCAGCACCGATTACGACCGCGTCGCCGTCAGTCGGTCCTCCGGGACCGTCGAGGGCAGTCTCTGCGTCGACTGCGAGGCGACCTGGATGAACGGGCACGCCGAATCCACGAACGTCGGTCTGGTGGCGTGCCTGGACTGCGGCGACGAGTCTGAGCTCTTCTTCCCAAGGTGGGACTCCATCGTCGAGAGCGAGGACGAGGGGTCAGTCGAGACGGAGTACCGGATCCGGCTCACGACGCCGAGCGGCTGCCGGGAGTGTACGGACCGGTAGGCTCGTCGACGGTCGCTCCCTGCACGGCAGCAGCCACTCGCGGCGAACCTGGTCGGGGCTCCGGGAGTCGCGTACCGGTCGGAGAACACTCGCGCTGGGACTCGTCCCGCGTTGGCTGCGGACCGTCCCGGAACGGGATGGGCGCTGCAGGCCCTGGTCATTGAGCGTGACTACCCTTCATTTTGGCCGCCTCAGGCGCTGTAGCAGTTGGTTCGGGATAGGCAGTAACCGGGACTCGTGGGATTCGCTTAACCTGAAACGACCAACTATGGATCTCGAACCAATCGATCCCGAGACCGCGCTCGAACTGTACCTGAAAGACAAGCAGAACGAACTGGCCGAGGCCTCACTCAAGGGGAAGAAGTACCGGCTCCAGCACTTCGTCCGCTGGTGTCACGAGAAGGGCATCGAGAACCTCAACACCCTCACGGGTCGCCAGCTGCACGAGTACCGACTCTGGCGGCGTGACGACGGCGACCTGAACAAGGTCAGTGAGAAGACGCAGATGGACACCCTGCGAGTGTTCGTCCGGTGGCTGGAAGCCGTCGACGGCGTCGAGCAGGATCTCAGCCAGAAAGTGCTGTCCCCGGCGATCACCCCGGACGAGAACTCCCGGGACGTGATGATGGACAGCGACCAGGCATCGTCGGTCCTCTCGCACATGGAGAAATACGAGTACGCCGAACCGCAGCACGTCGCACTCACGTTGATGTGGCACACGATGATGCGAGTCGGCGGCGTCCACGCGATAGACGTCGATGACTACAACTCAGAAGAACAGTACGTGAAAATCCGGCATCGCCCCGATACCGGCACCCCGATCAAGAACAAGGGCGATGGTGAGCGACTCGTTGCACTCTCAGACGACATCTGCGATCTCCTCGACGACTGGCTGGACAACAAGCGACCCAACGTAACCGACGAATACGACCGAGAGCCGTTACTGGCCTCTCGGCAAGGTCGCCTGCAGAAGACGACACTCCGCACCTACGTGTACCGATGGACGCGTCCGTGCACGTACGGCGAAGAGTGCCCTCATGACCGCGATCCGGAAACCTGTGAGGGCACCGTCCAGCACGCGGCCTCGAAGTGCCCATCGAGCGTCAGCCCACACGCCATCCGGCGCGGAAGCATCACGCACAGCCTCAATAACGATATGCCGGATAAGGTCGTCAGCGACCGCGCGAACGTCAGTCCGAGAGTGATCGAACAGCACTACGACCGCCGCACGGAACAGGAGAAGATGGAACAGCGGAGGGACTACCTCGATAATCTGTAGACAATATTCACGCAATACGCCCGTTGAGGTTAGGATCGCTCGTCGATCAACCCGAACCCATTTTTGAACTGAGCCAGACTATCATATATCAATAGCCGTAGATACGAGAAGAGTCGCATGTACATCGGTGTCGATGGATGTCCGGACGGGTGGATTACAGTTCAATTCAACGAGGGCGGCTACGAATCCTCTTGTCTATGCAAGGATATCGAAGATCTCTGGCAGGAATACGGCGAGACGGCGGAGAGGATCTTGATCGATGTGCCAATCGGTCTTCGGGAGAACTCCAACGCGAAGCGCCCGTGCGACGATGCAGCTCGTGGGAAACTTCGTCCGGAGCGTCACTCCAGCGTGTTTCCCGTTCCAGTGCGGGCTGCTGTTCACGAGGAAAGTTACGAGGACGCAAAAGAGACGCAGGAAGACCGCACTGATGGAAGTCTCGGCGTTCAGTCGTGGGGTATCGCCGATAAGATTGCCGAACTGGATACCTTCCTCCGCAAGACAGAGCCGGATGCCGTTGGAACGATCCGTGAATCTCACCCTGAAGTCTGTTTTTGGGCGCTGAACGGGGAATCCTCCACGGAGTACTCGAAAACGGGCCAACCGGCTGCGGCGTTCTGGGAACGAATCGAGATACTCGAAGCCATCGACGGTTCTATCGTTGATGCCGTCCGCGATGTTACGACCGACCTCGATGCTGAGGTCGGTAATGATGACGTCATCGATGCGTTCGCGTTAGCGCTTACTGCCAGTCCAAAGACCGGCCCGCTTCACACTCTTCCTGACGAGGGATTAGAGAGGGATCAGGGCGATCCGACCGGTGATCTCCCGATGGAGATGGTATACGCGTATCCGTAGATCGGCTTTGAGATGTCGAATAAAGGAATCTACCTGATTTGACCTACTGTGCTAATTTAGACGGAAGGGATTCTTGAAGTCAGAAAACAAGTATCAACTATGACCGACCCTGCAACGGTTGACGGAGATCAAGATTTTCTCCTAAGCGAGGAGGAGATTGAGAGAGACATCACTTTAGTGAAAACCACAGATGGAGTATGGATAGCTATCGACGAAGTCCACGACAAAAGTGTCGAAAGGCGGAGTCGCGGCCAGGCACTACGGGCACTTGATGACTCCATTGGCATCTCATAGTGGAGTCGCGTTCCTCCGTTGAGGTGTAGAGCTAGTAATAGGGAATCGGCAACGATTCATGGTGAATCCCTCTGAGGATCAGAGTCGAACTGGTAGAATCTAAGGGCTGACCGATGACTGAGTACATCTGATGATTTACCCTCTCTTGGAAAGGTTAGTCGTGATTGAAACCGGAGTTGGGATCGTCGTCGGCGTCCCGGAACTCGTCCTCGAAGCGTTCGCGTTCTTCAGCATCGTCCGGAAGGTCGTAGTGAAGCTTCTGGACACGGGGCGAAACATCGCAACGGTGCTCGATCCCATCCGCCGAAACACCCCTGTTCTTCTGATCGGTGATATACCCCTTCCTGATGTGATGCGGGGCTCGACTGCTGGGACATTTGAAGGCGGAGTTGTTCTTCTGCGCTGCTTCGCAGTCCTCAGGGTTGCGGTCATGAGGACAGTCTAACCCAACCTTACACGGACGAGTCCACTTGTAGGCGATCTTCTGTAGCGTCGACGGACTCATTCTCCCGTCGCCCTTCGTAAGCAATGGTTCTCTCCCCTCCTCGTCAGTCGCTGGCGGCCGCTGATCTTTGAGATAATCCTGAATGATCTCTGGAATATCGCCGTAGAGGGTTATTTCCCGTTCACTACTCTCGTCGTTCTTGAGCGGTGTCGTTTCGTTAGTCTCGTACTTGAGAACCCGCTCCTCGTAGTCGAAGCCAGGAACATCACAGCCAATCAATCCGCCTTTTCGGGGACCTGACTGGCACATCAATTCCATCGATACATGCTCGATATCGGCGTACTCGTATTTCCGAAGGTACTCCAGCGATGCTTTCGCTATCTCCGGGTCGAGCTTCTTCTCGTCGACACCCTCGCCACCGGCATAGTCTATTTCCGGGATGTTGACGCACGTCTCGAAGCGAACCGGAGCCATACGATGTTCGATCAGATAACGAATAAATTCACGGAAGAGATACATATCGTCCCGAAGCGTAGTGTCCATTAACGGTTCGTCCCGAGGCAGAGACTCGTACTTTCGCCATTTGTCGTATCGCCCAACATCCTCGCTCGTGAGATCGTCGGTCATTTCGACACGCGCCTCCTCTTCAAGGTACGTCTGGAGATAGTCCAACTTCCGTCTGTACTGTCCCGTCGACTTCACCTCATCCAATTTCTGTTCCCGAAACTCATTCAGGACCTCTTCCATTGAGCGCGACTTTAACGAGAGTTCAGGAAACGAATCCGCCATCTGATCCACGACAGTAGACGCAATCTGCTCTAAGAATTCCTCAGTGGGATCCTCAGAGAGGCGTTGTTTCACGAACTCTACGTCGTCGCGCCGGTCGGTCATCAATTCAGTACAGTAATCACCCACTTAATGCACTTAGCCCTCGACGGCTGATGGCGGAGATATTTACTGGTAATTGGGACTATTCGCCTCTCACTTTCCGGTGAAGAAACGATGCGGAACCCACCGCAGTACGTCGGTTCTAAATAATCTGTTCAAGCGATGGCGCTGTCCTCCTCTGATTTCCAGCTCCCCTTGCCCGAACATAAAAACCGGCAATGAATCAGAGACCAATCCTCAATCAAGCCTACCCTCGTATTGCGATTCCAAAAGATCCATTCAGACGGTAAGCACCCACGGTGTGAGCCTTCACTGCAGTCGGGGGTACCCAGTAGGAACTCCCGCATCATTCGTTTGTAAATTCTCACGCACGCTTTTAGTGATTACTCTATTTAGAGATATGATGTGTGTTTGGCGTACGAGCCGGCTCAGGACGATTGGCTCCTGGAGTTCGACGACTGTGCGGTCGTCTGACACGGGCCCGAGGACGCGCCGACGTCACCTGATCGTTGATACTTTCTTAACTCACTTGGCTCGGAGCCCACTCAACCCCAAGCCAGACCCGGGGGTCAACGTAAAAAGACCAGGGGCTGAGCCTTTTACCAGACTGGTTACTAGAACGGTCCATGAGTAGGGACAGACAGACGTACTCGCGGGAGGACGCCCTGGAAGTGAGGCCGTTCCTCCGCCTCTTCCTGGGCGCACTCGCCATTGAGGACGAGACCCAACGCGTTCGAACGGTGATTATCGTGCTCCTGGCGGGCCGGTTGGGCCTGCGAGCGAACGAGATTCAACACCTGCACGAAGGCTGGATCGATTGGGAGCAGGGCGTCATCCGCGTTCCGGCGCACGACCCATGCTTCTGCAAGTGGTGTATCGATGCCGCCCGCGGGAAGATCGCAACGGGGAGGGAGGTGCCGAATAGTGAGGTCGCCCGCGACGACCCCGACGTCCTGGAGTACGTCTACCAGCACCAGTACGAGCCGAAGCCCGGCGCGAGTGCTCGTGTCGTCCCGTTCGGCTGGTCGAAGCGCATCACCGCGTGGCTGATGAGGTTTTTCGACGAGAACGAGTACGTGGGCGTGACCCAGCAGCAGATGCGCAACGACGTCCGGAAGGCCGCAGGTCTTTCCGAAGGTGTCGATCCAACCAACCTGACGCCGCACCCACTACGGGCGACCGGAGCGACGTTCTACGCGGACGCTGGCCTGCTCTCGAAACCGCTGCGAGACCTGATGGGCTGGAGCGACCGGTCACAGGCGAATCGCTACGTTCGCGCGTCTGGCCGTCAGCTGACGACGCAGGTTTACGAGATGTTCGGCCGGGACGACTGGGCCCCCGAGGTCGTCCCGGAGGACCCCGGCGAGACATTCCCGGTGGCCTGCGACCCGCGGCCGTTCGCAGCGGAGGTCGACGTCGATCCCCGCGAGGGCGACCCTGCCGCCCGGCGAGAACGGGCCCAGCAGCGAGCGAACGAGGAAGAGCCGCTGTTCAATCCTCGGCGAGAGCGTCGGTTCGAGGACATCCCGTACGAGCCCGACCGGCACAGCATCCCGGGCCACATTGATCCGGACGGTCCCGGCCTCGAAGACCCCGACGTTGAGCGCAAGGACAGCGACGCCGACCTCCGGGAGTGGATCGGCTACCAGAACCAGCAGGAAGACCCGGGAGAAAACGATGAAGAGCGGCGCTCGGGCCTGTTCGACTTCGACTTGGACGAGGAGGGAACCGCGCATCCGGTCGTAACCGCGAAGGTGGCGTACGTCGCGTGCGTCGTCCTCGTCTCCTGGTCGCTCACGTTCGGTTCGGTCACGTAACAGACTTCCACCCGCCTGCGGGCCTCTTTATCGGTTCCCGAGTTCCTCCTGGACGATACGGCGTTGGATAGCCCCGCGTCGGGAGTTTCAGGAGGCGGTCGCGGTGCGTCATGCGAGACCAGCCTCTTCGAAGGCGTCGTTCCTGGAGGTACTCAATACTGGTCTCTCGTGGCTCTAATTTGCCCGTTTCGACACCACAGCCGCAACAGAATTCAACTCGTTCCCGCTCGACACGGTCAGGAAAAGGTCCTTGTATTATTATCTCCACAGTTAACATAAGAAGTATCCAGAGGTGCACCTAGTGACGTTTCAAGAACTACTCCGCTCGATAGAAGCGCGGTACGACATGGATGAGAGCGAACACGCACGGGAACTCGGCCGTGCCGTCGCCCCTCTCTAGGACTAATACTGCTAATCGTCTACCAGCGAATCGATGTAGTCTTCGAGTGCTTCATACACGGCACTGAACTCAGTAAGATCTGCGACCAAATCGGGAAGCGTGTGCTGCCACCCGTCACGGATCTCACCCCGTTTCTCTCCGGGAAGCCCGTCCCGAAGGTTGATGTCTAGACCGTCGTGTTCACACTTCCGCGTGAATGCCGGAAGAATGACCGAGTCATCAACGTCGGCCTCCGTAAGCATCCGATACAGGTCGTAGTAATCACGAGCCTGTGACCGCTGATAGAGCGCCCGCAACTTCTCAGCGAAAATCTCCTCCAGACTGTATGCAGTCAACTCGAATTCGGGAACGTCCTCGTAGCTGTGGTGATGA
This sequence comes from Halobacterium yunchengense, assembly GCF_037031165.1. NCBI lineage: Archaea > Methanobacteriati > Methanobacteriota > Halobacteria > Halobacteriales > Halobacteriaceae > Halobacterium > Halobacterium yunchengense. Next base: position 111,444 of record NZ_JAYEZL010000001.1, on the reverse strand, counting down.
TTCACTGAATCGAACGCAACGTATTCATCGATCATAACGTCGAGACTCGTCGTGTTCTTGTGACCGAGCACACCATTATACTGGATGTCGATATCGACGTAGTGCGTCGGATACGCTTCTTTCTGTAGTTCACGGTGTTTGGTCACCTCGAAGTTGATACCAGAGGCTCGGGCAGCGTCTTCCAATGCGCCTTGCAACTCCGCTTCGCTTCCGTGGTACTCGCCCTCAACACCGAAATCAAGGTCTTCCGAGTAGCGCCACGTCTCCGGGAAGTACAGCTTGCTGAGTGCAGTGCCTCCTTTGAACAGCAGGTTGTCGCCGTAGGAGCTCGTGTAGATCGCCCAGAGGATCCACGAATTGACGTAGTTCTTCTCCGCATAGCCGAGGCGGACATCTAACTCTCTGGCCAGCCGTCGAAGTTGCGCTTCAGAAATCATGAGGAGTCATCCGGGAGGAATGATTCGGGGCTGACGTTCAGACGAAGTTGGTACGTGCTGTCCCGGATTCCCGTCGCTTCTCGCGTTGGATCGAGCAGCGGGTACCCGGTCGTGAAGTCTTCGACGAGGGCCTCGTACTCTGGCAGGGAGATGTCCAACTGGTCGGCGAGATACACGAGTCGTTTCGTTGCGGCACCGTTCCCAACTCTCCGCAGGTACTCAACGACGCGTTCCCACGAACAGCGCGTGTCGACAGCGTTCTGCATTGCCTTCGCAAGCTCGCTGATACCCCCGCAGAACTCCGGATGGTCGGCACAATCGACCAGCGTCTTCTCGATACTCGAAATATTCACCTGGTTCGGCCCGACTGCAGTCGGTTGATAGCCGAAGAATTTCTGCTCAGTGACGGTCACGGGTCGATACGTGACCCCGTGGATTTCACGCTCTTGGGCACGTTCTGTCGTCACGACGTACACAGTGCGGGACAGCTGCTCTGTCAGTCCGTGATGGTTCAGTGCACTCCAGTACCCGATGTACATCGGCTCTACGAGTGCAGACGCAATCACGAACTCGTGTTCAGTATACACGGCATTCTCGCCCGCAGCGAGCGGCAGAATGAGGTACTTCCCGTGTGCGATCCGCTCAAGCCAGCCTTTCTCCTTGAGGGCATACGCCATGTCCTTAGCCGACTTCCGCGGGATGTCAAGCGCGTCCGTGATGTCACTAATGCTGATGACCTGTCGGCCCTCACTTGCGAGCCGGGACAGTGCCTGCGACTCACGCGCCGACAGGCTCTTCCGTTGAGTCTCCTCCTCGTTTGTTGACCCCATAGCCGCTCAGCCTACATAGACTCTAAATCCAGTCATAAATAAAGGTACCCGTTGGGAGACCGCTCGGTGAAAGTTGTCCTTGTAACCGCTCAGCGTACACAGAGTCTAAACAAGGCCCATAGAGTAACTGGAAACTAAGTGTGACTGGCAGTTCTCTCCTCTATGGATTCACACGTCGGCGTGGATTGGGCAAGCGGATCATGGGTCGTTGTCGAAGCGACCACAGAGACCACCAGCGTCGGTGCAGAACCCTCGTTACTGAACGTCTGGCACGAGTATGGAGATCAGGCGAGCGAGATCCTCGTGGACATCCCAGTTCACTTGGAAAGTGAAGAGAACCGAGAGTGTGATCAAAAAGCTAAGGACCTACTTGGTTCTCGTGGCAGCACTGTCTTCTGGACACCGAACAGAGACGCAGTGACAGCAAGGGATTATGACGAGGCCGTAACGAAGAATTCTCGGGGGCTGGGAAGCCACAGCTGGGGCCTCATTCCGCGAATCCGAGAAGTAAACGCATTGCTGGATGAAGTCGAGACTGCAGGTGAGACGGTCTACGAAAGCCATCCAGAGGTATGTTTCAAAGCGTACAATGGCGATGATCTCCCGTCAAAGAAGAGCGACGCCGGTTTCGAAGCCCGGAAAGAGTGTCTCATCAAGAACGGCGGCGAATCTTTCAAACCAGTGCTCGACCTGGCTGACGAGCGACGAGCAAACAGCCAATGGCACCACCGAATCCAGTCTGGCCGCGTCGACGACGTCCTCGATGCCGCCATCCTCGCCCTAACAGCACGCGAATCTTCAGGGGACTACTCAACCCTTCCAGATGATGCTGATCCCGCCTGCGACCCCTCTATTGTCTACCCAGGTGCCGAACCAGTCACTTAGAGGCATTCGAACACTTCTTGACCGCGTCTTGTAGGTCGTCACCTCGTACGCCAACAGCAAAGCTGTGGATATGCTCACCAGAGGACATGGTGAGGCTCTCTCGCGTCCCTACGAAAGTTACATTCTGAACCTCTTGATACGATGACTTCAGATGGGTAGGATGCACAGGGCGCTGCTCATCGAATCGAATCCCATTCTTTTCCCAACTGTATTCAAGGAGATGCTGATTCCTTGGGTTCAGGTCGATAAGCACATCACATCGGTCAAAGTCAGATGTGGTAACAAATTCAACGGCCAAGGACTCATCCGGTGAGAGCTCACCCTCTATGACCTGAATGACCTTCGTGCACTGGTAGCGGTCTGTGTCCAATGACACATTTGAGAAAATTCCGTAGGTACCCCTATCGTCGAGTGTGAACTGCCCACCAGCAGTGGGACCGTCAGTATTCGAATAGACGACGCAACCTGGTGCTCGCCACGTGAATTCTAGTTGATCAACTGCCTTCTGTCCATCATTCCGTATTTGAATCCGATAGACCGAGTAGTCACTTTGCCATTGTAAACCATCGAAATCCTGCACAGAACTGTTGATCGGGTGGTATTCCCCAGTCTCCTGAATTTCGACCGATACTGGAGGAGCAGAGTAGTACCCAGTATCCTCGTAGAACCGTGTTACATGTGGGTTTAGAAACGGAGTGGCAAACGAGGTCAGCAACAATCCAATCACTGCCCCGATCACTGCGCCTAAGAGCAGATCGGTCCAGTCATGATTGTCGACGAAGTTCTGAATTCGCCCCTTCACTACGTAGAGAAGATTGGGCGTCTATTTAATACCATTTCGTACTGGTGGTATTTCTGAAGCGTTTGATTGCTCTGGCATCCATCAACTTTGGAGTCTACTTGTGGACTCCAAAGTTCAAGTGGTTGTGGCACAGTACTATTTATAAAGAGGATTCTTCAAAATGGGTGACTATGCAAATTCCCAAGTTCGGGCGAAAGTGTGGGTGACCCCCGACGAAGTCGAATCCCTCCGGTCGGCATGTTACGCGACTGGCGCAGAGTATCTCCAACAGCGAAATGAAGCAATTGTCACGACGATGTACGATACTGGGCTCCGGGTAGGCGAGCTCGTCCAGGTCGACATCGAACTCCTGCGGAACAACAACTCGGAGCTCTACCTTCCCACGGAACTGCAGAAGGACTACCCCAATGAGAGTTCTCCGCCACCGGTGACCCTCGAACTCGCTGGCGACACGACAAGATTGCTCTCAGCGTACCTCACGAACCGATGGAAAGACACGCCATCCCTCTTCCCGTCTCGATCCTCCGAACGAATTAGCGAACAAGGCGTGAGGAATATGCTTCACAAGATCGCGGAGGAAGCCGGGATTCGTCCCTACAAACTCGATGGGAGTAGAGGCGACCCAAGCGACGTCACACCTCACGCACTACGGCACGGCGTTGCTTATCGAATGATGAACGAAGAAGACGGGAACACACTATACGATGTCCGCAATCGGCTTCGTCACCGAAGTATTCAGACGACTGAGAGGGTCTACGACCATCTACTCAAAGTCTAACCGTTTTGCCTCTTCGCCCAGCTGGACAAAACAATACTCGTCACAGAACGTTTCAGCCGAAGAATAATCACACTAAGAGTCCACGGTCGAGATATGACTGACTACCCCTCTGAGTCGTCGCTTCTGGTGAATGCGACGCAGCAACAGCTAGCAAAGGGTGACTTTGATGCGGGGGTCGCTATCGTCCCGACGCAGCATGAGGAAGCCGAGGGCGGCTACGACATTGAATTCAGTACCGCATCACGCCTCGAACTCCAGTACAAGGCCGTCTATAGTGAAATCGACGACCGCACCTTCGATCCCGGTCACCCGCAAACAGCAGTTAAATTCCCGTTCAACGGCCAACAGGCCAAAACACTACTCGGCCGCGCCCCACTCCCCGGACTCACGTTCTATGCCCTCCCAGTCGTCACTGATCTCACCGGCCTCGGCGACGTGCTAAACGCGACTGTCTTCCTCGACGTCGAAGGACTCGCTACACTCCCAAAACACCAGGACGACCTGCACGAGTACACCGCGTTCTGGGTACCAGTACACGGATCCAGCCCGACATTCTCATCGGTTTACCTCAAAGACAAAACCGAACCGCGATACTCGGAGCCACGCGCGTACCATCGTATCGACTCCGACTTCCTCTACGAGTGGTCGGAGATACGGGCGCTCATACGCGCGCCGCTTATTGGTGCCCCACTCCGAACACACAGTAGTACAACCCCAGCCGCAGGATACCAGCAGCTACGTGGATACGAGAGTCAATTACTCGAATCCCGGTTCCCAGAGAACCTGCTTGAAACGCACCAATCCACCGAGCCCAGAAACAGGGACACCTTTGAGACCGTTGTCAACGAAGTCGAGCGCCTTAGTCGAGAGGTACGCTACGCGATTACCGAAGACCGGCCGACGCGGGACTCACTCACCTCGTCCCAATACGAGGTGCTGCAATCGCACGAGTACCTGCTTGAACCCGAGCAGTTGGATGTGAACCGGCGTGCGTCAATCCGTGCGGCGCTGCTGACGTACCCGGACGACGAGGAGGGCGGAGAAGACCGGGAAGAGCCGTCCCCGGTAATCGACTACTCTGGCCTGGATCCACGGCAGGGATCTCGCTACCGACAGTATCGGTACTTAGCATGGGGCGACGACGCCGACACCCTCACTGTTCCAATCGGATTCACACCGGACTGAGTCTCACAGACACGCCCGGACAAACGCCTCTACAGCTCACACTGAGACGTCCTCCGCAACCGTCGTCTCATACAACCGGTCGATCTTCTCGACCAACTCGGGATTCTCGATAGTAGCCTCGCGGATAGCCTGTGCTAATGCTTCGACGTACGCGTCGAAGAAATCATCGTGGGCATCAACGTTGATGGGGTACTCGGCACGGAGGAGATTCGACTTGTTACCCGTAATCGTGAACTTCGTTCCGTCAATTGCCTCCTCGATCTCCGTGCGGGCGTCACTGAACCGCGCTGCGAAATTGTCATAGAAGCTATCGTGGCCTGACGGTGCGTTTCGAAGGTGGACAACCAACGTGTGATCCCGGACGGCCTCCGTTTGATGCCGGTCAAGCCGGTGGACCAGCCCGACTCTCGCGTTCGGTTTCGTCGCATCCGAAACCGCCAGGTCTTCATCCAGTTTCGTCCACCACTCCCGAGGGAATAGCCATGACCAGTCGGATTTTCCCTGACGGAACGTCCACCGACGCTCACCAGACTCCATCTCTATCTGGACCGCGGCATACTCTGCGGGCACCTCTGTATCCTCGGTACGTTCAGCGCCCGCCAGGGATTGTGCCAGCCGGTCGCCCCACGTCGATTCGAACTCCGACCACTCCTCCTCAAACGCCTCCTCCAGATCCGAGATCACACCGTAGTTTTCGACGTACAGTTCAACCATCTCTTGCTGGTTCTCTTGGTATTCGGTCATCGTGAGTTCACTCCGAATCGTATCGACGAAGTCTTTCAACTGCGCCGTGGTTCGCGCCGGGTACTCATCGTAACTCTCCATCAAGAACGACTGAAGCTCGGCCGCCAGCCACTCCCACGAGATATGCACAAATTCGTCTGCAGCCGGCGACGACGCCGACTCAGGGGCCAAAAACACGTAGTGCTGGCCGTCAGTGGGTACGTCGGCTTTGTCAAGCCCGATCCCGTCGAACGAATCGACGCCAACGTACCGATCTGTCTGGTCTTCTCCTTCTGATGCGTGCACTTTCAACTCCCAGCAGATGAACCACTCGTCGGACGCCCACATCACGACGTCTGGAACGCCATCGGACGTGGGCACCTCTTGTGCGATCTGTATCTCATCGATGTCAAACCGCGAAAACGCATACCCAGAATCATCACGGGCAGACAGCGCAGCGAGTACGTGCTCCAAGACAGCGTGGTCGAGTCCGTGTGAGGCGTCGGGCGTCAGAAAATGAACGAGGAACTGCTGCCAGTCACGCTCTTGTGTGCTCCGACCAAGTACCTGTAGCGTGGTCGGTGGAGGCTCCTCGGCTTCTGGGAGCGCGGCAAGTCGCCGCTGTATCTTCGTCAGTTCCGTTGCGATACTTCGACTCATACGCTTCAGTCTCCCACGACGAAAATCAAAGTGACGCCGTCACGTACCAGAACAACACCTTGCCACGAGGTATGAACATCTGGACCGCAACGACCGACGAACCGTCTCTCCCCAGTGGCGACCAGCTCAGTTTGGTGAACCTATTTACTCCGTTGGAACACTGGTTGCGATAATGTCAGGATATCTGATTCGAGTAGGGCTGGATTCTGGAGAGATTGGTGGTGGTGGCCATAGTCCGATAGACAACGATGGGCGGTTTGACTATATCCCGATTCCCGAAGATGCGGATACTACAGAAGAGACGACGTACAATTCGTTTTCGAGTAGAATAGGGTCAACTGCGTCTGAGCATACGACACGAGATGGAACCACTACGCTACACTATGACCCCGAGTTTGAGACGTACACATATGGCGAAGTAGGGAAAAAGAAACGGCAGTCGTTACGGAAACTGTCAAATGGCGATTTGCTGGTGTTCTATTCAAGCCTGGAGCCCTCGAACGGACTTGGATCAATCAGGCTGTACATTATCGGCTACTTCACCGTGGAGTCCGTTTACGATCTGGAGGAACTAACGCCCGAGGAGCGCGCTGGAGTCTTGGAGAAATACCCGAACAATGCGCATATCAAGCGGGAACAGTTGTCACCAGAGAGTAAAACCCCTGGTCGAGACAGCTATCCAATAATCGTAAGTGGCGACCCAGACCGGAGTGAATTGCTGGAGCGTGCGGTTCCGTTGACCTCTCCGACCGTCTCTGGCTCTGGACTGTGGTACAGCAAGTACCGACCACTCTCGACGCCGAATACTTTGCTCGGCATCAACGCTACCGATCTCAAACGGTCTATGCCCAAGAAGCTGCGTGGGAAGCCAGACGAAATCAGATCGTGGTTGGAGGGTGATGTTTTGTATGAGGTTCAGTCTCGTGCGAAGCCGCCGAAGCATTATCTCTCTGACGGAGAGAAAGCAGGTTCGGGTCAAGCTTCCGAGTCTTCAACGTCGAGAGGATACGTCATCGCTACAGATACTGGGTTCGCACCGCACGTGCATCAAGGGCTAATTTCCTTGGCGACTTGTGCTCCGCAGGTTCGGAGTTCAACGAAACCAGGAGACTGGGTGTTTGCTGTCGGTAATCGGTACTACCCAACTCGACGTGAATTGGTGTACGCTTTTAGAACAGAGTATGTTACCGAGATGGATGACTACTATTCTGATCCACGATTCCACGCCCGGAAACCGCTCTCCGAGAATAGTAATCGCGCTGGAGATAACATCTATGCTCCTCGTCCTGCGGTAGAAGAGATCTCCATCGTAGACGGATCCGAACTCCCAGAGAGTTCTGGAGCGACGGCCGGAACGCGCTATGAACGAGGCGAGATTGACGGGGAGCTATGCTATACTCACCAGGGAGGAGACTACTTCCAACTCCATTCGGGATATCACGACCTATCGAATTACTCGACAGATGTTGAGAAGCAAGGAAATCGGGAGAAGGTTCTCATTTCAAGTGAGTTCTATTATTTCGGGGAGAATCCGGTTACCGTGCCTCAGGAAATCGCCGACTTGGTCGTTCCAGGCTCCGGTGACCACAACGGTCGAAACTCAGGCCGCACCGAGAGAGGTAGCGAGAAAGTAGCACCGTTCGTGAAATGGCTTCGCTCAAATCACCGTGTTGGTATCCACGGCCATCCAAAGCACTCTGATTCCGACTTTGATTTAGAAGATACTACCGGGCCTGGCTGTTAGTGTTTCAAGCAACTCCTGAGTCCCCACGGAGACGGAATCAAGTAAGTTGGTCGGCTAATGATTCGAGTTCCTCGGCCTCATCAAGAGCAGCAAGCCATCGGTCTGAAAGCGTTGATGCTCCAAACCGTGCACCGGCGACCGCGCCCGCTACCGCGCCAATCGTATCGGTGTCGCCGCCGCGATTGACAGCGGTCACAATCGCCTCCTCAGCACTCTCGGCGAATAACCCATCGTGGAGTGCTGTTTGCAGCGAATGGACGACGTAGCCTGACGTCTCTAACGTACCGGGAGATTCACCGCGGGCGAGTGGTTCGAGCGCTGCTACGAGTTCGTCAGGTGCGTTGGAACCGACGTAGTCAAGGGCGTCTCTCAACGGCGTTGCTGCGTCGTCGAGCAGGCCAGCGATGGTGAGATTCAGAACTGCACACCCGTACATACACCGCGAGTCCGCGTGTGTGATCTGCGAGGACTGCCGACTCACTTCGGCGAGTCGCTCCCAGTCTGTCGCGTATGGGATAGCGAGCGGCGCGCACCGCATCACACTCCCGTTCCCTGCGTTCTGGCCTTCCGGACTTTGCTCCCAGACCTGCTGACCGGCCTTGTCCCACTCGTCACCGCGTTTGAGCCGGGTGAGCGCCCGCCTTGTCATCCCTCCAATGTCGAACGGGCCAGTGTCGTACCACGCAACGAACCGATCAGCGACATCCGCCGGATCGAACGTTTGCTGTTCGACGAGACTATGAGCGATACACAGTGCCTGTTCGGTATCGTCAGTGATTGTCCCAGCGGGCTGGTTCCATGTGCCGTGCCCAATCATCTCGTCGAGCCGCCCGTGTTCAGCGCTGATTTTCGATGCAGACTTGAACTCCACTGGTCGGCCAAGCGCATCCCCACACGCCAACCCCAGAAGAATCCCACGGGCTCGATCCGAATCCATACCTCACTCAACGACTACCGCTGAGAAAAATGTAGGGCGACAGTCACTCGTCGGGTTTCGTTCCCGTGCGGAGATTCTCTCTGTATTCCGACCACGCTTGATACATCTCCACCTTCTCATCCTCTGTCATCGTGTCGTGCTCCTCCGGGTCGTAGAACGGGAGTTCGTCCTTGTCAGGCATCGCCATCACTCGCCCAAGCGGGTACAGTTGCTCGTAGTAGTGCTCCAGCACCCACTCTTCACCGTGCTCCTCAACCGCTCGCTGAATGAACGGGGCAGCCTCCGGGTAGTCGTCCCTAAGCGAGTCAGTCATCGTGAAAGGATGGTCGTGCCGCGGTGTTCGTCTCCGATTCGTCGTCCATACTGCCGGTCACGCGTCCGTGTATTCGGCGAGTGAATGGTCGAGACTATCGGTGACCCACTTGCCGATCTGGATGAGTTCAAACGTCTCAATCGGGGTGTCAAGCCCATCGGCGAGCTTCGACCGGACTCCGGGTGAAAGCTCGTCGACGGGGATTGCGGTGAGGGCGTGCTGCGTGAGAAAGTAACTGCTCGCCTGGCTTGTCGGAGCGATGACGATGACGTTCTCTCCGTCAGCGTCGGCAAGCGCGAGCTCCGCATCTCGACGCTGAAGTACCGTCGCATCAAGCTCCTCAACGGGAAAGAGCATACTCGCCTCCCCGTGCTCGATACTCGCCCCCGCCGACTGAAAATGCCCTTTAAGCATAACTACTACAAAATATATTCTTATGGGGCATTAGCATTATGGTGGAATGCTGTATGACCACAAACCACACTCGTCAGTGCCTTCTCTTGGTCTCGCCTCTCGACTATTCAGAGAAGCAGCGAACACTGGCTATACTGTGTTGGCGATACCAGTGAAGTACGAATGAGCGATGTCCAATTGATCCCGATCAACTTCATCGGCTTCCGCACGGAAGTGGAATAGCGCGTTCCGGGTATCCCGGATATCCTCAAGTAGATCTTCCACCATTGAGCGTTCCTGCGACAATCGGGATGGAAGCTGGTCTACATTCCTCGTGATAAACAGTCGGTACTCGTCGAACGAGAAATCTTCAAGCCGTTCTGGGGGATCGTATCGGTCGTCATTCTCGGCACGAGGAGCGAACGCCTCCTCCATGCACTGGTCTAAATCATCGACAGACTCCCGGAAGATATGTCGAAGGCTCTCCTCAATCTCACCAATCTTCAGGAACGGATCGACTTGGAGTTCAAGGAAATACAGGATATCATACCGCGTCAGAATCCCTTCTAAGCTATCCGAATCACCAATGAGGACAAAATCGTCCTCAGCAAATGTCTTGAACAGCTCGAAAATATCGTGGTCAGGATCGACAAACCTCGGCGACGTATTCAACGCAATCTTCACCGACGTCTCCTCGACACTCACATCCTCCATCGATTTCACGTACCTTGCAATCGACTTGTACGTCACAACACCCTCGATCCCGTACTCACTCTCCACCGGGAGCTGGTCAAAATCATTCTCCAACATTATCTCCAACGCAGTCTGAATCGAATCGTCGATATCGACCGTCACTGGGTCATCCGGCGACGCGGCTGTACTATGAGATAACACGTCGTCCGCTGTGAAGAACTGCATATCTACGCCAACCCAGTGTAGAACTAATTACCTTATGCAGCCACCCCAATCTCACACGGCGGGGGTCAGGGAAGGTAGACCGAATAGTCCGACGGATTCATCGACTCCAATTCAAACGACGTGAGCCCGTCGAAGAACTCCTCAATAACCGTGATGAGATGGTGGAAATCAGCGATCAAGGCATGCATCATCTCGTTCGGATTCTGCTCCTCAACCTCATACCCCCAGAAGTCCTCAGGCGGAATATCGAATTTCCCGACCGACTCGTACGTGATCGTCATGTCGAAATCGCTGACGAAGTTCTCCTCAATCTCGAACTCGTAGCTTCGACTCCCAATCCCGGTAGAGATCGTGAACTCGCGCCCGTCCCCAGTTCCCCGGTAATCTGCGATACGCCACTCATTCAGCTCTGGTGTTCCGGTCGTGTGGAACGAGACGCGTAACCCATTGCTATCATCGCTCGTGTCCCCACTCGCAGCCTTCACCTCTGCTACCTCCCATGGGTGGTCGTCGTATTCCTGCAGACGAGTCTGTAGATCGGGAACAAGGGAAAGAGACTCTCGATACTCAGACCGGGTCGTGTAGTGCAGATCAAACAGTCCACCATCTTCGTCTGGGTCGTAGTCGTCGTCTTTGATGCTCTCGGGTTCCCACGCATCCAATCGTTCCTCTACGTCATCGCTGAAGCTGGGCTTGTCCGACAGTTCCTCCAACAGGCTCGTGATCGAAGGGGGTGTGGTCCCGCTGGAGTCATCACCAGACGTGTCGGTGAACTTCTCGCGGAGATTCTTGACCCGGGACTGGTACTGCCCTCGGTAGTCCTCAGTGAAGCCCAAAATCTCATCAATGTCGTCCTCTGTCAAGCCTGGGCCTGCCGCATCGCGGAGGTCGTCGGGGTCGAGGTCTGACGGGTCTCCCTGCGGCCCTGATTTCTCCGTCCAGTGCAGTCCGACGTCGTACAGCGTCCACGTCAGGTCTTTCGGGACTTGAACCCCACCGCTCGGTCCTTTCTTCGTTGGTTTGTACCCGATTTGCCGGTAGATCTCCTCCGTGACCTCCGGTGCCTGCAACGGAATCGGATGACTCCGACCAGAAACCCGTGCGTGAACGTAATACCCGTCCTTCTCATTCGAATCAGCATATTCCTTCAAAACCGCCATACGAACGGCTTGTCGTGATGTATCATATAGACCTGGTTATCCCGCGACCGACTCTCCCAGTGCCCATCAGGAACCTGTTGTACGAGACCACCGCCGAAAACGAAGGGGTGGCCTTGTTGAAACCCTATATTGATGATCGGTTCCAGCAGTCGTGCTGAATGGAGCGCGCAAGTAGGTAACTCCTCTAAATACTGCTATGTCAACGGTGGTCCGCTTCCATAGACAACTGGTTCAGGACTCCGATGACCCCAACCATCACTCCGCTTAAATATCAGTTAATCGTATATGCCGGCAAAGACGGTGCTACGTGGTCATGTTCGGAAAAATGCAGTCCGGGCTAACTCGACTTTACGCATGGAACCGGGGAGGGGTCACAGATACCGGAGAATACTCTGCCAGCGGGATCTCACGGACCGTGTACTGGTTCCACGACGAGAGCAAACGGATGGGTGACTACTCTCCGTTTGGAACCCTATTACTGAACGAGCAAGCCAAGGAGGACTTCTCAGAAGACGTCGTCGACTACGTCTTCCTCCACGAGGTCGGTCACGACCAGATGGGATTCATCGGAAGGACCCTATTCTGGGCATTCTACCCAACATTCGGCTTGCTCCTCCTCGCCGGGATAATAGCCTTACCACAAACCCTCGTTGCAGCCTTCCAGTTCGCACCTTCCACAGTTATGGTACCTGCGTATCTTGTTGTAGGGATTGGGATCACCGTCGCTGCCATGCTTCCGTTTGCAGCCGTTTGCTGGATCGATGAGGCACTGGCCGAGCTCTTTGCTATCTCCAAGATTGGACGGTCACAGTACCGGTCCGTATTCGACGAGGTTAAGGAGGAATCAGATGCTGGACTCCTTCGCAAGATCCGTCTCCGGATTCAGTACCCACCTGAATCATTGATCCTCTGGATCGCACGTAAGCGAGGAATCGGCGGCCAATAGAATCCCGGATTAGTGAGAAAGTTTATGCGTTTATATGAAAATGAATAGGTAAGAAATGGTGGGTGTGTTCGGGTCGATCCGATACGTCATCAATACCTATCTCAGTAGTGCCGTCGGTAACTTCTTCCAGTTCGGCCGCCAGCAACTAAGTCTTCTCGTAGTACTCACCCTCGCCGGATCAGCACTCCTCGGCGTCTCACCGGTAGAAGCCATCAAAACAGTTGGAGCGATAAGTCTACACCGAACTACCGCTCTCTGGGGAATCACCTCTGTGCGACGAGCTGTCACCACCGGACTAATCGAGATTCTAGTCTGGGAAGGAATTGCCTTCCTCGGGTGCGCTGTCAGCGGCTTCCGGCTGTACCAAAACACGGACTGAACCACAACAATCCCTCCGAATTCATTTCCTGGACTGTCTGAGCATAGCCGAGTTCTGACGCTAAGGCATTCAACAGAGCCGAACGGTGAAAAAGAGAAACTCTGTTGATTCGGGGCAAAGGACAGAACGGCCTGAACCCGATCAGTCGCCACTCCCGACTGGCCCGAGTCGTCGCACTCGACCGGCCTCCACGAGTCGTTTCAGCCCGTCGCGGGTCGGCCATCCCCACGGTGCTTCCTCCACTTGCTGATTCGGCGCAATCGCGCGGAAATGCGACCCGTAGCCGTTCGTGATGAGGCGGCGTTGACACCCGGCGATCTCGAACATCCCGAGATCCAGCCCGTCGTTGAGCCGGCCGATGTGAGCCGCACCAGCTCGATACCCGAGAATCAGCTTCGGACGGAACTCGGCCATACTTTCGACGGGGAATTCGTAGTTCTTGTACGTGATCGGTGTCTTCAACTCCAACACGTCTCCCCACGGGTCGTACACGCCGAGTTCGAACGGCTCCGCTAACTCAGGTTCGAGTGCTTGCCGTGCTGCCCGTCGCTGGTCGTCGTGGTCCTTGTGGAACACCCAGTGAATCACGAACCCTAACCGGAGTGCCTCCCGCGTCTTCTCCCGGTACGGTTGCTCCGACCCCGCCACGAACTCAATCCACCGATTCACCCCTTCACCGAGAATCATACAGTCCGGCACCCGATCCGCGACCGTCCGCTCAAACCGGTACTCCCCCGGGAACCACGGGTCTCGCTTCTCACGTTTCCGCCGGTCTAACGCGAATTTTGCCCACAGGTGCTCTGGCGACTCGTTCCCCGCCGACCGTAACCGGTCCGGACACCCCCAGATTTCAAACTCACGCATCCACAACCAACCTCGTCAGCCTCCCTCTCATTCGCCAGCCCTCGTCGGTGTCAACGACTTCACACCGAAATCCGACTTGCTACAGTACCGCTCAGCGACCCGGCCGAGCGCCCGGGTCCGCAGCACATCCGCTACGTTGTGTAGGGCGAGCTCTGCGAACCACCCGTTCTCGAACGCTGCCACAGCCGCCTCACTCCCATCGAACGGATCCACAGCACCGTACTCGCCATCACACAGCACCTCGTACACACCAGCCAGGTCTCGATGCTCCTCGCCGTCAACGGTCGTGTTGAACCGGTCGGCGACGACCGACATCACATCCGCGTACGGCACATCAGCGAACGGCCACGCCACCCCGAGCCGTGCGTACCGCGTGCGGAGGAACGGCACGTCAAACCCGCCGCGCCACCGCTCCCCATTATACGCGACCAGCAACACGTCCGATCCGCAGAGCCGCTCCGCAACGAACTCCTTCACGGCCACGAGCAGTTCTTCCTCAGACGCGTGCGTCGACACATTCACCAGCGCATCCGTCGCTTCCTCCACCTCACTCGTCACGTCACTGGGCGGCCGACCGGCCGTCTGCACGAACACGCGCACCCCCATCGACAGCCCGAACCCGACCACCGTCACTTCGTCCTCGACGTCGAATCCGGTCGTCTCAATATCGAACGCCACCTGCTCCAACACCACTACACCTCACCCCCTGCCGCAGCAGCGCCGCGCTCCGGGACCCGATCCTCACCTGCTGGGCGAACACGGAACTCACCGAACCCGAATCGGGAATGCGTCCCGACACGCAGCACTCCATTCTTCGCCGTCTCCACCGGGTCATCACCAACATACCGGACGACCTGTCCGTGATCTACTGTCTGTACCGCGTACGTCTCATCACCGTCCACGAGCCGCGTCTCCCGACGACGCAACCCGGTCGATGACGCGGCATTCGTCTCCTCCGTGTCGACACGCCACCACCACGGGACGCTCTGCGAATCGCCACTCGGATGTTCGGACTCCAGCACGTACGGCGACACCAACTCGATCCGGCACGACTCCGCGCTTGACTGCGCTGCCTCCAGCCGCGAGTAGTCCAGCGCCTCCAGGTCAACGACTTGCGTGTCGACGAGCGACAGTTCACCGAACCCGTAGTTCCGCGCCCCGCCGACCTGCAGCCCGTCAAGCACATCCTCATCGACCGGCACAACCCCGTCGTCACCCCGGCCAGCGTGCAGGTAGCAGTGAACGTACCACGACACCGACCGTCGCCGATTCCGTTGACCGCTCGGTCGCCCAAACCAACACGTCCCGTCGAACGCGACCCGGTCACCGTGCAACTGGATGTCGTGCGCGTTGTGCGCGTCTCGCGGCCGTGACGCCAGCAACCATCGCTGCGCCGGGTCACGGAACACGAACAAATCCTCGTACGAGGTAACGTCAGGCAGCGACTGCCCGAGCTTCCCCGCGTACCCGTCTTTGGAGTGTTGCTCTGGGTACTCTCCGTACTCGCCCGGTAGGAACACGCCGTGACTCACGTGCAGCGACCGACGCGTCTCAGCATCAACCCGCCGCGCAACAGCGTTGAACAACGCGTTCCCCGTCACGAAGTACGGATGCCCGAGGTACTGCCCATCCAGCTCGAACAACACCTGCTGGAGCCGCGTCATGCACAACCCCCCGTGTTTCCAGTCCACACACTGATACGACGCGACACAACTTCGACGACACCCCACGGGACACACACGCTCTTTCCAGCGTCACGACCGGGACAGCGGCTGTAGCTAGCGAACCATCGAACCTGGGCACGACGATCTCGACCGGTGCGTGTCCGGACCCCCCACACCCTGTTTCCAATGTCTTTCACCACTCGCCGCGACTCGACACACACCCCATTTCCAGTGTCCTCACACGCCTCGTTTCCAGTGCCACGGGCGCGAGACCGGCTCTCGTCATCGAACACGGTACACACGTCACGCATCACGCCCATCACCTCCTGCACCAGCAGCCACTGGATCCAACGCCGCGACGTACTCTTCGATGAACTGGAGCGCCGCCGACCACGACCGGATCCGTCGTAGTTGTGCATCGAGCACCCGCCACCGACGCTCCCCATCCACATCGAACGGGACCGCCGGCAACCGCGCCCACACATCCGCAAACGACCGCGACGGCGCACCACCAAGCCGCGCTGCCGGCCGATCACCCGGCTCACCAGTCACGTGCAACGCAAACCCCGACGTCACCAGCACCGTCCGATGCGGCACAACCACCGGGTCAGCGCCGGGCGGCGTGACCGCGAGGAACAACTCATCGAACTCAACCCCCGACCGGTAATTATCCAACAGGGCCGCCGCCAGCACCGTGTGGTACTTCAACGACGTATACGGGTAGTATGGTGACTCACTGAACAACGACGTCACCACCGAATCCAACCACGCCGCATGCAACGCCTCCGGATCCTCGATACTGATCAGTTCAGTTAACGACCCGCCGACATCAGCGACCGGCTCCACCGTCGACGCCACCTTCCCGGTCAGCAACGACACCCTGAACCACGACTCGTGCGCATCCAACATCTGTTCTGGTTCTCCGCGCGGCCGGCTGAGTAACGCCGCATCCCGATCCGCACCCAACGGCACCTGCTCGTTCACCCGAATCCCCCAGAACGAGTCTTCAGCGTGCTCGTGCCCACGCATCCGCGCCTTGTGGATATCGTGCCTGTACACCGCGACCATCGGACCCACACCCGAGTCACCCGACTCCTGCTTCGACACGAACGGGCGGATCGACTCCGACGGCGGCTGCAACGACTCCCCACCTGATTCACCAGGATCCGTCACGCCGACCCACCTCCCGGCATCGCAACGTCCCCATCACGCGCCGCCACACGCACCTGCAACGCCCGCACGAACGCCGGACGACACTCAGACGCCCACACCTCATCCTTCTCCTCCATCGCCTGCGTCACCGCCTGCGCCCGATTAAACACCCGCCGCACCTCCCGCTCATTGTATAGCGGATTAATCACCCAGACGTCAGCGATACCAGCACCGAAGTTCCGCGCCCCACCGAGCTGGAACGTGAACTCGTCCGCGTGCGCATCCAGGAACGACACGGCTTCTAGCAACAGCCCAACGAACTCCAGCTTCAACTCTCGGAGCGTCAACTTCCACGTTCCCTCGACGTTCCCAAGGACATCACGATCCGCCTGGCGAAGCGGTTGCCCACCATCCGACTCGTTCCGCGACCGCACCTGCGACGACACCTGCCGGTAATGCGCCTCCGCCTCACCCTTGAGGACATCGACGTTCCGGCGAATCGGTGAAAACGACACTGGCCGACGCAGCAGCTTACCGGGCTGAGAGCCGAACCCGCCGAACAGGTCGTAAATAACGCACCTCTCGTCGTGTTCGTCGAGGCACGCACCCTTCTCGTGGTAACCCGACTCCAGGTCACGCTCGTACGTCTCGGCCCGCATGTAATCCGCATTCGGCTCACCCGGATGACACGCCGTCGACCCAGCAACCTGGAGCACCTGCTCACAACCGTGCCGCAGCCAGCCCGACAGCGTGAACGGGCTGATTTGTCCTTCGATCTGATTCATCGGATCATCCGCCTCATACCGATCCGCCGACGCATGATGCCGGTCCGTCACGATCCCGTCTCCTGGGGACAGCAGATCGATTTCAAGCCCCACGTACACGTCCGGCAGCAACATCTCCTCTACCGACCGCGGCAGGTCCAGCTCGACATCGAGATGCGAATCCACGAGCGCTGGCTCGTTCGACGTCATCGCTCACCACCCCAGAACAACCCACGAACCACGCCGCCATCTGAACGACCCGCACGACGCTTCGTCTCACCCAAAGACACCTCCGCCGACGACTTGGTCGTTTCCGGCGTCTCAACGTCAGATACAACGTTTGCAACCGAGCCACCATCTAAGACCAGACGGACGGACTTCGTCGCCGCCGCACTCACCGCCACAACTTCCGGTGAGAGCAACACCGGCCACGACGACTGGGTCGCGCCATCAGAACACCATCCAACACGACCCTCAACCACCAGTTCACGCACACCCAGCGTGTACTCCCTCGGGAGCTCATGTTCCTCGTCACCGCACACTACATACCCGACCTGAAACATCACCTCCCCAGCCGGTCGAAACACGTACACAACAACCGAATCACCCTCCCGAAGAGAAGAACCGCACACTTGATACGTCGCGGCCCCTTCCCCGAGCGAAACTTTATTTATTTGATGTATGTCTTCAATTAGTGGTCTGTCGCCGCCTTCTTGTGTTTCCAATTTTGAGTTCTTCATGGGTTCTCAGACCGTATTTGGAACCCAGCCTGGGTGCTGCAACACCCGGGCACTTCTGTTGATTAGTGCCCAGCGGCTGCGTTCCCAGCCATTAGTCGAGCGTCTATTGGCATAAACCTTTGGACGACCGACTAATGGCATCGTTCCCAGCAGTCATATGTGAAATGGCACTCACACCACTACTATGGGCGACCGGGATCGGGACGAAGAAAGTGGGAAATTTACAGAGGAATACCCTCTCCAAGAGTTCTTAGAAGCTTTGTCTGAGCTAGGTCCGAGTGGGACGACGGATATTTCAGACTACATTGGCTGTGATCGTCGAACGGCCTATCTCAAATTGAAAACGCTCGAAGACGAAGGAGAAATCCGAAGCCGAAAGGTCGGAAATTCTCTTCTCTGGGAACGGGACGAATAGTTCACATAATCACCGAACAGCGAAATGTCCCCGGTAGAGATAAGTGCGTTCTCTTTGCAGGTAACAAGCATCTTCAGCAGCTAACGCGAGACCATACTAACCTCTAACAAATGAGTTCAAAACTCCCTTCGAATATCCAACCTGGAACCGTCGTAGAAAACCGCAATAGACTCTGGAGGGTTGACGCCGTTGATGGAAACGTGGTCACGGCAACCCCTCTAGACGGGAATACAGCTGACAGGCACCGGTTCTATACCCCTGTCGAGAACATCAGAGAGGGGAGCTTAGAACCCCCGGACTCAGAGAAGCTCGGCAATCCCGAGTTTCAACGCCTACTGAATCGAGCGTACCGCCTTTCGATGCTCCACGGGACAGCCCCGCTTGTGAGCCTTCAGCGTTCAAGGGTAATCCCGACCGAGTACCAGCTCACTCCAGTGGTGATGGCACTCGATATGCCTCGTGTTCGGATGCTACTGGCGGACGACGTCGGTCTCGGGAAAACCATTGAGGCAGGGCTCATTACCAGCGAGCTCATGGCTCGCAACAAGGCGGATCGAATCCTCATCATCACGCCTGCGAATCTTCGGGAACAATGGCGTGAGGCGTTCAATTACTTCTTCCACATCGATGCGGACATCATCAGTCGACGCCACCGAAAGGCGATGGAAAAGGAGATCCCGCCAGGAACCAGTCCGTGGGAACACTTCTCGAAGCTCATCGTCAGCATCGACTATGCGAAGCAGAATAGCGTCCGGCACGAGATTCTCGATCAAGATTGGGACCTCGTCATCATTGACGAGGCGCACCAAGCGGCGAAGCCCCACGAATCCGGGGCGAACGAAACGGTCGATATGCAGCGCTGGGACTTTGCGACCGAGATCACCGACCACGCCGAACACTGTCTCCTCCTGACGGCTACGCCTCACAACGGGTACACGGATTCGTTCGCCAGTCTGATCCGGATGCTCGACGTCGACGCTGTCTCCGGGCCTCGACACGATCCCACTATTCATCGAGACGTTGCCCGAAAGCACGTGGTTCAACGCCGGCGAGATGACGTCAAGCAGTGGTTCTCCGATAGCGAGGGGAAGAGTCCCTTCCCGGAGCGTGACCAAGACGAGGTTCGGGTCACACCCACGGAGTACGAGAAGGAGACGTACGACGCCGTTCGGGAGTACGGTGAACTGCTGATGTCCTCCGCACAGCGTTCCAGTTCCAAGAGCCAGACACTGGCACGCTGGTCCGTTATTCACTTCCTCAAGCGAGCGCTGAGCAGTCCCGAAGCCCTCCGACGATCTCTGAAGAACCGCCAGGACAAACTCGAAGGTCGGTTGGAGGATCTTGACGAGGAAGACACCCAGACTGTAATCGAGGAAACAGCCGGGATCTCTGAGTCGATGGCACAGGCAAATGCACTCGACGACGACCCCGGTGAAGAGTACAGCGAGGAGGAGGTCGGGGAACGAGTCGAGCGAGTCGTCACGGGTGACAAAGCCGCCATCGAACAGGAGCTGGACGTTCTCGAAGACGTCGCAGAGAAGGCGGAGCGAGTCACCAAAACCCGTGACGCAAAGCTTCAGCGGCTTCTCGACGAGACACTTCCCAATCGGTTCCAGTACCCCCGTGTCATCATCTTCACGAAGTACGTGGACACGCTGGAGTACCTCGAAGAGCAGATCAAGGACTCGCAGAGCGACGAAACAGAGGTCTTCACGCTTCACGGATCGCTGAACGAAGCCCAGCGGAAGGAACGGTTCAAAGAGTTTGAGGACTCTACACGGGGCGTTCTCATCGCCACCGACGTGATATCGGAGGGCATGAACCTCCAGCACGCGGCGAACCAGATCATCCACTACGAGCTGCCGTGGAACCCCAATCGTCTGGAGCAACGGAACGGCCGAATCGACCGGTATGGTCAAAAGAACGACGAGGTCGTCATCCGGACGATGGTGGTCGAGGACCAGATGGACGTCGCCATCCTCGAAAAGCTCGTCCAGAAAGCGAACAACATCAGGCAGGAGTACGGCTTCTCACCGCCGTACTTCGGTGACGACGAGGGTATCCTCGAACTCCTCAAAGACGAGGGGATCGACGCCGGCGTTCCACAGGCGACACTCGAAGAGTTCGGAGGCGGTTCCGCACCAGCAGAGCGTGAGAGTGCAAGCGTCTTCGACGACGAGACACTCGACCGGATTAAGTCCGAGTCCTTCTACGGACACACCGAAGTCGGACTGCAAGAGGTTCAGAAGCGCCAAGAAGAGACGCACCAGCGGATCGGCGGTCAGGGAACCCTGGAACAGTTCGTGAAGAGCGCTTTGGACTTGTTCAGCTGCTCGTACGAGATGAACGTCCAAGGCCACCTCGACATCAAGATCACCGCTGACCGGCTTCAAGGACCGGATATCGACCGAGAGTACGAGGACGTGACGTTCGATCCGAACGAGGCGTCCCAGTCCTCGGACACGGTGATGCTCGACATCGCCCATCCGCTCGTACAGCGGCTCATCGAAGCCGTCAAAGAAACTGCGTTGACCGACGAGGATCGCTATGGGCGAACTGCCATACGGGGAACCGATGAGGTGAGTGAGCCGACGGCAGTGTATACAGCACTGGTTCGGTACGTGGCGGACACCGAGCCTGACCCAACGATTATGGAGGAGTTGGTGCAGGTCGGGTTGCCGATCTACAGGGACGAGCCCCTCGATCAGGACATCGTCGAGGCGCTGGAGGAAAGCGAAGCCAAACCGGTTCAGCTGACACAGATGGAGAAGGAAGACGATCTCGAAGCAGCACTCGGACACGAGGCGTTCGAGCAGACGCTACAACGGCGAGCAGAACAGCGGCGGGACAAGATCGTCGAACAGCGGACTGAGATGCGAGCGGAGCTTGAGAAGTCCGGAAGTGGAAGCTGGCTGTCCGGGATTGACGACGTCGAGATTGCGAGCAAAGATCTGCTGACTGTCACCGTCTACTACGGGAGCAACTAACGATGAGTATCGATACACCCTCTACCGACGCCGAAGCCGAATCGAGTTCCAGTACGCCACGAACCGGATCGACGACGTTCATCAACACCAGCGGCGGTTTGCTCACGGACGAACTGGTGAGCAAGCTCCGCCAGCGTCATTGCGGGGAGTCCGCCGTCCGACCGGAGACCTTTGCGTTACCGAACACAGAGCCGCCCGAAGAGGCCGACGTCGAAGCGGAGATCGGGGATACGTGGGACACGCTTCGAGAGCGGTGGGACGAGCTCACGATGGACGAGACGCTGTTCCATATGGACGTCTCGGACGCTCGTACGAAGTGGATCCTCAAGTTGTTCCAGAATCTCGGGTTCGAGCCGGTCTTCCAGCGGGAGAATCTCGAAGCGGGCGGCATCGAGGCGAACCTCTCACACAAGGGGTGGCCCGACGGCGAGATCGAAAGCTACGGTGAGATGGAGGGGCGGACGGCTCCGATTATCCATACCGTCGAACCAGAACAGAAGCTGGACGAGAAACCGGAGGATGCTCCCCGTGGTGCCAAGAGTCCCCACGACACACTCCAGGAGTTCCTGAACGCCAGCGACGAACACGACTGGGCAGTCGTAACAAACGGACTGACGCTCCGGATTCTTCGTGACTTCTATCACACGTATACCCGTGGGTACGTGGAGTTCGATCTGGAGAATATGTTCACGAGCCGGAACTATGGGGACTTCCGGGCACTCTACCGGCTCTGCCACGCTACACGGTTCATCGAGCCGGTCGTCGCCGACGATGAAGACGATGACATCGAGACTCCGCTGGAGCAGCTGTATCAGGTCGCTCTGTCTACTGGGGTCAAGGTTGGCAAAGACCTCCAGTCCAACGTCGTAAGCGCCATCGAGACGCTGGGAACGGGGCTACTCAATCAGGAGATTCGAGAATACCTCGAAGAAGGTGGAGAAGAAGAGGCCAAGGAGTACTATCAGGAGGTTCTGCTCTTGGTGTATCGCCTGCTCTTCCTGATGTATGCGGAGCAGCGGGGAATGATGGCTTCCCGTGATAGTCTGTACACCGACGAGTACAGCATCACAAACCTCCGTGAGAAGGCGGAAACACGCACGAACAGTAGTGACCGGAACAGCGACCTGTGGCACGGATTGCAGTCCACATTTCGTCTCGTCGAGAAGGGCGATGATGAACTGGGTGTCCCTTGTTACAACGGGATGCTCTTCGACTCGGATCGGCTCGAATGGGTGTCAGAAAGCGAGTGCTACAACGACGACCTCTTGGACGCAATAGAGGATCTAACGCTCATCGAACACGAAGGAACTCGCCAGCGCATCTCGTACGCCGACCTCGGCGTTGAGGAGATCGGTTCCGTCTACGAGAGCCTTCTCGAATTCACACCGAAGCTTGCAACCGAGGTTGTCGAGCTAGAAGACCGAACGGTCTCTCACGGTGAATTCTATCTTGATGATCGAGGTACGGAGCGAAAGGAGACCGGGAGCTACTACACCGATCCCGGACTGGTACAAGAACTCGTTCAGAGTTCGCTCAAGCCCGTCGTAGAGGACCGCCTCGAAGATGCTGCCACAACTGACGAAAAAGAAGATGCTCTCCTCGATATCTCGGTCTGTGACCCAGCAAGCGGAAGTGGGGCGTTCCTGATTGCTGCAAACAACTTCCTCGCACAGCGCCTCGCTCGCATTCGGTCTGACAGCGACTATCCGCCTGAAGAGCAGATTCGAGAGGCCCGTCGAGACGTCCTTCAACATTGCATCTATGCTGTCGACCTCAATCCGATGGCCGTCGAACTGGCCAAGGTCAGTCTGTGGATCAACTCCGCTGTGGAGGACAAACCGCTGAACTTCCTTGACCATCACATCAAATGCGGGAACTCCCTAATTGGAGCCAACTCGGAGCTTGTCGAAGGCGAGTTCCCCATAGACGCCTACGAAACCTCCGGAGGACGTGACTGGCATCTCGGGAACGAGATCCGAAAGCGAGTCAGGAGCGAAAACAAAGAGCGGTCTAAGGGTTCTTCCGAGTCGTCGCTACAACAATGGGGAGCGGGTAAAGAGGAGTACGTGGATATTGCTGAACGACTTGATGAGATTGAAGAGGAAGATACTGAAGATATTGAGAAGAAGAGAGAGCTGTACAACGAACTGCAACAGACAGAAGCGTACCAGCAAGAGAAGCTAGCATACGATATCTGGACAGCAGCGTTTTACTGGCCAATGGATGGCTCTACGAAAGAATATCCGTCTCCATCCACCATCGAAAAGGTTCGCCGGAATCCGAATCCAGATGATGACGCACTCCAGGATCTGATAGAGCGAGCTACGAAGATTGCAGAACAACAACTGTTCTTCCACTGGGAGCTAGAATTCCCGGAGATATTTGGAGGTATTTCACCGGGGTTTGATTGTATCCTCGGTAATCCTCCTTGGGATAAGGTGAAAGTGGAAGAACGCGAATGGTTCGCAGGCAGAGTAAATGAAATAGCAGAGAAAGAGTCGAAACGTAAACGAACACAACTAATTGAAGAATTATCGAACTCTAATAAAGAGATCTATGATTCTTGGAAACTTGCATCCAAGAGAGCGGCTCAAACATCGAAGTTTATACGAGAATCGGGTCGTTTTCCCTTATCTGGCAGGGGTGAGATAAACACATACCCAATATTCGCTGAATTAGGACACAAGGAGTTGACTGCACCAAAAGGTCAAATGGGGATGGTTGTTAAAACAGGTATTGCTACTGATTTCGGCACTCAAGATTTATTTGCTGATCTTGTTGACAGCAATTCCATAGTGTCCCTGTTCAGCTTTGTAAATAGTGAAGGTCTCTTCCCAGATGTTCATCCAAATGAACGGTTCTGTTTATTAACGACATGTGGTTCTCAGATCAATATAGACAATTTCTCGTTATCATTTTATAACACAAATATAGAGATGTTGAGGGATGAGGAGCGAAGATACACATTGACAGCTGATCAGCTGGCAAAGATTAATCCGAATACGAAAGGAGCCCCAACTTTTGAAAATCAGAGAGTAAGGGATATTGCCGTGTCTATTTACAATAAATTCCCTGTCCTAATTAATGACGTCGAAAACACGAATCCTTGGGGAATAACTTACCACACGCTATATCACATGACGAATGACTCTGATGTGTTCGATGAAAACACAAAAGAATCACTTGAGGATGATGGGTTCTCA
Organism: Halobacterium yunchengense; assembly: GCF_037031165.1. Classification (NCBI taxonomy): domain Archaea; kingdom Methanobacteriati; phylum Methanobacteriota; class Halobacteria; order Halobacteriales; family Halobacteriaceae; genus Halobacterium; species Halobacterium yunchengense. The sequence goes on along the minus strand of NZ_JAYEZL010000001.1, from coordinate 86,565 downwards.
TTGGGTAAAGACGGAATATTCAAAAAAGGTTCTGAGACGTATCTTCCTCTCTATGAAGCGAAGTATATACACCAGTTTGACCACAGATACGGTACTTTCGAGGGGATCCCAAAAGAAGACCGATTCAAAAGGCGAGCAAGCACTAGGGATCTCACAGACCAACAGAAGAAGGATGTAGACTACGAAATAATCCCTCGATATTGGGTGGCAGAAGACGATTTCAGAGAAGATATCGAGAATTTAGAATGGGATCAAGAGTGGGTTTTCGCATTTCGAGATGTTGCGAGAGTCACTAGTGATCGACGTACTGCTATGGGAACTATTACTCCGTTTTACCCTTTCAGCAACAAAGCCCCATTCCTAACGTTTGAAGACTGGGTCGATGCTGAGGAAGCGGTGTGTTTCACAACTTTATTCACGTCTTTCACCTTTGATTTTGCTCTTAGACAATCTCTGAGTGGTGCTTCCATAAATCTCTACATTTTAAAACAACTTCCCATGCCTGAGCCGACATACCTCAACAAGTTCGAAGTTGAATATGAGGGGAGATCAGTTTCACTGAAAGAATTTCTGTATAAGAGAGGTTTAAAGTTGATGTGGACTTCTCATTCTCTGGATCCTCTTGGGGAAGATCTCGACATAAGTTCTGGCCCTTATGAGTGGGACACTCAAGAAAGAGAACAATTGAGAGCCGAAATTGATGCGGTAATAGCAAAGCTATACGGACTGAACAGATCAGACTTTGAATTTGTATTAGATTCCTTCGATATATTAAAGAAACAGCAAGTAAGTCTCCATGGAGATTATAAACAAAAGAAAGATTGCCTCAATACATATGATGATATTAAGTTGAGGGAATAAGTGGTGTATCTATTCTTCGTTCCCACGTAAGGTCTTCAGTTGTTTCCACTCATCGTCTTCCTCATTATAATAATCCCACCACCGCCATCCATTAACCTCGTATTCTTTCCCAGTAGCATCCAGATTGGCTTGGCGAGCGGCTCCTGTCGGGGAGTATTTTTCATTTTGGTACACGACGTGCCCCTCCCGAACTGTTGCTTTAATCATCTCGCCCGCTTGATCTCCTCGTCTATATTTATGCCGTAGTTTGGTCCCGTCTTCTAATTTGCCAAGGGCAGGATGACCATTTTCCACTGAATAACTGTTCCCAGACATTAGTCTGAGTTCTTGTTTATAAAGTAAAAGAGTTAGCCACCTATTGAACCATCACTATTCATCTCAGCTATATTCTCCGTCTGCCGAGATTAACAATACAATTATCCCGACCGTTCTTTTACTGAAGAGCAACAAGTGTGACCGAAGTTACTATAGCCAATATTGTGGGTGTTCTCGATTTTCATCGAGAGCTCGATCTAAAAGCTGTTGCCGACTTATTGGAGTCCACAGATACGGTATCTGAAGTAAATTATTCACCAGCAGAGAACCACTGGCTTCAAACCAGGTTCAAAATAGATAATGAGTCAAAATATGTGGCGTTCTATCGTTCTGGAACTTGTGCAATAGTGGGTTGTAATTCAATTCAAAAATTGAATGAGATCTCTGAGAGAATCATAGATAGTATGAGTCCCGTTATACGGGAAAGTCCTACTTTAGAAGTCAAAAATTTAGTTTGTGTTGGAGAAATAAAGCAAAACCTCAATCTTGAACGTATTGCTATTGAAGCCGGCCTTGAACAGATAGAATATGAGCCGGAACAATTTCCTGGATTAATTTATCGAGCAATCAATTCCCAAGCAGTATACCTTATATTTGCTAGTGGAAAAGTTGTGATTACAGGCACATCAACTATTGATGGCGCAGAACAACTATTCCGGGATTTAATTAGCGAATTATCTGAATGGGGCATTCTAGACTAACTCAGCACAAGCATTTTGTCGCACTTGGCCATCTGACAATGTAATGGCCACTCGTCTCAATCCTTTCGACGCCCTCGATAACGTCCAATCATCTTATCGCTCCTACGTCGAGACATTCCAGAACGTCGACGACGAGACGATCAACGCCTGGATTGAGAATCGCATCGAGACGGGAAAGGTACTGTGGAAGGAACCGTTCGTCCAACTGAATCAGCGCTTCCAGTACGGCGATACCCTCGAAGAGTTTGTTGCAGACGATAAGCTCCACGAGGGTATTCTGGACGTGTTCACCGGTGCTGGCGGCGATCCCATCGAGCCGTACAAACATCAGACAGAGGCGATTCAGTCTATCCAGTCCGGGAACAACACCATCGTTTCCACGGGAACGGGATCGGGGAAGAGCTTCGCTTTCGGGATCCCCATCGTCAGCCATTGTCTCGAAGCCAAGGAGCGGGATGAGGACGGGATCAAGGCGGTCATCATCTATCCGATGAACGCTCTGGCGAACTCCCAGTACGAGGACTTCGCGGAGCGGCTCGAAGGGACGGGGCTCCGACTGGGGCTCTACACAGGGGACACGCCTCACAACCCTGACGAAGCACCTGAGTTCCTCCGGCAGTTCGGCCGTGAGGAGGCGTTCGACTCCGAAGTTGTCTCTCGGGAAGAAATGCAGAACGACCCGCCGGACATCCTGATGACGAACTACGTCATGCTCGACCTCATCCTTACCAGGCATGACGACAAGAAGCTCTTCCCAGAGATGCACGAAGGAGCCTTGCAGTATCTGGTTCTCGACGAGATCCACACCTACACCGGCCATCAGGGAGCCGACGTCGCCGCACTCGTCCGCCGGCTGAAGCAGAACACCGACGCCGGAGAGGAACTCGTCTGTGTCGGTACCTCTGCGACGGTCCAGAGTGACGAGGGAATCGACGCCAATGACGAGATCGCCGAGTTTACAGGGAAGATCTTCGGCGAGGAAGTCGACGCCGACAACGTCGTTCGGGAGTCCCACTATCCGCTGCCCCTCTCTGACGACGAACCACTCCCCAACGATATTGAAGTCACCGAGGGCGATATCGCAACCTTCGATGGGAGTCTCGAAGCCGCACAGGACCTCACCGAGAAGCTCCTCGACCGGGATCTAATGCCGGCGGAAACGACCGATGCGTCAGCACTCGGAAACACACTGGAGAATCATCCCACGATCAAGTTCCTCGACGAAGAGCTCAGCACCCAGAGCCAGCAGATCTTCGCCGGCGAGGACGACGAAAGCGAAGACGGGAAGGATCTCGTCAGTAGCTATCAGGAACAGTACCGACCCGATGCATCTCGGTACGACATCGAGCAAGAACTTCAGGCCGCTCTGCTCGTCGGAACGGTTGGAACGACCGAGATACAGGGCGAGGAACAACCGATCTTCATCCCGAAGCTCCACACCTTCTTCAGTCAAGGGAGTGGTCTCGTCTCCTGTCTCACCGAGGAATCCTTTGAGGACGACGATCCCCACCTGAGTGACGCCGGCGACATCGAGTGTCGTACGTGCGCCCAAGAACACGACCGTACCCGGACTGCCTACCCGCTCTCGTTCTGTCGGGGATGCGGTCAGGAGTACTACACCACGGTCGTCGATCAAGAGAACACCGTCACACAGGGTGCGCTGAGTACCTTCGTAGACACCGAAGAGGACGAAGAAGAGGCGTACCTGATGCGGGGCGATTGGGACCGAGAAACCGCTCCCCTCCCCGATGAGTGGCTAAATGAGAACGGCCAGCTTCGAGACACCTACGTTGAGGCCGAACCCCGACCAGCTACCTACTGCCCGGAATGCGACCAGCTTACCCCCGGACGAGTGGAACAGGGGCAGCTCGAATGCGGATGCTTCGCTGCACAGGGCGTCGAGGTGATGCGAGTCAACCAGCCGTTCCTGTTCTGCCCGAACTGCGGGGTTCACTACACTCGTCGGGTCAAGAACGAGTTCAACAAGCTGTTCACGTTCGGGACGGTCGGTCGTTCGACGGCGACGGACGTTCTTATCGGAAACACGATGCGGAATCTCCCCGACGACCAGCAGAAGACTATCGCCTTCTCCGACAATCGACAGGACACTGCGCTACAAGCGGCTCACCTCAACAACCTCTACCAGCGGGTTCGATTCAGACGCTCGCTGTACCATACTCTCGCAGAGGGCGACGACGTTAGCCTCACCACGCTCGGGAACGACGTCTTCGACCTCCTTGATGACGAGGAAGCCCTTCCGCCAGCCATCGACACGGGAATGTTCGGGCCGTCGGCAGAGGACCGTCAGAACTACAGCGACTACCTGCTGTTCAACGTCATTCTCGAACTCGGTCGTGAACAGCAACGCACCCAGCAGAGTCTCGAAGACGTCGGGTTGATCGACGTCGAATACGAGAACCTCGACAAGCTGGCGGACGTCGACGACGTTTGGGACTCGATCCCCGTGCTTTCGAATGCAAATCCGACGGTGCGGGAGGAATACGTCCACGGATTCTTAGACATCTTCCGCCGGAGCATTGCGATAGACCACGAAAGCACCACGAACTTCGCCGACTTCAAGCGGAACGTCATCAACCAACTCGACGAAGAGGTCCATTTCCACGGACAGGAGTTCTTCAACTTCCCAGTCGGATACAGCGATACGGCAAGTACCAGTGGGAGACACCGTGTCCGTCGACTCACACACCCCCGTTCTCGACACGTCCGTTGGACAGCCCGTGCGTTAGACGTCGACACCGATACTGCGAAAGCGATCATCAACAGCGTCATCGACCTCATCAGCGACGACGAGGTACTCAAACTGTTGACGCAGGAGTCGCTGAAGTACACCGGGAAGGTGTATATGCTCAACCACAGTGCGATTCGGGTCACGCAGGCCGATCCTGAGGACGTGCGAGTCTGCCCGAAGTGTGGAACACCGACGACTCGGGATGAACTCGACGTCTGTCTGAACTACAGTTGCGACTCGATTACGCCCGAGGAGACGGATCTCGAATCGTCCTACTTTTACGATCTCTATACCGAATCGTTCGACGACGCCGTCGACATCATCGCCGGCGAACACAGCGGTCAGGTTGAGAACGAGAAGCGGAAGCAGCTGGAGTCGGACTTCCGAGAAGGCGAGAAGGTAAACACCATCGTCTCGACGCCGACAATGGAACTCGGGATCGACATCGGTGACCTCTCGAACGTCTATATGCGAAACGTCCCGCCGAACCCGAGTAACTACGCCCAACGTTCCGGGCGAGCCGGGCGACAAAACCAACCGTCACTCGTCACGACGTTCTGTGGCCGTGGGTTCGGACGTGGCTCCCACGACCAGTACTTCTACCGAAATCCGGAACGGATTATCGCTGGGGAGATCAGTCCGCCAACGTTCCTGCTCAACAATCAGGATTTGGTTGAGGCGCACATCAACGCCCTCGTTCTCGAACAGATCGAACTGAAGTTCCAGAGCAAGCCCCGCCAGATGCTGGTCATCGAGGAGGGAAGCGACTACGAGATTATGCCCGATTATCGGGCAGATCTGGAGAATGCCGTCAAGAACAACCGACAGAAGATTATTCAAGCGGTGAAGCAAGCGTTCGCCCGTGAGCGTGAACAGGATACCGTCGGGGAGTGGTTCACTGATGCCTTCATCGAGCGCCAGGTGGACAACTTCGTCGAGAATCTCGATGCGGCATTCGATCCATGGCGGCGTGAGTACACCCGACTGAGCCGTGAACTGCGGCGGTTGAACCAACTCCTCGCCACAGAAGGAGGATCGTATCAGGATCGGATCGAGCGCAACGCCATCGAGGACCGCCTAGAGGATATGCGTTCGGGGAAGAAACGCTTCTACACGTATCAGTACCTCCGCTCACAGGGATTCTTGCCGAACTACGGATTCCCCAGACAGAGTACGACGCTAACGTTCACTTCCCGAGAGGACGACATTCAGCGAGATCAGACAAGGGCTATCAGCGAATTCGCACCTGGAAACCACGTTTACTACGCTGGAGAGCGGTTTGCTGTTCGGTATGCTCGGCCTCGGACGAAAGATTCGGAGCCAGTCACTCGACATCTCCGTGTCTGTCCGGAGTGCGAAACCATCCTGATGGGAGAGGATGCTCAGGAGGCCGCAGCGTGTCCCTCCTGTGAGACCTCCTTCGATGGGACCCATCCGAATCCGAATGCGATGGAGCTCCCGAACCAACACGCTCGACCGGAAGAGTACATCACCAGCGACGAGGAGGAACGCCGTCGACAGGGCTACGACATCAACAGCTACTACGAACGGTCCGACCCCCAAGCATACGACTTAGAAGGAAACGGGATCGAGGCCCGAGTGACATACGAAGGGAGTGCGAATATTGTCTTAGTCAATAGCGGGCTTCGAGATGCTGACGAAGACGACCTCAACGGATTCGCCCTCTGTATGGAGTGTAACCGCTGGCTGACGAGCGAGGACCAAATCGAGAGTCACGTCGACGAAGACGATCCGGACTGCTACGCTAATGCGTCAGAGGAGGCGATCAAGCGTGAAATCGAGTTGTTCTCTGAGGGGCAACACGACACGGTGACACTGACTACGCCACTCCCCAGCGATCTGGAGCCAGAACAGACTGAGGAATTCTATCGAACCCTCAAGGAAACCGTCTATCAGGGCATTCTGGTTGCGTTCGATTTGGACGAGGAGGAGATCGACACGTTCGTCAAACCAGGAACAGGGGAATACGGACAGGTTACCATCGTAATCTACGAAACCAGTGAGGGTGGCGCAGGTGTGCTCCACTCGCTGATGGACGAGGCACGCTTCAGAAAGGCAGTTCGAGAGGCACAGACCGTCCTTCACGGAGATCCCGATGACGATGGTTGTGAGCGAGCGTGCTATGAATGCCTCCTGTCTTTCTACAATCAGCCAGAACACGAGTTCCTTGACAGAACACTCGTTGAGTCGTGGTTAGAGAATATGGAATCTGGGACGCTGACGGAACTGCCCGGAGGAAGTGGTGGTGAGGACAAGGGGAACTTCGATAAGCTACTGGAGGCTTGTGAATCCAGCTTTGAGCGTGAAGTGCTTCATACCATCCGAGATCAAGGGTTCGAGCTACCCGACGATGCCCAGAAAGTCATCTATGACGGAGATGAGCCAGTCGCAAAGCCGGATTTCTTCTACGAGCGGTCAGGAAGATCTATCGCTGTATTCGTAGATGGGCCTGCCCACGAGAAGGATTACGTCAAAGAAGACGACGAGCAAAAGCGGACCCGACTCAAACAGATGGGATATCGTGTAGTCCCTATTACTGATATTGAACAAGTAGCGGACGTATTGAGAACAATTTGACCAGCTAGGTCTGTTGAACGCGTTTCATCAAACTCCCTCAATATGGACGTGAATGCTACTGAATACCGAGTGCTGATAACCATCGCTGTCGTCTGATCCGATAATGCAGCGCTTCTCTGAGGGAGATCGCGTCCGGATCGATATTCCTGATGAGACGGATCCCGATCATCAGGAGTATCACGGCGAACACGGGCAGGTCGTTGCCGTGTTGAGTGATGATGCGGATTCGGTTACTGCTGACGAGCGGGATGCGCAGCTCTACCGGGTCGCATTTGATTCAGGTGAGACGGTTGATTTCCGGTGGCGTGACTTGCGACCACCAGTCGACGACGCCTCACAAGCATAGACCTCGGCAGCTCTCGACCAGTTCCAGGACAGATCTACTGGGGAAAGGATCATCATCTGGCTCTGTCACTGTTTCTTCATGCCTCCGGATCGGCTCCGTAGTATCGTCCCGATGTTTGGTGGTGGGACTCGGTATGTTGAGACGTTGGATACGATTCTTGAGTTCGTTGAAGCGCATCAGCCGACGACGGACGAACTTGTCGGGTGGCACCGTGGTTCGTTCCAGAATGTTTCTAGTCGGGACTCGATTATTCGGCGGGTGAGCTATCTACAGCAGGTCGGATTCCTCCATCAGACGAATGACCACTGGGAACTCGGTGATGCTGGTCGGGAGTACATTGAGCAGGGCGATGTGGCGACGTTGCTTCGAATTATGTGTGATCGGAACGTCGGGCTTCGGAGTCTTCTGTATGCGTTGGTTGCTGGGCCGATGACGATGGCGGAGGTGAGTGAGCAGCAACTCGATACCCACCCGGAGTTAGGGTGGAGCCGTGGCGAGACGGACATGGCGAAGCAGCGGGTGAATTGGCTGCGGAGCATGGGACTCGTTGAGAAGCGTGGCGACGAGTACGCGTTGACGGATGACGGTCTACAGTTCGTTGAGAGCGCGGTGGAGGAGTGGGCGGATTCTGACTGGACGCCATCGGTGAGCGATGCTGGGAGTCAGGCCGGGACGTACGAAACGACTGCCCACGCACGGTCGGTCGATCCGGAGTTCCGCGCGACTGTGTTGTCTCGTCATGGCCGGACGTGCCCGGTGTCCGGGGTGGATCATCCCGGCCTGTTGGACGTGGCGCATGTCCTGTCGTGGAGTGACTACCCGGAGTACAGGGCCGATCTCTCGAACGTGCTGGCGCTCAGTAAGACGCATCACGCGGCGTTCGACCGGGAGCTGTTCACGATTGACCAGGACTACCGACTGCGCGTAAATCCTGAGTTCGAGACTGAGAGTGACGTGTTACAGCGGACGATTATTGACCGCGAAGGGGAGCGAATCTCGATTCAAGAAGAGAGCCTGAACCCGCAGTACGTCACGCAGCACAATTCATCGCTTGCGTGGCTCTGAGTGAGGCGTACAGGTGGAGTAGCGGGGCTGTTGTTTGCCCTATCTGAGGGCGAGTGTTTATACGTGACTCAGTAATAATTCGGGTTACGCGACGCCCGAGATCACCCTTGCATCTGTACACCGGACGATGCGTAAATATCTCTGGCAGACCCACCGATACCTCAAACCCTGGTATCCTAGCACTGTGCCGGCGCGGTGCCAGCGCGTCATCGGACGTCGCATGCTCGCTGTGCGAACAGCGGCTAGCATGTGATACCAATGGCGCGAGAACACTCGACTGAAGATGACGACTGCACAGCGCAGGAGAATGACCGCCAGCAGTTCCAAACGATAGTAGAGAAAGCCAGAGAAGCACTTACGCACGATGATCCTCTGGAGAGTTGTGCTGTTACCGTTCGCGCGCACAACCGGGAGTGCGATAACAATGGCGTGACGCACCATCTCATCAGGACTGAGGAAGAATGGATGGCGATTCGAACGTGGGCAGAGCCTGGCGGCGACACCGGGATCGCGGTGGACAGTCACGGTGAAACGCTGGCGTTGGACGTGGTGGAACTGGACCAAGACCAGGTTGCAAACCGGATCTGTAACGAAGCGCTTGCCGCCATTGACAGTCACGACGCGGTCGGGCGGCCCGTGGAACCGTTTACCGCGCTTGTTCGGCACGCCGAGGATGTCGCGGAACTCCTCGTGACAGAGTGGGAAACCGGCGCAGACCACGTCGTGAGAGAACGGTTATACGAAGGGATAGCCGGGTGGATGGACCACACCGCGTGGACCGCGCACGAAGAGGAGGCTCTGTCAATTGAGGCAGAGCGGGCAACAACGCAGTTCATCGAGAACTATGTCAACTACGACGTGAGTGATGACGTGGAAGCGACCATCCGAGACATCTCGAAAGAGGCGTTATACGACGCGGTCGCCAGACACCGCGACCGTCAGACCCCGCACTTGGACTACGCAGCGGAGGTAACGCTCACAGACTAACCTTCGTTTAGTGAATTGGGGTTTCGGTGACAGTGTAAGCGAGAACGGAAGGTTCGGTGAGTGTCTACCCCTTTGATTTTTCTCCTGGCCAAGTAGTGATTCTGTTACACACGAATGACGGGGATTGCCATTATTACAGCTGGACGGGAGGACGCCTATCAGGATTATTTGCAGTCTGTGAAGGAAGGGCATGACCCGGCAGAGTTTGAGGAGTATCTTTCTGATGCCGAAGTTGACGCGGTTACTGATTCGGAGACGGGGAAAGTGCATCTGTGGGGGACATCAGTTGACTCGAAGTGGCAGTTCGTGGAGGGTGGGGACATCGCGTTAATCTACCGGGATGGGAGGTACATCGCGCAGGCAACGGTTGTGCGGACACGTGAAGATCTTGACCTGGCTGAGCATCTCTGGCGGACGGAGGGGAATCCGTGGGATCCTGAAAGTCCGTGGCGGTATTTGGTGTTCTTGACTGGGGTGGAGGAGATTGATGTGGACGTTGAGTCGTTCAACGAACTTGCGGGGTACCAAGACAATTATATCCCGCAGGGATTCAGTCGTGTGTCTGATTCGCGTATCCGCGACATAGAGGATGCGTATGAGTCCGTCGAAACCGCGGTTAATGAGTTGACAGGGAGCGGTGTCCGGGTTCATGAGTTCGATGAGGAGCCGTCGCAGGAGGAATCTGAAGAGGTACAAGAACTGGATCTGGGAGAGCGTATTGTTGCGGCGAGTCGGGATGGTGACCAATATGAGGAGTTGGAGGAACTGGTCGCCAAGGCGTTCTCTCGGTTGGGGTTTGAAGCGCGTTGGATTGAAGGGGGAGATGATACGGACGTTGAAATCACGGCTCCGATTCACGCGGTCATCGAGGTGAAGGCGCGAAGCAGTGGGACGTTGGCCTCGCCGGATGCGACACGAATCCAGGGGCATAAGGAGCGGCACTCGGCTGACCAAGCGATTGTTGTTGCGCCTGGCTTCACTCCGGCAGCAATTGAAGATGCCGACAGACAAGGGATTGTCCTCCTTGCGACCGATCACCTCCAGGCGCTCTTGGAACGGCGTGATGCCTATGGGATTCCGCCGGAAGCACTCTCAACGTATCTCACCGAACCGGGGGCGTTCCAAGATGACCGGCTTGATCAGATCGATGATGAACTCCGGACTCGGCTTGGCGGTACTGAGGACTTGTTGGCCGTGATGGAAGCGCTTCAACGAGCAGACCCAGAGGAAGGAACCGCCAACCGGCTCCGCTTGATTTTGAAAGGCATGTACAATGAGGAGCGCGTTCCGGAGCAACACGTCATTGAACAGTCACTCAACCTATTAGCTCACCCAAGCATCCAACTGGCAGAGTACAAAGAGGGGCAATACCAGCCGACAACAACCAAGGAGAATGCAGAAGTCCTGCTCCGACGGTTCGGGAATCTCATCACCGAGGTGAGTAAGTCAGGCGAATAGTGAGCCAGTCAGAGCCCGACTGCCTGATTTAGCGCCCACTCGTTCGATAGAACCTCGTCCTTGTCGTCTGTTCCGCCTTCTGTGAGGAGTCCGATGTGACGGAGGTGGTATTTGAACTGGAAGTGAATCCCTGATTTGTACACGGTCGGATCCGTAAGGACTGATTCGTTGATTTCGCCGTCAGCTGTGAGGACGTCTTCGCGCCGGGATTGGGTGAAGAACACTTCGACAGTGAGGGGTTGGTTGATGCGGGAGGCTTCTCGGGCGACGGCGTCGATGGTTGCGGGGTTGATGCCGCGTTGGTGGAGGCGTTCGAGTGCTTCGATGATGAGCTGCGTTGGCTCGTACTGGATGGCGACTGAGCGGGCGAGTTGCGCCCAGCGGGGAGCGAGCATCGTGAATCGAGTTGACCGTCCTTTCCACGAGGCGAATTCGTTGAGTGCGGCAGCAACGGTCCCGTGTTGGGAACGCGCGAAGCGGACGACTTCTGCACCAAGATGGGTGAGCGTCTCTCCACCGGGCTGATTGTCGACGAGACCGAGAAGGATTGCTCCGCGGCGACCACCGGACACGCTGTTGATCACATGTTCGGAGTAGATGTCAGCGGTGTCGCCATCTGCAGCGAGGGCGAGTGCGTAGCCGAGGTAGTTCTTCGGATGGTTTACCGGGAAGCTGCCTTCGGTGAGTCGGTGCGTCGTGGCCTGAAATCGGATGGCGTCGATAGTGGTTGAGAAGTCACCGACGCCGGTGATACGGGCAGGTTCAACGAGCGTTGCGTCGTGCGGGCTTTCGACGCCGATGACGCCGATGTTGAGATCGCGGGCGAGAGCGCGTGCCTGGTCAGAGATGCTCTGGATGGGGGCGGCGACGTACCCGATGTTGACTTCGGAGAGGTGGCCGTGCGCCTGGTTGATTCCGGTTTTGACGTTGGCTGCGCTCGGGTCGGTGTTGTGGCCTTTCGCTTCGATGACGGCGACAGGGGTCGTCGCGGCGTCAGCATTCAGGACTTCGAGAGCAGGCATCCCCACACCGAGGAGGTCAGGTTCTCCGTCAGCAAGACGAATCGTGTTGTATGGTGCGAGACGACGACGCAGATCGTCCGGGATCTCCCAGCCGCCCCACGTCGGCTTGGTGAACTGGGTTTCCGTGACAGCGTAATGGTCTGGGCTCGTATCGAGATCAGGGTAGAGAGTGTCCTTCGCGGCAGCGAGAACGGTGGGCTCGGTGAGAGTAGCTGCCATTGCTACAGCCCTTCTCAACCGGTCATCATTAAACTGGGCTGTCCGAGAATCAATCTAACTGTTCAAACGGGGACTCTTGTGCAGAGAGCAGGGTCAGCTAGATATAGACTTGATGCTAATGTCTCTGTATCGACTCGGTGTGGCTAATGATCGATTCCAACTGTGGTGTTGGATCGTTCGCTCCTTCCATTAGCCGAACGATTGGGTCGAACGTCCCTTTTCGTAGAGCCTCGTACTCCCGTCTGTCTTCGACTCTCTGCTTTCCCCTAAGCGCGATACGTGCCATTTCGGCCAGTCCAGCAGAATTGTAGTGTTCGAAGATGGCGGGATTGTCGAATAGGTCCGTGTCGCGTTGTTGTGAGAGTTCTCGATACCAGAACCCGTAGAACAATAATTCGAGTCCGGTATCGAGGTCTCCCGGTAAGGAGAGGTCACGGTCAACTCGGTCGCCAAATGCAGAAAGTTGGTCTTCTAAGGTGCGTTCAAATTCAGACATCCGTCGTGAAATGTGTTCACCGTTAATTAGAAGCTCTCCAATGAGCGGATCAGCTACTGTGAGGGCTTCGTGGTAGTGTCGGAGGAACCCGAACCGCTCAACGAAGGCGTCATCGTGCCATTCCATCAGGGATAGAAGGGTCGCCGGGTGGACGGCGAATACGCCTGTCAGCTGGTCTCTGTCGAGCACGTCAGCGGTCATGTCCGGTTCGATTTGACGGATTTGGTTGAGACGAATTCTACTGCGTACCAAGAATTGAGAGGAGATGATCGTCTGAATGCGATTTACACAGATCGAGTGGAGCCGCTCGACGTTCAACTCGGTTTCGTAGGGTTCGTCGCCCGCCTGAAGTTGCGGAGAGAGCGCAGACCGAATTAATCCTTTAATGACGTAGTACCAGAGGTTGTCGAAGTGATCGAGGAGTTCTTCGACTGAGCGGACAGTTGGTGGTTCTTCGAGAAGCGTTTCAATTCGCTTCTGTGCGTAGTCCATCCCGTCTTTGAGCTCCAAATGCGGTTTTCGTCGCTTTGTTGTGATTCGAGTGCCGCCAGTTGCCCAGCTTCCTTCCCCGGCGTCTTGATTAGCTATAGGGTCATCTGAGTTGTCCTGTCGCTGCTGGTATCTTTCTGTGAGTTTAGATGTTGCTTGGGAGATGGCTGCGGTCGCAACTCCGACGTCAAAAAAGAGGGCCTCATCTACGAGCGACTGGATCCCCTCCCGGCCGTCGCTCCGTAGCAATTCGGTTACTTCTCGGGTCCCCTCGGTCGGTTCCGTCGTGATTTGACGGAAATTCGAGTGTCTCTCATCGGAGAGACGGAGGCGAACGATTGACTGGGCCCACGCTTCTGGAACCGAGACAGTAACGCCTTCTTGCTCATCATCACTATCTCGTTGCCAGTCGATCTGAAGGGTCTCTCCTCCGTCCGATTCGAGAATGACAGTATCTCCGTCGTCGATTTCTGGTGCGACGAACCGTGCTGTAATGACCTCGCTTTCGAAGCGTTCGACACGTGCGTCGTGGAGAGTTAGCGTGGCTGTCGAATTCTCCCGGCTGGCCGGCGTGTATTCGGCAAAGTCGAACGAGTCAGGGTTGCGCTGCTGCCCCGGGTGTGCGGAGAAACTCGATTGATGCCATAGCGATGATTCACCGTGCGTTTCGTTGGTTACCGAGAGCAGGGCGGCTTCAAGATTCCCGGATGACGCTGTATCGAGGAGAGCACGACCGGTGATGTTTGGGCTTCCATAGAGCGTTGCTCTGCCCCAGGGGCCTTCGAGCAGTAGTCCTTTGGCGTGAATCCAGCGGGAAGTATCGTGTTCAAGCGGTCGAAACGTGACGCTTTCACCAAACACTGCGACTGCATCGTTAGGGTTGAGGTGTGTATTCCCATCAGAGACGAGCAGTTCGTACTGATCGGCTTCAATTACCGTCTCGATGTTGGATAGTGTCTTTTCACTTCCAAAGAATGGCGCAAAGAATACTGCGGTAGTGACGTCACCTAACTCATCGATGACCTGCTGGAGAATCGGCTCTTCGAGGTTGTGGAAGAAGCCACCGGAAACCTCAGTCGGTCGGTCGAGATCTTCCAGCCACTCGGTCGTATTCACTGCCCGGTCGATTTGCGTCCGAACGTCGTGTCCTGAGACGTGATCGGCGGCAAGATGTTGTATAAACCGGCGTACATCTTTCGCCACGTGAATCGCTTCTGGGGGACGTGAGTCCTCGTCGTCGTCCAACTCCTTTGAAACCGTTATCGTTTGTCCCAGTTGTGCTGCCGTCGAATATTCCCCAAGGGTAAGATTGGCCGAGGAGACTCCCACGTGACATACCTCCTCTCCGGCGAGGAAATTGACTTTTGGATGGAATGTGCCGCTGACGCTGATTGGCTCTAGGTAGTAGTGGTTGCCGATTGCGCGACTCGACAGCTGATTTCGACGGGCTAACTGTTCGTATTTCTGCCCGTCCATGAGGACGACCGGTGTGACGACGCCCGCGTCTTGTAGTGGGTCAATTGCGTAGTTCCCGAAGAAAAGCGGCTCAAATGGGAACGTGGTGCAGACTGCGTATTCTACGTCTGCACCACCAAGGGCATCGATAAGATTCACTCGTATTCACCTCGGAACCGGTCAAGGATGATCTCTCCATCTTGCGTCGGCACCCAGAGGTCTCGGTTCTCATTGTACGTCAACAACCCAGCATCCCGCATGAGCCGACGGAGGTCATTGTAACGGAGGGTTTGGGTTCCGGGTTGTTTCGTCCCTCCTGCGGCGTAGAGTGTGTCATCACTGTACCCCGTTGTTTCCTCACCAGAATCTGCCCCGACACCGAACACAAGCGAAATCGGTCCGCTTCCAAGCCGATCATGGATCACTTGGTTGTGAACGTCGATAACCCGATCCGCCAACACCTCGCGTGCAACAGTGATGAGTGGCGTGTCTGGAGGAATGCTACCCACGTACTGAGCGGTACGGACGATTGAAGAGGGTCTACGCCCGTATTGGGCCTGCATATATCGGTTGAAGAGGTCATTATGGGCGGTCAAGTGGTTGTACTGCCGGACGACCGCGAGAAGTTGAACTAAACTCCGAGCGACGAGGGTGCTCATTGCGTCAAACGCTTCGGATGGCGAGGAGGCAGCTTCAATTCCCGTAAAACTGTGCTCAGTCGCGTGTAGCAGCGTCCAACAATTTACTGTATTGTCTGTCGTTGGTCGCCATTCGCCAGCGAGATTTGAGTCCAACCACTCTTGGATTTCTCCGAGCGTCGTGCCGATTATTGTGGTTGTCTCCGGAACAGTGGTCTCGTAGATAGTGGGTTTCACGCGGCCTGCAAGAAGCAATTCCTTCGTAACTGCAGACTGACTCATGCGTCCACCATTAAGTATGGTTTCGGTCTGGAGAACCGCGTTTGCCTCATCGACGAGTAAAGGTTCTTTCAGCCCGGAAAGGAGTTCCGAGCGGGACGTGCCGCCAGGAGCTTCGCGTTCTAGGTGAGCAGACAGACCCCATAGCTGAGATCGGAGTGCGTGGGCCAACAGTACTTGAAGGAAGTAGGCGCGTCCGATTGGACGGAAGGGTTGAAATCGCTCAGCGTCAACGTCGTCATATTGGAGCACCTCTTGGTCGGTGTTACCTTGCAGTAACTGGTGAGCCCTCAAAATCGATAGGCACCAAGCACGTCGGAAGTAGTGAACCCCCCCGACGACAGCATCCTTCAAATCGTTTGAATGCCGTTCTTCAGAAATGAGGTAGCGATAGTGATCTCCGATGGGGATGTCGAGTTGAGAAGGCCACTCGGCGAGTGATACAGTCTGTTCTCGTTCTTCCCAGGCGAGGAGTCCGAGAACTACGCGCTGTAGAGAATCCCGTTCTGACTGGTTGTCTGAGCCAGTGAAGCATCCCTGGTGAGTGAATGCATCTGCCAGTTCATCAAGTAGATCAAGCGAGACTTCCCCGGTCTGAATTGCTTCAAGTATCTGGTCGAAATATTCGCCCGCGACGATATCCAAACTCTCTGCGAGTGACCGTCCAGCAGCCGTGAGGGCGAACTCCCCCTCTTTTAACGAGAAGTTCCCGAGATTGGACTGGAATCCACGAATTGCGTACTGGCTCTTGTCCAACAGCGAGAAAGAAGAGAGGTCGATGCTTTCCGCTCCATACAGATCGTCGTCTGAGGCGTTTGTTTTCCCCGTTAATCCTGAGAGGCCGTCTCGAACTTCGTCATGGACTTGTTGGCGTCGATAACTTGCGAGCGCGAGGATTTCTTCGAAGCCTTTCAGAAGCCGTCGCTTTTCTGATCTGGAAAGATCGGCAGTCGTTGACGCAGTCGAAACTCGATGCATTGCCCAGCAAAACCCCGAAAGGTACCGTCCTCGTGCGCGGACGTCTGTAGTTATCCCTCGTGCAATTGTACTTGCGATTCCATTACGGACGCTATCAGCTCGGAGTGGCTGTTCTGGTGGCCCCGTTTTAGATAATCGCTCGCTCCATTGCGGGTCGAGCGCCATTATTATCCGTTGATTCTGTAGGTGGTGTGATAAAATAACGGGCTCACAGAAATTCTAGTTCCGTAGCACGCCATATGCCAGAGTAGTGATTCAGCAGATGGTGATTAAGAGTAGAAGACGACGGGGCGGCGGTCGCCGCCGTGTTCGTCGTCGGGGAGGTGTTCGGCGAGGTCTTCTCGATCTTCTGCGCCGAGGAGTTGGTTGAGGACGTCGATGGCGGAGGCGCGGAGGAGGGGTTTGTTGTCGTTGCCGCAGTTTTCGTCGAAGGTGCAGGCGGGGCAGCCGTTGGGTTGGCCGCAGTTGCAGTCGCGGAGTTGGTCGCGGGCGCGTTCGGCGAGCGCTTCGAAGTTCTCGTAGATGGCGCGGGCGAAGCCGAGGCCGCCGTCGACGCCGTCGTAGATGAACCAGCCGGAGGCGGTGCGGCCGGTGAGTTCCTGGGTGCGTTGTTCAAGGGCGTGCGTGGCGGCTTCGAAGGAGTCGTCGATGGAGTCGGTGATGTCCTCGTATTCAGGATGGCTGTAGTGGGTGTCCATGACGAGCGTGGCGAGGCCGCCGAGGTCGTTCTTGTCGACGCGAAGTTCGAGCGGCGCGGTTTGGATGGTAGCGTGTTCGGCGGCGTGGAGTCCAGCGATGTACCCGAGGTGGGCGATGCCGGTCTCTTCTGGATCAACGCCGGTTTCGACGCCGTAGTCCTGATATTTCCGGACGAGGGCGGTCTCGACGTATTCGGGGACTTCGACCCAGCAAAGCTGCGTGTCCATCAGGATCGGCGGGGTATCCGTCGGGATCGCCTGTTGTTTCGGGTCGCTGTTGCCGATGTAGAGCTGGTCGTAGGAGTGGTGGTGGACGAGGACGGTGCCGCGGCCGAAGTGGAGTGTGAAGCCGTTGACCTCGCGGGATGCTTCGGATTCGGCGTCAAGGACGTTGACCTTGTTGCGGGTGCGAGTGTAGTACTCGCAATCGACTGGTTTGAGTTCGATAATGGGTTGCGGACGGTCCTCGTCCATGTTGACGACTTCGAACTGCTGACCGTTCTGAAGGCGGACTGCGCCCTCGTGGTAGTCGCGGTACGCGCGGTTCTGTTCGATTGGTTCTAAGTCCAGATCGTCGGGGAGGCCCCATTTCTCGCGGTCGACGTCGTCTGCGAGTTGGAGGCGGTAGTCCGTCCCGGTGGTGCCGTACAGGTTGACGCGTGTCTGTGGGCGGCTTGGGCCGGAGTAGTGGACGGCGGCGTCGAGGTAGCCGTCTACGAACCCAGCTTCGCGCCACATCTTCACGGCGGCACGGAGTCGGTCTTCGTCGGCGAACGTGTCGATGTCTGATTCGTCAAGGGCGATTTCGTCGGCGGCGGCGAGGACGTGGGTTGCGAAGACGGAGTTGTTTGAGGTGTCGACGACGGCGTCTTCGACGTCGTTTTCGAGGAGGTACTCGGGGTGGGTGAGGATGTACTGGTCGAGGGTGCGGTGGTCGCCGACGAGGACGGCGACGCTGCGGCTGGCTTCGCGGCCGGCGCGACCAATACGTTGCCAGAAGGATTGTCGCTGGCCTGGGTAGCCCATGAGAACGGTCGCGTCGAGGCTGCCGATGTCGATGCCGAGTTCGAGCGCGGATGTCGTGGCGAGCCCGGTGAGGACGCCGGTTTTGAACTGGTGTTCGCGGGAGTGCCGCGTGCGGCGACCGAGCCCGGCGTTGTACGCTTCTCGCCCAACGGTGGTCGAGCGGTCGTATTCCCGAGGGTTGTTCCGCCGATGTTCGTCGGCGCGTTGGATGCTGAGTTCGGTGAGTTTGCGGCTCTCGCAGAACAGTAACGTGCGGATGTCACGGGAGGTCAGGTGGTTGAAGACTTTCGGCGCTTCGACGCTGGCCGGAACGCGCTCGGCGACGAACTCCTCGTGGTCTTCCGCTTCTGAGTCGGGTCCGTCGTCGATGTCGATCTCGAATGACTCCTCGTCGGGCGTGGCGCCTCGGGTTTTGTCCCGTGGCGGGGGGTTCCAGAGGATTACGTCGCGGGGGCCGTGTGGTGAGCCGTCGTCGTCGATGACGGTTACGGGGGCGTTGATGAGTTTCTCGGAGTGGTCGCGCGGGTTGCCGATTGTGGCAGAGGTGAGGATGTATTGTGGGTTGCCGCCCCAGTAGTCGGCGACGCGTTGCATCCGGCGGAGGATCCACGCGACGTGCATGCCTTCGATGCCGGTGTACGTGTGTGATTCATCGATGGCGATGAGGTCGAGCGCGCTGTAGAAGCGACTCCACTTGTCGTGGTGTTCGAGGTAGACGTTGAGCCCAGCGAAGTTCGTGAGGATGACGTCAGCTTGCTCGCGGATGGCGCGCCGGCCGTCTGTGACGTCCCCGTCGTAGATCTCGACGCGGATGTCTAACCCGAGTTCCTCGTACAGGTCGTCGAGGGCTTCCTGCTGGTCTTTGGTGAGCGCCTTCATCGGGTAGACGCACAGCGCGGTGGAGGCGTCGTTTTGTTCGGTGGCTCTCGTCCCGTCGGGGTTAAGAACGCCGGCATCGAGGAGGTTCCGCGCGATTTGCAGGCCGTAAATGTGGGTTTTCCCGCTGGAGGTGGAGGTCGTGACGGCGACGTTGTCACCTGTTTCGAGCGCGGTGAGGGCGTCGGCTTGGTGGCTGAACAGGTCGTACGGGTACGGGTCAGCGAGTTCCGAGCGGAGGATCTCCGCGGTCGGGGTGGTGTCTGCGGGTTCCGCGGGGAGTTCGATGGTTTCGATGTACTCTGAGTCCGGGGTGAGGCTGACGCGCGGGAACGTGTCGATGATGGTGTCGGCGTTAACGTCGGTGCGAGCGGTCGCGTCGGTTGAGGTGGTGTGGTCACTCATTGTTAGAAGTCGGTGAGGCCGGCTTGCTGGCCGGTTGCGCCGCCAGTGCCGCTGTCGGTCATGTCGCGGCGTGTGGCGTTCGTGATGGCTTGGTAGACGTGCCAGAGCGCTCGGCAGTCGTCTTCACAGTAAGCCTTGTGACGGTCCCAGTCCAGTTCGGCTGCCGGGGAGTCGGGGTTCCGCATGAATTCCTGGTATGCGGCTGCGGTTTGCGCGCCGGTTAATCCGGTTCCGGCCGAGTCGTAGTCGAGCGCGCGAGCGACGTGATCGAGTTTGTTGGTTCGTCCGGGTAGCAGGGCGTTCCCGTCGCGGACTGCCCACTTGTACAGGTCGTACGTCCAGATATCGTCCCAGGCTTCGACGTATTCGGGGAGGTGCTGTTCGAGGAACTGCGTAATGTGGCGGTAGTCGAAGTTGTGGCCGTTCCACGTCAGGACGGTCCGGTCTCGGTGGTTGGCGATGAACCAGGTGATGAAGGCTTCGAGGACTGGTTTCGGATCCTTCGGTTGTTGCTTCTCGATGAACGCTTGGTGGGTGTCGGTTGCCGGGTCGTAGACGCCGAACTGCCAGATGATCGTGGGTGACAGGCCGTCGGTTTCGATGTCGAGGCAGAGCGGTGGGCGGTCGTCGCGGGTCTTGACTGGTGTCTTGTTCGTGAGGACGATTGGTTCGCCGGTATCGATGACGTCGGCGTGAGCGTGGATCTTTTCGGCGGTTGTCTGCCCGATTCCGGGCAGATCGGTGAGGGTACTGAGTGCGAGGTTTTGGACGTCGGTGGTTGTTTGACAGCCCTGTGTGCGGAGTCGCTGGGCAGTTGATTGGCCGACGCCGTTCAACGCTCTGAGGCCGAACTGGTCGGCGTCGACGGCTTCTGCGGCGATGGTGCCGCGAGCCGTACAAGTGTACTGTGCGAACATCGCACCGCCGTGCTCCGTCGCGCCGAGTCCAGACATCGGAACGTGGACTGAGGAGTGGTTGTGCGGCAGTTCCCATTCGTGGTAGTACTCTGCTGGTTGTCCGCCGGCGAGGACGGTGACTGGTTCGGGCAGGGCGGCGCTGATCGCCGCCAATTGCTCGGCGTGCGGCAGGGTTGTCGAGAGGGTCGTTGTATCCCAATCGACGGTGAGTTCGGGGACGAACAGGAACGTCGCCGCTTCGGAGGCTGTCTGTCGCTCACCCGATGTCAGTTGGGTCTGGAGGTGGGGGAGAACGTCCCCGGTTTGGACGGCGAGGATGTCTATCGTCGCGGGTGGTGGGGCTGCGTCGGGGGCTTCGTGAACACCGGCGTCGGGGGAGTACCGGTAGTGGTGGACGCGGTCACTGCCGCGTCCGAGTTGTGGGTGCAAGACGGGGATGTTCGGGGCGGCGTCACGGGCGGTGGCTTCTGCGGTCGGCGTTCGGGGCCCGGGGATCGTGATGAGTTCCGGAGTGAAGTACTGGACGGCGTCCCGGACTGCGGGCTGTGACACGCGGTCGAGCGTCGTTGCAGGGAGTGTCAGTAACTCCAGGGGCGTATTGCCGTCCGTGGTCCAGTCAGTATCGCCTGTCATGGGTGGTTGTTAGATGAACCCGATTTTGTCTCGGAGTTTGTTCGTCGGTGGGAGGTGCTTGCGAGCGGCAGCGGCGCTCGCCAGGTCGGCGTACATCGTCGTGATGGGGAGGCGTGCGGTGGCGTTCGATGCGCCGATGTGGGCTTGTGACAGGAGGTACGTTTGTGCAGCTAACGTCTCGATGGGTGTCTCGCCGTGGACGCGTTCGACGGTGATGGGTTGGGGAAGGCCAGTGCCTTCTCTGCTGGCGAGGGTTTCGGGTTCGCCGAAGGTGGCGACGATGGCTTTGGGGAGGTCCTCGTAGATGGCTGCGGTCGCTTTCTGTGGCGTGTCGAAGTGTGCGCCGCTGTATTTCAGGACGCGGGCTGGGGCTTGCTTTCGGATTTCGACGACGTCGTACGCGACATCGAGTTCGGTGAGGAATGTCTCGACGTCGCTGAGGTCTTCGTTGGCGAACCCGTCCCGGTGGATTGTGATGTGGTTCGGGTACCGGTCGTACCGGGTTCGGAACCCCATCACGGCCTGTTTGACGATCTCTTTGAGTTCTTTGGGCGGGATCTTCTCCCCGGACTGCGGTCGGGAGGAGGTGTACCCGAGGACGGCCCCGTCAGCGTGGATTGCGGTGGTTGCGGCGGCGAGATGGATGTGGTTCCCGTCGGCTGATTCGTCGTACTGGTGGGTGACGTCGATGCCGAGGTGGAGTTCGGAGTCACCGGGCAACGCGCGCTCGATAGTGAACGGGATGCCGCCGGCAGCGGCGACCAGTCCGAGGGCGATGTTGATGATCGTGAAGGGCTCGTCGAGCGTCGCTTCGTGGGCGAACTGGCTGTTGAGGTCTTTCGTGGCGAGGACTTTCTTCACCTCGTCGTACACACGTCCCGGTTCAACCGTGTCGAAGTACCCGGTGTTCTTCGGCGGGAGCGTGCAGAACACGGCGTCGTAATCGTGGTCGTCCGGGATTTCTGCAGCGATCTCCATGCCGAGCTGGTCGGCCGACATCGTCGCGTCGAACGTGACCTCTTCGACGTCGTCTGGCGGGGCCCCGATCTGTTCGAGCTTGCTTTTGAGCGTAGACCAGCCCCGTTGGATCCGGTCGTCCCGTTTTTCCATCCGGATGTGGCACACGCGGAAGGGATCCGGTGCTTCGTACACGCCGAGGCTGGTAACGTCGCTCGGGTGCGTCCCAGTCTGCCCGTTACTGAACTGGAGCACGTCTGCTTCTGGGTCGAAGAGCCCTTGAACGGAGATGTTCTCATCGCCGAGCAGCGCGTCAGATTCGAACTCGATGGTGTGCCCGTCGAACTGGAGTGGGCCGAGCTGTTCGACGAAGCTCTCTGCGTTCGAGATGCACTGCTGTGCGGACAGGCGTGTATTGAGCCGCTGTTTTTCTGCGAAGTCCGGTGCGAATCGAGAGAGGTTCTCAGGGTGCCCTTGGAGTGCGAGGAGTTCCGGTGGGAACGCCATCTCGGTTCCATCGCCGCGCTGACGGACCGTCCAAATGACTTCTCGGTCTGCGTTCTCGATATCGTTGACTTTCGCTGGATCGACCCAGGGCTCTTCGCGGTGATACTGGACGAGGCTCTTGTTGCCCTCGATGTGGAGCTTGTCGGTGACGGTTTCTGGGCCGACGCCGATGACGTACAACCCCCTGTCTCGGTAGGAGGGTGTCACCCGGAGTCCCGGGTGAATCTCGTCGTCGTCGAGCTGGTCGAGCGTCCGGTCGGAGAGGATCCGGTGGCGGTAATCGACGTGCAGGTAGGCGGCACGCGAGGGGAGTACCTCTACGGTGAGGTTGTACCGCTCGTGGAGGCGGAACCCTTCCTTCTCGATGACCGGGTCGATCTCCAGGATCTTGTCGATGCCGTGGATATCGTACTGGTCGCGTTTCGCGTCCTTGAGGGCTTCACCGAGCATTTCGCCGAGGATCTCCCGGTCATCCGCGTCCGCGTAGACGACCGGTCGAGTGCCGACCTCGTTGATCTCGAAGCGAGGCAGGTCCACGCGTTCGTGCGCGAGCTTCACCAGGGACACGAGCTTGAACGCGCTGCCGACGACGACCGGTGTTACATCGAGTTGCTGCCGGACTTTGCGGCGTGCTTTGTACGTCGCGCGGAGCGTGTTCTGCCCTGAGGGCCGGTATCCTCGCTTCGGAACAAGTTCGTACTCGTAGACGTCGTAGTCCGGCAGATTATCTGTGGCACGGAACGTCGTGAGGCCGTGGTCGCCGCTGTCCGCGGACGTATCGGGGGTTTCGGCGAGCCCGTCTTCAAGGGCTTCCTCGGTGGTCGGGGGACCCTCCAGTTCGAGGAGTTTAGCATCGCTCTGGACGGTGAGGTTCTGGTATTTCGTCCCGTCGTTGCCTTCGTCGATATCGTACTCGACAGCGGTGATGAGGTACGTGGCTCCTCTGTCGTAGTCTTCGTCGTAGATCTCCACTGGTGCGGAGTTCTTCCACATCGTGATGGTTCGGTCGTCGCCGCCGCCGTCTGTGAATTTCAGGTTGCGGCGTGGGTACTGACCTTCGTTTTCGAAGACTGTGTCGAGGGTGAAGCGGACAGCGTAGGTGTCTCCGACCGGTACGTCGTTGAGTGAGTTCTCGTCGAGGTTGACTGGTTTCATTGTGCGGCCTCCGTTGCTGGGAGACATTCTGCAGGCGCTTCGACCGTGACCTGTTTCCCTTGCAGCTGGTCGAAGTTCACAACAGCGTCCTTGGTCGCTAGGATCTGACCCCGGACACCGAGCACCTCTGACTGTAGTCCTTCGTCCACGGTGAGTCCTGGGAGGGTGCTGACGGTCGCATCGTCCCCGGCGAAGTGAGCGGGGATTCGAACAATTCGGTCTTCGAGAGCGGTCTCGTCACTGGGGAGCGTCGAGAACGGTTCCAGCGGCCCTGTGAGGACATCGCGGCACGACTCGACGGCTTCCGTAAGCGCGTGTTTCGGCTCGTCCAGCGGGTCGTACCACTCCTTCGTCGATGCTGTGGACACGACGGCTTCCAACGCGTCCTCAACGGTGCCGGCGACGCGGCGGTTCGGTGTTCGTGCGACGATCATGCCGTGCGTCGCGCCCTGTTCCGCCCAGCGACTCGCGGCACGATCTGCTTGCGTGATGCCGGCTTTCACGCTGTCTTTGGCGACGAGGTACACGACAAAGTTGTGCGCACACGACCGTCGTTTAAACAATGGGAACGGGCAGTCCTGATACGTACAGGCTGTTCCGGGCGTGTAGACGCACTGTTGGAACGGTGGCTTCGACTGGCACTCCTCACACGGAGAGGCGTCAGCTCGGTCACCGCAGTGCTGGCAACGGAATCCGGGCTGGACGTCGATGCGAATCTCTTCTCCGACGAGTCCGGCGAGGTCGATTGGGCCGTCAGTGTCAGCGAGGTACAGTCGGGGTTTCCCCCGCGACCAGGAGACCATCGTTGGGTGACCACTCACGGTCGCGCGCGAGGCCAGCTTGGTCGGGTGCTGACCGGTCATTTGTACCCTCCGAGGGTACCCTGGAAGTCAGACGGGCTCCTGTACGGGTCGATGATCTCGTCGGTCAGGTATCGCATCGCCTCTGCCTGGATCGCCATCTCGATTTCGCGGCCGTAGAGCGTGATGCGACCGGTGTCGTCGAACCCGACTTCAACTTCGATGTTCCGGTTCGGAAGGTCGACACGAACCTGTTCGAACGTGTCTCCGAAATACTGCTCCCACCAGTCCGTCTCCCGCAGGTCGCCCCGGTCTTGTGCCGACACGTGGTCCGGTCGTTCGCGTTTGCTCGGACTGACGTCGACACGCTGGACGCGGCTGGATTCCTCGATGACTGTCCGAAGATCCTCCTCGTCGAACTCCACGGTCTCGAATTTTACGTCCTCATCGAGAACCGCAGCGAGTGTCGTGAGAATCTCCTGTTCGACCTCCTTGGTTGCCTTTGCGATGGCCACGTACCCGTTCTGGAGGAAGAGGACCGCGTACCGGTCGGCGCGTTTCGTTTGCTCCGTGCCTTCGAGCGTGGTCAGGTCGTAGTACGTCTCACGACCGTATTCTGCCCAGCAGATCCCGTCTGCGCCCACGTTGAACGTCTGTGGAAGCATTCCGCTGCGAAGGTCGGCGTCCGAGTTGAATGCCGAGGTGGCCTCAATTCCGGCTTCGATTGCTTCCGTGTCGATGCTCTCGTCGCGTAGTGGCACAATCTTGTAGCTAGCCATCGAACTCGGCCTCCTGGTTGATTCGTCGTTGGATGAACGGTTCCAGCGTCTCGGTCACACGATAGAACGCGCGCCGACCCTCTCGGTCGCGTTCGACAAAGCCTCCGTCGCTGAGTTCCCGGAGGTGATAAGAGATGGTCGATTTGTCGCGGTGGAGTTCCTCGACCAACGTGCCCGGTTGGACACCTCGATCATTTGGCAACTGGAGGATCTGTCTCAACACCGTGAGCTTCGACTCCGAGAGGTTCTGGACGCGAGCGCTCGCATCGACCAAGTGGAGTCGGTCGGCAGCCGAGTTCGTGGCTGCGACGTCTCCTGGCTCCAGTTCTTTCCGAAACGCCTCTTGAAGCGACTCCAAGGCCAGGGTGTGAATCAATCGCGGGATCCCCTCGCTTAGCTCGTGGATACGGTCCACGGTTTTCGAGGGAAGTGTAAATTCGTTCTCGGAGAGCACCTCGAAGATGATTCGCAGCGTCTCGTCGGTGTCTTTGCGGGGGAACGCATTGAGGTGGATCTCGTTCGAGGGCGGGAGCGCATCTTGCACACGCCCTCGGTTGACGGCCCACCGTTCGGGCGTCCAAGTCGTTACGAACAGGCCGCTGTCTACGGCTCCTCGAAGTTCGTCGAGTGAGGTTTCGATTCGTTTGTCTAGCCCGCAATCATCGATGCAGACGATTGGGGTTTCGAGCTCGGTCAGATCGTGAGCGAACTCATCGAGGAAGAATCCGTCGTCGGCCTTCTTTCCGAGAGCCGTCGCGTCGATGAGCTTCGTATCGATGTCTGCGGAAAGTTCCGTGAGAAACGAGACGACCGTGTGGAGTAACTGCGTCTTCCCGATACCAGACGGCCCGATCACAGGAGTGTGGTAGACGTCCTGTTGTCGGGTTACAAAGCCCGCGTACTCGCCGATTTCGTCCAGCGCGTCGTCGTGATTGACCGCTTTCTCAGGGTGATTTTGGAAGTATTCTGTGAGTCGTTCGTAGCTAGCTTGCTCTGGTTGGAACTCGTGATCGGACAACCAGACTTCGTAGCTCCCGACGCGCCCCTGTTGCCCGCGTTCGAAGGCTTCTCGGAAGCGGTTTTTCTTGTCTTCGTCGTCGTTACCTGGGTCCATCAGTTCCAACGCCTCAAACTATCCAAGTTGAGCAAAACTATTAAAACCTATTGGTTAGATGGACTGTATGTGGAAGCCACCATGTTAACGCTGACTCACATCGCGGATACGCACCTCGGCCACCGACAGTACGGGTTGAAACAACGAGAAGACGACATGGTGTCAACGACACGCGCGGCACTGCAAGAGATGGTCGGCGAGCGCGACACGGACGCCATCCTACTTCCCGGGGACCTGTTTCACTCCCGGGATCTCCGCCCGAAAGTCCTCGACCAGGTCGAACAAGAGCTCAGCCGAGTACCGGACGACGTGCCGGTACTGGTGTCCCGGGGGAACCACGACGAGAACCTAACCCCGCGCGAGGTGACGTGGCTCAATTACCTCCACCGGCGCGGCCACATCGTGTTTCTGAAGGCGGATCTGAAGGCAGACTCGGAGACTGCCCGCTTCGAACCGTACGACCCGGAGGATCCCGGTGATCACGCCGGGTTCTACGACATCGAGGTCGCGGAGTTCGACGGTCCAGTTCGCGTGTTCGGGCTCCAGTGGCGAGGCGCACGAACAGGGCAAGCGTTGCAACAGGTGGCACACGGGATTCAAGCGACGAACGCCGAGCACGGCGAACCGGCGGCGACCGTGCTACTGGCGCACTTCGGCATGGAGGACGAGGTTCCGACGCTCGGCGGGACGGTGACCCACGCCGAACTCCGCGACGTGAAAGAGCACGTCGATTACCTCGCACTCGGGCACATTCACAAGCGGTACGACGCTGCTGGGTGGATCTACAACCCCGGATCCCCAGAAGCCCACAACACGCGCGAGGGCCACCACGACTGGGAGCACGGCTACCATTCGGTCGCGTTGACAACCACCGAAGAAGAGACCGAGAACGCGGTCGAGTACGAGGTGGACCACCACCCGACCAAACGGCGACCGTACTGCCGAGTCGAGTTCGATGTCACGGAGTACGACTCACCAAGCGAACTCGAAGCCGGGTTCCAGGACCACGTCCGCGGGGAGCAATCACGGATTGATGAGTACTGTCGAAAAGAGGAGTTCACGGCGCAGGGTGACCCCAGAGCGCCGATCATCGACCTGCGGTTCAGCGGAACGTTACAATTCAGTCGCGGGGACTTCCGGACGGATGAACTCGCGGAGTGGGCGAAAGAGGAATGCGGGGCCCTGTACGTGCAGGTGAACACTGGGATCCGGACGGCGGACGTCCAGCAACTGATCTCGGAGATCGACGAGGACGAGGTCTTTCAGGATGGCCGGTTGAACACGGCGGCGCTGGAACACCGCGTGTTCGAGACGATAGCGAAGGAATCCATCTACGACAAGCAAGCCGAAGATGTCGCCGAGGTCCTAGGGAACGCACACCAGATGGCGCAGGCCGAAGAGGCCATCGAAGACATCCGTGATTCCGTGAGTTCCGCACGGCGAGAGTTATTCCCGGAGCTGGCTGACGATGTGGTACTCGACATCGATGAGGATCCGTTCTCGAACACGGATACTGACGGCGAGGAATCGGGTGATGGTGAACCGAGCGGAGAAGCCGACGATGAGGCGGAGGTGATGCAACAATGAAAATCACCGAGGTTGCGTTGGAGGACATCAAGTCATACGAGGGACGGACAGTCGTGCCGATTGAGGGTGGTGTGACGGCGATTCTCGGTGAGAACGGCGCAGGGAAATCGACGATTCAGGAAGCGATTGGCTTCGCGCTGTTCGATTCGCTGCCGTTCAACAACAAGGACTTCGTGCGCGAGGGCGCGAGCTCCGGAACTGTCGAGGTCACCTTTGAACAAGAGACCTCGGGAGGCCGGAAACGCTTCCGTGTGACGCGCTCTGCAGGGCGTTCGAGCTACGGTGTACACCGCCACGATGCCGAGAACGACGAGTGGATTAACCAGGACATCGATTCCAAATCCCAGCTCGTCAAGTGGTTGTGCGCCCAGTTCGGCGTTGAAGACAAAGACGAACTGCAGAGCCTGTGGGAGTCGTGTATCGGCGTTCCGCAGACGCGGTTCCTCTCTGACTTCGCGCAGCGACCCGCCAGTCGGAAAGCGACGTTCGATGCGCTGCTGAACCTCGACGCGTACGAAGAGTCCTGGAATCGTCTCAAGGACATTCCGGACGCGATTGAACGGGAGGAGCAGAAGCTCCGTGAGGAGATAGCAGGGCTCACGAGTACGGTGCAGGACCTGCCAGACGAGCGGGCGAAAGCGGAATCGCTGGCTGATGAGGTCGAATCAATCGAAGCCGAGATTGATCGGAAGACCGACGAGCTGGCTGAGAAAGAAGCGGAGCACGAAGAGTTAGAGGCCGTCCAGGACGAAATCGAAAACCTCGAACAGGAAGTCCGGTCACAGGAGCAAGAGATCGAGGCGACCGAGGGAGAGCTGGACACTGCAGAGAAGGAGCTTCACGCCGCTCAGAAGGCACAAGAGAAGTGTGAGGAGAACCGTGAGGGCTATCAGCGGCACGAGGAAGCGAGCGAGCGGCTGGACGAGCTAGAGGAACGAGAGAGCGAACGAGACGCGCTTGCTGAGCAGAAAGCCGAACAGAAACAAGAGGTCTCATCGGTCGAATTCGAGGTGAACCAGCTCGAAGACGACTTAGAGACGCTGCAATCGGCCCAAGAGACGCTGGAGGAGCGCGAGGACGAGAAACAGCGATACGAAGAACTCGACGAGAAGATCAACTCGCTACAGCAACGTGAGGACGAGGTCGAGGAACTGCAGGACCAAATCGACGAGTTCGCCGGGGACATCGACGAGAAGCAAGAGAAGGTCGAGTCGCTCGAAGCGAAAGTCGAAGCCATCGAGGAAGAGTGGGAGGCGACGACGCATCCGGAAGAACTCGACGACGAGATTAACCAGCGGAAGGCGCGGCGACAGCAACTGCAGAACGAACGGGAACGGCTCGAAGAGCAGTTGGAGCGGTTACGAGATACGGATGTGGATGCGCCGTGTCCAACGTGTGACCGGCCCCTGAAGGAAGAACACCGGTCGGACGCAATCGACCAGCGCGAAGAGCGGATCGAAGCCATCGCCACAGAACGTGCGGAGTTCAGCGAGGAACTCTCCGATCTGCGTGACCGTCGGGAGGAAGCGCGAGACGTCAAGCGCCGCGCCGACAAGCTCCCGGTTCACCGTGAGAAGATCGAGTCGTTGGAAGCAGAGATCGAGGACCTCCAGTCAGAGAAGTCGGAGACGGAGGAGACGCTAGAGGGCCTCGAAGAGGAACTGGCGGAACTGCCTGAGCTCGAAGCAGAGCGAGAGGAACTGCAGGAAGCGCATGACGAATACGAGACTGCGGAGTTCCGAGTGCAGGAGCACGCGGACGTCCCTGACGAATTAGAGGAGAAGCGCGCAGAGCTTGAGGCTGCCAACTCGCAGTTGCAGGAAATCAACGACGAGTTGGCTGAATACGAAGGGCTGGACGAGAAACTGTCTGAGGTCAAAGAGACACTGGAGGAGACCGAGTCGGCGCATCAGACGTACATCGAGCACAAGCAACAGGCGTCTCAGGTAGAGGAGCGGCAACAGGCCGTTGACGAGACGGAAGCGGAACTGGCCGAGCTCAAAGAGGCTCTCGACGAGACGGAAGCCGAACTCGAAGAGACGAGAGCAGCGTTCGACGAGGAGCGGCTTCAGACGCTTGAGTCGGACATCGATGACCTCAAAGGCGAGATACAGCGGGCGAAAGGATCCCTGGGTGAGAAGAAAGAGAGCCTCCGCGAGGCACGCGGGGAGATCGAGCGTCTGGAGGCGAAGTTAGAGGAGCGGCAGGAGACGCTCCAACAGTTGAAGGAGCTGAAAGCTGATCAGCAGTTCGCGGACTGGGTCCGGGAGAACGTTCGGGAGGCCGGGCCGAAGATGCGGGAGATCATCACCGACCGGATCGGGGCGCGGGCCAACGAGTTGTTCCGGACGATCCGCGGTGCGTCTGCCGAGACGCTTGAGTGGACAAGCGACTACGAGATCGTCGTTCACGACGCGGACGTGACGAAATCGTTCTCGACGCTGAGCGGCGGTGAGAAGATGGCAGCCGCGCTCGCCGTACGACTCGCTATCCTCGAACAACTCGCGTCCGTCGGTGTCGCGTTCCTGGACGAACCGACGGCGAACCTCGACCGGGAGAAGAAACGAAACCTGGTCTCGCAGCTGAAGCAACTGGATAGTTTCGAGCAGCTCACCGTCATCAGTCACGACGAGACGTTCGATTCGATGACGGACTACACCATCTCGGTGACGAAAGACCGGCAGACGTCGGAGGTGACGGTGAATTAATGCCGATTGACAAACGCGGGGTCGCCACTGAGTTAGAGGCCAACGTCGAGACGATAGAAGCGTACCTGGAAGACGACTCTGGAATCGTCGAACGCTACCAAGACGCGTTCCAGCGCCTCCCGGAGGAGTGGACGAGCGAGGAGATACGAGCGGCCTTACAAGACGTGTCGTATCCGGGCGCGTACCCGACAGATGCGTTCGATGACGCGGCCAGCATCATCGTCCCGCACGAAGAGAGTGACGGGTGGGAGAATCACGAGGAGGTCAACGAGTGGGCACGTAACATCGTCCGCGACATCCCCGTGATGGCCGTCGACGGATCGCAGCTACCGCCGACGACGCAGTTCAACGTGCCTCTCGCGTACGTCCAGTCGGCGTGGGCGGTGAATCATCATCATTCGGAAGGCCGACTCGACCGAGGTGTCGAGGGGCGACTGCTCACACCCAACGAAGTGTCGCAGGAATCGGAGGATGGAGACTATCGGTTTGTCGACTCACAACTCGTCGGCCATCATCGCTACGAACACGAGGGACAGCTCCTGATCGAGAAGTTGTCGGATCTGGCTGCTGCCCGAGATGCGGGCGATATCGAACACACGCCAGTCGTGTTCTACGACGGGCCGTTGATCGCGTCGTTTGCAAATCCGTTGAAGCCCGAAACCCGAGAACGATACCTCTCGACGCTGAGTCGAGTGATTGCCGCGAGTCAGCACCACGAAATCCCGCTGGTGGGGTACGTTGCTGGGTCGAGCGCAACGGAGCTGGTGAAGATGACGCGGCTCCTCTGGCGTGAGGAGTTTGAAGATGATCGCGTCATCCCAGACGCGCACGTGCTGACAGAGTTGATGAGCCCCTGGGGTGACACGACACTCCCGTTCATTTCGAAACGCGACGGGAGTATCGACGCCTTACAGGCAACCTACGAGGGTGAGTCGTACGAGTTCCGCGATGACATCTTGTTCTCGTACCTGAATGTGCCGCCAGGCGCTGGGCTTGACCGTATCGAGTTCCCTGGGTGGCTGTGTCGAAGCGACGGCCCGGGCGAGTACGAGTCGATGTACGAGTACACCGTCGAGATCGTCCGCGCAGAGGCCGGTATCGGGCGCGGTTACCCGGAAATTCTCCAGCAGGTGGACAGCGATGCGGTGCTGGATCACCAGGACCGCCAGCAGTTCCACCGAGTCGTACAGCGCTGGGCCGAATCGAACGATGTCCCGTTGGAATGGAACGCCAAAGCACTGAGCAAGGAACTCCGCCGCCGATGACAAACGAGATCACCATCAAGACGACTGACGCACCGCTCGCTCGACCACCACGCAGCACTACGGAGGTGACCCTATGACAGAATCAGCGACAGACTCGGACAGCCCGGATCTCGATTCGTGTGTCCGGATTGGGAGCATCGTTTCCTCGAACAGCCATCTCGACTACGTCGTCGAGATTTTCAAAGAGCGTGACTGTGACCGGCCGCCAGAGCTCCACGAGCGCGAGTTCGGGCAACCCGTGTTCATCAAGAAAGTCATCGATGGCACGGAACACGCGGTCATGGGCGTAATCTATGACACGAAACTCGTTGATCCTGACCAAGGCCGCACTGGTCCGCGGCTAGCCCAAGACGACCAAGCCCAGTTCACGCCGGGATACATCGAGGAGCGAACGACCCTCGCAGGCGTAGCGTTACTCGGGACAGCCGTCATCACCGACGACCGAACAATCACGGATCCAACCCACCGGATGCCGCGGTGGACCTTAGAGGTCGACGACACCGTCTACCAGTGCCCGGACGAGGAGACAGTCTCCTTCCACACCGTCGACGAGCAAATCCAACTGGCCTACCTTGACCGACTCGTCGATATCGCGGGTGACCTTGGTGCGGAAGTCATCGTCGCCCTCATCGACCGGCTCCGGGGGATGCTCCCCGAGGATGACCCGAACCAACGAGTGCTGGACGTGGTGGAACAGAACATCGAGTGGCAGGCCCACGAGCGCCGGGGGGTGGTCTGATGCCCCGGAAGCAATCGGTCGTCGGCACCGTCGCCGGACCTGGAGAGGATCCGAACGAGTTTGTCTTCGTCACCCCGGCGGACAAATCCATCAAAACGGGGGAATTCATCACCTACACGGTTTCCGTCGACGGGGAGAACCGGTCGGTGTTCGCCCGCGTGACGAACCGCGAATTGATTCGCGGACTCCCGGACGGCTTCCTCGCAGACCCGGAAGTCGGTCCAGATACCGTCGCAGCAACGCTCGGTGTCCAGACCGACGACACCGAACTGTACCGACTCAGGGCGACGGTCATCGGGTACTACGACACCGACATGACCACGTTCGCCAATCCGCGACAGCTCCCGTCTCCGGGAACGCCGTTGTCGATTGCACCTGATCAGCAGCTCGAAACCGTTCTTCCGAACCTCGGGTGTGAGACGGACAGGGCAGACGTGACCGAGCTGGACGGAACTGCGTACCTCGGCTGGCTATTGAATCGGTCGCCCGAAGCGACGAACATCCACGTTCCGATCAAGGAATTCGCCTCGACGCACCTGGCGATTCTCGCATCCACGGGCAGCGGGAAATCGTACACAGCGTCCGTGTTGATTGAGGAGATGATGCGTCCGAGCTCCCGTGCATCCCTGCTCGTATTCGACCCGCACGGAGAGTATGATACTCTCGCAGAAATGCAGGGTGACGAAGCGTTCCAGGGCGAGGACGGATACGAACCAGAGGTCGTCTACTACGACCCCGAGCGGCTTCGCGTACGCATTTCGGAACTGGACATTGGCGATGTCATGGCCGTCTTGGACAATCCGAGTAACCGAATGCAAGAGCGACTGTCGACGGCATGGCGCGCGATGCAGCGACAGGAGAGCCGGACCTGGGGCGTCGATGAACTCATCGCTGAGATGCACCGAATATACGACGACGATGACGCGAGTGTCGGTGCACTAGAGTGGCGGCTCCGCCGCTCGATAGAGCGGAACGATCTATTCCACCCTGAAGACAACGTCCCACTGGACGAAATCGTGGACCCTGGCCAGTGTACCGTCCTGCAGATGGATACGCTGGATCGGTGGAACCAGCAACTCATCACGACCGTGCTCCTGCGACGGATGTACCGGGAACGTCTCGATGCCGTCCGAGACCGCGACTCCCAGATCGAGCACCCGATCTTCGCGCTGTTCGAAGAGGGGCATCGGTTCGCACCGGCCTCGGGTGACGCCCCCTCGCTAGATATTATGCGTACGATCACGTCCGAGGGGCGCAAGTTCGGATTCGGGCTGGGAATCATCAGTCAACGTCCTTCAAAGATCGATCAGGACGTGCTGTCGCAGTGTGGCACACAGATTTCGATGCAAATCAAGAACCCGAACGACCAAGACGCGATCAAGAACTCTGTCGAGGCGGCAGGTGAAGATGTCCTCCGCGAGTTACCCGGCCTGACGCCCGGACAAGCGGTCGTCTCTGGTGACGCGATGAACACGCCAGCGCTGATTCAAGTCCGGCGTCGACACACATCTCACGGGGCAGAGAGTCAGGACGTCATCAATGCTTGGCGTGAGGCGTACGATCAGCGCCAGCGTGAACCAACCCACTCGGAGTCCGCTGACTTCGGTGAAGGAGATTCGACGGGGGTCCAGAGCCTTGATTGAACGAGGGCAGTGGTTCAAGACAGTCGCTGCGGTGCGAAAGTGCCGTCGAGCATCCAAGAACGGAACGAGTGTCCACCTTATCAAGTAAACACAGTCAGGACCATGGATGAGATAACAGCGAAGGTTTCGTTCGACAAGTACGCTGACATGCCGGAATTCTACGGTTCCGGTGAGGCGGGGTATCGGTTGGTGATGGTGAAAAAGCGCGAAGACTTCCTCGACCTGTTCGAGGGAGCCCGCCACGTAGATGCGGTGACGTACGCTGAGACGCCGGAACTGATGGTTCGGATGCTGACCGAGTACGACATCGATTCACTCGATGTGCTGGTCGGGAATGCTAACGACTACGCCAATCAGGTCAACGATGTCTCAACCGCGCGGTCGCTCGTTCAGCTCCGGCAGGACGACCGGCTGACTGTTCGACTGAAGAACCGAAAGATCGTCCACTCGAAAATGTACCGTATCGTTATGCCTGACGATACGGTGAAGCTCGTTCATGGGTCCGCGAACCTGTCCGTTAACTCGTGGGAGTACCACACGAACCAGATCTCGGTCATCACTACCGAAGTCGGGACGGAACTCGATGAGGAGTTTGCAGCGTTTATCGACGAGTACCGAGAACGATACAGCAGTCAGACGCTTCTTGAAGGGCTGGTCGAAGCCATCGAAGACGCAGACACTCCCGAAGAGCGCGAAAACCGCATCGAGTACTGGGTCGGATCTGGAGATTTAGACGTGAGCGATACGGCCGCGCTCAACCAAGATGCGACGGAGGATCTGAAGGAGATCGCAGATCGGGTAACGGCAGCAGTCGATGACCCTGAGGAAGCGGATGAATCAGTTGCATTCGTCGATGAGCCGGAGAAAGCCGACCGAACGGTCGTCAAACCAGATGGGTCAGGTGACGATGACACTGATCCGAACGGCCCTTCAGATACAGAGGGTGATAGCAAGGAATCACCCGATGTGGGACTCGTCGAATCAGACCACGAAACGACCCTCACCGAGACGTTAGACCGGCCACGGGTTCGGACGCCAGAGAAGAAAATCCGAATGGGGACCAGTAAAGTGGACAGAGACGTCGCCGACGAGTTCAGCTCTACTCTCCGTTCCCGCGGTGCGACTGTCGAAGATCATAGTATTACAGCACCGCTGAGCGCCTACAACAACCAAGTTCGGGAATCAACGGAAATCCCCACTATGTCCGTGGTCCCCGAAGCCGAGCAGGTCATCATCGGTGATGATGAGGATCTGATTTTAGTCGCTACGGATTCACCAACCCCCGAGGTTCTGAACCATTGTCTAGATACTATCGAGGCCTATGTCGAGACGGTGGAGAACCACGGGTATACCCAGACACCGACCGCGGTGATGGCCCAGATGTACGAAGCGTTCCTCTACGGCTTCTGGGCCCCGTTCGCCAACCAGTACGCTGAGGCACTTTCGTCCCCGTCACGGACCCTCGACAACGTCCTGCAGCACCTGTACATCGAAGGGAACAGTGACGCCGGAAAAGACAAACTCACAGAGTACATTCTACGACTAATTTCGGACAACACCGTCATTTCCGGAGTTGATGCGGACGACGTGGGTGTTGATGAGATTCGCGGGGTTCGAGAGTGGGACACCTGTTTCCCGTATGCGATCATCGACGCGGAGAAAGACAAAATAGAGGGTTGGAGCCCGATCCGGAACTACTGGGGGGATTGGACGCCAACCAATGTGGATCAGCCATGTCTGATTTTCACGACCAACGATTCACTGCCGAAATCGGAGTTCCGCAACCGAATGAAGATCCTCAGTATGGACGTGTCGTTCCCCTCGAATCCAGAAGATCCGGGCTTCCATGCGGCGCAGGACGACCTTGCAGAAGTGTTAGAGCGGGAAAATCCGATATTCAGCTACGTGGCTCGCCGAATGCTAGCAGAGCAGCCGTGGACCGAAGGCAATGGCACCGTGGAAGACGTCCGCCAGATCTTCTGTGACTTCTACGAGGAGGCTGACCGAGAACCACCGGAGTATTTCCCTGCTAATGAGCCAGCGGAACAGATGTACGATACAGGGCGGCTCAAATGGCAGCGCGACATCCAGGGAGGCCGTGTCGAGTTCGAATCGGAACCCGATGGGATGAACGCTGACTTTGACCGCGAGGATTGGGAAGTCTACGACTACGAGAAACGACTAGACAAGCGGTTCATGTCCGATAAATCTGGGACGAGTGTCTACATCGGTGCACCGAAGGAATTTGCCGAGTGGGTCGGCTACTCGGTAGACGAACTACTCGACGGACCCGCAGAAAATGGTGATACTACCGACCAGCCGGCGGAATCCGACGTAACTCCTGAAGAAACAGACTCGCCTGGATTCTTTCGACGGCTACTCGGCAGCTGACCCACGGCCCAGATTTCACCACCATGAGCAGGAGGGCTGAATATGCCTAACATACTCTTTCACTCCGGTAAACAAGCCGCGTCGGTTGCACAATAGCAGTGTGTGGCCAGTCCACCAGGGTGAGTGAGTTGAATGGCGACGGATTTCGCTTGCTGAAAGCATGTGACGCTCAACATTTGAATAGTATCACAGATCTCACCCGAATTGGTAGCGGGGTGTGTCCAGAATTTTTCAGCGGGTATAGGCCATATTAGGCGGTGTTTCTTGCTGTCAACACGGGGGGTGTCCAGAAAACCTATCAAGAATATGGGGCTGGGTGGATTGCTGTTCCGATGACTGCAACTGGGTATAATGTACTGGACGTGCGTGGGTGATTGGTTACTCTCTCGTAGATGTTCGGTGAGTCATAGCCATGTCAAGCGGTTCTGGAGAGTCCATGTTGTGGTCTACTTTCTGCTCCCTGTCTGGTGAGGTCTGATACCGTTTTGCCCAATATGGTCGTGCTGTGAGTCGGTCGGTCGTGCTGTGAGTCCGGATTTTGGCTTCTAACGGCCTGTAGCGTTAGAAATAGCGGGATTCTCAGGGCTAACCCTTTAATACGACCAGATAATTTCCCGGTTTACAATGCAGCGAGTCATCGACCGGAAACTGTACGACACGGACCGAGCTGAACAAATAGCCAGGTATGCCCCCAACGCGGATCGGAGTGACCTCTACTACCTCATCGAAACGCTATACGAGACCTCTGGCGGGGAGTACTTCCTTCACTGTGAGGGCGGTGCGGCAACCCAATACGCCAAGCCGTGTAGCGGGGGCGGCACGACTGGCGGTGCGGAGATCGAACTCCTTGATGAGGAAGCAGCGCTGGACTGGTGCGAAGAACGCGGCATTGATGGTGAGATCGTCGTCGAGGAGTTCGGTCACTTGATCGAAACGTAGTTCCAGCGACTACCTCGGAAACCACTCCGCTCTGAGTGGCTGGCGTACTGCGGATCGTGCCCGCAGCGAGGTATATGAGAGACCCAGAAGAGATCAAGCGGCTCCACCGCCGGGGAACGAGTGATAACGCTCGTCCGTATCCGCAGACCCCTGTCCCGTCTCCGGCGACGAGTGGTGGGAGAGACCGCTCACCGGTTACCCCAGTAGGATTGGACGCACAGCGGCGTGAACAGGTAGACGCCGTCATCCAGAAGTTGACGGGCGACCGGCACGAGATTCCAGCACCGTTCTCGAAACGAGAGCTGTACCAGACTGCTGCTGGCGTTGGAATCGAGGTGTGGAAACCCGCAGTAAAGAACCGAGTCACCGAGCGTGTACTCGACCGACTCAACTACGAGTGGGACTTAGCCTCTCAAACATTCGCGCCCGTCGTCACGGATGAACTCATCGAGGACATTCGACGGGCAGCAGGCACCATCACTCCAGCATTCAACACGAAATTGTCCGAGTCTCTCCTCAAGCGACTCCAGGAGTGGTGCGAACTGCACGGGATCGGGTCGATAGAAACAGAGTCGGTACAGAGAACTGTTACGCGTCATGCCGTCCTGAGTGTTCTGCTAAAAGCGACGGTGTACGAATGGTACCGGTGTTGCGGCGTCGTTCCGCCACTCTCCCATTCGGTACAACAGGCGTTTCACAACGCACGGAAGCAGACAGGAGACGGAGTGTTCGATCAGTTCGTTCTTGACCACGTCGCGGAACTGGCTGATGAGAACGCCCTGGAATCTGCGTTGGCTCACCGGGCTCGATTGCTCTTCTCACCCCAGCCAACGGAAGATATTGGGAAGCTCTACGCGGAGCTAACACCGAGCGAGTATCGACAGTCACTCGGGCAGTTTCGGACACCGCCGGAAATTGCAGCGACGATGAAGTCCTGGGCTAACCGCGATGTCGACCACCTTCTCGACCCTGGAATGGGGGCGGGCGTACTATCCAGCGCGTTTCACCCGCGGTGGAATCTGAACACTGACCCCACGCACGTCGACGGGATCGAACGGAGCCCCCTCGCTCGGGTCATGGGCGGGACAGCACTCACTTTGGGTGGACAGCTGAATACGCCGCGAACACACGACTTCCTCAATCTTGATCCAGACGAACTGCAACACGACATCGGCGGGATCGTGTGTAACCCCCCATACACGAGCGGGGACGCGCTCCCGAAGGAGTACAAAGAACAGATCAACGGCGACATAGAGCAATCGACAGAAATCGACGTCAGTGCGCGATCACCACTCTACACGTACTTCCTGTACCACAGTCGGTCGTTCCTGTCTTCGGGTGACCGTGCGGCGTTCCTCACGCCGGACAGCTTCCTCACGACGGCCTACGGTGACTCACTCAAACAGTTCCTACTGGATGAGTTTTCCATCACTGCGCTCGTTCAGTTCAACCCAGAAGGCGAATCGGTCTTCCAGGACGCCCAAGTCACCGCACTCGTTTGCTTCTTAGAAGTAGATTCCGGTGGTAACACGGGTGAGACACGCTTCATTCGCGTGGACGAGTCCATCGATTCGAATACGCTTTGTGACGCAGTCCAGAACGGTGACCAGGGCAAGACCGATTGGGGCTACATCAATCACGTGCCGCAAGCAGATCTCGCCCCCGGGGAAAACTGGGCAGCACTATTCGATCCCTCCGACATCGATACAAGCGAACTCACACCGCTCGGCGAGTTCGCCACGATCCACCGCGGAAAATCAACCGGCGATGTGACGTTTTTCTGCCTGACACAGGATGACGTCGACGAGTCCGGAATCTCCGAGAAACACTTGTCACGGCTCATTCGTCAACCGAAGCTCGTCAACGGATACGACTTCCGTGAGGAGGACTGGGAACAGTTGCGAACTGCTGGTGAGGAGGTCTGGCTACTAGACCCAGACGAACTACCAGATGTCCCGAAGTCACGAGAGAACTTCCAGGAGCAAGTCCTGTTCAATGCTGACTCGCTCCCGAGGAACAGCAACGGTGAGATACCGGGGATCGTTTCGTATCTACGGGATAGCGTGTACCGGAGCAACTCACTCGAAGCAACCGTAATCGAAAACCGCCCGTACTGGTATCGGCCCCGGCGACAGGATTCGCCTCGGGTCTTGGTGCAAGACGCTGGGCGAGATGGATTCACCTTCATTCTCAACGAGACCGCTGCGAGGAACATCCACAACTTCCGTGGGTTCTACGATGTGAACCTCGACGAGACGGAGCTGAAGGCGTTGCTCGCGTACTTAAATAGTAACGTGGGGCAGCGGGTGATCCAAACACAGACGCAAACACAGCAAGGCGGCTACGAGAAACTCAGTATCAGTGCGCTCAAAGAACTCCCTGTTATCGATCCGACATCGCTCGAAGAGTCACTCGTGGCGACTCTGGCTGACCTATTCGATGAGTTGCGGGAAACTGCTCGAGAGGGGGGAAATCGTGACGCGGTGTTGAATCGACTTGACAGCCTGGCTCGACAAGTGACGTAAATCCTCATCGTCGCTGGTTGAGCGCGTTCCACCGAAGAGAGTGGTGTCCTCATTGAACGGATCAACGAAGCAATCGTCGCCGAACTCGTTACGACACCTGCTAAAGAGTTTACAGAGCTATGTAATCACTCACTTGTGTACCTACGTATGTACGTGAGTACGTACACGAGAGTGTACTACGAGGCGGAGGTAGATTTTAGAAGAGGAGTCACTTTGTCGACGGCATGTTTCGACGGTCGTTCCTCAGCGTTCTTTCGGCAGTACCGTCACTTCCACTGATCCCCGACCGATTCCATCAAGATCAGAGCCCGCCCGTTCCGTCTGAGGGGAACCTTATGTTCTGGTTCCATTTCTACGGAGCCATCCAACGTGACCGGCCAATGAGCACGGAATGGGCGCGCGAAAAGACCGTTGAGGAGTTGAATCTGCAAAACCTGACCGACGCCGAAGCCGTCCGGTACTTACAATTAGCGAATGAAGGGGTGTACGACATTGACGACGTGCCTGAACGATGGCGTACGCTCTTCAAGAGGCTGGAGCAGGAACTCTGAGGGACGAGGAACTGCAC
The DNA here is from genome assembly GCF_037031165.1 of Halobacterium yunchengense. Taxonomy (NCBI): domain Archaea; kingdom Methanobacteriati; phylum Methanobacteriota; class Halobacteria; order Halobacteriales; family Halobacteriaceae; genus Halobacterium; species Halobacterium yunchengense. Next base: position 45,677 of record NZ_JAYEZL010000001.1, on the reverse strand, counting down.
GGAAGCAGACGAAATTCTATCTGAATCGCAGAGTGCGTTGTGAGATGAGAGTCGAGGTTGGACAGCATAACCCCTCGCGCGCGCCGCCAATTACACTCTCCACCCAAGTATTATGTGCCCGCGCTGTCATTCAAATGCAAGCGAATCGCATGACACCGGCGACCCCCGTTCCGAAACGTGATGAAATCAAAACGGCCGAAGAGGAATTCCTTTATAAGCGCCGTACCGCCGTCTGCCAAATGTTGCCCGTCACGCAGAATGATGGGCGCTGCAGGATTTGAACCCGCGGCATCTTGGTCCGAAGCCAAGTGCTCTGTCCAAGCTGAGCTAAGCGCCCGCGTGGAGTCGTAGTCGGAGGGCAGTTTTAAACCCCGTGGTTCGGTGGCGGTCGGGACCGACCCGTTTATTCGGCGGGGTGTGCGTAGCGGCGTGCATGGTCTCGGTGGCGACCGTGCGCGGACTGCTGGAGTTGACGCGCCCGGTGAACACGCTGGCGGCGGGCGCGTTGACGTTCACCGGCGCGTTCGTGGCGGGCGGTGCGTTCGCGGCGCCGCTGGCGACGGCCGCCGCGGTCGGCGCGACGTGGCTGGCGACGGCGGCGGGGATGGCGATCAACGACTACTTCGACCGGGAGATCGACCGCATCAACGCGCCCGACCGCCCGATTCCGCGCGGCGCGGTGTCCCCGCGGGGCGCGCTGGCGTTCAGCGCGGTGCTGTTCGCGGGCGCTATCGGGCTGGCGGCGTCCCTGCCGGCGCTCGCGCTCGGCATCGCGGCGGTGAACCTCCTGGGGCTGGTGACGTACACGGAGTACTTCAAGGGGCTGCCGGGCGCGGGGAACGCGCTGGTGGCGTACCTCGTCGGGAGCACGTTCCTGTTCGGGGCGGCGGCGGTCGGCGACCCGCTCGCCGGGGGCGTGCTCGCGGTGCTCGCGGCGCTGTCGACGTTCACGCGGGAGGTCGTGAAGGACGTCGAGGACGTGGCGGGCGACCGCGAGGAGGGGTTGCGGACGCTCCCGATCGCCGTGGGGGAGCGGCGCGCGCTGGTGCTGGCGTCCGCGCTGCTGGTGGTCGCCGTGGCGGCGAGCCCGGTGCCCTACCTCCTGGGGACGTTCGGCGTGGCGTACCTCGTGGTGGTGGCGCCGGCGGACGCGCTGATGCTGGTGGCGGCCTACCGGAGTTTCGAGGACCCGACGCGCGGCCAGCAGCTGTTGAAGCTGGGGACGTTCGTGGCCGCGGCGGCGTTCGTCGTCGGCCGCGTGGCCGCCGCCTGACTGCCCAATCAAAAGGAATATAAGCGAATCAGCATATCTTTCGGGCAGATGAGCACGGGGGCGCACGAACCGGTCGCACGCCATCCCCCGGTCGCCGTTCGGAGAGGGGTACCGTGATGTACGAGATCGGTGCGGCGTTCTCGGACGTGAGCGTGGACCCGGGGACGAACCTCCTGGTGGCGGGGCCGCCGATGAGCGGCAAGCGGGACCTCGGGTTCGACGTCCTGGCGCGCGGTTCCGCGGACGGCGAGGGCGCCATCGTCGTGACGACGAAGGACGGCGCGGACCGCGTCCTCGAGGAGTATGCCGCGCGCGTGCCGGGCGGCGAACCGCTCGTCGGAGTCGTGGACTGCGTGACGAAACAGCAGGGGATGGGGTCGGCGACGGAGTCCGAGCTGGTGCGGTACGCGTCCTCGCCCGTGGACCTGACGGGCATCGGGATCGAACTCTCCGAGCTGCTGCGCGCGCTCTACCAGCAGCGCAACGTCACGCGCAACCGCATCCTCCTGCACTCGCTGTCGACGCTGTTGATGTACTCGGACCTCCAGACGGTGTTCCGGTTCCTGCACGTGTTCACGGGGCGCGTGCAGAGCGCGGACGCCCTCGGCGTGTTCGTCGTGGACTCGAGCGCGCACGACGAGCAGACGGTGAGCACGCTCAAGCAGCTGTTCGACGGCATCGTCACCGTCCGCGAGGCCGACGACGGTTTCGAGGCGCGCCTGCTGGGCGTCGACGGCGGCACGGACTGGCGGCCGCTCTGACGGCGGCACTGGCCGACTGCTGTGGAGAACCGGCCGCTCCGAAGGTGTCGGGGCGCTGTGCCCGCCTGCTGCTGGCGGCGGTCGTGACGCGGCGGCGGCGCCCGCCGGCGCGACCTGTGGGTTTTTCGCCGCGGCCGCCGAACACTCGGCCATGCCAGTGGAGTCCGACGACGAGCTCCGGGAGCTGCTCGCCTACGAGACCGTCGCCGTGGTCGGGTGTTCGACGACGCCGGGGAAGGCCGCTCACGACATCCCGAAGTACCTGCTCGAGCACGGGTACGACGTGGTCCCCGTGAACCCGTTCGCGGACGAGATCTTCGACCGGCGGGCGTACGACTCGCTGAGCGACGTCGAGGCGGAAGTGGAACTCGTGGACGTGTTCCGGCCGAGCGAGGAGGTCCCCGGCATCGTCGACGAGGCGGTCGCGCGCGACGACGTGCGGGCGGTCTGGCTGCAGCTCGGCATCACGCACGACGACGCGGCGGCGCGCGCCGAGGCGGCCGGGCTGCGCGTCGTCCAGGACAAGTGCATGAAGGTCGAGCACGGCCGGCTGGTCGCCTGAGCCGCCCTGCCGCTAGCTCTCCCACTCCTCGTAGTCGCCGTAGACGCCCTTCGAGAGGTAGCGCTCGCTCGAGTCGGGGAACACGGTCACGACGGCGTCGTGCGGGAGGTCGAGGTCGCCGCGTGCGGCGCGCTCGGCGACGTCGAGCGCGGCGAGGCTGTTCGCGGCGGAACTGGACGCGACGAGGTGGCCCTCCTCGCGGGCGAGCCGCTGCATCTCCGCGTGCGTGTCCTCGTCGGGGACCTGGACGACGTCGTCGACGAACTCGGGGTCGAACAGCTCGTTCGTCGAGGGGTCGTGGGTGCCGATGCCCTCGGTCTTGTACTCGGCCTCCTCGATGTCGCGGCCCTTCGTGGTGGCGTACAGCGAGCCGCGCGGCTCGACGGCGGTGACGTGGAGGTCGGGGACGCGCTCGCGGAGGTACCGTCCGGTCCCCATGAGGGTGCCGGCGGTGCCGCAGCCGGCGACGAGCGCGCCGACGGCGCCGTCGAGCGCGCCGCCGATCTCGGGGCCGGTGGTCTCGTAGTGGGCTTCGGCGTTGAGGGGGTTTGAGAACTGCTGGGGGACGACCGCGTCGTCGAGCTCGTCGGCGAGCTCGTGGGCGCGCTCGATGGCGCCGCCCATGCCGTCCTCGGTGGGGGTGTTGATGACGTCGGCGCCGAGCGCGCGCATGAGCTGCTGTTTCTCGACGCTGAACCGCTCGGGGACGACGAAGACGGCGTCGACGCCGAGCTGACCGGCGGCGACCGCGAACCCGATGCCGGTGTTCCCGGCGGTGGGTTCGACGACCGTGCCGCCCTCGGGGAGCTCTCCGGACTCCAGCATCGCCTCGAGCATGTACTTCCCGATGCGGTCTTTCACGCTCGCGCCCGGGTTGAACGACTCGAGTTTCGCGTACACCGGGACGTCGTCCGGCGACGCGTGCACGCGCACGAGCGGCGTCTCGCCGACGGTCTCCAGCACCGAGTCCAGCGGCCTCCGGTGGGTGGTCATCTGGCCGGTAATTCTTGCCGGCGTTCTTTAGGCGTTGCCATCCGCGCGCTCGCTGCCGACGCGCGCGACGCGGCGGTCACGTCCCGGCGTCGTCGGTCTGCGAGGCCGCGCTGCCGGACTGCGAGTTCACGCCGCCGGACTGCGAGTTCGCGCCGTCTGTCTGTGCGTCTGCGTCGCCAGTTCGTGGCTTCGCGTCGGCGGGCTGTGAGTCCGCGTCCGTGGCCGCCGCGTCCGACTCGACGTCCTCGAGGACGCTCTCGACGTCGACGCCCTGCCGGCTGGCGAGGGCTTCGAGGAGCGCGCGCTGCTCGGCCACCTCCCCCTCGAGTGCGGCGACGCGGTCGTTGGTCTCCTCGACGGTGCCCGTGAGGTCGTTGACCTGCTCTCGGAGCCGCTCGAATCGCTCGTAGAGCTTGTCGGCCATGTCCGTGACCTTCTGGAGCTTCTTCGCGGTCGAACCGAATCCCATGGGCGCCTGTAGACGGTCGTCCGGGATGACGGTTTCCCCTGCTGGGCGCCGCGAGCGGACCGATTCGGTGTCGACGGATGCGGTCAGTGCTCGGGCACGCTGTCGGCGGGTGGCGGTCAGTGCTCGGGCCACTCGGCGGCGAGGCCGGCGAGGAAGTCGGCGTACTCGGCGACCGCGGCGTCCCAGGCCTCGCCCCCGTGCTCGCAGGCGGCCTCGAGCTCGGCGAGCCGGTCGCCGTCGTAGTCCGACGCCAGCGCCATCATCTGGTAGACCGTCGACGCTGCCGGGTCGCGGGCGTCGTCGGCGTCGCGGACGAGCGACCGCACGCGGTCGGGGGAGAGGTCCATGGTGATGGCGGAGCCGGGGATGGTCTTGGCCATCTTCGGGTAGCCGTCGAGGCCCGGCACCATGCGCGTGAACAGCCCCTCGAAGGCCGCGTCGAACGGCGCGTCGGCGAGGAAGTGGGCGTTGTACTGGACGAGCGCGTGCTCGTCGACGCCGAGCACGAAGACGGTCCGGTCGTAGCCGTCCGCGAGCGTCGGGTGGACGAAGTCCGCGAGGCAGAGCAGCTCGGCGAGCCGGCTGCCGAGGTCGGTGCTGCCGGTCGCGTCGGCGATGGGTTCGCGGTCGCTGTCGTAGGCCGCGCGGACGCGCTCGACCCAGTCGGTCGGCTCGACGTCGAACGTCGGCGTCTCCTCGAGGTCGACGTGCGGCCCGAGGCGGAACGCCGTGTGCATCACGTCGCGGTCGCCGTACTGCGTGCGGACGCGGCCATCGAAGCCGAGGGCGTCGAGGAACGCCTCGTAGGCCGCCGCGAGGTCGCGGACGACGTCGAGGTCGCGGCCGGAGCCCGCGTACTTCTCGTAGTCCGCGAGCAGGAACTGCGCGTCGAAGCCCGCCTCGTGGAAGCGCTCGGCGGCGAACATCTGCGCGAGGGTGCCGACGTGCGGCGTGCCGGTGAGGCCGGCGCTGGCGACGAACAGGGTCTCGGCGTCCCCCGAGTCCGCGGCGCGGAGCGCGTCCTCGTCGGTGGTCGCGGCGAATGCGCGGTCGACGACGCCGGCGTCGAGGCCGCCGACGCCGACGGCGGGGTCGTCGTAGTCGAACTCGCTGCGGAGGGCGTCGTAGTGGTCGGTCAGCGCCGACATGGGTGGCGGTTCCGGCCGCCGATTGAAAGTGTTAACGCGTTACTAGGTAACACGTGACGAACACGCGTCTCGAAACCGTAACGAACGCCGCGTCCCGAAAGGCCCTTAAGAGGGAGTCGCCTACGACGAACTGGACTAGGCCGGGCGGTTTGGCCCCGCCCGTCACCCGCGGTACAGTCATCAGCGGGGGCCGAAATCCGGGCGAGTCCGGTCGACCTGTCCGGGCCCCGGGAGCCAACGTGGAAGCCTCGTCCTTCGGGGACGGCGGTCCGCGGCGCGCACCTGCAGGGGTGTCGTCGTCGCGGTTCGCCGGTGCCACTCCGTCAGGCACGGAAGTGAGCAGCGGAGCACCGGACGTCCGTCGCTCGGAGGGTCGCGGGGTGGAGGAGGCGACCGGGACTACCCGGGCCGGAACGCCGGGCGACCCCGGCCCGTCCACCATTCATACCGCATCCACGCCGCGTAGTCGCGGCGCTACAGTGCGTTCACGCGTAGACGCGGCGCCGTCATCCGGGCGCGCGGAACGCCTTCAGCCGGAACCGCACGATGAGCGGTTCGAGGACCTCCGGGTCGCCGGCCCACGTCACCGTGACCTCCGTCAGCCGGTACGACGGGCCGACGGGCACGCGGCGCGCGGAGAGGTCCGCGGTCCAGCCCGCCCCCTCGACGCGGTCCGTCCGGACTCGCTCGCCGCCCAGGCTCACGAGGTAGCCCGCTGCCTGGTCGAGGGTCAGTCCGCGGAACTGCCGGGTTTCGCGTAACTCGCCGCCGCCGACCGTCCGCTCGACGGGCGGCAGCGCGTCGAGTCCGGCCCGAAGGTGGTGGAACGCCGGGTCGTCGGTCATGGTCGCGGCCTCGTGTCACAGGTCATGGGAGCGGCCCCGCCTCACAGTTCGGCGTCCAGCCGTGTAACTGTACGCTCCGGTGCCGCAACCCGGTGTCCTGGGGCCGCTCCGGTGCCGCATCCCGGTGTCCTGTGGGCTCTCCCGGACGATGCCGGTAGTTTCCGGCGGCGACCCGCGGCCACCCGAACCATTATATTACTGTACGCTAATATTAGCGCTAGCTAAGATGACTGGACAGGAGATCGACGCCGGAACGGACGACGCACAGGAGACTCCGGGCAGGTGCTGCGCCGCGACGCACTCGCTGCCGGACCGCGACCTCGCCGCCGACGTCGAGGTGCTGTCGACGCTGGGCAACGACACGCGCTACGAGGCGCTGCGGATCGTCGCCGCCGGCGACGACGACGGCGTCTGCGTCTGCGAGGTCGAACCGGCGCTCGGCGTCAGCCAGAGCGCGGTCAGTCAGGCGCTCTCCCGGCTGTTCACCGCGGGGCTCGTCGACCGGCGGAAGGAGGGGCGCTGGCGGTACTACACCGCCACGGAGCGCGCCGAACGCGTCCTCGCCGTGCTCGACGACACGCGGAGGGGCGGCGATGACTGACGGCGCGACCGGCGACCGGAGCGCCGGCGACCTCGACGCCGCCGCGCGACGCAGTGCCGTCCGCGAGCGGTACGCCGACGCCGCCACCGGCGGCTGCTGCGGGAGCGACGGTCCGACTGGCGGCGCCGACGCCGACTGCTGTGCCGGGTCCGGAGCCGACGCGAGCGCCATCGCTCGCCAGGTCGGCTACTCGGCCGACGACGTCGACGCCGCACCGGACGGCGCGAACCTCGGGCTGTCCTGCGGGAACCCACGCGCGATCGCCGAACTCGAGGCGGGGGAGGTGGTCCTCGACCTCGGCTCCGGCGGCGGCTTCGACTGCTTGCTCGCGGCGCGCGAAGTCGGCCCGGACGGCCGCGTCGTCGGCGTCGACATGACGCCGGAGATGATAGATACGGCCCGCGAGAACGCCGCGGACGCCGACCTCGAGAACGTCGAGTTCCGCCTCGGCGAGATCGAACACCTCCCGGTCGCCGACGCGTCCGTCGACGCCGTCGTCTCGAACTGCGTGGTGAACCTCTCGCCGGACAAGCCGCGCGTGTTCCGCGAGGCCTTCCGCGTCCTGGCCCCTGGCGGCCGCCTCGCGGTCTCCGACCTGGTCGCCGTCGACGAGATCCCGCCGGCGGTCCGCGAGGACCCCGACGCCGTCGCCGCGTGCGTCGGCGGCGCGGCCGCGCCCGACGCCCTCGAGTCGATGCTCCGTGAGGCCGGCTTCGCGGACGTCGCCGTGACGCTCGACGGCGACGGGAGCGACCGCGGCGTCGACCACGTCGCACCCGCCGCCATCGAAGCCCGGAAACCGACCGACGCGAGGCGACACTGACTGCACACGGACACTCCAACCCCCACGATGTCCCTGCCACCCACCGCCGACTCGACTCGCACCGCACTCGAACGACTCTCGTGGACCGACGTCGCCGCGAGCTACGCCCTCGCGCCGGTTCTCGCCGTCCTCGTGTGGGCAGCGAGCGCGCCGCTGGCCGCTGCCGCGTCGGCGCTCGTGCTCGCGACGGCAGTCGTTCTCGGGCGACGCGCCCGCCGGCTCGCTCGCTGCGTCGAGCAGTGTCGCGCGCTCGCCTACGACCTGCCCGGCGGCGTCCAGGTCGCCGTCTCCTGGGGTGACGGCCCGTGCCGGACGACGGGCTGACAGTCCGGCGCGCCACCGGCCGGGACCGCGAGGCGCTCGCGGCCCTGCTCGCCGACGCCGGCCTGCCGGACGGCCACGTCCGCGCGGGCGGCGGCCGGTACTACGTCGGCCGCGTCGACGGCCTCGTCACCGCCGGCGGCGGCCTCGAACTGTGCGGCGACGCCGCGCTGCTGCGGTCGGTCGTCGTCGCGGCCGCACACCGCGGCCGCGGCCACGGAACTGCTGTCTGCGGGACGCTCGAAGCGGCGGCGCGGGACGCCGGCGTCCGCGAGGTCTTCCTGCTGACGACGACGGCGACCGCGTTCTTCGACGGCCTCGGCTACGACGTCGTCGACCGGGACGCAGCGCCCGCGAGCGTCCGCGAGACCGCGCAGTTCGGCGACGTCTGTCCGACGACCGCGACCTGCATGCGGCGAGAAATCGAGTGACCGCCCGCGGAGCCCGCTACCCCTCGAGGTGCTCGGTCGCCGGTTCGCCCGCGAGGTCGACGTCGACGCTGCCGTCGAGCGTTCGGACCGGGTACGGGATGTCGATGCCCGCCTCGTCGAAGCGCTCCTTGACGGCCTGCACGTACTCGCTGCGGGTCTTCACGAAGTCCGACCGGGACGGGTCGTCGATCCAGAACCGCGACTTGAGGCCGACGTAGGAGTCCCCGAGCTCCGTGAGGCGGACGGTGACGCCCGGGTCGTCGAGGATGCCGTCGTGGGCCTGGGCCTCCTCGAGGATGATCTCCGTGGCCTCGTCGATGTCGTCGTCGTAGCCGATGCCGAACATGAACTGCTGGCGGAGCCGCTCTTTCGCGACCGGGTTCTTGACCACGCCCGAGGTCAGCACGGAGTTCGGCACCGTCAGGAGCTCGTTGTCGAACGTCCGCACGCGCGTCACGCGCAGGCTGATGTCCTCGACGACGCCCGAGTTGCCGTCCCACTCGATCCAGTCGCCGACGCGGAACGGCTCGTCCGTGTAGATGAACACGCCCGCGACGAAGTTCGCGATGACGTCCTGCATCGCGAACCCGACCGCGAGCGTCGCGGCCGCCGCGATGGTCGCGAGACTCGTCAGGAAGCTGCCGTAGCCGGCGAACCCGAACGCCACCGAGACGGCGACGAAGACGACGGCGAACGACAGCACCTTCCGCAGCGGCTTGCGCGCGTGCTCGTCGAGGTCGCGGCGTCGGAGCACGCGGTCGAACAGCGGCCGGACGACGAGCCGCCCGAGGAGGTAGACGGCGAGGAACGCCGCGACGAAGTAGACGAACTGCGTCAGGGCGCCCGCGTACTGCGGGACGAGGTCCTCGAGGAACGGCAGCGGGTCGACGCTCGCCACGGCGCCGGATGCCCCCCGGAACATCACTTGTACACCGCCGTGTTCCCGCGCGTCTCGACGAGGTCGGCGTCCGCGAGGTCGCCGAGTTCGTCGGCCAGCTCCGCCGTGGACGACCCGCCGCGGGCTGCCCGCAGGAACTTCACCTTCACGACGTCGCGGTCGTCCAGCTGGTCGGCGAGCTCGTCGGCGACGGCGTCGACGCCGGCCTTCCCCACCCAGACGGTGACGTCGGCCTCGTGGGCCTTCTTCGCTAGGTCCTCGGTCATCTCTGGGCCAGTGTACCGGCCGCGAGGCTTTGAAACTTGTTGCATGGGGAGACGCCCCGAGACCGCGCTGGCGGCTGTCGCGGCTACTCGTAGGGGTACCGCGACTGGGCGCCGCAGTCGCAGGTGACGACGACGTGGCCGTCCCGGGTGCGGACGCGGGCGTTCCGGCCGGGAATCAGGTAGGCGTCGCAGGCGTCGCACGTGAACCGCCGGAACTCCCGGGGGAGCCGCAGGCGGTTCCGTTCCGCAAGGCGGCGCGCCAGCCGCACGTACTTGCGGGCCCGGTCGTCGTCGCCCTCCCGGGCGGCCCGCCGCGCGAGGTCGTGGAGGCGGTCGATGCGTTCCGCGGCGATGCCCATACGGCCCGTGGCACGGCCGCGACCCAAGACAGTTCCGGTAGGGTTATCGGCCGCGACCGGTTTGCGTCGCGTAATGCGGGCGCTGAACTACCTCGAGTTCGAGGACCGGGTCCGCGGGGGGATGGTGACCGCGACCCGCCAGCAGCGGGCGGCCCTCGCGCGGACGGACGTCGAGGTGGTGGAGACGCCGTGGCGGGCCGGCAACCCCGTGCAGTCGCTGGGCACGCTGTTCGCGGGCGAGGGGTACTTCGCGGAGTACGACGTCGCACACTGCAACCTCGTCGGCCCGGGGAGCGTCGCGGTGGCGCGGCACGCCAGACGGAACGACGCCCCGCTCGTGCTGCACGCCCACCTCACGCGGGAGGACTTCGCGGAGTCCTTCCGGGGGTCGACGAGGGTGGCGCCGGCGCTGGAGCCGTACCTGCGGTGGTTCTACTCGCAGGCCGACCTCGTGCTCTGCCCCAGCGAGTACACGAAGGGCGTACTGGAGTCCTACCCCGTCGAGGCGCCCATCCGCCCCATCTCGAACGGCGTGGACGTCGAGAGCATGCGGGGCTACGAGGACTTCCGCGAGGAGACCCGCGAGCGCTTCGACCTCGACGGCCTCGTCGTGTACGCGGTCGGCGAGGTGTTCGAGCGGAAGGGCCTCACGACGTTCTGCGAGCTCGCGGAGGCCACGGAGTACGACTTCGCGTGGTTCGGGCCCTACGACGAGGGGCCACAGGCCGGGAAGGCCACCCGGAAGTGGGTGAACAATCCACCCGAGAACGTGACGTTCACGGGCTACATGGCGGACAAGCGCGCCGCGTTCGGCGCGGGCGACGTCTACCTCTTCCCCGCGAAGGTCGAGAACCAGGGCATCGCCGTCCTGGAGGCGATGGCCTGCGGGAAGCCCGTCGTCCTCCGGGACATCGAGGTGTTCCGGGAGTTCTTCACGGACGGCGAGGACTGTCTGATGTGTTCGACGTTCGCGGAGTTCCGGGACGCCCTGGACCGGCTCGCGGACGACCCCGGCCTCCGCGAGCGCCTCGGCGAGAACGCGCGCGAGACCGCCGCCGAACACAGCCTCGACCGCGTCGGCGACCAGCTCGAGGCCGTCTACGAGGCGCTGCTCGAGGGCCGCCTCGAGGACGCCGCGACGCCGGGCGAACGGGCCGTCCGAACGACCGACGCCGACTCCGCGGAGGGGTAGCGTGAGCGGGGACCTGCCGACCGTCGCGGCGTTCACGGACTCCTACCTGCCGACGGTGAACGGCGTGACGTACACAGTGTCGACGTGGCGGGACCGCTGGCGGGAGCGCGGCGGCGAGATGCCCGTCGTCTACCCGCGCTCCTCGCACGACCCCGGCGCCGGCGAGTACGACGTCCCGAGCCTGCGGTTCCCGTTCTACGACGGCTACCGCGTCGCCCTGCCGCGGACGCCGTCGGCCGTCGCGGACGTCGACGCCGACCTGGTGCACGCGCACACGCCGTTCGGCCTCGGGCTCGCGGGCTGGCGGTACGCACACGGCCACGACGTGCCGCTCGTCGCCTCCTACCACACGCCGACCGCGGAGTACGCCGACTACGTCGTGCCGGACGCCGCGACGGGGCCGGTGCGGGCGGCCAGCGAGCGCTGGGAGCGGTGGTTCCTCGACCGCGCGGACCTCGTGTTGACGCCGAGCGAGCGCGCCCGCGACCACGTCTGGGACCTCGGCGTCGACGTCCCCGTCGAGCCGCTGCCGAACGGCGTCGACGTCGACCAGTTCCGGCCGGTCGACGCGGACGACTTCCGGCGGCGGTACTCGCTGCCCGACGACCGACCGCTCGTCGGGTACACGGGCCGCCACGGCTACGAGAAGCAGCTGTTCGACCTCGTGGAGGCCGCCGAGGACCTCGAGGCGACGCTCGTGTTCGGCGGCGACGGGCCGGCGCGTGACGACCTCGAGGCCGCCGCCCGCGACCGCGGCGTCGACGCGCGCTTCCTGGGATTCCTCGACCGCGAGGACCTGCCGGCGTTCTACTCGGTCCTGGACGCGTTCGCGTTCCCCAGCCCCGTCGAGACGGAGGGACTGGTCGCCCTGGAGGCGAACGCCTGCGGCACGCCGGTCGCGGGCGTGAACGCGGGCGCGCTCGCGGAGACCGTCGTGGACGGCGAGACGGGCTACCACTACGAGCCCGGCGACATCGAGGGGTTCCGGACCGCCATCCGGCGGACGCTCGCCGAGCGCGACCGGCTCTCCGAGAACTGCCTCGACCGCCGCGACGACGTCAGCGTCGCGCGCGCCATCGAGGAACTCCGGTCGGTGTACGAGCAACTGCTGGACTGACTGCACCGGCCGGTGTGCGCGCGGCTGCTGGACTGACAGCTCCGAGAGAAACCGCAGTCGGACCGCCGCGCTCAGTCCTCGAGCGCGTTCGCGATGCGGTCGAGCTTGTTGTTCGTGCGCTCGAGTTCCTTCCGGAGCTGCTCGAGCTCGCGCTCGACCTTCTCGCTGGTGCCGCCGCCGGACTCCTCGCGGCCGGGGCCGCCCATGCCGCCGGGGCCGCCACCGCCGCCCATGGCCTCCTCCATGCGCTCGCGGCGGTCGTCCCCCTCGCCCTCCTCGCGTTCCTGGGCGCGCTCCTCGCGGATCTCCTCGACGCGCTCTCGGAAGGACTTCTCCTCGCTGTCGCCGTTCGAGTCGTCGGCCTCGGGTTCGTCGTCAGCCATACGCGGTGGGTTCGCCGGCCGCACGGAAAAAAGCGCTCTTTGGCGCCGGTCAGAACGCGCCGAGACTCGACTGGACGTCGCGGCCCCCCCCGTCAGGGGTGACGTCGTAGCCGACGAGGTCGCGCATGTCGACGGCGTACGTCGTCCCCTGGCGTTCGAGGACGAGCACGCGGCCCTTCGTCCCGACGACCGTCCCGGTCGCCATCGTCTCCGCGACGGGCCGGCGGTCGAGGCCGAGCCCGTAGTCGAAGTCGAACTCCTCGATGGGGTCGTAGTCCGCGACGAGGGCGTCCCACGCCGCGGCGTCGACTCGCTCGCCGAACCCCTCGACCTTCGTCGGGACGCGCACGCGGTCCGGGATCTCCGCGGCGATGCCGTACTCGACGCGGCGCGCGCGCCGGCCGTCCTCGACGGTCCGGACGTGCGCGGCGCGGTCGGCGCCCTGCTCGCGCAGCCTGGTGTCGAGGCGCCACGACCGCGTCACGCCGACCTTGAAGACGTCGGGCGCGAACGCGGCGAGGTAGACGGCGTGTTCCTCGTGGCAGGACTCCAGGGGCATCGCGCAGTTGCCCACGCAGCGCGCGCACGGCCACGTCGACGTGTGCTCGTCGCAGTGCGGCGCGTCGGGGCTGTCGCAGGCCTCGTGGCCGTCGCCGCCGCGGTCGACGCCGGCGCAGTGGCGCTCGCCGAGCGCGTACGCGATTTCCTCGCCGGCGAGCAGCGGCACGCGGTCGACGCTGCCGCCGCTGGCGACGCGGAGGGCCGGGGGCCCGTCGCCGGGCGCCGTCTCGTACCCGACAATCTGCACGCCAGCGCGTAGGCCGTCGGCCGATAAAGCGGTGGCGCTTGCGGCGCCGCCGGGCACTCGCCACCTGACACGCCCGTCACCGGGTGACGCCGCCATCCGCGAGCGCTTATCCGCGCGGGCGGCGTACCGACCGCCATGGCAGACGACTCCATCCCGGTGTCCGCGGAGGCGCCGGACAGTCCGTTCCACACGACGGGGACCGACCACGTGACCATCTGGGGGAGCAACGCCGAGGACACCATCGCGTTCTACCGCGACCTGCTCGGGATGCCGCTCGTGCTCCGGCAGCCGAACCTCGACGACCCCTCGCAGACGCACCTCTTCTTCGACACGGGCGACGGACGCATCCTCACCGTGTTCGTCAGCGACGACCGCGCGTCCAACCGCGGTCGGATGCCCACGCCGACCGGTGGCGTCCACCACCTGTGTTTCTCCATCGCCGCCGAGGACTTCGAGGACGTGATGGGGGCGCTCGACGACGCGGGGCACGGCTACAACGTCTTCGACCGCGGCATCTTCTTCTCGCTGTACACCCAGGACAACAACGGCCTCGTCGTCGAGTTGAGCGCGGACAAGTACGACATCCCGGACGGCCGGCGCGGCGAGGTGCTGGCGACCGCCCAGCGCCTCCGGGAGGCGGACGGCGCGGACTTCGCCGAGGACCGCCACGTGCGGCAGGCGCTCGAGGAACTCGGGATGGACGCCGAACCGAACGACCTGCCGGACGCCCCCACGGGCGTCGGCTACTGACGGTCCCGCGGACGCGTCGCTCACACTCTGGCCATCGTACCGCGGCACTCTGGCCATCGTACTGCGGGACTCTCGCTACCGTACCGCGGCACTCTCGCCACCGTACCGCGCCACCGTACCCGTGACTGGAGGCAGTCAGGTCAGTCCGCGTACTGGTCGGCGACACGCGCGTCACCCGGTGGCGTTCGTATCGCCGAACGTACAAGTAGGTTCCACCGCGAACCAAGTAACGTGACGAAATCGACTATCCAAACGTCAGTCGAATCGAGCGCACCACAGCCGGGCCGGTCCCTCGCCGGAGCGGAGGTGGCCGAGTGATGGCCGCCGCGGACCTCGCGCTGCTCGGCGGACGCCTGCTGTTCGGCGGCGTCCTCGCGTTCATGGGCCTCAACCACTTCCTGCAGACCGAGCAGATGACGGGGTACGCCCAGCACAAGGGCCTCCCCGCCCCGAAGCTCTCCGTGCTGGCCTCGGGGGCCGTGCTCGCGCTCGGCGGACTCGCCGTCGCCGTCGGCGCGTTCCCGGTCGCCGGCGCGCTCGCGCTCGCCGCCTTCCTGGTCGCGTCCGCGGTGACGATGCACGACTTCTGGGCGGTCCCCGAGGACCAGGCCCAGGACGAACTGACGTCGTTCCTGAAGAACGTCGCGCTGGCGGGCGGCGCGCTCGTCGTCGCCGCGTCCGGCGCCGCCGGGTGGGCGTACAGCGTCGGCCTCTCGCTGTTCTAGGCGGGCCGCCGTAGCAGGGCGCGCTCACGCCCAGAATGTAACGAACACTCGTCCGGAAATAATGGATATTCCTTCAGAATCGTATCGTATCATCCTTAAACAGTTCCAACAGTACCGACAGGACTGTATTAGGTTATGTCTTTGTACGGTACGCTTTAGTCCGGGAGCGTGGTGTCCAGTTCCGTGTCGAGATCAATGCCCGAACGTGGAGTGAATTCGGTCGAAACTACCGAATTCCCACTGGTAGAGCCCGAAAACGAAAACGAACCGAACCGCGGTCGTTCCGGGGTGGCCGCCGGTGCTTGACCCGACGGTCCTCTCGGCGGCCGACCCCGGCACGGTCGTGGAGGGCGTCAACACCGTGTGGACGCTCGTCGCCTGCTTCCTCATCTTCTTCATGCAGCCCGGGTTCGCGATGCTGGAGGCCGGCCAGGTGCGCGCGAAGAACGTCGCGAACGTCCTCATGAAGAACCTCATGGACTGGGGGATGGGCGTCGTGGTGTTCTTCCTCGTGGGCCTCGGCGTCGTCGCCGTCGCCGGCCAGCTCACCACGCCCGGCCTCGCGCTCGACGTCGGCGCGGCGTTCGCGTACGCCTCCGACTCCGGCACGTGGGTCGGGTCGTACCTCTTCAGCGCGGTGTTCGCGATGACCGCCGCGACCATCGTCTCCGGCGCCGTCGCCGAGCGCATCAAGTTCGAGGCGTACGTCTTCTACTCCGTCGGCCTCACCGCGTTCATCTACCCCGTCGTCGCGGGGATGGCGTGGGGCGGCACCGGCCTGCTGTCCAGCGCCGGCTACCTCGGCGAGGCGCTCGGCACCGGCTTCCAGGACTTCGCCGGCGCGACCGTCGTCCACATGCTCGGCGGCGTCGCCGCGCTCGTCGGCGCGGCCATGGTCGGCCCCCGGAAGGGGCGGTACGACGCCGACGGCGAGAGCCAGCCGATTCCCGGCCACTCGATCACGCTCGCCGTCCTCGGGACGTTCATCCTCGCGTTCGGCTGGTACGGCTTCAACGTCGGCACGCAGGCCGCCGTGCTGTCCGTCGAGGACGGCGCGCTCGCGTTCAGCGGCGACACGCTCGGCCGCGTCGCGCTCAACACCACGCTCGGCATGGGCGGCGGCGCGGTCGCCGCCGCGCTCGTCACCGCGTGGACCGAGGGCAAGCCAGACCCCCTGTTCACCGCGAGCGGCCTGCTCGCCGGCCTCGTCGCCGTCACCGGCGCCGTCCCGCACGTCACGTGGGTCGGCGGCCTCGCGCTCGGCGCCCTCGGCGGCGCGCAGGCCCCGGTCGTCTACCGCTGGGTCACGGACTCCCTGAAGGTCGACGACGTCGCCGCCGTCTTCCCCGTCCACGGGAGCGCCGGCGCCCTCGGCACGCTGCTGATCCCGGTGTTCGCCGTCGAGGGCTTCTCCGCGACCCAGTTCGCGATGCAGGCCGCCGGCATCGCCGTCATCGTCGCGTGGACCGTCGCGACCACGTGGGTCGTGTTCAAGGTCGCGGACGCGGCCGTCGGTCTGCGCGTCGACGACGACGACGAGGCGCTCGGCCTCGACCGCAGCGAACACGGCTACACCGCCTACCCCGAGTTCGTCGACGCCGGCAACGACTCCGGGCCGACGGTCGCGAGCGGCGACCCCGGTGGGATGGCCACCGACGGCGGCGAGGTGAGCGACGGTGACTGACGTCGACACGGACGTCGCGCTCGTCATGGCCGTCATCCGCCCGGAGAAGCTCTCCGCCACGAAGGAGGCGCTCGCGAACGTCGGCGCGCCCAGCCTGACCGTCACGGACGTCTCCGGGCGCGGCAGCCAGCCCGTGCTGACCGAGCAGTGGCGCGGCGAGGAGTACACCGTCGACCTCCACCAGAAGGTGAAAGTCGAGTGTGTCGTCGCGGACGTCCCCGTCGACGACGTCGTCGAGGCGATTCGCGACGCCGCCCACACCGGCGAGTCCGGCGACGGCAAGGTCTTCGTGCTGCCGGTCGCGCACGCCGTCCAGATCCGCACCGGCGACACGGGCGTCGACGCGGTCTGAGCCACGACGGCGAGACGGCCGCTGCTGTCCGAGCTTCGGCCGCGACCCGTCCGCCGCGGTCTGAGTCACGCCGGCGACACGTCCGGCCCGCCCGGTCGCCACAGCCGTCCCGTTTCTCGGGGACGGCGTCCGGGCTGTCGGACGCGTCAATTCCTGCGGCGGGAGGCGAGGTTTATTTACCCTTCCGTGTCTGAGCGTACCACGAGAGACACACACATGGACGCGAACGCAACCGTCGAACGCGGACTCGGATTCGCCCGGAGCAGCCCCGGCGCGGCCGCCGTCGCCGCGTTCGCCGCGCTACTCCTCCTCGACCTCCTCGCGAAACTCGCGGGCGTCGCGCTCGGGCCGCTCCGGACGCCCTGGTTCGCGCTCTGGTTCGGCGGCCACGTCGGCCTCGGCCAGGTCGCCGGCTACGTCTGGGACGGCGTCGTCATCGGCGCCATCATCGGCCTCGCGAGCATCGGCCTGTCGCTGACGTACAGCATCCTGAACTTCGCGAACTTCGCGCACGGCGACTACATCACCGCGGGCGCGTTCTCCGGGTGGGCCGCGACGTACGTCATCGCCGGCATCGGCGGCCTGCTGAAGATTTCGGAGACCGCCGTCCACCTCCTCACCGGGCTTGGCGCCCACCGCCTCGAGGACGCCGACCTCGTCAGCCTCGTGTTGCTGCGCACGCCGCCGCTGCAGGCCGGCGCGAACATCGTGCTGTCGCCGGCCGCGGTCGTCATCGGGCTCGCCGTCGCCGCCGCGGCGACCGTCGCGCTCGCGCTCGTGCTCGACCGCCTCGTCTACCGGCCGATGCGGGACGCCGACGGCATCTCCCTGCTCATCGCGTCCATCGGGGTCGCGTTCGCCGTCCGGTACTTCGTGGCGCTCGTGTTCGGGAACCAGCGCCGCATCGTCACCTCCGGCGAGGACCTGCCGTCCGTGAACCTCGGCGGCGTCATCGTCGACGCCCACGAGGTCACGCTCGTCGTCACCGCGGCCGTCCTCATGGTCGGGCTGCACGTGCTCCTCCAGCGCACCAAACTCGGGAAGGCGATGCGCGCGATGGCGGACAACCGCTCGCTCGCGCAGGTCACCGGCATCCCCGTCGAGCGCGTCATCACGTCCACCTGGCTGATCGGCGCCGGGCTGACCGGCGCCGCCGGGTTCCTGCTTGTGCTCTCCCAGGGCGGCCTCGGCTTCCAGACCGGCTGGCTGCTGCTGTTGCTCGTCTTCGCCGCCGTCATCATGGGCGGCATCGGCTCCATCTACGGCGCCATCGCGGGCGGCCTGCTCATCGGGCTGGCGAGCCGCGTCTCCCTCGTCTGGCTGCAGGGCGACCTCGCGTCGTTCGCCCGGCCGACGGCGTTCGCGCTGATGATCCTCGTGTTGCTGTTCCGGCCCTCGGGCATCTTCGGTGGGGTGAAGACCGCATGAGCGAGTCCGCGAGCGACTCCCCGGCCGCCGGCGCGCTCGACGTGCTGCGCCGGGTGTTCGCGAACGACGCGGTGAAGGTGGCGGCGATGTACCTCGCCATCTGGGTGGTGTTCTACGCGTTCGCCGACCACCTCGGCTACGCGAACACCGGCAAGCTGGCGCTCGTCCGCCGCGTGACGTTCCTCGCGGCCGTCTACGGGCTCGTCGTGCTCGCGTTGAACCTCCACTGGGGGTACGCCGGCCTGTTCAACATCGGCGTCGCCGGCTTCATGGCCGTCGGCGCGTACACGATGGCGATGCTGTCGGGTGCCCCGACGGGGACGCCGCCCGGACTGGGGCTGCCCCTTCCCCTCGGCATCCTCGGGGGCGTGCTCGCCGCGACCGTGATCGGACTGGTCGCGGCGCTGCCGGCGCTCAGACTGAAGGCGGACTACCTCGCCATCGTCACGGTCGGCATCTCCGAGATCATCCGCATCACCTACAACTCGCCGGCGCTCTCGGACGTCACCGGGGGCGCGCGCGGCTTCGGCAACCTGCCGACCAGCCCCGCCACCTGGCTGCTGTACCGGAACCCCACGGACCCCACGTCTGACCCCACTCCCGTCGGCGACGTGCTGTTCTCGTTCGCGGCCGACTACGGCATCCAGCAGTTCGCCGTCGTCAACACCGTCTACACGGTCGGCGTGCTGGCGGTCCTGCTCGGCGTCTACCTCCTCCTCGAGCGCACGGGGAAGTCGCCGTACGGCCGCGTGCTGAAGGCGATCCGCGAGGACGAGACCGCCGCGCAGTCGCTCGGCAAGGACACCCAGAACTTCAAGGTGCGGGCGTTCGCGCTCGGCTGCGCGCTGATGGGGCTGGCGGGCATCCTCTGGTTCGGGATGGGGCCCCGGGCGTCGGTCACGCCGGCGACGTTCCGCCCGAACATCACGTTCTACATCTTCATCGCGCTCATCGTCGGCGGCGCCGGCTCGAACACCGGGAGCGTGCTCGGCGGCGCCCTGTTCGCCAGCCTGCTGTTCGAGGCGCCGCCCATCGTCCGCTCGATCGTCACGGACGCCTTCGACGTGCAGGCCGACCCGGCGAACCTCGTCGAGGCGCTCGTCCCGGTCGCCAGCGGCGAGCTCGCGCCGCTGGCCGGCTTCCTGCTGAACAACATCGACACGCTCCGGTTCATCGGCATCGGCGTCCTCCTGGTGGTGCTCGTCCAGCGGCGGCCCGACGGCCTGCTCGGGGCGCGCAAGGAGACCGCCTCCAGCGTCGCGCTCACCGAGGACACGCGCCCGACCGGCTCGACCGGTCGCGGCGCCGCCGCCGCAGACGGGGGTGAGACCGATGAGTGACGAGGACCCGGCGAACGTGGCCGACGCCGACCTCCCCGAGGACGTCGACGCGCCCGAGGACGTCGAACCGGAGACGATGGACTCCGAGGTCGAGGAGGCGGCGAAGACGGTGCCCCGCGGCGTCCCGCTGCGCGTCGAGGGCCTCCGGAAGGAGTTCGGCGGCATCACCGCCGTCGACGGCGCGACCTTCGAGGTGGAAGCGGGGTCGCTGACGGGGCTCATCGGGCCGAACGGCGCCGGCAAGTCGACGACGTTCAACTGCATCACCGGCGTCCACAGGGCCGACGGCGGCGAGGTGTACTTCCGCGGCGAGGACGTCACGGGGCTGCGGCCGCACACCATCGCCCAGCGCGGCCTCGTGCGGACGTTCCAGATCGCCCGCCAGCTCGGCGAGATGACCGTCCTGGAGAACGTGATGCTGGCGCCGGGCGGCCAGAGCGGCGAGTCCATCGCGCGGTCCGTGCTCCCGGGGACCCGCGGCGGCGTCGTCGCCGAGGAACGGGCCCTCCGCGACCGCGCCTGGGAGACCCTGGAGTTCTTCGAACTCGACCACCTCGCGACCGAGTACGCCGGCAACCTCTCCGGCGGCCAGCGGAAGCTCCTGGAGCTGGCGCGCGCGATGATGACCGACCCGGACGTCCTCCTGCTGGACGAGCCGTTCGCGGGCGTCAACCCCACCCTCGAGGAGAAGCTCCTCGACCAGCTACACGAACTCCGCGAGCAGGGCCTGACCTTCCTGCTCGTGGAACACGACATGGACCTCATCATGGAGAACTGCGAGCACGTCATCGTCATGCACCAGGGGCGGGTCCTCGACGAGGGGCCGCCCGAACAGATCCGGAACAGCGAGGAAGTCATCGAGGCCTACCTCGGGGGTGAGGTATGAGCCAGCAGGCCTCCAGGGAGGCCAGCCTCCCGGACGGCGAGTCCGGCCTCCTCGCGGTGCGGGACCTGGACGCCGGCTACGGCGACCTCCAGGTGCTGAGCGGCGTCGACCTGGACGTCCGGGACGGCGAGCACGTCACCGTCGTCGGGCCGAACGGCGCCGGGAAGTCGACCGTGATGAAGTCCGTGTTCGGGCTGACGACGTACATGGGCGGCTCCATCACGTTCGCCGGCGAGGCGATCCACGAGCGCAAGCCCGAGGAGATCATCCACGAGGGCATCGGTTACGTCCCCCAGAACGAGAACGTGTTCGCGGGGCTGTCCGTCCGCGAGAACCTCGAGATGGGCGCGTACGTCCTCGACGAGGTGCCCGAGGACAGCCTCCGGGCGGTCTACGACCGGTTCCCCATCCTCGAGGAGCGGGACGACCAGAAGGCGGGGTCGCTGTCGGGCGGCCAGCAGCAGATGCTCGCGATGGGGCGCGCGCTGATGCTCGACCCCGACCTGCTGTTGCTCGACGAGCCGAGCGCCGGGCTGGCGCCGGACCTCGTCGACGAGATGTTCGACCGCATCGACCGCATCAACGACGACGGCACCGCGGTGCTGATGGTCGAGCAGAACGCCAAGGAGGCGCTGCGGCGCTGCGACCGCGGCTACGTCCTCGCGAACGGCCAGAACAGCTACATGGACGACGGCGACGCGCTGCTCGCCGACGACGAGGTCCGCCAGCAGTTCCTCGGCGGCTGACGCCGCTCCCGTTCTCGCCGTCGGTCGGCCGCGTCCAGGGCGCGACCCAGGGAAGCGAACGAAGCGAGGGACGCGACTACTGCGCCGTGGAAAACAGCCCGGCTGAGAACGCCCGCCGCCGGTCGCGGACCCGACGCCGTTACGCCAGCCCGGGCGCCAGCCGCGCAGTCGGGGTCGGCTGGGTCGAGTTGCCCGCGCCGCCGCCGGGCTGTCCGCCCGGCTGGCCGCCGCCCTGGCCGCCCGACGGCGCGCCCGCCTCCTTGTCGCCGGAGACGAGGAAGGCAGCGACGTTGCTGACGAACGCGTCGTTGTCGCCGTCCGTCGCCACGCCCGCGGTCAGCACGTCGGCGTCGCCGACGGCGAGCACGTTCCCGTTCCGCGCGGCGACCGCGTACGTGCCGTCCTCGCGGGTCTCCGAGCTGGCGGCCTCGGCGGACAGCACCGCCGACGCGTCGGGCCCAGTGCGGAGCGGCGTCGCGTCCAGCAGGACCGCCCGCTCGACGCCCTCGGCGACGCCGCCGCCGTCGCCGCCGGCGTACACGCGCTGGAAGTTGTTCCCGTTCTCCCCCATGTCGTAGAGGTAGCCGGCGCCGAACGTCACGTCGAACCGCGCGGCCAGGTTCGCGGGCTGGCCGGCCGCCGACGCCGCAGACTCGGTACTCAGGCCGGGCAGCGAGACGGTCGTCTCGGTCGCCGCCGTCGCCGGCGGGTTCGCCGCGAGCAGCACGCGGCCGCCCGCGTCCGCGAACGCCTCGACGCCGTCGCTCTCGGCGTCCGTGTACGCCGTCGACGGGCTCACCACGACGAGCGCGTCGGCGCCGCGCAGCGTCTCGTTGAACGGGGACGCGCCCTGGGACGCGCCGAAGCTCGACTCGCTGCCCGCGTAGAACCTGACCTCGTGGCCGGCCGCGACGAGCGCGTCCACCACGGGCTGGACGTCGTTCTCGCTGACGTCGTTGCCGTGGCTCACGTCGAAGACGACGGTCTTGGACTCGCCGCCGCTCGGCGCGGTCACCTCGCCGTCGTCCTCGACGGGACCGGTCGCCAGCGCTCCGGTGTCGTAGGCCGGTGCGTCCGGCGCGTCGCCGACGCCGGACGGCGCCGACAGCACCGCACCGCCGGCGTACGCCGCCGCGACGACGACCGCCGCGACCACCGCGACCACGCCGACCGCTCGCGCGACGTCACGCGCTCGCATTCGCGCTCACCCCCGTCGTCGTCCGGATGGTCCCGTGCAGCATCAGGTACTGGACGGTGTCCACGCCGCGGTACTCGAATACCTGTTCGGTGGAGGGGACCTCGGGCGCGTCCTCGGCGGACAGCCCGAGCTGGGAGAGGACGGACGGCTGGGGCGCGTCCATCCGCGCGACGTCGTAGTCGCCGAGGCCGGCGTCCGCGGCGGCCGCCGCGACGGCCGCGTCGACGCCGCCGACGTCGTCGGCGAGCCCGTTCTGCACGCCGGTCGCGCCGGCGTACACCTTCGCGTGGGAGACCTCCTCGCGGGTCAGGTCGATGCGGTCGCCGCGCTCGGCGAACACCGACCCCACGAACGCCCGGCGGAGCGTCTCGACGCGCTGGCGGACCTCGTCGTGGGTCGCGCCGGCGTTCTTGTCCGGGCCGGTGACGACCTGTCCCTCCGGGACGCTCGCGTCGGGCAGCGTCGCCCGGACGCCCACGCTCCCGACGACGGACGCCGGCGTGACGTAGATGTCGTCGCTGGGAACCGCGGCGTAGTACGACCCCGACGCCGCGGTGCCCGTGACGCTGGTCACCACCGGCATCTCGGCGGCCGTGCGCTTCACCGCGAGGTAGAGCTGTTCGCTGGCGGACGCCGTGCCGCCCGGGCTGTCGACGTCCAGGACGACGGCCTCGACGGAGTCGTTCTGGCGCGCCTCGCGGAGGTTGTCGACGACGCCGGTCGCCGTCTCGCCCGTGATGGTGCCGTGGAGTTCGACGACGGCGACGGTGCCGTCGGGCTGGTCAGCGTAGCTCCACGCGTACGGCGCGGCCGCCGCGCCGACGACGATCCCGACGACGACGAACGCGAGCGTCGTCGCGCGGACCGCGCCGCGTGCACGGTCGGCCGTCACGCCGGTACCTCCGCGCTGGCGGACTCGTTCTCGACCAGGGTCACGTCGTCGTACGCGACGGTGACCGTCGCCGACCGCCCGTCCGCGGTCGTCCACGACGTCTCGACGCGCGTCGGGACGTTCCGCTCGAGGTCGACCCAGACCGTCCGCGTGAGGTCCGCCGCCGACGCGTTCGACCGCGGCGTCAGCTCCAGGACGGCGGTGCGCCGCGCGTCGACGACCGTCACGCGCTCGAGCGTGACGTTGTTCGCGCGGACGAGTTCCTCGGCGAGGTCGCCGAACCGCGCTGGCGTCGCCGGTCCGTCCGCTCCGAGCGCGGCGTCGAACACCGGCCCTGCGTCGGTCGACCGCGCGACCGTCTCGCCGGCGCGCGGGCCGTCCGTGTACGTCACTCGCTGTCGCTCGCCGCGCTCGACGTCGACGGTCGCCGATACGGTGCTCGTCTCGTCGCCGACTGCGACGGTCCGCGTGACGTCGGCGGAGTAGCCGTCGAGGGCGGCGTGTCGCTGTTCGACGTAGTCTCCGACGGCGGCCGCGTCCAGGGAGCCGTCCGAGGACAGCCCGCCGATGCAGCCGCTCGTGAGGAGGGTCACGGCGAGGGCGGCGGCGACCGCCACTCGCGTTCGCTTCGTGTGCATGCGTGTCCGCCTCACGCTTCTGCGTCCCCCGACTAAACTCGGCGGCCGCGTTCGCACGGCCCGAGAATCCACTCCGGTCGCGAGCGCGGCTCAGTCCCGGCTGCGCGGTTCCGTACGACTCCGTCGCTGCGGACGCGGCGTCGAAAGAACGCGGGTGGTCGCGGGCGTCAGGCCGAGAACTCGATCTGGTCGATGGTCTCGATGCCGCCGCCCTCCTCGAAGCCGAAGTACTCGTAGGTCGCGGCGCGGAGGTCGCCGTTGTCGTCGAACGCGACCGCGCTGGACGCGCCGTTGTAGTTGATCTCCGTGCCCTCGGCCGCCATCGCGAGGCCGTCGGCGAGGGTGCTCGGCGTCACCTCCTCGCCCTCGGGGTTCGCGACCGCGCGCATCTCGGCGGCGATGGCGCTCCCGGAGTTCTCGCCTGCGCGCGCGTTCGCGAGCAGGCAGACCGCGGTGGCGTCGAACGCCTGCGCGGTGAACACGCCCGGCTCCGAGCCGTACTCGTTCTGGAACTGCTCGTCGAAGTACTCCCGGCCCGGCCCGGCCGCCAGCGGCGCGGTGCCGGTGACGTTGTCCATCGACTGGCCGACGTCGGCCGGCAGGCTCGACGACCGCAGGCCGTCGGTCACCAGGATGGGGACGTCCGTGTCGAACTCCGAGTAGAAGTCGCTGAACAGCTGGACGCCGCTCTCCGGGTAGCCGATGACGACGACGACGTCCGGGTCGTCGTTCAGCGCCTGCGAGAGCCGGGACGTGTACGACGACGCGCCCTTCTGGAAGGACACCTGCTGGTTCACCTGGCCGCCGCCGTCCTCGAACGCGGACACGAAGCTCTCGGAGAGCAGCTGGCCGTAGGAGTTGTTGACGTACATCGTCGCCGCCGTCGACGCGTCGAGTTCGTTCACCGCGATGTCTGCGAGTACCTGCCCCTGGAGGGCGTCGGTCGGCGCGGTGCGGTAGATGAGGTCGTTGTCGTTCAGGCCGGTGATGTCCGGGGACGTGCTCGCCGGCGAGCACGCGGTGATGCCGGCCGGGATGAACACGTTCTCGTAGACGGCGATGGACACCTCCGAGGACGCCGCGCCCGTCACCGCCGGGTAGCCGCCGTTGCGCAGCGACTGCGCGGCGGACTGCGCTGCGTTCGCGTCGGTCTGGGTGTCCTGGACGTCGAAGTCCAGCGTGAAGTCGGTCTCGCCCTCGAGGACGACCTGCGGGAGCACCGCGGCGTCCCGGATGGGGCCGCCGAGGTCCGCGAGGCCGCCCGTCGTCGGCAGGAGCACGCCCTGCTTGAGAGTGCGGTCGGCCGCGCCGCCGCCTCCGCCGCCGGTAGTCGTCTCGGCGGCCGTCGTGCCGTCTCCGTTCGCGGCCGTGGTGTCGGGTGCGGTGGTCGTGTCGTCCCCCCCGTCGCCACCGCCGCCGGTACACCCGGCGAGTCCCGCGATGCCTGCTGCCCCGACTCCCCTGATCACGTCGCGCCGATTGATACGTGGTGGCATATCCCGCATTAACACTCAATTAGTATAAATGAATTCCGGCTACGACACCTTTCTCGCGGACTCGACACGCCGATTCGGGCCTCGAGGGACGGAGTCCGGAGCTGAGATGTCTCCGCGCTGCCAGTACCCTGGCGCGTCTCGAGCCCCCGAGACTGGTCCGGTCGCCAACCTTTTCGTCGTTCCCGTCGACCTCTCGCTATGCAGCCCACGAAGTTCCTGTTCGTCTCCGCGGACGCCGCGCTCATCGGCGACGTCGCCTGGAAGGTCCACGAGGAGGGCCACGACGTCAAGTACTACATCGAGGCCGAAAGCGACAGGGAGATCGCGGACGGCTTCGTGCCGAAGACCGACGACTGGCGCGCGAACGTCGACTGGGCCGACGTCGTCGTCTTCGACGACGTCTGGGTCGGCAGCGACGTCGGCACGGGCGAACTTGCCGCCGAGCTGCGCGCCGACGGCCACGCGGTCGTCGGCGGCACGCCGAACACCGACCGCCTCGAGGAGGACCGCGGGTACGCCATGGAGGTCCTCGAGGCCAACGGCGTCAACACCATCGACCACGAGGAGTTCACGGACTTCGACGCCGGCATCCAGCACGTCCGCGAGAACCCCGGGCCCTACGTCGTCAAACCCCTC
This sequence comes from Halobacterium yunchengense, assembly GCF_037031165.1. NCBI lineage: Archaea > Methanobacteriati > Methanobacteriota > Halobacteria > Halobacteriales > Halobacteriaceae > Halobacterium > Halobacterium yunchengense. The sequence continues at coordinate 19,656 of NZ_JAYEZL010000001.1, read as the reverse complement.
GGCGAAGTCCAGAACGTCAAGCGCCTCCTCTACGTCGGCGACGACGACGACGGCAGCGACGTCGTCGACGTCCTCCGCGCGTACGAGAAGGCCTGGGGCCACCGCATGAAGGGGTTCCAGCTCCAGCGCAAGGTCGAGGGCGTCGAGGTCGCCGTCTGCGGGTTCTTCAACGGCGAGCGGTTCGTCGAACCCGCGAACTTCAACTTCGAGCACAAGCGGTTGTTCCCCGGGAACATCGGTCCCTCGACGGGCGAGATGGGGACGTCGATGTTCTGGTCGCGGCGCAACGACCTCTTCGAGCGGACGCTCGGCCGACTCGAGGGCTGGCTCGCCGACGAGGGCTACGTCGGCAGCATCGACCTCAACTGCATCGTCAACGAGACCGGCGTCTACCCCCTGGAGTTCACGCCGCGGTTCGGCTACCCCACCATCACGCTCCAGGAGGAGTCCATCGAGTCCTCGACGGGCGAGTTCTTCCGCGAGCTCGCGTTCGGCCGCGACCCTGACGTCGACGTCCACGACGGCTACCAGGTCGGCATCCGCGTCGTGCTGCCGCCGTTCCCGTTCGACGACGAGAAGACCTACGACGAGAACTCGCGGAACGCCGCCATCGTCTTCGCGTCCGACGACGACGACGGCGCCACGACGCCGCCGCCCGGCGTCCACATCGAGGACGCCAAGCGCGTCGACGGCCAGTGGCGGGTCGCCGGCGACAGCGGCATGCCGCTGGTCGTCACCGGCAAGGGCGACACAATGGGCGAGGCGCAGCGACAGGCCTACGAGCGCGTCGACGACGTCCTCATCCCGAACCTCTACTACCGCGACGACATCGGCGACCGCTGGGTGGACGGCGACGGCGACCGCCTGCACGCGTGGGGGTACCTCGGCCCCGCCGACGAGTAGGCGGTCCGGCGGCCGAGTATCTCGGTCCGGGCCTGCCGGCGAGTGGCTCGGTGGCCCTCACTCGCCGGACGCGACCTCGAACTCCTCGCGGAGCAGTCCGACCGCCCGTCGGACGCCGCCCGCCGACGCCAGGTAGCTCGCGCCGACGCCGGACTTCACCGCGTTCGCCGCGGCGCCCCGGAACACCGTCGGGCCCACCTGCGCGACCGCGCCGTCGCCGACGCTCACCAGCCAGCCCGGCGAGTCGAACGTGTACCGCTCCAGCCTCGGGCGGAAGCCGTCCGCGGGCTCGCGGACGTCCGCGACGATGGCCTCGACGTTCCGCGCGGCGACCTTCGCCTCGCGGACCGCAGCCTGCGCGCTCGCCGGCACGCTCGCGCCCTCCGCGTCCACGACCTTCGCGGCGTCCCCGACGACGACGGTCCGGTCGTCGACGGTCAGGTCCGCGCGGACGGCCACACGCTCGCCGCCGAGCGCGTCGGGCCCCCGGATGCCGCCCGTCCACACGAACACGTCGTACTCGACGTCGCCGGCGTCGGTCTCCACGGCGTCGTCGGTCGCTCGCTCCACGGTGACGCCCGTCCTGACGTCCACGCCCTCGCGGTCGAGCTCCTCGCGCACCGCGTCCTGGAACGCCGGCGGGAACGACGGCGCCACGTCGTCGAGCGCCTCCAGCAACACCACGTCGACGTCCCCGGCGGCGCCCTCCTCGCGCGCGAACGCCGCGAGCTCGCCCGCGGTCTGGACGCCGGACAGCCCGGCGCCGCCGACCACCGCGGTGCCGCCGCCCGCCGCGAGCACGTCCTCGAAGTCGCTGCGGACGCGCGCGGCGTCCGCGAGGCGCTTCAGCGGGACCGCGCGCTCCTCGACGCCCGGCAGCCCGTAGAACGCCGTCTCCGCGCCCAGGCAGACCGCCGCCGCGTCGTAGTCCAGTCCCGACCCGTCCGCGAACTCGACGCGGCGGCTGTCGCGGTCGACCGCGTCGACGGTCGCCACCTCCACGCGCGCCCGGTCGAAGATTTCGGACAGCGGCACCTCGATGTCGTCCGCGAACCCCGGCCGGCGGATCGCGCGGTGGAGCTCGTGCTGGACGAGGTGCCGGCCGTTCTCGTCGACGACCACGAGGTCGACGTCCGCCGGCAGGCGGTCCTCGAGTCGGTCGGTCAACACCACGCCCGCGTAGCCTCCGCCGAGCACGACGACGCGCATACCCGGACTTACGGCCGTCAGCCCCAAAACGGTACCCGGTCGAACCACCGAGCATGCCCCGGAACGACCGCGGAGCCGCCCTCAGAACAGCGCGTCGTCGTTCGGTCTCCTGGTGTCGTCAGAACAGCGCGGCGTCGTCGTCGAGCACCTGGGCCGGCCCGCCGACCCGCCAGACGTCCGTCTCGACGCCACAGTCGCCGATCCGCGCCTCGACCTCGTCGGCGTACGCCGCGCGCGTGTTCACGTACACGGTCGCGCCCGTGTCCGTCGAGAAGTAGACGGGGACGTCCTCGTCGCTGCGGAGCTCCCGGACGGCGTCGAACACCTCGATGGTGTCCGGTTTCCAGTACACCCACCCGGCCGGGCCGGTCATCGTCGTCGCCGCCAGCGACAGCGAGTCGTGTTCGGCCGTCTCGAAGACGCGGTCGAAGTCCCCCTCGCGGAGCGCGTCCCGGACCTCCGCGAGCTGGTCGTGGACGTGCGCGAGCCGCGCCTCGAACATGTGGCTGTCCGCGGCCTCCGCGTGCGCGTGCTCGGTCTCCTTGTACGCGGGGACCTTCGCGACGACGACGCGGACGTCCGCCGCGAACGACTCGGGGACGTCGAGGCGCTCGCTCCGACAGTCCTCGTCGTTCAGGCCCGCGTGCAGGTCCGAGAACCCGCCCGTGACGGCGCGCGCGGCCGACGACGACCCGCGGCGCGCGATGGTCGACACCTCGGGGAGCGTGTACTCGAGGCCGGCGGCCTCCGTGGCGGCCAGTGCGAGCGCGGCGAACCCCGACGAGGACGACCCGAGGCCGATGTTCGACGGGAAGTTGTTCTCGCTCTCGACCCGCACGCGGTCGTCGAGGCCCGCGCGGTCGCGGACCTCGTCGACGACCGTCCGGACCCGGTCGGCGCCGCGGCCCTCGAGTCGCTCGCCGTCGACGACGTACGCGTCCTCCTCGCGGTCGGCCTGGAACTCGACGGTCGTCGTGGTGTTGCTCGGCGCGGTGCAGACGCTGATGGAGTCGTGGTACGGGAGTCGCAGCTCCTCGTCGCGCATCCCGTGGTACTTCACGAGCCCCTGGATCGGGTGGGCTCTCGCCGTCGCTCTCATACCCCGATGGGGGTCTGTCGCGCGCATAAACGTCCCGGAAGCCGCCGGGTAGCGGCGTTCGGGTACGCACGTGGGACAGCGTCGGGCTGGCAGGCGGCACGCTCGGGCAGACCGTCCGAACCGGTCGGCGGTTCGGTCGACCACCGGATTCACGTCCGGCAGGGCGGCGTGCCGCACTCCCGCATACGCCCTGCCGCTGCTGTCACGTCACAGGGCGGGGTGGTCGCGGCTCCACACTTGAACCCTCGGCGTGCGACGCCTCGGCCGGTTCCGTTACAGCGAAGGGCGCGAAGACCCAGCCCCGAGTATGGGCACGCCGCTGGAGCCGCGAGAACGACAGGTCGAGGAGGTCGTCGACCGCCTGCGCGACGAGTACCCCGACCCGGAGATCTCCCTGCACTTCTCGAATCGGCTCGAACTGCTGGTCGCCGTGATCCTGTCCGCGCAGTGCACGGACGAGCGCGTGAACCAGGAGACCGAACACCTCTTCGAGAAGTACCAGTCTCCGGAGGACTACGCGAACGCCGACCAGGACGACCTCGCCGAGGACCTGAACTCCATCACGTACTACAACAGCAAGGCCGGCTACCTGAAGAACGCCTGCCGGAAAATCGTCGCGGAGCACGGCGGCGAGGTGCCGGACACGATGGCCGAACTCACGGACCTCCCCGGGGTCGGCCGGAAGACGGCGAACGTCGTCCTCCAGCACGGCCACGACGTCACCGAGGGCATCGTCGTCGACACGCACGTCCAGCGGCTGTCGCGGCGCCTCGGCCTCACGGACGAACAGCGACCCGAGGCCATCGAGGCGGACCTGATGCCGGTCGTGGCCCGCGAGCACTGGCAGAACTTCACGCACTGGCTCATCAGTCACGGCCGGGACACGTGCACGGCGCGAAACCCCGACTGCGCTGACTGCGTGCTCGAGGACGTCTGTCCGTCCTCGAAGCTCGACCACGACGTCGACCTCGCGGACGGCAGCGAGTGGTGACCGCCCGGCCGCCGCTGCGGGCCGCCGCAGTCACGGGGTAAGTCGCGGCTTCGGTCCCGGGACAGCGGGGTCAAATCCCGGCTTTAGTTTTGAGAGAGGCTTTGAGGGTGGGTGGTGTAGACCGCGGTAGATGCCCGGAAACCGACTGCTGCCGTCGCGCTCGACCGTCGAGCGGGGGGACGGGTCGCGCGTCGTCGGCATCCGCGAGGACGCGGCCGACGAGGTGTTCGAGGCGCTGTCCTCGCGGACCGCCCGCGAGATCCTCGCCGCGCTCTACCAGGAGCCCGACACGGCCTCCAGCGTCGCCGACGAGGTCGGGACGTCGCTCCAGAACGCCACCTACCACCTGGAGAAGCTCGTCGACGCGGACCTCGTCGAGGTCGCGGACACGTGGTACTCCGAGCAGGGCCGCGAGATGAAGGTGTACGCGCCGGCCTCGGAGTCGCTGGTCGTGTTCGCGTCCGACGAGGCGTCGACGCCGTCGCTGAAGGACCGACTGCTGAACGCGCTCGGGGCGCTCGGAATCCTGGGCGTCGCGAGCCTGCTCGTCCAGCGGCTGTTCGGCGGCCGCGGCGACGCGACGCCGTACGAGGTGCGTACCGACGGCGACGGGGGTGGCGCTCCAGCGACCACCGAGGCGGCCGACGTCGGCATCATGAACGACGCCGCCGAGGAGACGCCCGCGCAGACGGAGCTCGCCGCCGACACCGCCCAGGCGGCGGCCGACGGGGCGCAGGGGCTGCCGCCTGGGCTGCTGTTCTTCCTCGGCGGCCTCCTCGCGTTCGCGCTCGTGCTCGGGTTCGTCTGGTACCGGCGCCGGTAGCGGCGGTCCGCAGCCGTCAGAACTGGCTGTGGTAGCGGAGGTAGAAGCGGATGACGCCGAGCACCCACGCGACGAGCCAGCAGACGGTGTAGCCGACGACGCCGGCGCGCAGGCGGAGCCGCCACGCGCCCATGTTCTCGTGGATGTCGTCGAGGTCGACGTCCTGGTCGGGGTCGTGGTAGAGGTTGTACTCGCGTTTCGCGCGCAGGATGGGGACGATGCCGGTGAGCGCGAACGCCAGGAACGCGTAGGCCTGCACGCCGAAGAACGCGTGCATCGCGGCGAAGCCGCTGAGCTGGTCGAGCAGGCGCGGGAGCATCCAGCCGGCGACGGGCACCGTCGTCATCGCCAGTCCGGCGAAGATGTACGCGAGGTGGTGCCTGAGGGTGGCCCACGTCACCGTCTCGGCGTCGACGACGATCCACGCGCCGTAGAGGTAGCAGGGGAAGCTCGCGGTGACCAGCACGGCGGCGGCGGCCGCCACCGTCACGTCCTCGACCATGCCGGAGCGTTCGGCGCACGCGACTAAACGGGTTCGGCTTCGTCCCGACGCGCGGGAACCTCGAATCCCGCGGTAGCGGCCGTCTCTGACTATCTTTCGTGACGTAGCAAAATTTACCGGAAGGTGTTCGGTACTGTCACGCATGGTCGAATTCGACTACGAGATCGACTCCGTCGCCGTCGTGCCGGAGTACTGTCACCGGTGCGGCGCCGAACTCGACGCCAGGGCCTACGAGGACCGCGAGCTCCCGTGGTGTGGCGACTGCGAGGTGTTCTTCTCGCGGAACCCGGTGCCGGGCGTCCACCTCGTCGTCCACGACGACGAGCGCGTGCTCGTCCTCGACGAGCCGATTCCGCAGCACGAGGGCCTGCTGAGCCTCCCCGGCGGCCACGCGCGTCCCGACGAGGGGCCGAGGCGGGCTGCGGTCCGCGAACTCGAGGAGGAGACGGGCCTGACGGCCGACCCCGGCGACCTCCGGTTTCTCACCGTGTTGCACGCGGAACTCCCGGACGTCGCGCTGTACCTGTTGACGTACGCCGTCGAGCGCTCGCGCGTCGCCGGCGACCTCACCACCGAGTTCGACGCCGGCGAGGCGCACTTCGCGCCGCTCGCGGCCCTCCGCGCGAACCCGGACCGCATCCGGGACTCGGACCTCGAGCGCATCGAACTCGCGTTCGGGGACTGACAGCGGGCTCCGAGACGGTAACGGGCCGGGGTCGGGCCGCCACACGGGGTCGGAAGGGTTTACCCGTTCCGTCCGCTACCCGCAGCTAATGACGGACGCCAGCGGCGGCGAGGACCGGTCGACCGACGGCGACGCGTCCACGCCCCACGGCGACGCGTCCGCCGACGCGGGGACCGACGGCGACGCGTCCGCCGACGAGGGGACCGACGGCGAGGGTGGAGCGGACGCCGAGGACCTCGAGTCGCTCCGCGAGCGCGTCGACGCGGAGTACGACTTCGAGGACTTCGGGCCCCGCGAGATGGCGGAGATGTCCGCCGACGAGTGGGAGGCCGCGTTCGACCCGGACACGTGGATCACGGGCCGGGACCTCCTCGACCGCGTCGAGGCGGACCTCCGCCACCGGGTCGCCACCAGGGACGTGTTCGCGGTCGTCGAGCGCGACAGCATCGACGGCGAACCCGTCGTGCTCGCGTACTCCGACGAGGGCTACGCGGTCGTCTACCCGGACGGGACCGTCCGGGGGACCGGGACCGTGCTCCGCGACGTGAAGCCGACGGTCGCGCTGTGCTCGATGGACGACTACGACGTCCCGGACGCCCCAGAGAACGCGGGACTGCCCGACCCACAGGAGGTGCCGGAGGGCAGCGGCGGGTTCGGGACGACGCTGCTCCAGTACGTCGGGCTGGCGCAGTTCGCCGTCGGCGTCCTGCTCGTCCTCGCGCCGTTCGTCTACGACCCCCTCGTGCGCACGTGCCAGCCGGCAGCGGGCGGCGCCGGTCGGACCTGCACCGTCGCCGGGTCGACGCTCCACCTCTACCCGCTCGGCGACTCCGCGATCATCGCGGTCATCGCCGGCATCGGGTTCGCGCTGTTCGGCGGGCTGATGCTGCTGGTCGTCGCGAACGCCAGGCTCTCGGACCGCTTCCGGTCCGAGGAGTTCCGCGAGCGCCTCCGCGCGGCCGGCCTCGGGGACGGCGAGCGGCCGGAGTTCGTCCCCGAAACGGACAGCGACCGGTGACGCCGGAAGCGCCCTGAACGCCGGTAGAACGCGAGTACGGCGAGGCTGTCCGCTGGCGGCCATCGGTGGGTTTATGCGGGAGCCATCCTGACTCGCAACTGTATGAAGAGGCGGGACTTTCTGAAGATTGCGACCGGCTCGGCCGGCGGCGCCGCAGCCATCGGCGCGGCCGGCGCGCGGTCGTCCTCCGCATCCGCCGCCGTCCAGGAGGGCGAGGAGAACAACACGTCCTCCGGGAACGGCACCACCGGGAACGGCACGACCGGGAACGGTACGGCCGGGAACGAGACCACCGGTGAGGGCGAGGGCGGGGGCGACGAGTTCCCCGGCGCCGGGACGACGGAGACCGTCGCGGTCGGTCCCGACGGACAGAACATCTTCGACCCCGAGACGGTGTACATCCAGCGCGGCGCGACCGTCGAGTGGGTGTGGGAGTCGCCCGGTCACAACGTGCACGCGACCAACGTGCCGGAGGACGCGGACTGGGACGTCCAGACGGAGATCACCGGTCCCGAGTTCACGTACTCGTACACGTTCGAGGGTCCCCTCGGCGAGTACGAGTACGTCTGTGACCCCCACGAGGGCGTCGGGATGGTCGGCACGGTCGTCGTCAACGAGTCGGGCGAGGCGCCCGGTGGCGACGGCGGCGGTGGCGCCGCGCAGCTGAGCCCCCACGACATGGGCGTGCCGTTCCAGGCGCACTTCGTGGGCATCGCCACCATCCTGATGATGATCGTGTCGCTGGTGTACGCGTTCTTCGTCCTCAAGTACGGCGAATCCCAGCACGCGAGCGCACCCAATAAAGAATAATGTCCTCGAAAGGCTCCAACTACGGCGACATCCACCGGTACGAGCCCGCCCGCGAGAGCACGGCGGCGAGCATCGCCATCGTCTTGCTGACGTTCATCGAGATCGTGTTCGTGGCGGTGTTCGCGTACGGCCTCGTGGCTGGGTGGGGACGCGACCCCATCGGGAACATGTACCTGGGGTTCCTCCTCGCGGTCATCTTCATCGACCTGTCGTTCGTCCTGCTGCTGTACCGCAAGGAGTTCCTGCCGGACGTGATGATCGTGAAGAAGCGCCGCCGCAAGTGGGAGGACCTCTACGTCCGCGAGGACCAGGCGGACGGCGTCTCCGCGATGGGGGACACCGTCGAACAGTTGAAGAAAGCAGTCTACCCATACTACAAGAAGTAACCAATGTCTGACAAGTACCCAGAGAGTTCGGGACGCCGGCGCTTCGTGAAGGGCGTCGTCGGCAGCGCCGCCGTCGCGGGCATCGGCACCGCGGGCGTCGCGGCCGTCGACTCCATCACGAACCCGACCGGCGCGGGCGGCGGCCCGACCGACTACTTCGGCGTCGAGAACACCGCCGGGCCGGCGCCGCGCGCGATGCCGATGATCCCGGTCGAGGTCGACGACGAGGGCTACCTCCGCGGCGTCTACCCGGAGATCCAGGAGACCGAGACGGAGACGGGCGAAGTCGTCCAGGAGGCGCGGATGGAACTCGGCGGCATCGAGTACAGCGCCAACTGGTTCCAGTACTGCGGCGTCCAGACCTACGAGGGCGTCCGGCCCGGCTACGACGGCGACAACTACTTCCGGTACTCCGGCGGCTACGACTGGCAGCCGTCGTCCGGGCGCGTCAGCGTCGACGACTTCGAGGACTACGAGACCTGGGAGAACGAGTTCGGCGACGGTCCGATCGGCAAGCCGGCGAAGGCGACCTGGCGCTCGCAGGACACCGAGAACTCCATCCCCATCCAGCTCATCCGGAGCAGCCTCGTCGAGGAGAAGATCGCCGAGGAGAGCGGCGAAGCCATCGACTGGCTGGAGGCCGCGACGACGGACGGCTTCATGGCCATCCTCAACAAGTGCACGCACTTCTGCTGTGCGCCACAGGGGTTCCGGACGTCGAACTACGGCGGCTCCGGTGACAAGATCTACTGCCAGTGCCACCAGTCGATCTACGACCCGTACAGCATCGTGAAACGCAGCTTCGTGGCGTTCGCGCGCCCGGAGGAGTAACATGAGCATCGAACGCAAGGACGAACACGACCACGAAGCCTGGATCCAGGAGAAGGACCTGACGCCGATCGAGCAGTCGTTCCTGACGGTGCTCGTCTGGCTGGACGAACGGCTCCGGCTCGTCGACTACCTGGAGCTGCTGGAGACCCTCTACTACCGGGTCAACCTCCAGATGCCGAAGAGCCACACCGAACAGTACAACCTCGACAACAAGTTCTGGTACTGGTACCCGCTGTACTCGCTGGGGTTCTTCTCGACGGTGGCGTACATCGTCGCGGCGATCTCCGGCGCCCTGCTCGGGTTCTACTACTCGCCGTCCGCGGCCGCTGGCGCCGCCGACATCGAGGGCGCGACGGTCGCGTACAGCACCGTCGCCGCCATCATGACGGACCTCAACTTCGGGTTCTTCCTCCGGTCGCTGCACCGGTGGGCCGCCCAGGTGATGACCGCGGCGGTGTTCCTGCACATGCTGCGCGTGTACTTCACCGGCGCGTACAAGGAACCCCGCGAGGTGAACTGGATCATCGGCATCGTCCTGCTCAGCCTCACGATGGTGTTCGGGTACACGGGCTACCTGCTCCCGTGGGACCAGCTGGCGTTCTGGGCCGGACAGATCGGCGTGGAGATGAGCCTCTCCATCCCGCTCATCGGCGAGTGGGTGGCGCAACTGATGTTCGGCGGGTTCTCGCTCGGCCAGGCGACGCTGCAGCGGATGTACCTCCTGCACGTGTTCCTGCTGCCGTTCGTCGTGACGACCGTCATCGCCATCCACCTCGGCCTCGTGTGGATGCAGGGCATCGCGGAACCCCACTAGAACAATGACCGAAGACACCACCGAAGACGCGGCTCGCACCGACGGCACGGGCATCGTTCCGCCGGACGACGAGACCCCGACGTGGCGCGAGCGCAAGGAGCGCACGACGGGGCTGTCCCGGCTGACCTACGAGTACTTCGAGCGCTCGCGGCGCGAGGACCAGGACCTCCGCGAGGAGTCGGACTACGTGGAACGCGACGTGCTCGCGTTCCCCGTCTGGCCGCACGAGCTCATCCGGAACCTCGCGCTGACGAGCTTCTTCGTCGGGATGATCTTCTTCCTGGCGGCGACGCTGCCGCCCCACCTCGGGAACCCCGCGAACCCGAGCCAGACGCCGAGCGTCATCCTGCCGGACTGGTATCTCTACTGGTCGTTCGGCCTGCTGAAGCTCGGTCCGCTGAACCCCGAGCTGGCCATCCTCGGCGGCGACAAGCTGATGGCCGACCGCACGTACGGCGTGCTCGCGAACGTCGTGGTCGTCGGGTTCATCGCCGTCGTCCCGTTCCTCAACAAGGGGAGCGCGCGCCGCCCCGTCGAGCAGCCGTTCTGGGCGTCGATCGGCGTGATGGGGGTCGTGTTCGCGTTCACCATCAGCGCGTACTCCGCGAAGAACCTGATTCCGCTCGACCCGCACCTGCTGTTCGACCTGACGTTCCTGTTGCCGCCGCTGATCGGCGCGCTGTCGTACGCGGTCCTGAAGACGATGCGGGAGGGGTACATGTACGACCTGAACCGCCGGTACTACAAGCTGCGGCCGCCGAAGTAGCCGGCCGTCGCTCCGTTCTCGGTCGTTTCGTTCCCCATCGCTTCGTTCTCCGTCGTCTCGTTCCCCGTCGTTTCGTTGTCTGTCGTTTCGTTCCCCATCGCTTCGTTCTCCGTCGTTTCGTTCCCCATCGCTTCGTTCTCCGTCGTTTCGTTCCCCATCGCTTCGTTCTCCGTCGTTTCGTTCCCCATCGCTTCGTTCTCCGTCGTTTCGTTCCCCATCGCTTCGTTCTCCGTCGTTTCGCTCTCTGTCGTCTCGTTGTCTGTCGCTGGTCACGCGGTCGACCGTGCTCGGTCGCCGAATCCGCCGTCGACCGTGCTGCGTCGCTGGTCCCGCACTGGCGTCGCCGTGCTCGCCGCGCACGGTCGCGTCGCCGCGGCGCGTGCCGGCCGTGACCGCGAGAGTGAAGTAGCGGCCGGCCGTCAACCGGGACAATGAGCGACGGGAGCCGCGGCCGCGACGTCGTCGTGCCCGACCGCCTCTACAAGTCCGTGACGGTGTTCTCGACGCTGTTCGCGGTGGTGGCCGTCGTCGGGGGGTTCGTCGCGCTGGACGCCGCGACGAACGCCGGTCGCGCCGCGCCGGACGAAGTGAACGTGTTCCTGGCGGCGTTCGGCGTCGGCCTCATCGCCGCCGGCGGACTCGTGTACGCGTTCGCGTCCCGGTTCCGGGCCGGCGGAATGGCAACGGATAAGGACAGCGACGACGAACCCACGGACAATGGCTGACGAGTTCGCGAAGGGGCTCGGGCTCTTGACCGGTGCGGGCCTCATCTGGATGGTGCTGGCGGGCTGGTACAAGACGCCGAGTTTCGGCGGGGCACAGCTCACGGGCTCGCCGCCGAGCGACCTCTCGATGCTCGGCGAGCTCGCGCTCATCACGCTGGAGGCGTCGTTCTACCTGGCGATCTTCGGCGCGCTCCTGTTCTGGGTGGGCGTGCCGCTGGGCAGGGAACTGTACGCGCAGGTCGTCGGCGAGTAACCGCGCTTTCTCCGTCATTTCACGCGACCCGGCAGCGACGCGTCCGGCGTCGACCTCGCGAGTGACTCCACTGCCGGTGGCCGGCGCCGCCGGGCCTCTCGAGGCGGCCTGGGGCGACGCGAGGCGTGGCACAAGCGACGCGAGGACTTCGGAGCGCCGGTACGCCGACCGGACGCTGGCTGTGGCCGGCGTCGCGACTACTGCACTACTTGGGACCGTCACGAGCGGCGGCGCGGACGCGGCGTCGCCGCCGAGCCCTCGACGGAGAGCGAAGCGAAGCGAAACGAAGCGAAACGAAGCGGCGTGGTGCGTTCGGGCGGCGCGGTCGGCGGGGTCGCGGCGGCCTCAGATGACCTGGACCCAGATGGGCTTGATGAGGAAGAAGACGCTGAGGAACGCGGCGTACAGGAACGTGAGGGTGGCGGCGGCGATGGCGCCCTTCGGGGCCTCGAGGCTCATGCCCTCGCGCGCTTCGACCTTGCGGGCTTCGAACTCGAAGAAGTCCGCGACGAACGTCCCGAGCACGAGCGTGGACAGCACCATGCCGGAGTGGTGGTGCAGCGAGAGGTAGTAGAAGCTCAGCAGGACGAGCCCCCAGGACGTGAACGCGTGGAACGGGTGCCAGGAGAGCGCGTCGGCGCCGTCCTCGGCCTGGCGTTCGTGGGCGCTGTGGGCGACGCGTCGGCTCACGAAGTTCAACACGACCATTGCCATGACCGCGTGCTCGGCGTACGGCGCGAGCAGCGCGTCGAGGGGCCCGAAGATCGCGACCGATGGGTCTACCATAGGCGATGGTTCGGTGTGTCGCGGTATTATGTCTTTTCCAATGCGGTCACGCGGACGACGCGGCGGGCGCGGACGCCGCGACGACGGCGACCGGCAGCGGGACGCCCCACGCCAGTTCGACCGGCTCGTCCGGGGTCGCGTACCCGGCGTCGCGGCCGTCGGCGAACACGGCGACGGCGGCCGTCTCGCGCACGACCGTCAGCGAGACTGGCGGGCCGAGTACCCACCGGGGTTTCGCGACGCGGAACGGCGCGATGGGGACCACGGCGACGGTGTCGGCGTCCCCCGAGAGCAGCGGGCCGCCGGCGTCGCTGGCGTACCCGCGACTGCCGGCCGGCGTTGCCGCGACGACGCCGTCCGCGCGCACCGTGTCGACGTCGTCGTCGCCGTCCCGGATCGCGTACTCGGAGATCCGCGCGGGCTCGTCGGTGACCAGGTGGACGTCCGCGAGCGCGCGGGTCTCCTCGCCGCCGACCGTCGCCGACAGCGTCGGCTGGTCGCGGACCTCATAGTCGCCGGTCGCGACGTCGGCGAGCGCCTCCGGCAGGTCGTCGCGCGCGACGCCCCCGTACCCGGCGCCTGCGTCGACCGGGAGGACGGGAGTCCCGGCCTGGGCCTCGACGGCGTCGAGGAGCGCGTCCTCGCCGAGCGCGACGAGTACGTCGACGTCCCCGACGGCGTCCCTGCCGACCACCGGTTCGCCGCCCGCGTCCCCCACGGCGTTCGCGGCCGCGTTCGCGCCGTCGCCGAGCAGTCCGACGCGCGTCACCGGAACCACCGGCGTCGAGTCCTCGCGGTCATCGTGGGAAGGCGGGCGCGGCAGTCGCAAAAAGGCTACGGGCCGCGGCGGGCGCTGCGGGTCAGTCGTCGTACGGCCAGTCCCCGGTGACCCGCATGCCCGCCGCGAGCCCCTCGTCCTCGAGGGCGGCCGCGACGTCGGCCTCGCTGGCGTGCGCGACGGCGAAGTCGTCGCCGGCGAGCTCGACGGTCAGCGCCGCGAGCAGGATGGCCTGTTCGCGGAAGTCCCGCGCCTCGAGCTTGTCGAGGGTGTCGGCGTACGTGTGACCCCAGCCGCGGCCCGGGCCATCCGTGTCGCTGGCGACGTGGTAGCCGGGGACGCCGTACTTGACGTACTCCCAGTGGTCGGAGTGCGGGTTCAGGTCGGGCGAGACCGAGACGGGGTGGTCGAAGCGGTCGGCGACCGCCCGGGCGGCGTCGCCGAGCGCGTCGAAGTGGTGGGTGTGGAACTGGAGCGTGCGGCCGCGCACGACGCCGTCGAGGTTGAGGACGGCCCGTATCGCGTCCCGGTCGCGGCGCTCGGCGTCGTACGCCGACCCCACGAGGCCGACCTCCTCGGCGCCGAAGCAGACGAAGCGCACCCGGGTGTCGAGTTCGGCCGCGCGGTCGGCGAGCGCGTCCGCGAGCTCGACGACCATCGCGGTGCCGGCGCCGTTGTCCATCGCGCCCTCGGCGACGTCGTGGGCGTCGACGTGGCTCGTGACGAGCAGTTCCTCGTCCGTGTCCGGGCCGAGCGTCGCGTGGACGTTCTGGCTGGTGGCGTCGTGGACGTCGGCGGTGACGGAGACGCCGACCGGTTCGCCGTCGTACTTGCGCGCGAGGCGGGCGCCGACCTCCTTCGAGACGCCGACGGCGGGGACCTCGCCGATGGGGTTCTCGCTGGTGCCGACGCTGCCCGTCGGCGGCAGGCAGCCCTCGACGTGGTTCCGGTAGACGAACGCGGCCGCGCCCGCCTCGACGGCGTGGTAGTACTTCTCGCGGCGGTGGAGGTAGCGGTCGTACCACTCCGGCACGTCCGAGGCCACCATCACGACCGTCCCGTCGAGGTCGGCGCGCTCGAAGTCGTCCGGGAGCCCGTACCCGAGGTCGACGAACTCGCCGGTCGCGTCGCCGCTGGGGCTGCGCGGTAACGCGATGGCGTCCTCGTCGCCGTCCGGCGTCTGGACGGCGCTGTCGCCGCGCGTCCAGCCCTGTATCTCGAACTCGTCGAGGCGGGCGTCCCCGCAGGCGGCCGCGAGCGCGTCCCGGGTCGCCTCGGCGGCCTCGCGCTCGCCCTCGGAGCCCGCCATCCGGTCGCGGACGTCGACGAGGGTCTCGAGGTGCGTCCAGCCCGTGTCGCTGGTGAACAGCTCACCGATCCAGTCGGTCATGTCTACGGCGACGCTCACCACGGCGTAAGTCGTTTCGGAAGCAGAAGCAGTCGGGGGGGTTCACCCCCGGCGGGAGCGCGCGGCGTTCAGATGTCGCCTTCGTCCTTCAGGCCCTCGATGACGTCGTCGACGAGGGACTCGGCGTCGTCGTACGGGAACTCGGCGCGGCTCGAGAGCTTCGTCGCCAGCTCCATCGCGGTGAACGACTTGCCGCCGGCCTCGAACGTCGTCGAGGGGCCGTTCGGGAGCGCGGGCACGAGGTCCATCTGGTTGTTCACTGGGTAGTCGGCGCCCGAGAAGGCGTCGAGGAGTTCCTTCCGGAGTTCGGCTTCGACGTCTGCCATACGTTCCCGTGGACGCGGACTCTCCAAAAGGGTTCTGGAACCCCGAACGCGCCGCGTGGAGTTTCTCCGTGCGGGAGCGCCCGCCGCACGGCCGGCCGGCGAGTCGTTCGCGAACTGAAGTTTTTTGCCGGCTGCAGGCGACCCACCGAGTATGCGAGCGGCGCTCTCGGAGTGGCGGCCGCGCATCGACGCGGAGATCGCGCGGCTGCTCCCGCGGACGCTGACGGCCGACGCCGTCGCCGAGCGGTTCGGGGAGCCGCAGTTCGCCTACGACGCGGACGCGCTGACGAGTGCCCTCTGCGAGCCCGTCTGGGACCTGCTCGACCGCGGCGGGAAGCGCTGGCGGCCCGTCCTCTTCCTGGTCGCCGCGGAGGGGTTCGGCGGCGACCCCGAGGAACTGCTGCCCTACGCGACCATCCCCGAGGTCCTCCACACCGGCACTATCATCGTCGACGACGTCGAGGACGGCGCGACCCTCCGGCGCGGCGGCCCCGCCATCCACCGCACGTACGGCGTCGACGTCGCGCTGAACGCCGGGAACGCCCTCTACTTCGTGCCGCTGAAGGTCGTCACGGACGACCCCGCCGACCTCCCCGCGGAGCGGCGGCTGCGCGCGTTCGACATGCTCACGCACGAACTCAACCGCACGCACCTCGGCCAGGGGACGGACATCCACTGGCACAACGGCGACAGCGTCGCCATGACCGAACGCGAGTACCTGGAGATGAGCGCGTGCAAGACGGGCGCACTCGGCCGCATCGCCGGCCGGCTCGCCGCCATCGTCACGGGCCAGGACGAGGCGACGGAGGCCCACCTGGCGGACTACGCGGAGTCGCTGTGCATCGCGTTCCAGATCGCCGACGACGTCCTCGACGTCGAGCACACGCTCGACGAGGCGGGCGACTTCGGGAAGGCGTTCGGGAACGACGTCCGCGAGGGCAAGCGCACCCTCCTGGTGATCCACGCCGTCGAGCACGCCGACGAGGCCGACGCGGCGCGGCTCCGGGAGGTCCTCACCGACGACGACCCGAGCGACGAGGACGTCCTCGACGCCGTCGGCGTGCTGCGGGACGCGGGCAGCGTCGAGTACGCCCGCGAGCGCGCCCGCGAGCTCGCGGCGGCCGCCCGCGACCACCTCGACGCCGTCGACGTCCGCGACGAGCAGGCCGACCAGCTCGCCGCGTTCACGGAGTTCGTCGTCGACCGGGACGCCTGAGCGCCGCGCGGACTTCCGGTAGGCGCGCGCTTTTCACCCGCGCGACGCAGGGTCGACCATGGACGTCGACTTCGACCTGCTGAGCGAACTGACGGCCGTCGACGGCACGCCCGGCCAGGAGGACCGCGTGCGCGCGGTCGTCCGCGAGCACCTCCCCGAGGACGTCGACGAGGTTCGCACGGACGCGATGGGGAACCTCGTCGCGACCGTCGAGGGCGCGACGGACCCCGACTTCGAGGTGCTGGTCGCGGCGCACATGGACGAGATCGGGTTCCTCGTGCGGCACGTCCACGACGACGGCTTCGTGCGGGTGGACGCGCTCGGCGGCTGGGACCCGCGAGTGCTGCGCGCCGAGCGCGCGACCGTCCACGCCGCCGGCGGCGACCTCCCCGGGGTCATCGGGTCGCCGCCGCCGCACACCGACGGCAACCCCTACATGCGGGACGAAGACGAGGTGCGGGACGTGTTCATCGACCTCGGCCTCCCCGCCGAGGCGGTCGAGGAACGCGTCAGCGTCGGGGACCGCGTGACGCTCACCCAGCCGCTGGAGCGCGTCGGCGACCTCCTCACGGGGAAGGCCGTCGACAACCGCGTGAGCGTGTACGCGCTGCTGGAGGTGGCCGCCCGCGTCGACCCCGACGTGACCGTGCACTTCGCGGCGACCACCCAGGAGGAGGTCGGTCTGCGCGGCGCGGAGGCGATCGGCGCCGACGTCGACCCGGACCTCGCGCTGAACCTCGACACCACCGTCGCCAACGACATCCCGCAGTTCGTCTACGAGGAGGACCACGTCACGGAACTCGGGGCGGGCGCCGCGGTGAAGCTCAAGGACGGCGTCGTCATCCCGAACCCGAAAGTCGTCGACCAGTTGCTCGCCGTCGCCGACCGCGAGGGGCTCGCCCACCAGCTGGAGGTGCTGCCCGCGGGCGGCACCGACACGGGACCGCTCCAGCGCTCGCACGGCGCGACTCCCGCGGGCGCGCTCTCGACGCCGACGCGGTACCTCCACACGCCAACGGAGGCCGCCCACGTCGACGACGTCGCCGCCGTCGTCGACCTCGCGAGCGCGTTCCTCGCGGACCTCGACGGCGACGAGGACTACGCGCTCTGAGCGGGCGTCGGGCCGCGTCGACGCCGTTCCGTCGGCCGGTCGCCGGGACGCGCAAACCAAAGTATTCAGTACCCGGTGTCCCTTAGCGTCGCGCATGACCGACGACACAGGCGAGCGCGTGACGCGCCGCAGGTTCCTCCGCACTGGCGCCGGCGTCGCGGCCGCGGGGGTCGCCGCGACCGGTTCGGCGGCCGCCCAGGAGGACGGCGGTGGCGGATCCACCGAGATCACGGTGGGTCCCGGCGGGTCGAACGTCTTCGACCCGGAGACGGCGTACGTCGAACCCGGCGGGACGGTCAAGTGGGTGTGGGACTCCGGCGGCCACAACGTCGCCGTGGAGTCCACCCCGGACGGCGCGGAGTGGACGGGCCACGAACCGATCGAGGACGCCGGCTTCGAGTACGAGCACACCTTCGAGACCGAGGGCACCTACGAGTACGTCTGCACGCCCCACGCCAGCGTCGGCATGACTGGCGTCGTCGAGGTGACGACGGACCCGCCGGAGGAACCGCAGGGCTACCAGTCCATTCTCCCGAACAGCGCGAAGACCCTCGGCGTCGCGGCCGTCGGCTCGATGACGTCCGTCCTCGGGCTGACGTACTTCTTCATGCGGTACGGCGGCGACTACGGCGAGGGCGACCACGAGTAGGGCTCGCGGCGCGCCGACGCCCTCCGGTCAGACCGCGACCCACTCGCGGCGGTCGCTGCTCTCCGCGACTGCGTCCAGCAGCCGCTGGACCGCGAGGCCGTCGCCGAAGTCCGGTTCGAACGCGGCGCCGTCGGCGACCGCCGAGAGGAACTCGTAGTTCTCGTGGACGAACGTCTGCTCCCAGCCGAGCGCGTGGCCGGACGGCCACCACTGCTCGCCGTAGGGGTGGTCGTCGTCGGTGACGAGCACCGTCTCGAAGCCGCGGCCGTCGCCGCGCAGCACCTCGAGTTCGTTCAGCCGCTGGAGGTCGAACCGCACCGCGCCCGCCGAGCCGTCGAGCTCGAAGGCGTGCTGGTTCCGGCGGCCGGTCGCGTACCGCGTCGCCTCGAACGTCCCCACCGCGCCGCACTCGAACTCGGCGTGCGCGGCGAACGCGTCGTCGACGGTCACTGGGCGCGGGTCGCCGCCGCCTTCGGGGACGCGCTCGTCGACGAACGTCTCCGCGTGCCCGCTGACGGCGTCGACGTCGCCGACGAGGTAGCGCGCGAGGTCGAAGCTGTGCGCGCCGAGGTCGCCAAGCGCCCCGGAGCCGGCGGCGTCGGCGTCCAGCCGCCAGGTCCACGGCGCGTCCGGGTCGACGAGCCAGTCCTGGAGGTAGCGGAAGCGCGCGTGCCGGAGCTCGCCGAGTTCGCCGGCCTCGACCAGCTCTCTCGCGTACCGGACCGCCGGCACGAACCGGTAGTTGAACCCGACCGCGGCGACGGCGTCGCTGGCCGCCGCGGCGGCGGCCATCCGCTCGGCCCCGTCGAGAGTCGGCGCCAGCGGCTTCTCGCAGAGGACGTGGACGCCCGCGTCGAGGGCCGCGACCGTCGGCTCGACGTGGACGCTGTTCGGCCCGAGGTTGTAGAAGACGTCGACGTCGAGGGCGTCCCGCCAGTCCGTCTCGACGCGCGAGAACCCCATTCGGTCGGCGGCCTCGCCGGCGGCGGCCGCGTCGCGGCCGACCAGCACGTCCAGGGAGACCTCGGGGGCGTCCGGGAAGAACTGCGGGAGCGTGCGAAGCGCGTTCGCGTGCGCGTCGCCCATGAACCCGTAGCCGAGCATCCCCACCGAGAGCGGTTCGCTGGCCACGACTACCGGCACCTCCGTCGAGTGCGCCCCGCGCGGGCGCCGAAAGCGAGCGTCCAGTGCACGCTCCCAGGATTCACTCGCCGCCAGATAAGCGTTGTCGGCCGACGGGCTACCGCCGCTCGACCGCGAGGTCGACGGGCCGGCGCTCCCCCTCCAGGTCGGCGACGACGCGCTCGACGACGCGCTCGCCCTCCTCGACGACGAGGTCGACGACGCGGTCGACCACCCAGTCGAGGGAGACGAACGCCGGCAGGTCGAGCGTGCCGCGCGCGCTCCCCGCGTCGTAGGTCACGACCAGCGACACCGCACACCCCGACTCCGCCTCCTCGACCAGCCAGCTCCCGTGGGCGTCGATGCCGCCGACGAGCTCCCAGTCGATGCGGTGTGGCTCCTCCGTGGCGGTGACCCGCGACCGCACCGTGTGCGAGAGCTTCCA